>NZ_SRHZ01000008.1 GCF_004684085.1 Stenotrophomonas maltophilia
CGGTAATGCATACAGCGTTGCCGGCCAGCGGCCGGCACTACCGTGATGCCAGGCGCCGAGGATTGCCGGCCAGCGGCCGGCACTACCTCACTGCCAGGCGCGCTTTCACTTCCGCGGCCACCCGCGCGGTCTCGCGCAGCGGCTCGATGCGGTCGTACTGCCAGTCCAGCCAGTGCGGTTGCAATCGCCCGCGCTCGCGCAGCTGCTGCTGGAAACGTGCCAGCCGGCCCTGCACAGTATCGGCCAGCGCCACCATCACCGGCATGCGCGTGGCGCAGGCTTCAGACAGCAGGTTCACCGAATCGGGCGAGACCACCACGCGGTTGGCCCAGCCGAGCAGGCCGCCATAAGGATTGGTGCCGTCGCCGCCATCGCCCCAGATCACGTGCGGCAGGTCGGCGAACGTTGCGCGCAGGATCTCGGCCAATGCCGGCGGCGTGCGTCGCGAGGTGGTGGCCAGCAGGCTGCCGCCTTCGCTGCGGATCTGGTCGGCCAGCGCCTGGAACACGCCCACCATCGCGGTCTCATCCCAGGGCGCCAGCGGCGTCGGCCCGCCCACCAGCAGCGCGGTGCGCGGGCCGGGCAGGGTACTGAAGCCCGCGAACGCGGCGCGGCCCCAGGCCAACCAGTCGTCGTCCACCGGGTTGAGGCTGCCGAGCAGGGTCAGCACGTTGCTGCCACGCAGGGCATCGTGTTCGGGCACCACCACCACATCCCAATGGCGGGCATTGATGCGCGGGTCGAGGATCTGCACCACCTGGCTGCCACGTGCGCGCAGCACGCGCAGTGCGCCGGCGGCCTGACGGCCACAGCCGATCGCCAGCGCCGGGGCTTCGTGGGCCAGCGTCGCGAAGGCCTCGCCGTAGCCGTTCACATCACCGGGCAGCCGCCGCGGCGACAGCCAGCGCCAGGGAGCGCGGGGCTGCAGAACCAGCGGCCGATGGGTGCCCTGGCGCAGCGCAGAGGCCAGCGCGACCGCCTGGCGGACATTGCCCGCACGGCCGTCCGTGACCGTCCAGGGCGCGCTCGATCGTTTCACCTGTGGCATTAATTCGTTTCAGCCCTGCTGGGTGTTGCAACAGTCGCGACACTCTACACTGCGGCTCGTCGATTCGCCCCGCGCCGCCCGCGGGCACTGACCTTCCCTTAGCCGCCCTGGAGATCCACCGATGTCCCACGCGCTCGACGCTGCTGCCCTCGACCAGTTGTTCCGTACTGCCCGCACCCAGAATGGGTTCCTCGACAAGCCGGTCCCGGCCAGCCTGCTGCAGGAACTGTACGACCTGGTGAAGTGGGGCCCGACCGCCGCCAACACCACGCCGGCCCGTTTCGTCTTCGTCACCTCGAAGGAAGCCAAGGCCAAGCTGGCCCCGGCCCTGTCCGAAGGCAACCACGACAAGACCATGGCCGCCCCGGTCACCGTCATCATCGGCTTCGACCTGGACTTCCACGAGAAGCTGCCGTACCTGTTCCCGCACACCGATGCCAAGGCCTGGTTCGACGGCCCGCAGGAAGGCCGCCACGAAGCCGCCATCCGCAACGGCAGCCTGCAGGGCGCCTACCTGATCCTGGCCGCACGCGCGCTGGGCCTGGATGCCGGCCCGATGTCGGGCTTCGATGCGGCCAAGGTGGATGAAGCCTTCTTCGCCGGCACGTCCATCAAGTCGAATTTCCTGGTCAACCTGGGTTACGGTGACTCGGCGGGCCTGTTCCCGCGTCTGCCGCGCCTGTCGTTCGACGAAGCGGCGCGCATCGCGTAAGTCGCTGTATCGGTTTCGGGCCGTCACCTTGGCGGCCCTTGTTGTCCCCACCCTACGATCCGGAGAGTTCCTGAGATGAGCGCCACCCGTAAACTGCTGCTGCCGCTGGCCCTGACCCTGGCCATCGCCGCCTGCTCCAAGCCGGCCGACACCGCTGCCCCGGCTGCCGATGCCGCCGCCCCGGCCACCACCGAGCAGGCTGCCACCCCGGCCGCCGACGCCGCCGCTGCCGCACCGGCTGCCGAAGCGATCAAGATCGCCTCGGGCACCTACAAGCTGGACCCGACCCACACCGACGTGCTGGCCCAGTGGAGCCACTTCGGCTTCTCCAACCCGAGCGCGCACTTCGGCAACGCCGAAGGCACCCTGGTGTACAACGCCGAAGACGTGACCAAGTCCACCGTGGAAGTGAAGCTGCCGCTGAGCGGCCTGAACAGCTTCACCGCCAAGTTCGACGAGCACCTGAAGAGCGCCGACTTCTTCGACGCCGCCAAGTTCGCCGATGCCACCTTCAAGAGCACCAAGGTGGAAGCGGCCGGCACCAACAAGCTGACCGTCACCGGCGACCTGACCATCAAGGGCATCACCAAGCCGGTCACCCTGGACGTGACCGTGAACGGCGGCGGCGAGCACCCGATGGCCAAGGTCCCGGCCGCCGGCTTCGATGCCACCACCACCCTGAAGCGCAGCGATTTCGGCGTCGGCGCGTATGCCCCGAACGTCAGCGATGAAGTGAAGATCCGCATCACCACCGAAGCCACCGGCGAAAAGCCGGCGGCTTGATGCACCCCACTCACTCGTCGTGAGAAGGCAGAAGGCCCGCTGAAAAGCGGGCCTTCTTTTTGGGTTCCGGTAGAGCCGGCCGCTGGCCGGCTGCATGTCAGGTGCCCGATGCTGATGGGTTGCCGGCCAGCGGCCGGCACTACCCGGTAGGTGCCAGCCTGCATCTGGTGGGTGCGGACCGTTGGTCCGCACGATCCCTCAGCGCAACGCGCCCAACCATGCCACGCACGCCTCGCTCGGGCTCTGCTTGGCCTTCACCGCCAACCCACTCATGCGCGCGAAGGTCTGCGCGGCCTGCGCCACCACCTGGCGTGCAATCAGCGCGGCCTGCTTGGTGGCGGCCTGCTGCTTGCGCAGCTGCACGATGTTGATCGAAGGCCGGCCCACCGGCGCGTACTTCTGGTCGCGGCGCAGCATGTCGGCCACCTGCGCCACCTCGAATTCGGCCTGTAGGTAGCGGTGCTGTGCCTCCACCAGCTCACGCAGCGGCGCATGCAGCGCGGCCGGGTCGGTGAACGCGGCCAGTGCCGTATCGCAGGCGGCGTCATCGGCAAAGCGGGTACGCAGCGCGTCCACGCTGGCCAGGGTCAGTTTGGCCATGTGGGCCTCGTTGCTGCAGGAAAGGAGCGCGATTGTCGCATTGCTTGCTCGGTAGTGCCGGCCGCTGGCCGGCAATTACATGGGAGTGTGCGGACCAACGGTCCGCACCCACCAGTCGATGGCGGTCCGCACCCACGCTCGGCGGCTCCCTGCCTCCGGTGGGTGCGGACCGTTGGTCCGCACATTCCCATGAGCAACCGAGCATGGGCTCGCCTCTACAATGGCCCGCTGTATCACCCACGGAAGGAAGACCCATGCAGGACGCGCAGTACTGGTTGAACGAATTCTGGTCGGGCCTGAGCGTGCTCGACCTGGTGGGCGGCAGCGTGATCGGCACGTTGCTTGGCCTGGTGCTGGGCATTCTTGCCTGGCGCTGGCTGCACCGCCGTGGTTGGTTGCAGCGGCGCAAGCGCTGGCATCACTGGCTGCTGGCCAGCTACCTGGTGTTGCTGCCGCTGGCGACGGCTTTCTTCGGCCTGCAGCTGGGCTTCACCGCCGGTGCGCATCGCGCGCTGTTCAAGCAGCTCGATCATTTCCAGCCGCACCTGCAGACCCTGGTGGAAGGCTGGAGCGAAGGCTTCACCGACTCGCTGGACGACCCACGCATGCGCGAGGCATTGCGCAGCCAGGGTACGGTGGGTGATGTGGCCGACACCATCGCCTCGGCCTACCTCAGCGAACATCCGTTGCCGGGCCTCGATCGTCTTGGCAACGGCCCGTTGGCGCGCGGCACCGGCTGGGTGATCGGCAAGGTGCGCGAAGGCCTGCTGCGCGGCATGGTGGAAGACACGCTGGTGGACAAGGCAGGTACCGTGGGCCTGGAACCCAAGGTGGTGCGCGAAGCGCTGACCATGCATGTGGACGAGCTGCTGCACACCCGCGGCGTGCTGCGGCTGGTGAAGGCGCAGATCAACGGCATGATGCCCGGCGTGTACTTCGGGCTGCTGTTGCCGCTGCTGGTCATCGCGCTGTTGGTGGCGCTGGAGATCTGGGCCGCGCAGCGGTTCGGGTGGACGCGGCAGGCGGCGTCCCGCGCGGTAGTGCCGGCCGCTGGCCGGCAGCTGCGGGTTCCTGCCGAAGGTTCATGAGGTTGCCGGCCAGCGGCCGGCACTACCTGTCGGGGGTCGAGGGTTCATGAGGTTGCCGGCCAGCGGCCGGCATTACCTGTTGCAGGGCGTGCGGACCAACGGTCCGCACCCACCAAGCAGGGTCCGCACCCACCGTCTTTGGATCAATCGCCGTCGGTTTCGTCCGGGTGGGCCTTCCAGTAGCCGGTCGAGCGGATCCAGTCGCGCGGCACGCCCAGGTGGCCTTCGATGAACTTGCGCATCATCCGTGCGCGGCGCGATTCGGTGGCGATCCAGTAGAAGACATCGCCTTCCGGTGCCTCGAAGTCGGTCAGCATGTCTTCCAGCAGCGTGCTGCTGGCCGCCGGGAAGCCGTTGCGTTCCAGCCAGTGGATGCGCACGTTCTCGTACTGCGGCAGGTCCTGGCGTTCGGCTTCATCGCTCACTTCGATGAAGGCCTGCACCTCGGCACCGTCCGGCAGCACGTCCAGCCAGCGGGCGATGGCCGGCAGCGCGGTTTCATCGCCGATCAGCACATAGGCATCAAAGCTGTCTGCCACCACGAACGAGCCGCGCGGGCCGCCGATCACCAGCGCATCACCCGGCTGCGCGCGCTCGGCCCACGGCCCGGCAATGCCCTGGTCGTGCAGCACGAAGTCGATGGCCAGCTCGCCGGTCTCGTGGTCCCACCAGCGCGGGGTGTAGTCGCGGGCCGGCGAGGGCTCCTTGCCGGCCGGATAGCTGCGGCCTTCGGCAGTGACCACCGGCAGCACCATCTCGCCGCTGGCATTGGGGAAGAACAGTTTGATGTGGTCGTCGGCGCCGGGCGAATCGAAACCGGCCAGCTCGGCGCCACCCAGCACGATGCGGCGCATGTGCGGGGTGACCTCTTCGGTGCGCAGCACGGTCAGTTCACGGAAGCGCACATCCAGGCGCAGGCGCGTGTTGTTGTGTTCGGTCATGGGGTTACCTGTAAAGGTGTCGCGCGGGGGCGCGCGGCGTAGGGGAGACCTGGCTGGATTCAGTCTGGCTGGGTCATTGAAATGGGTGGGCTCTCGCTACCGGCCGTACCGTTGAGCAGGGCAGACGCCCGCGTCAGCAGCGCCGCTACTTCTTCTGCTTCGCCCTCGGCCCAGCGGCCGTGGTGGTGCACCAGCGCCCGCTTGAACTCGCGCAGGGCACCGGCCAGCGGCGGCGGCAGCGAGGCCTTGGTGATCTCGCGGGCACGGTCGAAGGCACGCCGCTGCGCCAGGCGCACCTGGGTGCGCTGCACCTTCAGCTCGAACTCGCCGGCGGCGGTGATGCGGAAGATCCGCTTGCCGTCCACTTCCTCGGCCTCGATCCAGCCGGCCTGCTCGAAGCTGGCCAGCAGCGGGTACATGGTGCCGGCGCTGGGTGTGTAGGCCTGCATGAACTGGTTGCTGATCAGCTGCATCAGCTCGTAGCCATGGCGGGGTTGCTCGCCGATCAGGGCCAGCACCAGCAGGCGCAGGTCGCCGCGGCTGAGCACCCGCGGCTGGCCGTTGCGGCGCGGAACTTCGGGATGGGTGGAACGGGCTCTGGGAGAAGCGGTACGGCTCATTTCGATATATCGGTAAACGAGTGTGCAAACGATATATCGATATATCGAAGCCGACAATCACCGATCCGGCCACAAGCGGGTCAGTTTTGGGCCACGGCCAGCCCCGCGCACAGCAAAAGGGGCGCCCCTTGCGAGGCGCCCCGGGCAACACTGTGGAAGGGAGTGAGGCAGGGCCAGACGGCGGACCGAAGCGGGCGAGGCCAACACTCGAGGCCTACCCTGAGGGCAGGGCGGGGGGCGATCCAGAGGCAGGTGCGACACGTTGTCGCCGGTTCAGCGCCGGCACGCGCAGCCGATACCGGTGGGCATGACGCTGCCCTACAACCGTCATCGGCAGCGGTAACACTGCGTCCTGCACATGGGCGCAGCGGCCCGCAAGCGACAGCCCGCGCAGCCACCAAGGCCCGCCGCAGGGCCTTCAGCGGGCCCGGCAAGCCCCTTGCGGACACTGGCCGGTTGCATCCATACGCCTGCGTAGCCAAGTGACGAAAGCCCTTGGTGCGCTACACTTTGCGGTCTAGAAATCTATACAACAGTCGCGCGCGTGCGTGCGGTTATGGGAGCGCTAATGAACTGGTTGAACGAGGTGCTGAACAACGACCCGAATCCTGTGGAAACCCAGGAGTGGATCGAGTCGTTGAAGGCCGTTATTGATGTCGAGGGCTCCGAGCGCGCGCATCAGCTGCTGGAAGGCATGGTGGAACTGACCCGTCGTTCGGGCGCCTACCTGCCGTTCTCTCCCACCACCGAGTACGTCAACACCATCGAGCCGCAGCTCGAGGCCAAGAGCCCGGGCAATGCCGAGCTGGAATGGCGCATCCGTTCGATCATCCGCTGGAACGCGATGGCCACCGTGGTCCGCGCCAACCGCAAGCCGGGTGACCTGGGCGGCCACATCGCCTCGTTCGCCTCCGGCGCCACCCTGTACGATGTGGGCTTCAACCACTTCTGGCGCGCCCCGAGCGAAAGCCACCCGGGCGACCTGCTGTTCATCCAGGGCCACAGCGCCCCGGGCATCTACGCGCGTTCCTTCCTGGAAGGCCGCATCAACGAAGAGCAGCTGGACAAGTTCCGCATGGAAGTGGACGGCGGTGGCCTGTCCTCGTACCCGCACCCGTGGCTGATGCCGGAATACTGGCAGACCCCCACCGTGTCGATGGGCCTGGGCCCGCTGGCCGCCATCTACCAGGCGCAGTTCATGCGCTACCTGGAAAACCGTGGCCTGATCGAGAAGTCCGACCGCAAGGTGTGGTGCTTCATCGGCGACGGCGAGAGCGACGAGCCGGAAACCCTGGGTGCCATCGCCCTGGCCGGCCGTGAAGGCCTGGACAACCTGATCTTCGTGGTGAACTGCAACCTGCAGCGCCTGGACGGCCCGGTGCGCGGCAACGGCAAGATCATCCAGGAACTGGAAGGCGTGTTCCGTGGCGGCGGCTGGAACGTGATCAAGCTGCTGTGGGGCGGTTACTGGGATGCCCTGCTGGCCAAGGACAGCGACGGCGTCCTGAAGAAGCTGATGATGGAAACCGTCGACGGCGAATACCAGAACTGCAAGGCCTTCGGCGGCGCGTATACCCGCGAGCATTTCTTCGGCAAGTACCCGGAAACCGCTGCGATGGTGGCCGGCCTGAGCGACGACGACATCTGGCGCCTGAACCGTGGTGGCCACGACCCGCACAAGGTCTACGCCGCCTACCACCAGGCCGTGAACACCAAGGGCATGCCGACCGTCATCCTGGCCAAGACCGTGAAGGGTTACGGCATGGGTAGCGCCGGTGAGGCACTGAACCCGACCCACCAGACCAAGAAGCTGGACGACGAAGCGGTGCGCCACTTCCGCGACCGCTTCAACATTCCGGTGACCGACGCGCAGCTGGCCGACGGCCAGGTGCCGTTCTACCACCCGGGCCCGGATTCGCCGGAAGTGCAGTACCTGCAGGAACGCCGTGCGTCGCTGGGCGGTTACCTGCCGCAGCGCCGCCGCAAGGCCGACAAGACTTTCGTGGCGCCGAAGCTGGAAAGCTACGAGCGCCTGCTGAAGAGCAGCGGCGAGCGCAGCTACTCCACCACCATGGCCTTCGTGCAGAGCCTGAACATCACCCTGCGCGACAAGGAACTGGGCCCGCACATCGTGCCGATCGTGGCCGACGAAGCCCGTACCTTCGGTATGGAAGGCCTGTTCCGCCAGATCGGCATCTACGCGCCGTTCGGTCAGAAGTACAAGCCGGTCGATGCTGACCAGCTGATGTTCTACCGCGAAGACCAGAGCGGCCAGGTGCTGCAGCAGGGCATCAGCGAGCCGGGTGCGATCAGCTCGTGGATGGCGGCCGGTACCAGCTACTCGGTCAGCAACGTGCCGATGCTGCCGTTCTACATCTACTACTCGATGTTCGGCTTCCAGCGCGTGGGCGACATCGCTTGGCAGGCCGCCGACATGCGTACCCGCGGCTTCCTGCTGGGTGGCACCGCCGGCCGCACCACGCTGAACGGTGAAGGCCTGCAGCACGAAGATGGCTTCAGCCATCTGGTGGCCGGTGGCATCCCGAACGTGCGCAGCTACGACCCGACCTTCGGCTTCGAAGTGACGGTGATCCTGCAGCACGGCACCAAGGCGATGATGGAAGATCAGATTGACGAGTATTACTACGTCACCCTGATGAACGAGAACTACACCCACCCGGAAATGCCGGAAGGTGCGGCTGAAGGCATCGTCAAGGGCATGTACCTGCTGACCGACGCCGGCAAGCCGAAGAAGGGCGAGCTGCGCGTGCAGCTGCTGGGTTCGGGCACCATCCTGCGCGAAGCCATTGCCGCGGCCGAGCTGCTGGACAAGGACTTCGGCGTGACCGCCGACATCTGGAGCTGCCCGAGCTTCAACGAACTGCGCCGCGATGGTTTCGACGTGGAACGTGCCAACCGCCTGCATCCGGAAGGTGAGCAGCGCAAGGCCTACGTGACCGAGCTGCTGGAAGGCCGCCAGGGCCCGGCGATTGCCGCCACCGACTACGTGCGTGCGTATGCGGACCAGATCCGTGCATTCGTGCCGATGTCGTACACGGTGCTGGGTACGGATGGTTTCGGCCGTTCGGATACGCGTGCGAACCTGCGTCGGTTCTTTGAGGTTGACCGGTACTACATCGCCCATGCCGCGATTGCGGCGCTGGCGAAGGAAGGGAAGATGACCGCGAAGGATGTGGCCCGGGCGATCAAGCAGTACAAGATTGATCCGGAGAAGGCTAATCCTGTTGGGGTTTGATTTCCTCAGCGGCTCAATGAATCGAAAGGGCGGCCGTAAGGCCGCCCTTTCGCGCTATAAATGTCACCGTTCCCCCGTCTCAGTCCTTGCGAACGAGATCCCGCAAGCTCGCCACTGAGGCCTCCAAAGGCCAAGCGAGCGGCACAACACACAGTAAGAAAATGAAAAAAAAGAGTGGCGAACCCAAAATCAAGCAAACCGGTCACAGCGTAATCTCGCTGTTCTCCGGCTGCGGCGGAATGGATTTCGGAATCAAGGCCGCCGGTGGCAACATAGTCTTTAGCAACGACATCCTGACGGATGCTTGCAAGACCCTTGAGAAATATTTCCCTGAGACCAAGGTTGTCTGCGGTGATATCGCCGGAGTCACGAACCTCCCTCCAGCTGATGTGGTTGTGGGGGGGTATCCATGCCAATCGTTCTCCATGGCGGGGAATCGCGATCCGAAGAAGGATGCTCGAACCAACCTATACAAGGAATTCCTCCGGGTGGTTGAGCTAGTGCAGCCTAAGTACTTCGTCGCGGAGAATGTTTCTGGACTGAAGCAGCTTGGTGAAGGCAGTTTTCTGGAAGAGCAGGAAAAGGCCTACAAGAAGGCTGGATATGAGGTAACTCATCACCTTCTTAATGCTCGTGACTTCGGCGTGCCGCAGTCTAGAAAGCGCCTGTTCATCGTGGGTATCAGGAAAGATCTAGCTCAGAGGTTCACTTTTCCCGACCCAACCCACGGCAAAGCAACCAAGAAGTCACCGCACCTGTTGCCGTACACATCTCACGGCGATGCTATCAAGGATCTTCCGCTTTGGCCTGCTGGTGAATTCTACGAACGTCCACACGATCCGGACGGCAATTTCTCGTGGTATTTCATGTCTCGCAACCGAAAGGCAAAGTGGGAAGATCCTGCTTTTACGGTAGTGGCGAACTGGAGGCACATAACGCTCCATCCGGCTAGCCCAACTATGAAATTGACTTGGTCAAATCTCGCCGATGGTTGGAAGCAGCGATGGGATTTTACCAGCGAGTACGATCATAAAGTCGAAGGCGAGGATCGGCACGTCCTCGAGGAGCCCCGACGCCTATCCTGGCGCGAGTGCGCTCGAATCCAAACCTTTCCGAAGGACTTCGAGCCAATCGGTGATGTCGATTCTAAATTCACCCAGATCGGCAATGCCGTTCCACCTAAATTGGCAGAGGTCATCTTCCGCCACCTTTTCTCGGGCGAAGGGTTGATTGATTCAAAGCGCAGTCGCAGGGAGAGATAAAGTGAATAAGGAACGCCTATTTGGCGATGCGTGCGATAGCTTGGTGCGGGCGGTGTCAAGTGCGTCTGTCCAGGCCAAGAATGAGGCACAGCTTCGGCACGAGGTCGAGGTTGCGCTTCATGCCGCGTGCACAACTATAGGTATTCCATGGACGCCGTTCCAGATGGAGCGAGCGCTGAAGCGCAAGGGTGAATCGACCAAGTTCATAGATGTGGCGCACGGTGGCGTTCTCATTGAGTATGAACCTCCGCGTTGCTTCGCTGGCACGCTCAATGCCAAGGCTAGGCACGCAAGAAGGCAAGTTGAAGAGTACTCGAGCCTGATCGCTTCTGAGGAAGGTCGCTCCATTGGCGATTATCTTCTTGTGGCATGGGATGGCGCTTCGGTTACGTTCGGTCGTCATGACCGTGAATGTGGTGAGTGCAGCTGGGAAGCGGTAGTTCCGTTCGATTTGAACTCGGCGCGCCGCTTGCTGCTGGCAATGGAGTCAAGCGGAAAGCCGCTGGTTCATCCTAAGCTGTTGCAATCACTGATCGGTCCTGACTCTGCATCAGGAACTCAGCTAATTCCGGCCCTCTATTCGAGGGTCTGCAGTAGTACAAGCGATGGTGCCAGCAAAACCCATATGCTGTTTAGGGAGTGGGGGCGCCTATTTGCCCAAGTCGTAGGGTTCCAGCCGGATGGAATGAAGAAGCTCCTTCGACGGCAGGAGCTCTCCCACGGTCAGCCCTATGACTCAAATCCGACTGCATATCTATTTGCGCTGAATACATACGTTGCGATCGTCGCAAAGGTGGTGGTTGCCTGCGCGCTGCCGCGCGCCACACAGGACGTACTAGATGGCTCGGTTCCTGTCAGGACGCGCCTCTCCTCTGTTGAGAATGGAAGACTCTATGAGGGCTCTGGAATTCTCAATATGCTAGACGGGGATTTCTTCTCTTGGTACTTGGATGAAAGTAGCTGGAGCCTGTTCGAGGGCGGTCTTGCGATCCTGCTCGGAAAGTTGTCGGGAATTGACTTTGAGGTGGTGAAAAAGGATCCGGCCACCACGCGCGACCTGTTTAAAGGAATCTACGAGCAGTTTATCCCTAGAGAAATCCGCCACGCGTTGGGCGAGTTCTACACCCCGGATTGGCTTGCAGAGATGACTCTCGCGATGACCGACTGGACCGTTGAAGACTCGGTGACAGACCCCGCATGCGGTTCAGGTACATTCTTGCTCGAAGCGCTACGTCGGCGCCTTCTCGATGGTCGATTTTCCAACGCTAAGGCCCTCTTGGAGGGTATCAATGGCGTCGATTTGAATCCCTTGGCGGTACTGACGGCAAAGGCATCCTTGGCGGTATTCGTCGCGCCCTACCTCAGTCCAAGCGAGCCGGTGCGGCTTCCTGTCTATCTGGCCGACAGTATTAATCCGGCAAGGCCTGATGATGGATTGTTTCCATCATATAGTTACTCTCTAAGTACCGAGCTTGGGTTTGTAAACTTTGCAGCACCGCTGGAGTTGATAAAGAGCGACGCCTTCTTCCCGGTCTTCAGAAGAATTCGGGATCTCATCGAGCAAGATCGATCAGTCGATTACATTGCTCGCGATGTCGAGAAGATTCTTGGTCGCCATGGGCTTGATCCTTCTTTGATGCCCACGCTGAAAGAAGCAATCACTTCCTTCGTTGGGCTCCATGAGCAAGGATGGAACGGAATCTGGTGCTCGATTGTTGCGGATCGATTCGCGGCGGGTGCGGTGGAACCTGCATCCTATGTATGTGGCAATCCACCGTGGATCAAGTGGAGCAATCTTCCGCGTGAGTACACCAAGCGAATCCAGCCTCTCTGCAAAGAACTGGGTGTCTTCAGTAGCGCCAAGTGGGTGGGCGGAATTGAAGGCGATGTTTCGACGGTGGTCGCGTTTCAGGCCATCCGTACTTACCTGGCGGTGGGTGGTCAGATGTGTCTGCTTATGCCTGGGTCTGTCTTTGAGACTCCCTCAAGTGCCGGTTTCCGCCAATTGCGCGTGGGATCTGAAGAGATGCAGTGCGCGTTCGAACGAGTTGATGATTTCGATAAGATCGCACCATTCGATGGTGTAAGTAACATGCCTCGAGCTGTCCTCATAAGAAAATCAGAACGTACCAGATATCCGGTTTCGTACAATCGATGGGTTGCTAGGGGCGCGGCGGCTAGTGTTGCTCGCATCGCTAGAAGTGCCGATGAGTTCATTGCGGTCGCCGACGTAGAGCGCCTTTCTGCATGGCCTGTCCCAGGTGGAAGGGATAGGCCATGGATCGTCGGTCACAGTGATGAGATGGATGCGTTGAACGCCGTGTTTGGACAGCCAAATCCCAGGTACCAGGCAAGGAAGGGGGTGACGGCGGACCGAAATGGAATCTTCTGGGTGAAGCAGTCCGGGCCCGAAAAAGATGGCCTGTTGACTATCACTAACGAGGCCGATATTGGAAAGACAAAAGGTATTCCAAAGATCACTGCGCTTGTCGAAGCCAATCATGTCTTTCCTCTGTTGAGGGGACGTGGAGTTTCTAGGTTCAGGGCTACCCCGGACCCAGAGCTCCGCTACCTCGTCCCCCAACGAACCATGCATGGAGATCCGGACCTTCACGAGCATAGCCCTCTTGCCTACGCATTCTTGCGGAACTTCCGGGATCAGCTCTCTGCGCGCTCTAGCTTAAAGAGGTTTCAGAAGGGGCAGGCGTATTACTCTCTGTGGACCGTCGGCGACTACACATTTTCACCTTACAAAGTGCTGTGGCGCGAGATTGGCGGAAGTGGATTTGAAGTTTCATATATCGGAAGCTCAAAGGTTGGCGATCGGGATGTGGTGGTTATTCCAGACCACAAGCTCTACTTCATTCCCGTTGAGACGGAGGATGAGGCCGCGTTCGTTACAGGTTTCCTTGGATCACGCGTGGTGTCGCGCTCTGTGGCGTCGTACGGTGCGACGCTTAGTTTTGGGGTAAGTGTTAGCGACTACATCCACATTCCTACCTACGACCATCGAGTTGAGTTGATGAGACGGATCGCGGAGGAGGTGATGGCCGTGTCTACTGGCGGCGCAGAGGTTACGGAGGAAATGATGAATCGAATCAACGAGTACGTAGTCAGGCTCATTTCTTAGTAGCGAGTCTAGAACGCGGCGGCTTCGCTATGGACGTTCTGAGGAACGGTCAACCGGCGCTTGCCTTGTTCATGCAGATCCCTCGTCTTAGGTGGGCTGCGCTCTTGGTTGCGTTGCATCGTCGACGATGCAACGCACGAGGCGGTGCCCATTGAGGTTGAGTGGGCAACCTAACGCATAGCTCCCTCACGCCCTACTGCAAACTCAGCAGCAAGGCCTCTAGCTCCAGATCTCCTTTGGGTAGATGGAAGTTGGCGTGTGCAGCACCTATGAGCGCTGCTATGTAAACAATGGCGTACCTCAGTGACTTCATTGGAAGTCCTGCAGATCGGATGCGAACGGAGAATGGGCCGCGACGACAGCCCGCAGGCTAGTGCTTAAGGTTCAAGCCTTGGGCTCTACTCCCGAACCTGCAGCCGCTCAACAGCCTGAGCAGTCAACGCCACACACGCCATCTTCAACCCTTCCATCACCCGATCCCCCAGGTACTCCTCGGGCGCACCGTTCTGCCGAGTCCGCTCCGCAGCTAGCATCAGCTCCGCCACCACACGCAGCCCAGCCAACGCGCAATCCGCGTCCGCCAGCTGAAGGCAACGCCCAGGCAGTTGATGACGCTCCGGCCAAGGCTGGCCGTCCGCAGCCGCACCGGTTTCGATGCGGTGCAGCGTGGCGACGAAGGGGTTGGGATCGACGGAAGGTTCGCGCTCGGGTTCGGCGTTGTCCGGATCGTACTGCGCGTGCAGGGAACGGAAGTCCGATGTGTTCATGGCAATGCTCCGTACAGGACAGATAGCAGCGCCACCTATAAAGGCGGCGGACGGTGCGTGTCTCGAAAACCGGTGAGTACCCAAGCCGGCGGGCCCGAAGGCCCCCACGCACCGCCCGCCATGGAACGCGAACGGATTGCCAGCCGGCGCCATCCGAAGATGACGCCGACTGGCAAGCGTAAAGCACTGGGTATTCAGACGGGTTTTCGAGTCCCGCGCCACCCTTTTCCGGTGGCACGCCAAGAGATACCCGTGCAGCAACCAAATGCCAAGAATCCACAGGACTGATGATTGCCAGTCCTGACGCTTTCGGCATTGTCGCACACGGTGTTAAGCCAGCAAGCGATTGCGCTGCAACGGTCTTGAAGGGCTTGGCGCTATTGACCCCAAGCGTAGGAATACCTGCAGCCATGCCAATGGCCTAGGGCCAATCGCGACAGATTGGAGCAGCGGTTCAGCCGGGCGGCGCCTCGGCCGTGGGCACGAAGGTCAGACGGACCCGCACCCGCGCATGCAGCGCGACGCCGTCAGCCACGACCGGATCAAAGCGCCACTGGCGCACTGAGGTAAGGGCCGAACGATCCATCTCCCGCAGTCCGCTGGACCGCGCCACCATCACGTTGGAAACGTGGCCCAGCTCATCCAGTTGAGCAACCAGCAGCACCTGCATGGGAGCCTGCAGGAAGGTATCGGGCGGCGTGGCAGGGGCCGTTGAATACTCAATGGCAGGTGCCTGCTGCAGCTCGAAGGTGGGGTTGTCACCGCGCTCCACGAACACTTCAGTGGAAACCTGCGGGTCTGCCGCCATGGCCATAGCGGGTGCAGCGCCCAGCAGCATCAGAACGAGGTTCAGTGCCAGGGCGGTGTTCAAACGGGGCATACGTGGTTTCCATTCCGGTGCGCTGCCAGCATAGCGGCCATCCTCTGGCATCGCTTGCCTTGAATGCCTGCGTGCGGGACTGTTGCGCGGATTGCATAGGCACGCCTGGCCGTGGCCACAGCGCATCGTCACGCTCCAGGTCGTAGTCGCTGCCGAAGGCCAGAGCCGCCTCGCGCGGTGGGAGGTCTGCGTAGCAGTCCAGAAGGTACTCATCCATGCCGGCATCACTGTGGTCGATGGCGAACAGGTGGAACAGCTCCTTGTCGAAGGCTTCGAGCCATGCGGGGTCGATCCTGGTCATGGGCATCCTCCAGTGGGGGTGGGCAGGATGGTCCGGCTCTGTCTCAAAGCATGGGACCAGTCCCGCATGCGCTCTGGCGGACAGCTCCCTCCGCTGGATATGCTCCACCCGCCGATACCAGGAGTCATCGTCATGGAAGACCTGCTCAATCGATCCGCGCTGCTTCGCCAGGCGATCCTCTCCACGGTGGATTATCCGCTGGCGGATGACTCGCCCAGATTATTGGCGTCACTGGACGCAGCATTGCTGAGCCTTGAACACGCAGACGCCCTTCGCACGTTGCTGCAGGCTGGCATGGCGTCCTCCGCGATGGCATTGATGCGGTGCCAGTACGAGGCCTTCACGCGGGCCGTCTGGATCCTGCACTGCGCAGGCGACGAGCAGGTCGAGCTGCTGTCCCTACCGCCGGAAGCGGGAACGAGCGAAAAGGGGCTGCCGATGCTGTCGAAGATGCTGGAGGCATTTGCGGAAGTATCGGAGCTTGGCAATATGCTCCCGCACCTTGTTGAGCTGAAGGTGCATGCATGGTCTCCGTTGAACTCATTCGTACACGCAGGGGTACACGCAATGAGCCGGAGCCGCGATGGCTTCCCTGCGCCATTGGCGGTCAACGTCATCCGAATGAGCAACAACCTTTCGATGATGGCGGGGCAGCACATCGCCATCCTTACCGGCGTCTCGGATCTGCAGAAGGAAGTGCTGCGGCTCGATGAGATCTTTGCCGAGTGCCTTCTCTTCGATGAAGAGAAACGTCGGGCCATCGAGACGGATGCACAGTCTGAGCAACCGAGCTAGCCGACAGCCGATATCGACGGCACGGAGGCGCGTTGCTGGGCCGCCCCAGCGATTGCCACCTGGATGTGAAATGACGAGCAGGGGACAACCGCTGGTTTCGCCGCCATCCGAACCTGACCCTCACCCCATGCTTGCCGCACGCACCTGGATATCCTGCTGTGCTCGCTCGTCCTGCAGTTGCTGCTCCTGCTGATTGGCCAATGCACGCTGTTGCGCCTCCCTGCTGACCGAATCGAATTGCAGCAGTGATTCTTCCACCGGCGTCTGCGCGGCCTCTGCCGTTGGCATGGAAGCGCGCAGATGGGCAGGGTCGCTCGCCTCGCCCTGCACCACGAAGAGGGTATGGCCGGCGGGATGCGTTGCCGTGGCGTTGCTTACGAGCACATGATCAACGTGGGATAGATCATTGTCCTTGGCCAGAACCAGCAGGCTGGCGGTCATTTTTTCGCTTGTGGCATCGAAGCTGCGGCCGTGTTTGGCATCCAGCTCTTCCACGCCCTCGCGGATCTGCTGATAGAGCGCGTGATCGGGATGGCTGGGCTGCATCGGATTGCTTTCTGCCAGAGCGGCGGGCTGCGGGTGTGCACGCTCTGCTGGAACATGTTCTTCACCCGAGGGCTGGGAGGGGAGCGTTGCCCGATGGGCAGCGTCTCCGCCAATCTCAATGGCTCTGGGAACTGCAGCATCCAGCTCCGGATTGTCCCGGGCCGCTGGTGGCGAGACGGGGGGATCCAACGGGACTTCCTGTGCAGTCCTTATTGCCTGCTCGTTCTCAGAAGGTCGCGGTAGTGGCGTCTCTGCTTCGTCTTGAACTGAAGCGGTGGCGGACTGCACCGGCAGTGCGTCAGTAAGCATCTGCGGCTCAACATTGCCCTGATGCACATGGGGCTCAGGCTTGGGCTCTTGTACCTGAACTGGCTGGGTTGAGCCTGCACTGGCCGCAGTACTTGCGGCCGTGACATTCTGGGTCTGTCGCGCCTGCTCTACATTCGGCTCTTGCTGCGAGACATTCTGAGGATTCACCACCGGTGCGGTCGGTACTGGTTCGTGCTCCCGAGCATCCCGCTGGGCAGCTTCCTCTGCGTGCTGCGCCGAATCGACTTGCCGTTCAGAGCGATTCTCGACTCGCTGGCCACTGTCACGCGAAGGACGCGTGCGCTCTGGCTCAACAATCACCGCTGACGGCACTGCGATGACAGGAGCGGGCGCCGGAGCGGGCTCGCGAGCGGGTTCAACGGCAGCGTTGGTTGCCATACCTCGTTGGAGGTCACTGTCGATCTTCAGCGCCTCAACAGGGTCAATCGTCACCCCTCGCGTCTCCAGTACGGCCGCAGACGCTGCCTGCTGCACATCCACCGCCGCGCTGCCTTGGCGGTTTGCCTCCTGCAGCGCCTGTCTGTGTGCGTCCTGTTCCTTGGCGGTCAACGCAGCAATGCGCAGTTCGGGCACGTCGGGCGTCGTTGCTTGATCTGCAGGTGTAGCACCTTGCGCAGCCAGTAGCGCTTCGGGCCGAAGCTGCGATTGAGCACGCGCAATGTCTTCAATGGTGGTGGTGCCGGTGAGCACCATCCGGTTGCCGCCCGCATCACCGAAAGCCGCGATGGCACTGCCTGCGCTGGGCGCGTGGGTACGGGGGTCTGGCATCAGTTCCAGAACCACGTCGCCTGTCTTGCCCTGGAGATTCAACGTCTGCTCTACGGCGACGGCCGTAGCCGTAAGCTGCTGCTCGGTGCGCTCGATGCCGTGCCGCGCGTACAGCGCATCCACCTGGCCACGTATGCCTTCGGGTGCAATCTGTGCGGTATCTTTGAGCTGCTTGGCGATGTCATGCAGTCCGGCGATACCTTCATTCTGGCTTTGCCAGGTGATCTCCAGCTCGTCGCTCAGGTTCCGGTTGGCGATGCTGTCAAAGATCATGCCCTTGCTGACCCATTGGCCGTCCACTTGCCGTGTGTAGGCGCTGCCGTCGCTCGCGCTCAGCGTGTTGGCGCTGGCTTCCGCGTCCTGGATGGCGCGGGGAACCGATGGATTGTTCGCGTCGCCGAAGTCGTTCCAGCGCCCCTGCTCGTGGGCAACCATGTAGCGCGCAGCCATGGCAGCTTTGGTGTTTGAGGCGTTCTGGGCGATGACCGTGCGTGACTGTTCATCCAGCGCCTGTGCCTGCTCCTCAGAGACCGGCAAGTGGCGGCTGTTGGGCACTCGCCCATCCACCATTTCCTTGATTTCCAGTTCCCATTGCCCCGAGCTGGCATCGCGTACAAAGGCGCGATCGGTTTCGAAGGCACCTCGCGCCGGCTCGGCCAAGCCATTGGCGTTCAGCCGGTAGGGATTCTGTGGCGGTGGCGGGTTCGACAGGCCCAACTCATACGAGGCCCGAGCCGCCTGCCAGTTCAACTGGCGCTCCAATGTGCCGGTGGCAACGTAGCTGGTGCGGAAGGTAACGTCGTCACCCTGTGCCGTCTGCACCGGGCGGACTTCCACGCCGCTACCGAGGTCGCTGCTCTGGACCTGCTGTTGTTCGCCCGCTCTTAGCCAACGTCCATTGGGATCGGCCGGATCGCGCGTCCAAGTGCGCCCCATCGGGTCAACCTGGGAATAGACGCGCTCGATGTCTTTCTGCTCGGCCCAACGCTCGCCGAGGTACGCACCCAGGACGCCGCCACCGATACCCGTTGCAATGGCGCCGGGCCCCGTCCATGAGCCCGAAGCGAGGCCGACACCAGCGCCGCCAAGAAAGCCACCAACTGCGCCACCGACGTTGCGGCCGACGAAGTGTGCAGCGGTGGAATCTGCGCCTGCGGCATTGCCCTGCGAGTTCAGCTCGATCCACTTGTGCCCGGAGGTGGCGAAGTCGTGCGCAAGCAGGGCGACGCCTGCAACGCCGGCAACCTTGATGGCGGGATTGATTCCGGCGTGCACGCCATGCGGTGCAACGTCGGCCACTGCTTCAGCAACGGTCACCGCATGGGGAGGGCCGCGTGGGGCTCCTGGCTGCAGGGGCGCGTGCGATGGTGGTTCGGGCAGGTCAGCGAACAGTCGCGGTCCTGTGCCCAGGCTGGCATGCGCGGCGACCCAGTTCGCGCGCGTGGTCGACATCTCGCTCAGGTTCAATGCGCTGTAGTCGTGCAGCGGTCGTTCGAAGAGCGTCTTGCTGACAGCGTCATAGCCATCGATGGGTTTCAGATGCAGGCGCACCTGCGCGACGTCGACAGGTTGCGTGCTGTTGGTAGTGGCATGCTGCGCGAGGCTGCGCTCAAGCGCCTGGTACTCAGCGGCGGACTGGCTTGCGAAGGCCAGCGGCTCGGCACCGAAGGCGCTTACGGGGTAGCCGTTGATGCGGAGTTGCGGGTGTTCGAGCGCGGTGGGCAGTTCGAAGTTGCTGAACCCACGATTGGCGGGCGCCCCATCTACGAAGGCGACAAGCGGCTTGCCTGTGGAGATGGCGTTTTCGAGGAACTGGGAACTGCCGGCGTTCCACATCATGTCCTGGAGCGCGCCTTTGTAATCGCCCAAGGGAACGAAGCCCTGGGTCTTCATGAAGCTCTCAAACTTATCCGTAATCGCTAGGAAGTCTGGGTGCTGGGAGGGGCGATCTCCGGCATCGGTGATGTATTTTCCCCATGGCGTGTTGCCAATAATCCCAGCTTTGTAATCCGCGTCTTCCACATACGCGCCGGCACTCAGGAAGTTGGAGGCGCCAGCTCGGTCCTTCCCTGAGAAAGCGACGTAATCAATGCTTGGCGGAAGCTTCGGCGGATGACTGGCAATCTTCTGCTTGAGAAAATCCTCGTAGCTTGTGAGCGTGTCGGGTCCCGAGCCCGGCGATTTCAGGTAGTCAAGAACGACTGCCTTCTGTTGGTCAGATAGCAGGCTGCCGTCCCCCGCATTCGTTGCGGGATTCAACGTCG
This sequence comes from Stenotrophomonas maltophilia, assembly GCF_004684085.1. Taxonomy (GTDB): domain Bacteria; phylum Pseudomonadota; class Gammaproteobacteria; order Xanthomonadales; family Xanthomonadaceae; genus Stenotrophomonas; species Stenotrophomonas maltophilia_AS. Next base: position 20,092 of record NZ_SRHZ01000008.1, read on the forward strand.
TAAGCGCAAAGTCATCAAACGAGAACGTAGGCACTACGTATCACCTCAAGGAACACCGGCAGGAACGTGAAGCTCTGCAAGAATGACCCAGTCATTCGGCAAGTCCGTATAGCTCTCAGGTGGTGACGCTCCCAGCCGGACCAGCTCATCAACCTTGGCCAAGGCCACATAGCGGCGACTCTCCGGGTTGTTGACCTGGCCGGAAAATACATTCACGAGCCCCTCCGCAACACTGCAGATGAAGGAGTACTTTTCCTCGGAGTTTCCCAATGCCTTCTGCAGCCTAAGGATGGACTCCAGAACCTGGTGCGGACTCAGTTCCAGCGTATAGCGAACTTCGCGACGTCCATGCTGTTCGACGACCTGCCTGGTGCCAAAGAATCCTGTCGCGCCAACTTGATTTTCATTGCGACGGAACATGTATTGGTACTCAATCTCGTCGCTCCCATCGCGCCCGGTTGCTGGCAGCATTCTCGGGAAGGAAATGGTCACACCGCTTTCCGGGTCAAACGCGGTGTTCTCGACTGGCATGAATCGGATAGGCATGGTTCTTCCCTGGAAGACCTTGTTGGTCGAAAGTTGAGTTTCGCGGTTTCGTTCAGTCCAGCTCTTAGTGGCTGCCTATCTGCGAGGTGGCTGAATGGGTAGGATGAATCCGACTCCCAGCGACATGAGTATTGTCACGGAGAGCGCAGGAACCCATCGATCTGAAGTCAGGAACGTGCGTCCAAGAGTCTTTCATCAGCAAGTCCATTGCAGCGGCTCAGCCACTATACGGCGGCGTCCCAAACCACTCCACCCGCGAGCTTTCGGGGCGCCGGAATGCACGCTGGTTCACACATTCAGAAAGCCGATCCCGCAGCTTGGGCTTCTCCACCTGCCCCCCATCCCACCTATGCCATCATCCGGCCAGGACCGCAGCACCCATCAAGGCTGAACAGGCATGGAGCAGGCAACACGCTACACGGCAACGCTGTACCTGGCCGCCCCCGGCACCCCACTGAAGAGCGGGGGCATCTCGCCGCGCGGTCATATGTACCTGCAGGTGGCGGCAGGCGACGAGGCCCACAGCTACGGCTTCGCACCACCGCGCCAGGCGCCGGGCGAAGCCCGCACCGGCGTGCAGTACGCGCAGGTGCGCCACGATGATGCCGACGAACATCTGGACCCGTACTACAGCCGCACCCTGGAAATCACCGAAGAGCATTACGGCTGCCTGCGTGATTTCGCCGAGGAGCCGGCCGAGTTCGAATTCGATGTGGATCGTCCGGCCACCATCAACCGCTGCAGTGATTTCGTCTGGGCAGCGCTGCACTATGCCGGTCTGCATCCGCTGCCGGCCCCGCTGGACGGCGGAAGTAACCTGGGCGAGTTCGCGGTGCTGTTCAACCTGCCGGAAATCCAGTGCATTGCCGCGCCGTTCCCGGGCAGCGATCTGAATGCCGAAACCCACCATGCGATGCCCGAGCGCGAGGCCGAGCATCATCGCCAGGGCGACCGCGCCATCGATGAACCGCCACCGACGCCGATTGAAGTGGCCGGCACGCTGCTGGACCCCTCGCACCCGGACCATCGCCTGTTCGCGCAGCTGATCCAGAAGGTGGCCGAGCTGGATGCCGCGCATGGCCGCCCGTTCGATGCGGCCAGCCAGCGCATCAGCGCCAGCCTGCTGGTGCTGGCCAAGCAGAACAATCTCTCGCGAGTGGACCACGTGCTGCTCAGCCAGCCGACCCAAAGCAGCCATGCGGCCGAGAGCATCTTCATCGTGCAGGGCGATCGCAACGACCCGGGGCACCGCCGGGCCAGCATCGCCACCGAGGTGGCGGCCACGACCGATGTGGCCGATTCGCTGCGGTTGAAGGAGCAGTAATCCGCGCGCCTGCCATACGCGCGCCGGCGCACGCCACGCCCCCCACCTGCTACCATGCCCCCGCTACCCAGCCAGCCCACCCCGCGCAGACAGATGCGGTGCGGGCCGTCGTAGAACGGCCCAGCGAGCCAGGACACCCTCCCGTGCCCATTCAAGGACGCTCGCATGTTCCGTAATCCTCTCTTCCGCTCGGCCGCCCTGGCCGTTGCCGTTTCGCTCAGCCTCGGCGCGCCCTCCGCATTCGCCGACAACGCACCTGCTGCCAGCGCCACCACCGCGGTGCAGCGCCAGGCCGTGGCCAAGGGCCTGTACGAGCTGGCCTACAGCCCGAAGCAGAACGCCGTGTTCGTGGCCTCGTCCGGCGGCTTCGGCGATGACGCCGGCCCGGCCCAGGTGCTGCGCCTGAACCCGACCACGCTGGCTGTGGAAACCCGCATCCCGCTGGAGCGCAAAGCCTTCGGCGTGGTGCTGGATGACGCCCACAACCGCCTGTATGTGGGCAACACCGTGGACCTGTCGGTAACCGTGGTCGACACCGCGCAGAACAAGGCCGTCGGCACCATCCAGTTGATGGAGAAGAAGACCGGCAAGGACGGCAAGGCCGCCTACACCCACGATCTGCGCGAGCTGGTGGTCGACAGCGCCGCCAACCGCCTGTACGTGACTGGCCACAGCAGCCAGCCAGACGTGAGCAGCGTGCTGTTCGTGATCGATACCAACACGCTGAAGGTGATCAACACCATCGACGGCCTGGGCAATGCCAAGGCACCGGGCCTGGCGCTGGATGCGGCCAACAAGCGCGTCTACACCAGCAATCTGCTGGCCGACCTGGTGGTGGTGGGTACCGATTCGAACAAGGTGGTGGCGCAGCACAAGATCGCCGCCGAGCAGCCGATGAACATCGCGCTGGACCCGGCCGGCAAGCGCCTGTTCGTGACCGACCAGGGCTCGGAATTCCTGCGTGGCTACCAGGCCAAGAGCAGCGGCCTGGTCAGCAAGCACCCGGGCCAGCGCGTGCTGGTGCTCGACCGCGGTACCGGCAAGGAACTGGCCAGCATCCCGACCGATGCCGGCCCGCTGGGCATCCTGCTGGATGCACCGCGCAAGCGCCTGTACGTGACCAACCGCGAGGCCGGTACGGTGACGGCTTACAACAGTGACAGCTACCAGAAGGTGGCGACCTACACGGTGCCGACCCACCCGAACAGCCTGGCGCTGGATACGAAGAACAACGTGTTGTTCGTCAGCATCAAGAACGGCGAGAAGGACGACAAGGGCGCTGACGAGAGCGTGGCGCGGATTCAGCTGTGATGGAGTGACGCCGGGGCACGCCCGGCGGCGAGCCGCGTGAAGAGGCAGGGTGCTGACCCTGCCTTCTTCTTTGCCCGGTTGCAGTGCCCAGCGCCAACCCGCTAGGGTTGAAGCCCATGGCAGGGAGCCAAAGGATCTGAATCATGCTGGGTATCCACCGCTGGCTGCGCGCCGGCCTGATCTTCACGCTGGCGGGCGCACTCGGTGCCTGTAGCAGCCGCGTACCGGATGCGCCGGAGCCGCTGGATCTGGTCAGGCCGATCAACGTGGCCGAGTCCGGCCAAGCGGTGCGGTTCGAGTTCGAGACGAATGCCCGCAACTTCTATCCGGGTCGACCCTATGTGCTTGATCTCGAGGTTCAGCGACATGGACCCGGGTCTGACAGTGAGCCTGACGTGGACAATGTCCATGTTCCCTTCCAGCTGTCCCTGCAGCGCTGGGTCGCAGGCGCCTGGCAGGACGTTGCAACTTCTGATGTCTATCAGGCAAGGGCGCGCAATCTGGGGGAGCCGCTCCCCGAATGGCATGCATCGGCAGACTGGCGCTACGCGCAGCAGGTATCGATGGACGCCAGCCGATACAGGTTGAGCATCGTCACGCTGCCGATGGAAACGGATGCCCGCTACCGCCTGGATGTGCGCACGGTACAGCCCACCCCCGTGCTCCAGCATTACCCGGCACAGCTGCGGGTTCATGCGGACCCTCTCTCGGGAAAATAGCCGCTGTCCCACTTCTGGGCGGAATTGAAGGAGTCTTCTTATGGATAAGCCGCGCTACACCGTAGAAATCGTCATTGCCGCACCTGGTACGCCGTTGGTGGACGAGAAAGGTGTACAGAAAGTTGTGGACGGGGTCCCGCAGACATCCGGGCCCGGGCACATGTTCTACGTGCTCCATGGGCCGGACAAGACCACGCGGAGTTTCGGCTTCGCGCCTTCCGAGCATGGAAGCATGAACGGGCCGGGCGAGGTCATGAAGACCGATGCGACCGAGTACAAGAACCCCCATTACAGCCGCACGCTCGAGATCAGCGAGCAACAGTACAAGAAGCTTGAGTCGTTCGGCGCGCACCCGGATAAGTACGGCTTCGATCTGCAATACAAGGACGTGCGCCACAACTGCGTTGACTTCACCTGGGAAGCCTTGAACCACGCGGGCATCGAGCGGAAAAAGAGCATCGACGTGAACGCGCTGGGAGGTGGCATCGGCCAACTGCTTCCCGATGTCCGCATTCCCTTGGAGAGCAAGGGTGCAGGCAAGGATGGGTTCCGACCGCTGCGCAACATCCATGGCGTGGATAGCATTGATCCGCCGTTTCCAAACAGCGAGCTCAATCAGAAGAAAACCCACCCCCTGCCGGAGCGCAGTTTTCAGCAACGCATCCTGAGCGACGCCGAGGGTATGGGGGAGCGCAGTGGTGATCTTCTGGCCCGGCACAGCAACGACCCGCTGCTCTCGCAGATCCACCAGGGCGTGGCCCTGCTTGATACAGAGCGGGGCCGCAGCTTCGATGCCACCAGCGAGAACATCAGCGCGAGCCTGTACGCCCTGGCCAAGGCAAACGGCCTGACTCAGGTCGACCACGTGCTGTTGAGCGATCGCACTGCGCAGGCCGATGCGGCGCAGAACATCTTCATCGTGCAGGGCGAGCGAAACGACCCGGCACAGCTGCGCGTCAGCATGCCAACTGCGGTGGCCGCGCAGACACCGGCAGAGACCTCGTTTGAGCGTGCCGAGCAGCTGTCCCAGTCTGCTCAGATGCGCACGCATGACGAGTTGCAGCAGCGTCAGGTGCAGGAGCAGCCTGAGCCTCGCATGGTGTAGGAAAGTGGCCTTCCGATCGCAGCGAGGTGCGATGGGTTTGGGCTACATCGACGGCAAGCCCCACGGCGTGCCGGTGCTTCCGTGCCGTGCCGCCAACAACGCCGGCGGCTCAGCCCAGGCGGTGTGCCGGATTCTGCTGCTGGTCCTGCGCCTGTGCATCCAGCGTCTGCTGCCCGGCCTGTACCAGCTGCTGCATACCCAGCCCCAACTTCTGCATCGACTGCTCCACCGGCGTCTGCGCCGCCAAAGCCGTCGGTATCATCGCGCGCAGGTGCGCCGGATTGGCCGGGTCGCCCTGCACCACGAAGACGTTGTGCCCGGCCGGCTGCTGGGCAGTGGCGTTGCTGACCAGCACGTGGTCGACCTGCTGCAGGCCCTGCTCGCGAGCGAGCACGGTCAGGCTGGCGGTCAGGCGCTCGCTGGTCTGGTCGAACGGGCGCCCATGCTGAGCGTCCAGTGCGGCCACGCCCTGGCGGACCTGGTCGTGAAGCGATGAGGAGGAAGGGTCGGGGGTCATGGCGTGGCTCCGCAGCGGACGGGAAGTTGGCAGAGGTCCGCCGCTGCAACCGAGTGTAAAGCCATGCCGCGTGCTTCCGCGACCCTGCGCAGGGTGTGGGCCTACGGTGTGGCCGGCCGATGGTCGTAGCTGATCACCCGCTCGGCCAGCCAGCGCCCGTCCACGCGGCGCCAGACCTGGATGAAGCGGGCCTGGCCCACCCATCGCTCCACACCGTCCTTGCCGCGTTCATGGAAGCGATGATCGCCGATCTCCAGCGCTCGCTCGTCGTGCAGCGGGAACACCTGCAGGGAAGGCTCCACCAGCTCGCGGCGCAGGTGCCAGCCACCCTTGCGCGCGTTGTCGCACATATTGGCCACGCTGCGCCGGAAGTCCTCGCGATTGCTGGCCGATTTGCCATCCTTGTCATGGAAGAACTCCATGTCTTCGGTGGTCATCGCGGCGGCCTTGTCGGCATCGCAGGCCTCGAAGGCGACGGCGAACAGCTGGGTGTCGGCCTGGCGGATCTGTTCGCGCAGGTCATCGGAGGACGCGGGTGCGGCGGCGAGGCCGGCGGCCAGCAGGGGCAGGGTGAGCAGCAGCATGGCGAGGCTCCAAGGGTGGTTCACGCAGGCTCGCACGGCGTTTGGGCCGGTGCAGCCGGCTTCCGACGAAACGGCGCTCCCATGGAGTGAATGCCCGCATTTGCGGCCCAGCTCCAGCGCCGGGGGCCGTCGTCTGTGCAGGGGATGTCATGGCGACCGGCGATTCCATCACGGTCGCGATAGGGGCCGGCCCATAGCCTGAAATCCTCCCCTTCCACAGGAGCTCCCATGCCTGCTTCCCGCATCCGCCTGCACGTTGAAGACACCGGTGGCGACGGCCGCCCGGTGATCCTGATCCACGGCTGGCCGCTTTCCGCCGATGCCTGGAAGACGCAGGTGTCGATCCTGCGTGATGCCCAGTACCGGGTGATCAGTTACGACCGCCGTGGCTTCGGCCGCTCAGACAAGCCGGCCGAGGGCTATGACTACGACACGCTGGCGGCGGACCTGGCCGGGGTGATCGAGGAGCATGACCTGCGCGACGTGACCCTGGTCGGCTTCTCGATGGGCGGTGGTGAGGTGGCGCGCTATGTGGCGAATCACGGGCAGGATCGACTGCACAGCGTGGTGTTCGCCGCCGCCGTGCCGCCGTATCTGCTGCGCAGTGATGACAACCCGGACGGCCCGCTCACCCAGGACAAGGCCGATGACATGCGCAGCGGGCTGGAGAAAGACCGCGAAGCCTTCTTCGATGGCTTCACCCGCGATTTCTTCAGTGCCAATGGCCAGTTGATGGTGACCGAAGAGACACGTCAGGGGGCGATCGCACTGTGCCATCAATCCGACCAAGCGGCTGCGTTGGGCTGCATGCACGCATTCGCGACCACTGATTTCCGGGATGACCTGAAGAAGATCACCGTTCCAACGCTGATCCTGCACGGTGACAGCGATGCCATCGTCCCGTTTGAAGGTTCTGGTCAGCGCACCCATCAGGCGATTCTCGGCAGCGAAGTGGTGATACTTGAAGGCGCACCCCATGGCTGCAATACCAGCCATGCGGACCACTTCAATCTGGCGCTGCTGAACTTCCTGAAGCGGTAAGCTGCGGCCATGCGTCAGACCAAGACACCCCCTTGGAAGAAGCCCAATCCAAAGGGCCAGACGTCGCAGCCATTGTCGCCTGCGCAGAAAGAGGCGGCCCGGCAGCGTGCGGAAGAGAATGGGCGGCGTTATCCGAATCTGGTGGACAACATGTGGGCCGCGAAGCTGCCGCGCGGATCGTGATCTGTAGAGTCGAGCCATGCTCGGCTTCGCTCTGCTTCCATCCACGCATGGCGTGGATCTACAGCAGCACAGCAGGATCCACGCGATCACGAACACTAACAGCGGAAGCAGTGTTCGCACCCACAGATACAGCGTGACCCTCCACCACACATCCACAGACGACATTCCATGCTCAGCCACATCCTACCGGGACCAGGCTGCGGTTGTCGTATCCGCCAGCCGACAAGCACAGATCGCTTGGTTAGGATGGTCCTTTGTTGTCATGGATGAACCGATGGTCTCTGCTGCTACCCGCTTCTGTCGCATCTGTGGACCTGGCCCGATCCTGCTGACACTGCAGGTGGTAGCGCTGCTGGCGGTGGCGCTTGCAGCCGGCTTCTTCCATTACCGTGTGGGACTGCTGCTGGAGCCGGTGGATGATGCATGCGGCGGGCCCGACCCGGTCGCGCGCATGCAGGTGGCGGAACAGCTGCTGGCGCGGTCCACTGCACTTGCACCGTGGCAACCGTTGCAGTGGATTCCGATGGCGGGCGTGGTACTGGCGCTGCTGGGCGCGATGTCGATCAGCGTCTACCGGGTGGGCCGCCTGTCGGAGCGCCTGCGACGCGCCAACTGGGGATTGATGGCGCTGCATGCCGCTGTGCTGGCGCTGGCCGTCAGGGCCTTGCACCTGTACGACATGGCATGGATCAGCGTAGCCAAACTGTCCCCAGCGGCGTGCCTGGTGGAACTGGGCGAACAGGGCCGGCTGCCGCTGGCACAGGCGCAGCAGGTGGTGTTCGAGATCCTCACCCATGAGCACGCGCCGCTGCTGCGCAATCCCGATGACCTTGCCCTGGTGCTGGTCGCGTTGATGCTGATGGCGATGGCTGCGGGATTCATGCTGTGGCGGGCGATCGTGCGGGAGCGCCAGGCGCAGTCGTCCAGCCCATAGCGAACGCGTGACCGACCACGCGCCCGCAATCGCGCTACAGTCTGCGCTTCGCTCTTGCAAGGAAGTGCTGATGCGTTGGTTGCTGCGTGCTGTGCCATTGCTGCTGTGTTCGTTGGCGGTTCACGCCGCCGAAGTGGATCGCCGGATCGCGGTGACCATCGACGACTTGCCCTGGGCGCGGGTGGACGAGATCGTCCCGCCGGATCTGCAGGCGCGGCATGAGGCGCTGATGGCGCAGCTGCGCCAGGCGGGTGTGCCGGTGGTCGGCTTCGTCAACGAAAACAAGCTTGAGATCGACGGGCAGGTGCAGCCGGCGCGGGTGCAGATGCTGCGCGACTGGCTGGATGCTGGTTATGTGCTGGGTAACCACACGTATTCGCACATGGATCTGAACGCCAAGGGTGTGCCTGCGTTCCAGCAGGATTTCCTGCGTGGCGAGACGGTGCTGCGGCCGCTGCTGGCAGAGCGCGGACTGAAACCGCAGTGGATGCGTCACCCCTATCTGCGTGCCGGGCGCACGCCGGAAGAACGTATGGAGATGGACGCGTTCTTCAAGCAGCATGGCTACCGCGTGGCGCCGGTGACCGTCGACAACGGCGAGTGGGTGTGGGCGTTCGCCTATGCCAACGTAATGAACGAGCAGCCCGATTCGCCGGCACGCGAGGCGACGTTGGCACAGCTGCGCAAGGGCTATGTGCCGTACATGCTGAACAAGCTGGACTACTACGAGAAGCAGTCGCAGGCGCTGCTGGGCTACGCGCTGCCACAGGTCTGGCTGATGCATGCCAACGAACTCAATGCAGCCACGTTCGCTGAGTTGGTGGCGGCGACGAAGCGGCGCGGCTATCGCTTCATCTCACTGGATGAGGCGATGCGTGACCCGGCGTACGCACGTGGTGCCGAAGGCTACAGCGGCCGCTACGGCCCGAGTTGGTTGCATCGCTGGGCGATGGCGGAGAAGAAGCCGAAGGATTTCTACGCCGGTGAACCCGAGGTACCGACGTGGGTGCTGAAGCTGGCCAAGGTCGGTTCGGAGTGAGGCTCAGCGCTTGACGGCCAGCACGCCGTCAAGCGCCAGTTCGGCCTTGAAACCGGCCTTTTCCAGGCGCTTGGCCACTTCACGCGGCACGTCGCGGCCGCTGGTCAGCTTGTTCGGGGCACCGGTGTAGTGGAACAGGCGCCCGCCCTTGCGGATGACGCGGGCGAGGTGGTCGTAGAACACCTGCGAGTACAGTTCGCCGGCGATGCCAAAGCGCGGCGGGTCGTGCAGGATCGCGTCGACGCTGTTGCTGGCCACCTGTTCGATCTGCTGCGAGACATCGCCGTGGCTGAACTGCAGGCGGCCACCGGCCGCGGCCGATTCCGGATCCGGCGACCACGGGTTGAGCGTGCGCAGCCACATCACATCGGCGTTCTTCTCGAACGAGCGGATCTGGCCGACACCGGCCTCCAGCGCGCAGGCGGCGAAGTAGCCCAGGCCACCACAGGTATCGAGGATGACCTTGCCGGCCGGGGCGACCAGCTCGACCTTGCGGCGCGCGTCCTCGAACGGTGACAGTTTGGAGGTCGGCAGCATCTTGATACCGTCGATCTCGAAGGTCGGTGCGCCCCATTCGGTCGGCACCAGCTTGATCAACGAGCCGCTGTAGCGCGAGATCGGTGCGAAGTCTTCGCCGTCCCAGTAGTACAGCGTGCGGTCCTTCAGCTTGCCCGGCCACGGGTAGGGCTGGCCACGGAAGTGGAAGCCGTCGGCATTCAGCGCCACGCTGCCCTCGCTGCGGCCGAGGTCGAGCGAGCCCTGCCAGTCGGCAGCGCCCTTGTCATGGGCACGGCGCAGGGCGTCAGCGCTGTCGCGGGTCAGCAGGGGGCCGGTGTAATGGGGCACGGCGGGTACCGGGGCGGTTCGGGGGAGGGCATGGTACCGCAGGGCGTTGGCCACCATCATGGAGTTCGGTAGTGCAGGCCCAACCGGATGAGGGCGTTGGTAGCAATGCTGTCCCCAATGAAGGCGTCATGCCCATGGCAGCGCAGAGTTCTTCATGGAAGTCTCGTGCCGCTGAGGGTTGAAGGGCGTAGTGATAGGTCAGTACCCCTTCTTCATTCCTGATAAGAAGTTGTTGGATGCACGTCATGTTTCCAGAGCTGTCAGGGGCCGATGTGTTGCGGATGACAATAGGCGTCCCTGACAGACTGTAGTCCGCGCTCAGTTGGCCCGGAAGGCACGATACCGATAAGAGAGCGAGGGATTGAATAGTAGAGGCGATCATCAGGATAGGATCATGAGCCTGAGCAGTGAGGGCGGCTTCATCACCCTCACTGCCACGTCAAAGGGTTTTGATCTCAGTAGGCTCTGATGGAGCCACGATCGCTTGCGCAGGCCCGCGGCACGCATCCTTCCATCAACGTATTCATCGTCTGTGGCGCATGAGCGAAGCAGAGTATTCTGGCAGTGTGACTTCCCACAGTGTTGGGTGGGTAATACTCGCTATAGAAGGTCTGGCACCTTCCGTTGTCGATTTGCGCGCTACCTTGGATGTTTCCGCTGACTGAACTGTTGAATCTTACGGTTCCGTAGGAAACGAAGTTCTGGCCGGCTGATACCTGTCCATTTGGCGCATAGGCGATTACATAGTCAGTACTCTTTTCGTCGATAACACTGTTCGACTCGATGCTTGAGCAATGCCACGCGGCGCTTCCTGGACCCACTGTGATGGACTCACCCTTGGCCGGATTCATCCCGATATCCGCGCAGGATGCCTCGTGATACTGTTTCGTAGCTGCCGATTGATCGTCGTAGCGATATACATATTGCCCCTTCGAGTTGCGGATGAGGGACTGCTCCACAATTACCGCTCCTCCCATGAAGTCGGGCCATTCTGCGGTGCGGACGATTCTTGATGGGGTCTTCGCTTCGTCAGCGGTTTGTCCATCAGCTGGAATTCCGCCTCCTGCCTGCACAGATGTAGAGATGATGAACATGAGAATAGCTACCTGCATTTTCATTTGAGCCTCTCAGAATTGGGTGAGGCTCCATCTTCATTACTTGCTCCATAGAATTTTGGGGCACACCAAGCAGTTCTTCGGATTTCAAACAATTCTCAGTCTTTCCTGTCGCTAATGGCACTTCACCGCATACACCGGCCCAGCCCCGATCAGCATCAACGCCATGTAGTCACTATCACTGGCCTTGCCCTTCAACGTCGCGCCCTTGTTGAAGTGGAAGATGCCGAAGCCACCGGCCATGCGGATCAGCGCGTTGTCGATCTGTTCGGCGTCATCGCGGAAGTAGCGGCTGATCTCGCTGCGGGTGGCTTTTTGCAGGGCATTCGGCTCGCGCTGCCACTGGTCGCCGCGGCTGAAGGAGACGAAGTATTGGCCGCCTTCCTTGTCGATGCGGAAGTCGGCCGGTTTGCGCGCGCCGGTGGCGAAGCAGCCCTGCAACGGGTCGGCGCTGAAGGGAAGCCCGGCGTCACCACTGCAGGCGGTGAGCAGGAGGAGGGCACCGGGCAGCAGCAGGCGGAGCGTGCGCATGGGATGTCCCGACAGGGCAGGTGCGGCTAGTGTAGGCAGCACACGGACGTGGTCCGTACAGAAATTCGGCAAGGACACAGGGGTTTTCGGATGGCGCAGGGCAAGGCACCGTGGTGCGGCATGGCCAGTTGGCTGGGGATCGTGGTGGGCTGGGGTGCGGGCAGCCTGGCTGCGCAGGCGGCGGTGCCCGCAGGCGGCAATGGCATGGCTGCGGGATTGGGCGTGGGGGTGCTGGGCGCGGCCCTGGTGGGCTGCGGTCTGGCGGTGGCGTCGCGCGTGCGCGGCGAGCGCTGGCCGTGGATCGGCATCGGCGGTGCGGTGCTGAGTGCGTTGCCGCTGCTGATGTACCTGCTGCGGATGATGTTGAAGCTCTAGGTGTAGAGTCGAGCTTGCTCGACTCATCGGCTGGGACAGCCAGGCATGGCCTGGCTCTACTGGGCAGCAGCGGTCGGAGGAGGCCATGCCGGCCAGCGGCCGGCACTACCGGATGCGGGTCACGCGCTGCGGTGAATCTCCACCGTCACGTGCACCAGCTCCTCATGGATCGCCAGTGCGTTGCGCACGGTATCGGCATCCAGGCTGGTATCGCTGGTGACCACGCTGGCGCTGACCGCGTATTTGCCGCGACCGACCTGCCAGACGTGCAGGTCGGCCAGACGTGCCGGCCACGGACCCTGTTCGATCACTTCGCGCACTTCGGCCACCACCGGTGCGTCCATCTGCGCGTCGAGCAGGATGCGGCCACTGTCGCGCAGCAGGCCGATCGCCCACACCGTGACCAGTACGGCGCCGACCAGGCCCATCACCGGGTCCAGCCAAGTCAGGCCCAGCAACTTGCCGCCGAGCAGGGCGACGATGGCCAGCACCGAGGTGGCGGCGTCGGCCAGCACGTGCACGTAGGCCGAGCGCAGGTTGAGGTCGTGACCGTGCGCATGGTCGTGATCGTGGTGTTCGTGGTCATGCGCGTGGTCATGGCCATGACCGTGGTGGTGATGCGCGTGGCCCGGGCTGTCGTGCAGCCACCATGCGCAGAGCAGGTTCACGCCCAGGCCGACCGCGGCGATGGCGATCGCTTCGTTGTAGTGGATCGGCGCCGGCACCCACAGCCGCTGCAGTGACTGCACGGCCATCAGCGCGGCGACGCCGAGCAGGGCGATGGCGCTGGTATAGCCGGCCAGGATCTCGATCTTCCAGGTGCCGAAGGCGAAGCGCGGATCGTGCGCGTAGCGGCGTGCGCAGCGGTAGGCGAACACCGAGAGGCCCAGCGCCAGCGCGTGCGAACTCATGTGCCAACCGTCGGCGAGCACGGCCATGGAGTTGAACCACCAGCCGCCGACGATCTCCACCAGCATCATGCCGACGGTGAGCCACAGGGCGCGGCGGGTATTGCGTTCGGCCAGCGGATTGCCGTCGTCGAAGCGGTGTTCGTGGCGACGGGCGGCGGCGAGGGCGTCCAAGTGCATGGCGGCGGAAGCTGGAGTGGATACCCCCATAGGGTATATGATCCCGCCATGGCGCATGTACACAAGAATCGAAAGCAGCTGCTGACCCGGGTGCGCCGCATCGCAGGTCAGGTGGCGGCGTTGGAGCAGGCGCTGGACCCGCCCGAGGGTGAAGCCGGCGACTGTGCGGACGTGCTGGTGCAGGTCGCCGCGGTGCGCGGTGCCGCCCACAGCCTGCTGATGGAGCTGCTGCACGAGCACCTGCAGGAACACGTGGTGGGTGCCGAGGACCCGCAGCAGCGGGCGGCCGAGGCCGAGGTGCTGGTGGAGCTGTTGCGCCGCTACGGCAAGTAGCAGGGGTAGTGCCGGTGCCGTGCGTTCCAGATATGCGTTGCGGCCAGCAGCAGGCTGCCGATGACCGTCATCGGCGTTTCCCAGTCATGCGAGGGAAGTGCGAGCGCGCCGGCCAGCAACAGGCCCAGACCGACGCCGGCGGTGGCCCAGGCCAGCACCGGTAGTGGGTGACGACGCTCGGCCCGCCACAGCGCGTAGCCGGTCAACGGCAGGGCGATGGCCACGAACAGCAGGTGCACCCATTCCGCTTCGGCCCAGGTGCCGAACAGCGGCAGCGCAGCGGCAAGCAGGGGCAGCGCCAGGCAGTGCAGCAGGCACAGGCTGGACAGGGCGACCGCGCCGGCATCGAGCAGGGCGGCAGAAGGCGACTTCATCGGGGGAGGTTCCTTGCGCAACAATTGTTATACAGTAACATTTCCGTTCCGCAGCCAACCCGCTCCGACATGAACACTGTTTCCCGCGCCGACCGTCGCCTTCCGGTCACCGTACTGTCCGGCTTCCTGGGGGCCGGCAAGACCACCCTGCTCAACCAGATCCTGCGCAACCGCGAGGGCCTGCGTGTAGCGGTCATCGTCAACGACATGAGCGAGGTCAACATCGATGCGCAGCTGGTGCGCGAGGGTGGGGCCGAACTGCGCCGCACCGAAGAGACGCTGGTGGAATTCAGCAACGGCTGCATCTGCTGCACGCTGCGTGACGATCTGCTGCAGGAAGTACGCCGCCTGGCCGATGCCGGTCGCTATGACTACCTGTTGATCGAATCGACCGGTATTGGCGAGCCGATGCCAGTGGCGGCCACCTTCGCGGTGCGCGACGAGCACGGCTTCAGCCTGAGTGACATCGCACGCCTGGACACGATGGTGACGGTGGTCGACGGCAGCGCGTTCCTTGCAGACTTCGGTTCGACGTCGCGACTGGCCGAGCGCGGCCAGCAGGCTGGCCCGGAGGATGACCGCGGCGTGGTTGACCTTTTGTGCGAGCAGGTGGAGTTCGCCGACGTGATCGTGGTCAGCAAGGTGGACCAGGTGGACGACGAAGTGCTGCAGGACACGCTGGCCGTGCTGCGCGGGTTGAACCGCGACGCCAAGCTGCTGCTGTCCAGCTTCGGCGATGTGCCACTGGCCGAGCTGCTGGATACCGGACGCTTCGACATGGAGCGTGCGCAACGTGCGCCGGGCTGGGTGAAGGAACTGCGGGGCGAGCACACACCGGAAACCGAGGAGTACGGCATCGGCAGCTTCGTCTACCGCTCGCGACGTCCGTTCCACCCGGCGCGTTTCGCACGCGCGCTGCAGTCGGGGATGCCGGGCGTGATCCGCAGCAAGGGCTGGTTCTGGCTGGCCAACCGCATGGATTGGGTGGGGGAACTGAACACCGTGGGTGCGGCGACACGCATGCAGGCGGCAGGCTTCTGGTATGCCGCGCGCGATCGCGTGCGTGCCGGCCTGGAAGATACCGCGCCGTTGTTGCCGCCGACACCGCTGCCTTACAGCGACCTGGGCTGGGCGCGGCAGCAGGCCGATTGCTGGAGCGCGCCATTGCCGGGGCTGGAGGAATTCCCGGATTCAGCCGCGCACGCGGCGATGCAGCGGCTGTGGCACCCGTTGTGGGGGGATCGCCGCCAGGAGCTGGTGGTGATCGGCGTGCACATGGATGAGCGCGCGGTGCGTGCAGAGTTGGATGGCTGCCTGCTCAACGACCAGGAGCTGCGCGCGGGGCCGCTGCTGTGGCATCAGCTGCCGCAGGCGTTCCCGGTGTGGAAGCGCTGAGCTGACGGCTCCTGTAGAGCCGAGCCCATGCTCGGCTGCTGCAGTAGATCCACGCCATGCGTGGATTCAATTCTGTAGAGTCGAGCCACGCTCGACTCCGCCGTGTCGGCCATCCACGCACGGCGTGGATCTACAAGGCGTCACGCCACTGCCAACCCTCGGTGCTCACCTGCAGCACGTGGGTCGGTCGCAATGCCTGCAGCAGGTGCCGGTCGTGGCTGACCATCACCAGCGCGCCCGGCCATGCCATCAGCAGTTCCTCCAACGCCTGCAACGCACTCAGATCCAGCGCGTTACCCGGCTCGTCCAGCAGCAACAGCTGTGGCGCGGGATCGGCATACAACACGCTGGCCAGCGCACCCTTCACCCGTTCGCCGTCGCTGAGGCTGCTGGCGTTCTGCTGGATCCGCTGCGCGTCCAGCCCGAGCAGGGCCAGCCGTGTGCGCAGTTCACCCGCATCAGCCGCCGGGTTGGCGGCCTGTACGGTGTCGAGGATGTTGCGTTCGCCGGACAATCCCAGCAGCTGCTGGTCGAGCAGCGCCAATGGGGCATGGCGTTGCACGGTGCCACTGCGTGCAGGCAGCTGGCCGGCCAACACACGCAGCAGGGTGGATTTACCGCTGCCGTTGTCACCGACTACGGCGATGCGCTGGCCGCGACGGATCTCCACCTGCAACGGCGCACTGCAGCCATGGGGCAGCACCATCGAATCGGCCTGCAGCAGCCGCGTGCTGCCACGCTCGCCTGCACCGGCAAACAGTGCCAGTTCCGGGGCGGCATGCACTGCGGATGCCGCTGCGCGCAGCTGCTCTGCGCTGGCCTGCAGGCGCTCGGCCTGGACCTGCTGTGCGCGGCCATGACTGGTCTCGGCACGCTGCTTCTGCCGGCCCAGCAGGATCGGGGCCTGGTTGGCCTGCTTCGCCTCGCGGTTGCCACGTGCCTGGCGCTGCTGCTGGCGTTCGTGCTGTTCGCGCGCGCTGCGTTGCTGCTGTCGGTGCTGGGCGCGGGCATGGTCGAGCTGGGTGGCAGCGGCCTCGCGTTCGGCGGCGCGCGCGTCGGCGTAGTGCTGCCACGGTCCGCCATAGCGATGCAGCCCGCGCACGTCCAGCTCGACGATCTGCTGCATGTGCGCCAGCAGTTCGCGATCATGACTGATCACCAGCAAGCCACCACGCCACTGCTGCAGGTGTTCGTACAGCTGTTGGCGATGGCGTGCATCGAGGTGGTTGCTGGGCTCGTCCAGGATCAGCCAATCTGCGCCACTGGCCCAGGCACCGGACAGCGCCACCTGCATGGCCTGGCCACCGCTGAGGCGCGCGGCGGGCTGTGCAGGATCAAGATCATCGGGTAGCCGGAGCGCCTGCCAGCGCTGCTGCAGGCGGTCGCGCAGATCCCAGCGCTCGCCGACGCAGGCGAAGTCGGCCTCGTCCACGCTGCCGGCTTCGATGCGTGCCAGTGCCGCCAGCGCTTCGCCCACGCCTGCGAGCTCGCCCACGGTGGCGGACGGTGGATAGCCCGGTGTCGGAAGCAGGAACACGCGGCCGCTGCCGCGTACCTGGCCGCTGTCGGGTAGCAGCCGGCCGGCCAGCAGGCGTGCGAGCACGCTCTTGCCGGCGCCATTGGCACCGACCAGACCGGTGGCGATTGGATCGAAGGAAAACGTCAGATCGGAAAACAACAGGCGGCCATCGGCCAATCGATACGACACGCGATCGAGCGTGAGGGAATGCGGGGTCATGCGACCTCCATGGATGCCGGGTTCTCCCCTGCGCGCAGGGGCGGGAAGAGTCAGGCCGTCTAGTGGGAAGACGGCGGCATCAATGGCGCATTGGTCGCGAGCCTCTTGGAGGAATGAGGCGTCAGTATAGCGGGGTTGGCTGAATGGCCGGGTGAGGCAACGGGTGAGTCGAGCATGGCTAGACTCTACAGGGGCATCCACGCGTGGCGTGGATCTACTGTGGGCCGGGAATGGGGTGGACTGATCGCGGCTACGGTACGGTTCCCAGGCGCGTTCCGATGAAATCGATGAACACGCGCAGCTTCGGAAGCACGTGCCGTCCGGAAGGCCACAACAGATGGAAGGTGCCGCAGGAGTGCACATGATCGTCCAGCACGGTCACCAGCCGGCCGTCGGCCAGTGCATCGCGCACCGAGTGCACCGGCACGAAAGCCAGGCCGATATCGCGCAGTGCCAGCGCCACCCGCGCTTCGATGGTATTGGCGACCATGTGCACTGGAAGCTCCAGCGGGGTCTCGTCATCGAGCCAGTGGATCGGCCACGGCTCCAGTTTGCCGCTGCTGGGGAAGCGATAGTGCAGCAGCGTGTGCTGCATCAATTCGACCGGCGTGCGCGGAACACCCCGGCGCTGCAGGTACGCCGGCGAGGCGACGATGCGGCGTGGGAACACACCCAGGCGGCGTGCGTTCATGCGTGAGTCGCTGGGCTCGCCGACACGCAGCACGGCATCGAAACCTTCCTCGATGACATCGACCAGACGGTCGCTGAAATCAAGATCGAGGCGGATGTCCGGGTAGGCCGCCATGAACTCGGCCATCAGCGGCAGGGTCAGGTCGCCAACCAGCGGCAGGCTGATGCGCAAGGTGCCGCTGGGCGTGGCATGCGGTTGCGCAAGCTCGGTGCGCGCGGCATCGCGCTCGTCGAGGATGCGCCGGCAACGGGCCAGGAACAGCTGGCCCTCGGCGGTGAGGGTGATGCTGCGCGTGCTGCGGTGGAACAGGCGCACGCCCAGCGCGTGCTCCAGCCGGGCAACGCATTTGCCGGCGGCCGAGGCCGAGATGCCCTGCAGGCGCCCGGTCTCGACGAAGCTGCGGGAATCGGCGGCGTGCACGAAGGTCTGCAGGTTGGCGAGGTTGTCCAGGACTGACATGGGCGTGTGGGCAATCAAAGCAGCAGGGTAGGGGCGCACGAACGCGGTGGGGGCGCCGCCATCGCAACACTGTGGTGCGGGGCGGAGCGGGAGCCGTTGCGGCCTTGCAGTTCCGGCCATCATGCCGATTGCGGACTGCACGGTCCATGATGCCCGGAGCGGCAACCGGCTTTTTGCGCGGCGGCGGGCTGCCTAACGTGGCGGGCCTCTCCCCACGGACCTTCGCGATGAACGCTGCTCCTTCCCTTGAACCTGTGCCGACGCTGCCTTCGGTGCAGCGGCTGCTGCAACAGGTGCACCCGCAGCGCCTGGTCGGTGCGGTGGTGCTGGTACGCGAGCACGGCGTGCTGCGGCATGCCAGCGCCAGCGGCCTGGCCGATCGCGAGTCGGCCGCGCCGATGCAGCGCGACCAGTTGTTCCGGCTGGCGTCGGTGAGCAAGCCGCTGCTGACCACGGTGATCCTGGGGCTGGTGGCGGAAGGCGTGCTTGACCTCGATGCGCCGGTACAACGCTGGTTGCCGGACTTCCGCCCTTCGCTGGCCGACGGCCACACGCCACCGATCAGCCTGCGCCAGCTGCTCAGCCACAGCAGCGGCTTGGGCTACCGCTTCCTTGAAGCGGATGCGGATGGCCCCTATGCACGCGCTGGGGTCAGCGATGGCATGGATGCGAACCCGCTGTCTCTGGCGGAGAACGTGCGCCGCATCGCGCAGGCACCGTTGTTGTTCGCGCCGGGCAGCCAATGGCTGTACTCGCTGGGCGTGGACGTTGCCGGTGCCGTGGCCGAAGCAGCGACGGGTGACACCCTGCAGGCACTGTACGAGCGCTTGCTGGCTGCACCCTTGGGTCTGCGCGACACCGCCTTTGCTGCACGCAACGCGGCACGGTTGGCTACGCCCTATGTGAGCGACGCGCCACAGCCGCATCGCCTGCAGGAAGGCGAGGTGGTCGCTCCGTTCGAGGGTACGGTCGGCATCGAGTACAGCCTCGCGCGTGCCACCGATGCCAGCCGTTTCCCTTCGGCCGGCGCCGGCCTGGTCGGCACCGCCGATGACGTAATGGCGGTGCTGGAAGCCTTGCGCGATGTGCGGGCTTCGAATCTGCTGCCGCCCGCACTGGTGGCGGAGATGGCCAGCCCGCAGGTAGGCGAACAGGGGCCGCCGGAACCGGCCGGCTGGGGCTTCGGGCTGGGCTTTGCAGTGCTGCGCGACGCCGCCGCCAGCGGTACACCCCAGAACGTAGGTACATGGCGTTGGGGCGGTGCCTATGGGCATAGCTGGTTCGTCGACCCTGCGCGTGGGCTGAGCGTGGTGGCGCTGACCAACACCCTGTACGAAGGCATGGACGGTGCCTTCGTCGATGAACTGCGCGATGCGGTCTACGCGGATCTGGAGACGGCCCGATGAGCGGCCATGCCATCGATGCCGCCAGCCCGGCCGGTGAAGCCACGCGCCTGCCATGGGCGGGACTGCTGGCGCTGGCTGGCGGCGGCTTCATCACCCTGCTGACCGAAACCCTGCCGGCCGGCGTACTGCGGCCGATGGGCGAAAGCCTCGGTGTGAGTGACGCGGCGGTGGGGCAGCTGGTCAGCGTGTACGCACTGGGTTCGGTAATGGCCGCGCTGCCGATGACCGCGTTGACCCAGCGTCTGCCGCGACGTCCGTTGCTGCTGGCCGCCATTGCCGGCTTCGTGGTGGTCAATACGCTGACCGCGCTGAGCAGCAGCTACCCGCTGATCCTGGCCGCGCGCTTCCTGGCCGGCGTGTGTGGTGGCCTGCTGTGGTCATTGGTGGCCGGCTACGCCGCGCGCATGGTGGTGCCATCGCTTCAGGGCCGCGCGATTGCGGTGGCGATGGTTGGATCGCCGCTGGCGTTGTCGCTGGGCGTACCGGCCGGCACGTTGCTGGGCCAGCAGATCGGCTGGCGCTGGGCGTTCGCGCTGATGAGCGTGCTGGCGGTCGTGCTGCTGGGATACGCGCGCTGGGCACTGCCGGCGTTGCCGGCGGCGGGTGCAGGTCAGCGTACGTCGCTGGGCGTGGTGTGGCGCATGCCTGGCGTGCGCAGCGCGTTGGCGGTGATGGTGCTGTACGTGCTGGCGCATAACGTGCTCTACACCTACATCGAACCGCTGGCGGTGGAGGCCGGCGCCGGCCCGTGGCTGGACCGGCTGTTGCTGGCCTTCGGCGTGGCCGCCATCGCCGGCATCGGCATTGCCGGCTGGGGCGTGGACCGCCATCTGCGCACGCTGGTGTGGGCCGCGGTGATCGGTTTCATCCTGCCGGTGCTGACCCTGCTGCTGTGGCCGGGGCAGGCCACTCCGCTGCTGCTGGCGACGATCCTGTGGGGCGTGGCCTTCGGCGCGGTACCTACGTTGTTCCAGACCGCATTGGCACGGCGTGCCGGTGCCGCTGCGGATCTGGCGCAGTCGATGCTGGTGACCGGTTGGAACCTGGCCATCGCCGCCGGTGGCGTTGCAGGGGGTGTGTTGCTGCAGGCGGGTGGCCCGAGCCAGCTGGGATGGCTGCCGTTGCTGCTGCTGGCGGTGAGTGTGGCGTGGCTGCTGGCACGGCCGAAGGCCTGGGCGTAGGCGCAGGCCAAACGTTACGGAGGTGCCGGCCAGCGGCCGGCACTACCGTGGTCTACGCCATCCACGCATGGCGTGGATCTACCGAGCGCAGCGACCCGCGTTTGCCTTTGCATTCTTCTGTTGATTCCGTGGTGGGACGCCGCCGCAATGTGTCCGTGGCCGGGTGGGTGGGTTGCGCAGGGGCGTGAGCCGCATGGATGCGGCGACCGAGCTTACATGGACGTACTTGCAGCGCCCCCTGCGCGACCCATCCACCCGGCCCCAACTGATGGATTCACCGGGCGCGACCCACCACGAGGGGCTCCGCCGTTCGCCGTCCTACTCCACTCCCTCACGCTCGATCGGCACGCTGCGCGGATTCTGCATGTGCTCCCGCGCCGCGCCATAGCGCTGCTGCCGCTTGTGGTGGAACACCACGAACTCATCCCGTGGCAGCGGCCGCGAGAACAGCCAGCCCTGCGCGAACTCGACCTTCCGGGTATGCAGATAGGCCAGCTGTGCTTCGGTTTCCACGCCCTCGGCCACTACCCATAGACCCAGCTCCTTGGCCATGTCGATGATGTGCGGCGTCACCGGGCTGGTTGCGCTCTCGGTGCCGATCGCATCGATGAACGACTTGTCGATCTTCAGTGCATCCAGTGGCAGCTGCTCCAGGTACTGCAGGCTGGAGAAGCCCACGCCGAAATCATCGATGGCCACGCTGTGCCCGGCCCGACGCGCCTGCGCCAGCATCGTGCGGGCGCGGTCCAGGTCCAGGAAACCGCGCTCGGTGGCTTCCATCCAGATCTGCTGCGGCAGGATGCCGCTGCCGGCCATGTGCTTGGAGATCATCTTCAACGCGCGGCCGCTGCTGATGTCTTCGGCGGCCAGGTTGATCGCAATGTGCGCGCTGCGGTCGGCCACCAGCAGTTCGCGCATATCGCGCACCACGTTCTCGATCACCAGATCGGTGACGGCGGCGATCATCCCGGCTTCTTCGGCCAGCGGAATGAACAGGTCCGGCCGCACCTGGGTGCCGTCCGGGCGCTGCCAGCGCACCAGGGCTTCGGCGCCGACGCAGATGCCGGTATCCAGTTCGATGATCGGCTGGTAGTGCAGGTACAGCTCGCGGCGGCGGATCGCCGTGGCCAGCTCGCCACGCAGCGACAGGCGGCGCCGCGACAGCCAGATCACCAGGCCGGCACCGACCGCGGCCAGCAGAACGCCGATCGGCACGAACAGCCACGCCTGCTGGCGGAAAGTTGCAGCGAGCGCGGTTCGCGGCGTGGTCGCGATCGCCAACCACGCCTCGTTGCGGGCGGTGGCGTACAGGGTGTTGTGGTCCAGACCCTCACCGGGCGCGCGCAGCAGGGTCTCCAGCAATGCGGGATCCATGCCCTCCTGCTGGGCCAGAAGGCGGCCATCCGGGCTGGCCAGGGCAAGGCGTACGTTCGGGTCGGCGATGACGTCGACGAAGCGGCGCGGATCGACCAGCACGTCGTAGTTGCCATACAGGATCGACAGGACCTGGCGCCGTCCGCTTGCTTCGGGGCGCACATCCACGGCGATACCGGCGCCATCGCCGGTGACGTGGTCGGCCTTGGGCTGGCTCACGTCCGACAGGAATGGCCCCCACGACGTGCAGCGCAGCTTGCCACCTTCGAAGTAGCCCATCTGGTCGATCGACGGCGTGGTCATCACCAGCGTCTGCATGCGCCGGATATGGTCGGGCCCGCACGCGTCGTGGGCGCCAACCTCGGCCGATTTCAGCGCGGCCAGTGCTTCCTGGTAGGACTGGTCGGCACGGCGCAGGGCGCGGCTGGCGATATCGTGCAGCCGCTGCTGCTCGACGCTGACGGCGCGGTCCCAGGTGGCATAGGCCATCACCGCGATCGGCACGGCTGCGGCCAGCAGCGCCAGTGCGGTGCCGCCGATGATGACGCGCAGCCGGCTCATGGCCGGAGCTCCAGCGAGGCAGGCAGGGCAGGGCGCATGGTCGGGCCGATCCTTGGACAGGTGCGGCTATCTGAGCATGGCGCCGGGCCGGGCGGAATGGGGCGAATCCGGTATTCGGTCACATTGTGATGAAAGCGGCCAAGTTTGACGTGATCGACCCGCTCGGTGCTGGCGCTCCGGCCCGTGGAGGACTACCGTCGAATGCTTCGCCCGCCCTTTTGCCCGCGCCCATGACCGAGCCCGCAACGCCCCCCGAGCACCTGCGCCGCAGCCTGTCCAACCGCCACCTGCAATTGATCGCCATTGGCGGTGCCATCGGCACCGGCCTGTTCATGGGGTCGGGCAAGACCATCAGCCTGGCCGGCCCCTCCATCGTCTTCGTCTACCTGATCATCGGCGCGATGCTGTTCTTCGTGATGCGCGCGATGGGCGAGCTGTTGCTGTCCAACCTGCAGTACAAATCCTTCATCGATTTTTCCACCGACCTGCTCGGCCCATGGGCCGGGTTCTTCTGTGGCTGGACGTACTGGTTCTGCTGGATCGTCACCGCCATTGCCGATGTGATCGCCATCGCTGCCTACGCGCAGTTCTGGTTCCCCGGCCTTGAAGCCTGGAAGCCGGCGCTGGCCTGCGTGATGCTGCTGCTGGCATTGAACCTGGTGACGGTGAAGCTGTTCGGTGAAATGGAATTCTGGTTCGCGCTGATCAAGATCGTGGCGATCTGCGCGTTGATCATCACCGGCGCCGGGTTGGTGGCGTGGGGCTTCACTTCCCCCAGCGGCCACACCGCCGCGCTGTCGAACCTGTGGAATGACGGCGGCATGTTCCCGATGGGCCTGGTCGGCTTCTTCGCCGGTTTCCAGATTGCGGTGTTCGCCTTCGTCGGTATCGAGCTGGTCGGCACCACCGCCGCCGAAACGGCCGACCCGGAGCGCAACCTGCCCAAGGCGATCAACTCGATCCCGATCCGCATCATCATCTTCTACGTGCTGGCGCTGGTCGCGATCATGGCGGTCACCCCGTGGCGCCAGGTGGTGCCGGACAAGAGCCCGTTCGTGCAGCTGTTCGTGCTGGCCGGCATTCCCGCTGCCGCCAGCCTGATCAACTTCGTGGTGCTGACCTCGGCCACGTCCTCGGCCAACAGCGGCATCTTCTCCACCAGCCGCATGCTGTACGGCCTGGCTGAGGAAGGCCACGCACCGCGCGGGCTGTCGAAGTTGTCGCGCGCTGCAGTGCCGGCCCGCGGACTGCTGTTCTCGTGCCTGTGCCTGCTCGGCGGCACCCTGCTGATCTACCTGATTCCGAACCTGGTGACCGCCTTCACCCTGGTGACGACGCTGGCGACGGTGCTGTTCATCTTCGTCTGGTCGTTGATCCTGGTGGCCTACATGGCCTATCGCCGCCGCTACCCGGAACGCCACGCTGCCTCGATCTTCAAAATGCCCGGCGGCGTTGCCATGTGCTGGGCCTGCCTGGTGTTCTTCGCTGCCGTGCTGGTGCTGCTGAGCCTGCAGGCCGACACCCGCCAGGCGCTGATCGCCAGCCCGGCGTGGTTCGTGCTGCTGGGCGTGGGGTATTGGGTGCGTCGGCGGACTGCGAAGTAACCCAGCGTTTCCGTTCCATTGATTGAACCATCGTCTCCAGAGAGTTTCATCCACGCATGGCGTGGATCTACTGTCAGCCGCAGGAAATCGGCCGTTGCTGTGTTGAGGTTGCCGGCCAGCGGCCGGCACTACCGCAGGTGCAGGGCGCAGCCCTGCCGGCCCCCATTCACCCAACATTAGCGGGCGCGGCCGGATGATCCGGCCGCCATGTCCCGTCGCCCTCTCCTGCTCGCGCTGTTGCTGCTGCCCAGCCTGTGGCCCGGGCCGGCCGCCGCGCGTACCGTCTACCGCTGCGTGCAGGGCAACACCGTCAGCCTGGCCACCGCGCCGGAACCCGGCTCGCGCTGTACCGCCAAAGAGATCGACGACAACGCCATTCAGACCCCCAACCTGTGGGGCAACATGGGCGTGTTCAGTGGCGTGCTGTACGAACGCGAACAGGACGGCACGCTGGTCTATTCCACCCGCAACCTGCCCGGCTCGCGGGTGTTCCTGAAGTTCACCATGGCCACGCCGCCAGGCGAGCCTGCACATGAAGGCCTGGGCAAGGTTGGCACGCCGCAGCTGGCGCAGCACGCCAAGCAGTTCAAGGCCGCGGCCAAGGCCACGGGCGTCGATGACGCATGGTTGCGCGCGATCGCCCATGCCGAAAGCAACTTCGATGCGCTGGCGGTCTCGACCAAGGGCGCCCAGGGCGTGATGCAGTTGATGCCGGACACTGCGCAGGAGTACGGGGTGAATGATCCGTTCTCGCCCCAGCAGTCGATCGATGGCGGCGCCCGCTACATGCGCGCGCTGCTGCGTCGCTACAACGGTGACCGGCCACTGGCGGCGGCGGCCTACAACGCCGGCATCGGGGCGGTCACCCGCTACAAGGGCGTGCCACCCTATGCCGAGACCCTGGCCTATGTGGACAAGGTGATGGCGCTGTACGCGCGCTACCGCGAGGCGATGGGCATCCGTACCGAGGTGCCGGCGCGCTAGGCAGACGGTGCTGCCTGCACGTGGCGTTGCAGAGCCGAGCCCATGCTCGGCTCTACAGGGCATCTGCTCAGCGCGAGGTGGAGGTGCTGACCAGTTCGTAGCGTTCGATGCGACCCAGGCGGGCGACCTCGGCCTGCACGTCGGTGCGTTGCTTGAGTGCGCGCCAGGTCGCATCGATCTTCACGTCACCGGGCAACGACGGATAGGTACGCATGTCCTGCAGGGAAGCCAGCGTCTCGCCGCGCTCAACGGGGGAACGCAGCTGTTCGATCAGCACGGCAGCGGCGCCGTCGAGATTGCCCTCGTCCAGCAGCATTTCGCGATGGAACAGGCGGGCGTCGTCGCCCTCGGCGAGGATCGCGGCGCGAGCGGTCTCCATTGCCTTGGCATCGCCACGTTCGCGGGCGGCAGCGAACTGCAGCAACGCCTGCGCCGCCTTGCCGTAGCCGGCCAGGCCCGGCATGTCGTTCACCGCACCGGCCGCGTCCTGCATGCGGCCCAGCGAACTGAGCACGAAACCGACGTTGAACTGGTGTTCGGCGCCATCCGGGCCCAGCGCACCGATGCGTGCGGCCAGCCTGGCTGTGGCCAGCGCATCGTCGGTACGTCCCAACCGGCGCAGTGCGGTGAGCCGGCTGTTGAGCAGCCACGCCACCCATTCGGCTTCCGCCGCCGAAGGCGACTCGCCCTCGGCGGCCGCACCGGCCATGCCATCGGTCAGTGCCAGCACTTCCTCGTTGCGGTCCAGCATCAACAGCGTGCTGCTGAACTCGGCCATGCGTGCGTCCAGGGCCCGGTCGAGCAGGCCGGAAACCCGCAGTTGGTCGAGGTGCTTCTGCGCGGCCTGCACCGGATCGAAGCGGGCATCGTTACGGTCGACATAGCGATCAAACCGCTTGTCACTACGCAGCCGGATGATCTCGGCGGGGGCGGTGATGCGCGCCAACGTGGCCGGGATGTCATCGGCTCGGCCGTTGTCTGCCTGCAGCGTGGCCAACGCCAACCACAGCCCGGTCGGTTCCAGGCCCGCGCTCTTCCAGCCGTTGTCGAACAGCGCCTGCAGCAGTTCCATGCGCCGCTGCGGCTGGTCGCGCAGGCGGAACTGCAGGTAATTGATTGCCTGGCGCTCGATCGGCAGCGGACCCTCGGCATGCTTCAGTGCCTGCACCAGGTACCGGGTAGCCGGTGCGGGCTGGTTCTCGGACAGTTCCAGCGAGACCAGGGTCAGCAGGATCTGCGCATCGTCCGGCAACGACTCCTGCGCCTGCTGCAGATAGCGGCGGGCCTGTGCCGGCTTCTTCTGCACCATCGCGGTCCAGCCGGCGACCTGCGCGGCGCGGCCGCGATGTTCGGCGTCGAAGTCATCCAGCATCGGATCTTCCATCAGCCGTTCCATCGCGATCAGCGCGCCCAGCGTGTTGCCACTGCGCGATTGCTGGATGGCCTCATCCCATCGCGTGGCATAGGCCTGGTGCATCGCATCGGCGGTGACGGACGGCTTCTGTGGCGCCACCGTGATCGAAGCGGTGGCGGATGTGCTGGCCAATGCGGCGGCCAGCAGTGCGGCGAGGGGGAGGATGCGGGGCATGGAGGATCTCCATCCGTGGGAACCGCATTGAACCCGCTGCAGCCAGCGAGAACAAGCGCGATGGATGGAACTCTGGCGTTTGACCGCACGATTGACCGTGGCGGATCGTGCGTTCAGCGTCTATTGTCGGTGCCTCTTCAGACAGCAGGCAGGCAGCGCAGCACGATGGCACGGTGGCAATGGATGGCGGCAGGGGTAGCGTTGGCAACGGTGGTGGCATTGGCCGCAACCTGGTGGGAGACTCCGCTGCATACGCTGGCTGAACCGGCAGGCCCGGTTCCCACGCCGCTGGCGTGGACCGCGCAGATCGAGGCGCTGGCCGGTGATGGCCACCCGGGTGACCGTGATGGCGCGTCCGCACAGGCGCGTTTCGCCGATCCGTACGCGCTGCTGCGCAGCGCTGATGGCAGCGTCTACTTCACCGATGCCGGTGACAACAACCGTATCCGCCGCCGCCTTCCAGATGGCCGCGTTGAAACGGTGGCCGGGCAGGGCGAGGGGCGCGTTGATGGCCCGGCACTGCAGGCCAGTTTCAATACGCCCTCGGGCATCGCCGCCGACGCGCAGGGCAACCTGTATGTGGCCGACACCGGCAACCATGCCATCCGCCGCATCGGCACCGATGGCCAGGTGACCACGCTGGCCGGTGGCGAACAGGGCCACGTTGATGGACCGGCCGCGCAGGCGCGCTTCGATGCGCCGATGGGCATCGCAGTGGATGCGCAGGGCCAGGTCTACGTGGCCGATACCTTCAATGACCGCATCCGGGTGATCGGTACCGATGGCAACGTGCGCACCCTGGCCGGCGGCGATCGGCCGGGCCTGGCCGACGGCACGGGCGCCGCTGCGCGCTTCGATACGCCGGTGGCCCTGGCCTTCGATGCGCAGGGCGCGCTGCTGGTGGCCGATCTGTTCAACAACGCGGTACGCCGCGTAGGCGCCGACGGCACGGTCAGCACCGTGGTCGCCGCCGGTGGCGTGATCAATGGGCCGCTGTCGCTGGCCACCACCCACGACGGCGTGCTGTACGTGGGTGATCTTGATGGCCGCATCGTGCAGGTGACGCCGCAGGGTCACCAGATCGCGCTGGTTGGCAATGGTCGCCTGCCGCGCCTGGCCCGCCCCAGCGGATTGGCGATGGATGCCGATGGCAGCGTGTTGGTGGCCGACGCCGCCAGCTACCGTCTGCATCGCCTGCGCCCGCTGCCGGTGGGTGAACTGCCGGCACCGGCACTGGTCGGCCCGGCTGCCGATGCCGCGTTGCCGAAGACGGGCGGCCGCTGGCCGCTGGCACCGCAGGACGGTTGGCATGAAGTGGTCGGTACGTTGGGTGAGGTGCGCGGCAACTTCACCGGTGAGAGCCGCCACCACCTGCATGGCGGCTTCGACGTGCGCGGTGATGTGGGCCAGACCGTGCTGGCGATCGCCGAAGGCAAGATCAGCAGCCCGGTGGCCGCCTGGAACCTGGGCGAGCAGGCCGAGGGCCTGGCCGTGGACCGCCTCAAGTACATCCACATGCGGGTCGGCCGCACCCCGCGCGATGAGCCCTACGATGCGCGCTGGCAGGCGTTGTATGACGAGCAGGGCAAGCTGCAGCGGATGCGCGTGCGCCGCGGCATGCGCATCCACGTTGGCGACCGCCTGGGCAGCATCAACAACCAGGCGCACGTGCACCTGGCCGTGGGTACCGGTGGTTTCGAGACCAATGCCGTGGCGCTGGGCTTCAACAACTACGCCGATCACTTCGCACCGCGCATCACCGATGTGGCGCTGCTGGACGACAACGACCAGCCGATGGCCGCCGGCAGCGACGGCGTGGTGATGGTGGCGCGCCAGGGCCGCGGCGTGCAGATCGTGATCGAGGCCTGGGACCAGGTTGACAACAACCTGCCGCGTCGTCGCCTGGGCATGTACCAGGTGGGTTACCAGATCCTCGATGCCGGCGGACAGCCCCTGCAGGGCTACGAACAGCCGCGCTGGAACATCGTGTTCAACCGCATGCCGCCGCAGAAGGAAGCGGTGCGCGTGGCCTACGCACCGGACAGCGGCATCACCGTGCATGGCAGTGCGGTGACCCGGTTCCGCTACCTGGCCACCAACACCGTGCGTGATGGCCTGATGGAAACCGGGCGCTGGCAGCCGGCGGCGCTGCCACCGGGCGAGTACATCGTGCGCGCCAGCGTGCGCGACTACAGCGGCAACGAGGGCGTAGGCCCGCGCGAGATCAGAGTGCGGCTGCTGCCATAGCCGCAGCCGGGGCGCCGCAGCGTTCGCGCTCGGCGTCCATGTCTTCCAGCGGCCGCACCTCGATGCTGCCGAAGCGCGCCCACGGGAAGTCGCGGGCGATGCGCATGGCTTCGTCGCGATCGCGGGCGACAATCAGGTTGAAGCCGGCCAGCAGTTCGCGGGTTTCAGCGAACGGGCCATCCAGTACACGGCTGTTGCCATCGCGCACGCGCAGGGTCTGCGCGGTGTCGACCGGCTGCAGCTTCTGCGCGGCCAGCAGCGTGCCCTCGGCCTGCAGCTTGTCGGCATGGGCCAGGCAGTCGCGCATCAGCGCGTTGAACTCTTCGGTGGGCAGGGCCTGCAGCAGAGCAGGCTCGATATAGATCAGAAGCAGGTACTGCTGCATGGCACGGTCCTGGCGGGGGCGGGGTGTCCATGATGGCGCAGGTTTGCCTGCCGGCATGCTGCAGCGCGAAAAGCCGCCTGCGGCGGGCGATCGGCGAACGGCGGAGCCCCTCCGTGGCTGGGGTGGGTTGGTCGCTGAAAGCTCGGGTTCTTGGATTTGGCCGGGTGGGGAGGCAGGGCTGGGGGCGCTGCAAGTACGTCCATGTAAGCTCGGTCGCCGCATCCATGCGGCTCACGCCCCTGCCCTGCCTCCCCACCCGGCCTTGGACAGATCTCTGCGGCTGACCCACCACGGGAAATCAACAACAAGAGCAAAAGCGGGTCGCTTCGCTCGCAAAGCCGAGGCCGCCAGCCAACCGCTGTTGCTGTTGCTTCTGCCTTTCTTTTGATCTTCCCGTGGTGTAACGGAGACAGGAACTTGTCCGTGGCCGGGTGGGTAGGCGGGGCGGGGGTGTCCGCGGCATGGATGCCGCGGCCAAGCCCCCATGGATGGGTTTACGGCGTCCCCCGACCCGCCTACCCACCCGGCCAAACCCATGAACCCGAGCTTTCAGCGACCAACCCAAACCCGCCACGGAGGGGCTCCGCCGTTCGCCGACTCCCGCCGAAGGCGTGCTTTCCACGCAGAAAAAAAATTTCCGGAAACGTGTCGATTCCGATGACCCTGGTTCGTTGTACCCAGTGAAGGGCACGCACCACGCGTTCCCACGGGAGACCGCAATGAAAGTGATGGTGATCGTGAAGGCCAACGCCGACTCCGAAGCCGGCCGCATGCCCAGCGAACAGGAACTGTCCGAAATGGGCGCCTTCAACGAACAACTCGTGGCCGCCGGCATCATGCTGGCCGGTGAAGGCCTGCACGCCACCCAGCGCGGCCGCCGCATTCACTTTGGCAGCGGCGCGCCCAAGGTCGAGGCCGGTCCGTTCGGTCCTGCCAGCGAACAGATCGCCGGCTTCTGGCTGTGGGATGTGCGGTCGCTGGACGAGGCCGTTGAGTGGGCCAGCCGTGCGCCGTTCGGCAGCGGCGGCACGCTCGAACTGCGTCCCTTGATCTCCGCTGAAGACTTCGGTGAAGCCTTCACCCCCGAATTACAGCAGCAGGAACAGCGTCTGCGTGCACAGCTGGAAGAGTGATTGGATTGCGGTGACCCTTCGCCGGGTATGACCCGGCGCTACCAACCAACGGAGCATTGCCATGAAATTGATTCCCTTCCTCGGCTTCAGCGGCCAGGCCCATGAGGCGATGGCGTTCTACGCCAAGGCACTCGGTGGCCAGGTCACCTCGGAAATGAAGTACCGCGACATGCCGCCTTCCGATGGCTCGCCGGGCTGCAATGAAATGCCGCCGGAAACCCTGGACCACGTCGCCCACAGCCAGCTGGAAATCGGCAGCGCCATCGTGATGGCGGCCGATGGCCCCGGCGGCGGCGAGGGTGGCTCGACCACCATCAATGTCGATGTGGACAGCATCGAAGAAGCCGAGCGCGTGTTCGCGGCGCTGGCCGAAGGTGGCCAGGTGCAGATGCCGATCGCCGAGACGTTCTGGGCGCACCGCTGGGGCATGTTGATCGACCGCTACGGCAAGCCGTGGATGGTCAACTGCATGAAGCAGCCCTGATCCCTCTCTTTCATCCACAAGGAGCTTCACCGATGAGTGCACCGCAACCGCAGATGATCTTCGTCAACCTGCCCGTGCAGGATCTGAACGCGTCCAAGGCCTTCTTCGCCGCGCTGGGCTACAGCTTCAACCCGACCTTCACCAATGACGATGCGGCCTGCATGGTCATCAGCGAGAGCATCTTCGTGATGCTGCTGACCCAGCCGTTCTTCAAGCAGTTCACCACCAAGCCGGTTGCCGATGCGCACCGCCATACCGAGGTGATCACCTGCCTGTCGGCGGACAGCCGCAAGGCGGTGGACGTGATGGTGGACAAGGCGCTGGCGGCGGGTGCCAGCGAACCGCAGCCAGCGCGCGACTACGGCTTCATGTACCAGCGCGGCTTCCAGGACCTGGATGGCCATCTCTGGGAAATCGCACACATGGACGGCGAGCCGGGATGACCGTCGATGCGGTGCGGTGGCGCTTGTGCGGGCCGGGCGTGCGTGCTGTGATCGGCGCATGCTCGATCCCGCACTGACGCAGCGTCTGGAAACCCTCTGGCGGATGGAGTCGCCGGTGTTGATCGCGCGCCTGGCGCGGCTGCTCGGAGGTGATGTCGGCCGCGCCGAGGAGCTGGCGCAGGACACCTGGCTGGCCGCGCTGGAGCGCTGGCCGGAGCAGGGCATCCCGGACAACCCCGGAGCCTGGCTGATGACCACCGCGCGCAACCGTGCCATCGATGTGCTGCGCCAACACCAGCGGGTGGCGCAGCAGCACGCGCAATGGGGCGAAGAACTGCACCCGGCACCGCTGCCGGCACCGGATGACAACCAGGCGCTTGAGGATGACCTCGGCGATGACCTGCTGCGGCTGATGTTCGTGGCCTGCCATCCGGTGCTGCCGGCCGATGCGCGGGTAGCACTGACCCTGCGCCTGCTCGGAGGCCTGACCACGGTGGAAATCGCGCGTGCGTTCCTGCAACCCGAGCCGACCATCGCCCAGCGCATCGTGCGTGCCAAACGTACGCTGGCGCAGAAGCAGGTGCCCTACGAGGTCCCGCGTGCTGACGTGATGCCCGAGCGGCTCGGTTCGGTGCTGGAGGCGATCTACCTGGTGTTCAACGAGGGCTACGCGGCCAGTGCCGGTGACGACTGGATGCGCCCGGCGCTATGCGAGGAAGCGCTGCGGCTTGCCCGTATCCTGGCCCACCGCCTGCCGGTGCCGCCGGTGCTTGGCCTGCTGGCGTTGATGGAGCTGCAGGCCTCGCGTGCCGCGGCACGGACCGATGCGCAGGGTGCGCCGGTGCTGCTGGACCAGCAGAACCGTGCGCGCTGGGACTGGCTGCAGATTGAACGCGGGCAGCAGGTGCTGGCGCGCGCGCTGGCCGCCGGTGGCGGCGATGATCCCTATGTGCTTCAAGCATGCATCGCGGCCTGCCATGCGGCTGCGCGTCGTGCCGAGGCTACCGACTGGTCGCGCATCGTGTCGCTTTATACGCAGCTGTTGCAGATGCAGCCCTCGCCGGTTGTCGCATTGAACCGGGTGGTGGCGGTGCTGCGCAGCGAGGGTGCCTTCGCGGCCTGGGCGCAGCTGCAGCCGTTGCTGGACGATACGCGCCTGCGTGACTACGCGCCGTTGCATGTGGTGCACGGCGAGCTGCTGCAGGCGCTGGGACGTGATCCGGACGCACGTCACGCTTTTGCAGAAGCCGCCCGACTCAGCCAGAACCAGGCGGAGCGCGGTCTGCTGCGGCAACGGGCGGGTCTGCCCCCCGAGGAGTGACCCCGACGAAGGCAGCACTTGTCGGCAGGCGCGCGAGCCGTTATGTTTCGCGCCCAGTGGACGCGTGCGCGTCTGCTTTCCGTGCGTATTGACCGAGGAGCGGTTGGATGTATTCAAGGACGAAGAGCGCATCGCGCGCTTTTGCGCGCCTGCTTGCCTGTGCCCTGTGCTTGGCTGTGTGGCCGATGGCCGTGCAGGCCGCAGACAAATCGCAGCAGGCCTACTGGGCCGGTTTTGCTTATACCGCTGATGCCGCTGCCGTGCAGGCGACCACGCCGCATGCGCACGCCGTGCTGGAAAAGCGTGGCTTGATTCCACTCAACCAGACCCTGCTGCAGGCACTCAAGCGCCGCCCGCCGGCCAGCCTGGAACTGATCGACCAGCCGGTGGCGATGCTCGACGGTACCACCAGCGCTACCGTGCTGGCCGCGGCACTGGACCGCGAACTGGTCTCGGTCGAACCGATCGGCAACCAGTACAAGGTGCTGGTGGAAGTGGCGCTGCAGGCGCTGTTCTTCGATTTCCGCGAGCGCCAGGTGATTGCCTCCTATCCGCTCACCCTGCAGCGCATCGATGTGCAGGACTACCGGCCGGACAACGACGATATCGACGCGATCGTCGCCGATCTGCTGTACGGCAACGCCGCCACCAGCCTGTCGCAGGTGCTGGCCGCCAGCCTTGCCCAGGCCAAGCTGCCCGACGCAGCGGTGCGCCGCCTTCAGGTCGGTGGCGTGACCTTGTCCGATGCCGCGCGCGCCAAGCTGCCGGACCCGAAGTGGGAAGCGCCGTTGCGCGCCACCCTGGCCCATGAACTGTCCAAGACGCTGTCGTCCAACACCGGTGTCGGCCTGCTGCCGCCGGCCTCGGGCCAGGCGATCGGCGGCGCGATGGCCGCCCGCTTTGCCGACGGCAAGGTCTACCAGCTGAAGATCCCCGAGCCGGACTACGTCATCAGCGTGCAGGTCGATGCGCTGAAGAACGGTGTCATCGAAGAAACCGCGGCGATGAAGACGATGCTGTTCGGCGCCTTCTTCACCGCCAAAGTGACCGAGCCGTTCTCCGGCAAGGTCTATTTCGAACAACCGCTGCGCAAGGGCGCCACCAAGGTGGTGCCGGTCACGCAGTGGCAGGTTGACCAGTGGTCGGCCAGCTACGAAACCCTGCTGGCCGGCTTCGATGCCTTCGCCGGCGCCGCCGCCAAGCGTGCCGATTCGCGCGCGTGGCTGGACGAGCAGAAGCCGGGCGGCCGCCCGTTGCAGCAGCAGACCCAAGCCCTCCAGGAGTTGATCAAATCATGTCGTTGATGCGTACCATCCTGCTCATCCTCATCGCCCTGGCGGTGGCCTCGCCGGTCGCCGCGCAGACCGCCAGTTCGCGCGGTACCGGTTCGGCCAGCTACAGCCTGCGCCTGAGTGCCGATACCCGCGCCCAGGCTATGAACAAGGCCAAGGTCAATGCACTGGAGGCGTACATCGCCGAAACCGGTGCGGCCAAGCTGCGCCTGTTCGAAGCGCGCCGCGCCGAGTTCATCGGCGAGATCGACCGCTACGTGCTCAGTGCCGTGCAGCTGTCGGACACCGAAGACAAGAAGGCCAAGACCTACAGCGTCACCGTCCGTGCAGAGATCAACACCACCCTGCTGCAGACCAAGCTGGATGCCGGCTCGGCTGTGGCGGGTGCCACTGCTGCGCAGCGCTCGCTGTTGACCTTCCTGTTCATGGCGCGCTCGCAGGACACCGTGCAGTCGTTCCAGGACAAGGAATACCGCCGCACCGACGTCAGCTCCAGCTACAACGAGAACACCCGCGAAGGCGACAGCTTCCGTGGCAACTCGGTCAGCACCAACGGCAGCATCAACCAGAATGCGTCGATGTCGGTCACCAGCGGTGGCAGCACCACCCAGCGCAGCGACAACATCAGCTGGAAGGTCGCCAACGCCGCCGAAGTCAACACCGCGATGACCGGTGCCTTCAGCGCCGCCGGTTACGAAGTGGTTGAAGCCGAATATGTGGAAGGCGAGTCGCGCGGACTGCTCAGCATCGAGCGCATCCGCAAGGATTTCAGCACCGGCAACGACCTGTCCGCTGCCACCCTGCGTGACACCGCCAACGGCATCCGTGCGGCCAACATCCCGTACATCGCCGTCGGCACGCTCGACGTTGGCATGCGCGACCGCGATCCGGCCAGTGGCAACACCCGCGTGTTCGTCACCGTCACCGGCAAGGTGCTGGATGTGACCGGTCGTTTCCCGCGCACCGTGTCGTCGGTGGGCCCGGTGCAGTTCTCCGGTACCGGCCCGAATGAAACCGTGGCCCGTACCAACGCCCTGCAGCTGGCGGCCGAAAAGGCTGCCCAGCAGATGATCAACGAACTGAACGTCAAGGCGGTCCGCTGACGTTACCGCTGCGCTCGCCGGGCATGGCCCGGCGCTAGCGGCTCTGGTGGGTGCCGAGCTTGCTCGGCATCGCCGCAGAATTCCCGTTTCCACGCGCCGCGTCGCGGCCGTCTCTCCCAAAGGAATCTTCCATGATCCGCAATACCGCTCTTGTCGTGGCCATCGCGGCCGCCACCCTGTCGATGCCGGCCCACGCCCAGTTCGGCAAGCTGAAGGACCTGGCGGGCGCCGCCACCGGCACCTCCAGCAGCAGCGCTTCCGGCGCCGCCGCTCCGGACGAAGCCGCGCAGGAAGCGCTGGTGCGTCGTTTCGTCAGCTCGCAGTCGCATTCGCTGCAGGCCCAGACCTCGTTCGCCCGCGCCTTCGGCCTGGCCGAGCAGGTGCAGCTGCTGGAAGCAGAGCGCCAGGCCCTGTCGTCCGGCTCGGTCAGCGTCGATGCGATGAAGAAGTCGGTGTCGGTCAGCGAAGCTGCCCAGGCCGCGATCAACGAGCGCCAGGCCGCACAGCCGGAACTGAACGCTGAATCCAAGCAGCACTACGCCGAAGGCTTGGTCTCGCTGCTGTCCTCGGCAGCCGAAGCGCAGAAGCTGGGCGGTGAAGCCGGCAACTTCACCGCGGGCATGAAGAACCTGGGCGCGACCCAGCTGGCCACCGTCGGCCGCAAGCTGGCCGCCGGTGCGTGGGTGGCCAAGGAATCGCCGGGCTTCATCAAGGGCCTGTACGGCTCGTCGAAGCAGGCACTGACCTTCGCCAAGCAGAGCAAGGTGAAGGTGCCGTCCAACGCCGACTCGATGCTGGGCCAGCTGGACAAGATGGGCTGATACGAGGCGAATCTCCATGCGTATGACAACCCGTTTGATCGGCCTGGGCCTGGCCGCTGCGCTGCTTGCAGCGTGTGGCAAGCAGGACACCCCGGCCGAAGCGCCCGCACCCGCCAAGGACAAGGCAACCAGTGCACTGGCCAGCAATGCGCCAGTGGAAGCAGCGCCCCTGCGTGGCACGCCGGATTTCGGTGGCACCACCCAGGTCGCGCGCGAAGCCGACGGCATCGGCAGCACCCCGGAACTGGCGGTGTTGGCGGCATTGCAGTCGGCAGTGGCGCAGGTCAACGGCGTACGTGTGGCCAGCCAGATGCAGAGCCTGCGCGCAGGCCTGCATGTGGATGTGGATGGCGAACACGTCGGCGATATCCGCGCCGACGCGTTCACCCAGCAGATGATTGCCGGCTCGCAGGGCGCGGTGCTGGGCTATGAAATCCTGTCGCAGGATGAAGTGCGTCAGCTGGACGAGGAAACCATCGCCCGCGTGCGCGCCAGCGATGAAGGCTGGAGCTTCAAGGGCTCGGCGTCGGCCAGTGCGTCCGGCGAAGCCTCGGCCAAGGGGGGGTCGGCCTCGGCCAGCGTCAAGCAAAGCTACGACGAGAAGGTGAGTGTCGATGCCAAGCGTGGCGCCAGCTCGTTCGACTCGGACGTCACGCATCGCAGCATGCGCAGTTACTGGAAGGTGCGCGTCCGCGCACAGATCGCCCAGTACCGCGCACCGGACGAGCAGGGCAAACCGAAGATCGTGGTCGCCCTGCCGCGCACCAAGTCCGGCAGCTACGCCGTGGGCGACGGCCGCGTGGACGCCGATGAAGTGGCCGACGCGATCCGTGCGCGCCTGTCCGACACGCTGACCCAGACCCAGCGCTTCATCGTGCTGGATCGCGAGTTCGGCGACGAACTGCAGGCCGAGATCGACCACATCAACAGCGGCAACGTGCGCCTGCAGGACACTGCACGCGTTGGACAGCAGCTGGCGACCGACCTGATCCTGATCCCGACCATCGAACGCTTCGAGTACCCGCGCAGCGTGCGCAACCTGCGCATGTCCGACCGCCAGGTGACCTCGTACTCCGGTGGCGGCCGCATCACCCTGCGCCTGATCAACGCCACCACCGGGCAGGTGGTGATGTCCGACAGCTTCGACCACCAGTTGGCTTCGACTGGCCCGAGCACCCTGCCGCGCGTGGTCAACGGCCGCAACATGGCTGCGGCGATGATGGAATCGCTGTCCGGCCAGATCGGCAGCACCATCGTCACCACCCTGTTCCCGGTGTCGGTGGTTTCGGTGGACGGTGACCAGGTGGTGCTGAGCCAGGGCGGAGACACCGTGCAGGCCGGCCAGCGCTGGCAGGCCGTGCGCCTGGGTGAAGAGCTGAAGGACCCGCAGACCGGCCGCTCGCTGGGCCGCAGCGAACACCCCTGCTGCACCATCCGCATCGACCGCGTCGCCGCACAGACCTCGTACGGCACCATCGAAGACGGCGTCGACGCGATGCGCGGCGGCTTCCGTCCGGGTCAGATCGAACTGCGCCAGAAGCTGGGCAGCAAGCCGGCTGCTGCTGCCAGTGCGACCGCCTCGGCCGCCGCCGCTCGTCCGGCGGCCAAGCCGAAGCCCAAGCCCGCCGCCGCCGCCCCGGCCGAAGACCCGAACTGGTAAGTCTTTGCGGTTGAATGCATGAGGGGTCAGCGACCTTTCCCACAGGGAGAGGAACCTGACCCCTTTTTGTTTCCGTTCCCCCGACAGCATCCACGCATGGCGTGGATCTACCGTGTCGACCAAGGTCGACACCCACCAACAGCAGCGGAAATCTGCCGAAGGCGGGGTGGGTCCGGTTGCGGGGGTGTCCGCGGCATGGATGCCGCGGCCAAGCCCCCAAGGACGGGTTTACGGCGTCCCCCGCAACCGGACCCACCCGGCCATCCCACCGAATGCCTGCTTCTGCTGTTGCTGTTGCTTCGGCTGTTGCTGTTGCCCTGGCTTCGGCAGGTGCAGGGCGCAGCCCTGCCGAATCCCATTACACTCCAGAAGGATTTCCCTGCTGGAGAGAGCAATGAAACGAGTGGTACTGGGCGTGCTGGCCCTGTCGGTGTCGAGCACACTGATGGCGGCCACCCCGAAATTCGATGGCGCGCGGATCTCCGCCGACGTCAAGGAACTGGCCTCCGACGCCTACGAAGGCCGCTCGCCGGCCACTGCCGGCGAAGAGAAGACCATCGCCTTCCTCAGCAAGCAGTTTGCCGATGCCGGCCTGCAGCCGGGCGGCGACCTCAAGGACGGCAAGCGCCTGTGGACCCAGGCCGTGCCCCTGCGCAAGGGCGACATCGTCGGCACTCCGCAGCTGTCGCTGCAGCAGGGTGGCAAGACCATCACGCTGGAACAGGGCAAGCAGATTGCCGTGCGCGCCGCCATGAACGGCGCCAGCAACGTTGATATCAGCAAGGCCCCGCTGGTGTTCCTCGGCTACGGCGTGAAGGCGCCGGAGCGCAACTGGGACGACTTCAAGGGCGTGGACCTGAAGGGCAAGATCGCCGTCGTGCTGATCAATGATCCGGACTTCGAAACCGGGCAGGGCGATTTCGACGGCAAGGGCATGACCTACTACGGCCGTTGGACCTACAAGTACGAGGAGGGCGCGCGCCAGGGCGCGCTGGGCGTGCTGATCGTGCACGAGACCGCACCGGCCTCCTATGGCTGGGCCACCGTGGCCGGTTCCAACACCAACACCATGTTCGATGTGGTGCGTGACAACCCGGCCGACAGCCACCCGCTGCTGGAAGGCTGGATCCAGCGCGACCTGGCCGTGGAGCTGTTCCGCTCGGCCGGGCAGGATTTCGAGGCGTTGAAGAAGAAGGCGCAGCAGCGTGACTTCACGCCGGTGCCACTGACCGGCGCCAGCCTGGATGCGAAGTACGCGGTGAAGACCGAAGTGATCACCTCGCACAACGTGGCCGCGCGACTGGAAGGCAGCAGCCATCCGGACGAGACCGTCATCTACAGCGCACACTGGGACCATATCGGCGTGGGCGAACCCGACGCACGCGGAGATCGCATCTTCAACGGCGCGCTGGACAATGCCAGCGGCACCGCCTCGCTGATCGAACTGGCGCGCGGTTTCGCCAAGGTCAAGCGCCCGCAGCGGTCGATCCTGTTCCTGGCGGTCACTGCCGAGGAGAAGGGCCTGCTGGGTTCGGAGTACTACGCCACCCATCCGCTGTATCCGCTGGAAAAGACCGTGGCGATGATCAACATGGACGGCATGGCGCCGTTCGGTCCGTCGCGTGATTTCGGCATCTATGGCGCGGCGCGCTTCGAGCTGCTGGACCAGCTGAAGGACGTGGCCAAGGGCTGGGACATCCGCTACACGCCGGACCCGAAGCCGGAAGCCGGCCTGTTCTTCCGCTCCGATCACTTCCCGTTCGCCAAGCGCGGCGTGCCGGCGCTGTCCTGGTCGGCCGGGCAGGACTGGGTGGACGGCGGCGTGGCCGCAGGCAAGAAGGCCTCGGAGGACTACACCGCCAAGCGCTACCACCAGCAGGGTGACGAATGGCAGCCGGACTGGGTGTTCGCCGGTGCTGCCCGGGATCTGGAAGTGCTGTACACGCTGGGCAACCAGCTGGCCAACTCGCGCAGCTGGCCGAACTGGAGCAGGGACGAGTCGTTCCGCGCCGTGCGCGACGCCAGCGCTGACCAGCGCAGGTAAGGGGGCTCGGTAGTGCCGGCCGCTGGCCGGCATGGCCGCCCACGGTAGCGCCGGGCCATGCCCGGCGTTTCCGTAACGGCTTCCATCCCCACTTTCCGGCCCTTCGTCGCACACCGCTTGTTTGCTCGAAGCGCCGCCCTATGCTCGGCTCACCCCCTTCCACCAAGGCGCCGCCGTGATCGCCAGCCTCTCCCTCATCCTCCGTCACCTGCTGGCATGGGCCGCGGCACTGTTTGTGGCCGGCATGGTCTGGAGCGGCATCTTCAGCGGCATGCGCGATGGCCCAGGCTGGGTGTTCGGGCTGTTGGTGATGTTCCTGATGATTTCCGCGCTGGGCAGTGCGGTGACCCATGTGCGCCGTGTCTGGCTGGTGGCCGGTCGCCTCGATGGCGCCACCCTGTCCGGGCGCCAGCGCCGTCAGATCGAACTGCCGATGGACGCCGGCCACGCGTTCGCGGTGGTCGAGGCAGCAGTGGGCGAGCTGCCGCGGGTGGAAGAGGTGGAAAGCTCGGCCGGCAGCCTGCAGGTGCGTGCCTACGTGCGTCGCGTCGATCTGTGGAACGGCCGCCAGCCGTCGCGCTGGAACCTGCCGGCGCGGCTGGCGATCAAGCGCAACAGCGTGCTGGCCACGGTCACCCCGGGGCAGGGCACCAGCACCGTCACCCTGTTGTTCGAACCGGATGCCGGCTGGTGGGCCGACCTGCTGGCGCTGGACGAGGGCAGCAACTACGAGAATGCCGAAGCGGTCACCCGTGCGATCAGCCGACGCGTTGCCGACCAGCGTCGCGACGAGCAGGCCGCTGCCGAACAGACCCAGGTCGAGAAGGAACTGTCGGTGGCGCGTCTGAACCTGCTGCATGCACAGGTGGAGCCACACTTCCTCTACAACTCGCTGGCCAACGCGCAGGTGCTGACCCGCACCGATCCGGCGCGCGCCGAACAGATGCTCGGCCATCTGATCCAGTACCTGCGCAGTTCGCTGCCGCAGGTGGATGAATCGGTATCCACGCTGGGCGTGGAGCTGGACCGTACCCGCGCCTATCTGGAGATCCTGCGCATCCGCATGGGCGCGCGGCTGGCGGTGGAGGTGCAGGTTCCCAATGAACTGCACGGTGTGCACCTGCCGGCGATGGCGCTGCAGACGCTGGTGGAGAACGCGATCAAGCACGGGCTGGAGCCCAAGCCGGGCGGTGGCACGATCTGGATCCTGGCGCGGGGCTTCGATGACCATGTCACCGTGACGGTGGCCGACGATGGCCTGGGCTTCGGCCAGGGCACCAGCGGTACCGGCATCGGCCTGAAGAACCTGCGCGAGCGCCTGCGCCTGACCTGCGGCGAGCAGGCCGGCGTGGCGATCGTCGCCAATTTCCCCACGGGTGTCGCAGCGACCATGACCCTGCCGCAGTCGAGCAAGGAGCGCAGCCATGCCGCTTGAAGCGCTGATCGCCGAAGACGAGGAACTGCTACGCCAGTCACTGGTCGAGCAGTTGGGCCGGCTGTGGCCGGAACTGAAGCTGGTAGCCGAGTGCGAGGACGGTGCCAGTGCACTGGAGCAGCTGGCCGAGACGCAGCCGGACATCGCTTTCCTGGATATCCGCATGCCGGGCATCAGCGGTATCGAAGTGGCACGTTCGCTGTCCGAACTGAGTCCGCGCACCCAGGTGGTGTTCGTCACTGCCTACGACCAGTACGCCATCGACGCGTTCGAGCAGGGCGCAATGGACTATCTGCTGAAGCCGGTCAGTGACGAACGCCTGCTGGCGACGCGCGAGCGCATTCTTGCGCGGTTGCCCTCGACACGGCAGGACGATGCGGTGCTCGAGCGCCTGTTGCAGCGTCTGGGGCCGTCGCGCGACAGTGCCGACCGCCCACCACTGGCCTGGATCACCGCCAGCAATGGCCGCGAGACACAGCTGATCATGCTGGAGGACGTGGCCTACTTCCGCGCCGACAACAAGTACACCACCGTGGTCACTGCTGCAGGCGAAAGCCTGCTGCGCACGCCGCTGCGTGAACTGCTGGAAGTGCTTGATCCGCAGCACTTCCGCCAGATCCATCGCTCGACCATCGTCAACATGAAGGCGGTGGCGGCGGTGAGTCGCGACGATACCGGGCGCGGCGTGTTGCGTCTGCGAGGGCGCGCGGAGACGCTGGTGGTCAGCCAGCCGTTCATGAGTCTGTTCCGCGGCATGTAGCCGCGCCGCACCTTCCGCTACCCGGAGCATTGCATGCGTTCTTTCCTGCTTGTGGGCCTCGTCGCGCTGGCGCTTGCCGGTTGCCAGAAGTCCACCGAAACCGCGATCACCCGCACCACTGCCAATGGCGTGGACACGCTGTACAGCAAGCGCACCGTGGTGGATGGAGTGGCGCGCTTCGAGTGCATCGCCAGCCGCAGCGGCCAGTGCCACTACCTGGTGCTGGACCCGGCCTGCCGTCCTGACGCTGCCTGTGCGAAAGCGCCGATACGGTCGTTCGCGGTAGCGGCCGGCGAGACCCGGGAGTTCAGCGACCTGCCGAAGGGCTTCGGCCAATGCGTCAGCGAGGATCGGAAAGAACAATGCCACCGTAAGTGATCACGGTGGCATTGTGGGTCCCCCCGCTTCCCTGAAGGGTCAGTAGGCCGGCTGCAGCGTCAGTTCGTGGTGGTGCTCGGTCTCACCCACGTGGTTGAGGCGTCCCACCAGTTCCGAGTGCTGCTTCATGCGGCCGATCTCGGTCATGATGCGGATGTCCTCGTGCCGCAGCTCGCGCCGGGCGGTGACCGCCTGCTTGTAGTCCAGCACTTCCGGGTAGTGCTCGGCCAGGTCCAGTGCCTCGGCCACGTGCTCGACGCTGTCGGCCTTGGAGCTGATCCGGGCGCGGCTGTTGAAGGCCTTCATCCAGCGCTCGAAACCGGCGGTGCGGTCGAACATGTTGGCCATGAACCAGATCACGAACAGGATCGACACCCACGAGCCGAACACGATCACCACGCGGGTGAAAGTGATATGGAAATCATCGCGCCACAGGTAGTTGGCGATCAGGCCGAGGATCAGCAGCGAGGCTGCCTGCCAGCCGACGATCGAGGCAATCAGCCATTGGCATTTGGCCTGCGCCAGCACGCCGACTTCGTCGCGGATCTGCTGCTCGCTGAGATTGCGCCAATGCGCGACCTGTTTGTCGAACGGGCTGCTGTAGAGCTCGTTGTCGCGAAGCAGAACTCCCAAACCCTTGAACAAAGCA
Organism: Stenotrophomonas maltophilia; assembly: GCF_004684085.1. Taxonomy (GTDB): domain Bacteria; phylum Pseudomonadota; class Gammaproteobacteria; order Xanthomonadales; family Xanthomonadaceae; genus Stenotrophomonas; species Stenotrophomonas maltophilia_AS. The sequence goes on from NZ_SRHZ01000008.1 coordinate 63,193, forward strand.
ATCATGGCTGGCTCCTTGTGGAACGTGCGTCGATCAGCGTTGGACGGTGTGGCAGGTTCAGTTCTAGCACTTCCAGCGAGCCGTGCAATGGGGCCAATGCCAAGGGGCGCAAGGCTTCTGTCTGAATGGGTGAATGTTGCTGCGTCGCAGCATCACGGCTGCGGCCTGCGACAAGATGTCGCAGGGTGAAACGTGCTGCGGCCGCACATGAAACCGTGGCTGAGCACGGAGGCTCGGCGTTGCTGTCGTCATCGCCCAGAATCGGGGCCGACCGCGCAACGCGTGGGCGTTTTTCGCCCCGCCGCCCTGCAATCGGCGCAGAGCTTCATCCAGGCATGGCGTGGATCCATCTGCTCCCGATGCGTACCGATCCGGGAAGGTGCGTAGATCCACGCCATGCGTGGATGGGCCTCACCCCGCCGACTTCAACCCACGCAACAGCATCTCCAGGGCTGCCGTTGCCTGCTTCAGGCGCACATCGCCCTGTTCACCTTCGGCGATCCAGAACGCGGCCTCGGCCAGGCTGCCGTAGATCAGCGACGCCAGCGCCTGCGCATCCACCGGCGCCACCACGCCCTGCGCGATCAACTGCTCGATCAGGCGCTGCATCGAGTTCACGCAGTACTGCTGCGATTCCGGTGAGGCGCCACCGAGTACCGCGCGCGCGTCGCGCAGCACGATGCGCTGGATCTCCGGTTCCAGTGCCATCTGCAGGTAGGCGCGGCAGCGCTGCACGAAACCGTCCCAGGCATCGTCGGCACCATCGCTGATCGCCTGCAGGCGCACATCGGTCTCGGCATCGAGCTGGGCGACGACCGCTGCCAGCAGCCCTTTCTTGTCGCCGAAGTGGTGGTACAGCGCGCCACGGGTCAGCCCCGCCTGGGCGGTGAGGTCATCCATGGACGTAGCGGCATAGCCCAGCTCGCTGAATACGCGGCGCGCAGTGGCCAGCAGGGTGGCGCGGGTTTCTTCCATTTCGGCGCGGGTGCGGCGGACCATCGAAGCTCCTTACATACGTCGTGCATGATTATTTACATACGGAGCGTATGAATGTAGTCTCATATTCATACGTTCTGTATGTATTGTCGTGGCGCGCTCCGTGCCAGGCAAGTCGCCGCCCTGGAGATTGCGATGGCCACCCCTTACCGCCAGCTGTTTGCCGCCCCCGGCACCGTCGGACTTGCCCTGGCCGGGTTGCTGGCGCGGCTGCCATTGCCGATGACCGGCATCGGCATCATTACCCTGCTGTCGCAGCTGCGCGGCAGCTATGCACTGGCTGGAGCGGTGTCGGCCACCTTCGTGCTGACTTACGCGCTGCTGTCGCCGCAGGTATCGCGTTGGGTCGATCGCCATGGGCAGGGCAGGGTATTGCCGTGGGCGACTGCAGCCAGCGCGACCGGACTGTTGTTGCTGCTGGCCTGCACCGTGCTGCAGGCGCCGGACTGGACGCTGTTCGCCACGGCGATGCTGGCCGGCTGCATGCCCAGCGTGTCGGCGATGGTGCGCGCACGCTGGACCGCGATCCATCGTGGCCGCCCTTACCTGCAGACCGCGTACTCGCTGGAAACCGTGTTTGACGAGATCACCTTCATCGCCGGCCCCCCGTTGGCGGTGGGGTTGTCAGTGGCGGTATGGCCACAGGCCGGTGTGTTGGCGGCGGCTCTGCTGCTGGTGGGCGGCATGGTGGCGCTGGTACTGCAGCGTGGCACCGAGCCGCCGCTGCAACCGATTGATGGCGTGACACCCCGCCGCTCCCTGTTGCGGCAACCGGAGATCCGCCTGTTGGCACTGCTGATGCTGGCGATGGGGGTGATCGTCGGCACCGTCGACATCACCAGCGTGGCCTTCGCCGAGCAGGGCGGACAGCCGCTCGCAGCCAGCATCGTGCTGTCTGCCTACGCCATGGGCAGCTGCGTGGCCGGCCTGCTGTTCGGCGCGTTGAAGCCGCAGGCACCACTGCGTCTCCAGTTGCTGCTGGGCGCCGCCGCCACGGCGCTGACGACATTGCCGCTGCTGTGGGTCGGCAACCTGTCCTCGCTGGCGGTGGCGGTGCTGGTGGCCGGCCTGTTCTTCGCCCCGACCATGATCGTGGCGATGGCACTGGTTGAACGGTGCGTGCCTGCCTCCCGCCTTACCGAAGGCATGACCTGGCTGCTGGCCGGGCTGAACATCGGCGTCGCCGTCGGGGCCGCGCTGTCAGGGCGGCTGGTCGATGCAGGCGGTGTGCGCAGTGGTTTTGTCCTCGCGCTGTGCGCGGGATCCATCGTGCTGCTGATGGCTGTGTTCGCCCAGCGTCCGCTGCATCGCTCCTCTTCGTCTGTCCCTGCTGAAGGAATCATCCCGTGAGTGCTTCTTCGCCCGAACGTGCCGCTCCCGCGGTCCGCCCTGCCTGGTGGGCGGTGTCTGCCATCGGCCTTGCCACCTTCTCGGTGGTCACCACCGAGATGCTGCCGGTCGGCCTGCTGACCCCAATCGCCGGGACCTTCGGTGCATCCGAAGGCACTGCCGGCCTGATGATCTCGTTGCCGGCACTGCTGGCCGCAGTGTTCGCCCCACTGGTGGTGATCGTCGCCGGGGGTATCGATCGCCGCCGCATCCTGTGCGCGCTGCTGGGCCTGTTGTGTGTGGCCAACATCGCCTCGGCGCTGGCGCCGGGCATCGGCTGGTTGCTGGCCGCACGGGTGCTGGTGGGGTTCTGCATGGGCGGCATCTGGGCCATCGCCGGTGGCCTGGCGGCGCGTCTGGTACCGGCACAGCGCATTGGCCTGGCCACGTCGATCATCTTTGGCGGCGTCGCCGCCGCATCGGTGCTGGGCGTGCCGTTGGGTGCGCTGATCGGGGAAGCACTGGGCTGGCGCAGCGCATTCGCGGCGATGGCGCTGTTCAGTGCTGCAGTCCTGCTGCTGCATGCCAGGGTGGTCCCCGCGTTGCCGGTGGAAACCTCGGTACGCGCGACGCAGTTCGTGCAGCTGCTCGGCCATCGCGGCCTGCAGCACGGCCTGTGCCTGACGCTGCTGCTGGTGACCGGGCACTTCATCGCCTTCACCTATGTGCGGCCGTTGCTGACCACGGTGTCGGGCGTGGATGCGATGTGGATCGGCGCGCTGCTGTTCGCCTATGGCCTGGCCGGCATCGCCGGCAACTTCATCGCCGGTCCGATGGCTGCACGGCATCCGCGTGGAATGCTGCTGGCGATTGCCCTGGGCCTGCTGCTGACGCCGCTGTTGCTGCTGATGGTGGGAGGCGCACCGCTGGGGGGCGTGGTGGTGCTGCTGCTCTGGGGCCTTGCCTATGGCGGTGTGTCGGTGGGCCTGATGACCTGGATGATGAAAGAGGTCCCGCAGGCGCTGGAGATCGCCACTGCCCTGTACGTGGGCGTGTTCAACATCGGCATCGCAGTGGGTGCGTGGGGCGGTGGCCGCTTGCTGGATGGCATGGGCCTGCACGCCAACCTGTGGGCCGCTGCCGCGTTCGCGACGGCGGCGCTGCTGGTGGCCGCCGGCCTGCGTAGATCCACGCCATGCGTGGATGCCTGAGCGAGGCAGGTGCCGACCAGGGTTGGCGGCTAGCGGAAATGAAACGGACGCCTTGCGGCGCCCGTTTCGGTTACATCACCACACCTTGACCCGCTTGTCCGGGGCCAGGTACAGCTTCTGGCCTTCCTTCACTTCGAACGCCGGGTACCAGGCGTCGATGTTGCGCACGGTCAGTGCGCGGAACTGGCCCGGTGCATGCACATCGGTCAGCAGCGAGTTGCGCAGCGCCTGCTCGCGGCTCTTGCTGCGCCAGGCCTGGGCAAAGCCGAGGAAGAAGCGCTGGTCCGGGGTGAAGCCTTCCAGGGTCTGGCCCGGCTTGCCCTGCAGCGACAGCTGGTAGGCGTCATAAGCAGTGCCCAGGCCGGCCACGTCGGCGATGTTCTCGCCCAGGCTCAGCTTGCCGTTCACATGCACGCCGGGGAATGGTTCATAGCTGCTGAACTGCGCGGCCAATGCATCGCCGGCAGCGTTGAACTGCTTCAGGTCCTCAGCGGTCCACCAGTTGTGCAGCTTGCCGGTTTCGTCGAACAGCGCACCGGCGTTGTCGAAGCCATGGCTGATCTCGTGGCCGATCACCGCGCCGATCGCACCGTAGTTCACCGCATCGTCGGCGGCACCGTCGAAGAACGGCGGCTGCAGGATCGCGGCCGGGAACACCAGGCGGTTCTCCAGCGGCACGTTCATCGCGTTGATGGTCTGCGGCAGCATCGCCCACTCGCTGTGGTCGACCGCCTTGCCCAGCTTGGCGACGTTGCGCTGGTATTCGAACAGCTCGGCGCGCTGCGCGTTGCCCAGCGCGTCGTCACGGCGGATGTCCAGGCCGGTGTAGTCACGCCACTTTTCCGGGTAGCCCATGCCCACGGTCAGCCCGGCCACCTTGGCCTTGGCGCTGGCCTTGGTCTGCGGTGACATCCAGGCGAGCGCATCGATGCGCTTGGCGAAGGCGGCGATGATGTTCTTCGCCATTTCGTCCGCGCGTTCCTTGGTCTTGGCGTCGAAGTGCTTTTCGACGTAGCGCTTGCCGATGGCCTCGCCCACGGCGTGGTTGGCGTCGTCCACCGCGCGCTTCCAGCGGTCGCTCTGCTGCGGGGTGCCGCTCAGCGCGGTGCCATGGAAGGCGAAACGGGCATCGGCGAACTTCTTCGGCAGGTAGGCAGCGGCACGGTCCAATGCATGGAACGCCAGATAGTCCTTCCAGGCGTCCAGCGGCTCGGTGGCGACCAGCTTGGACAGGCCAGCAACGGCCTTGGGCTGCCACACGATGAAGTCCTGCTGCTTGCCCAGCGCTGCGGCATCGAGGAAGGCATTCCAGTCCAAGCCCGGCGCCTTGGCATTGAAGTCGGCCTGGGTCCAGGGGTTGGCACCCTTGGTCACGTCATTGGTTTCTTCCTGGGTGGCGTGCGCCTGCGCGATCTTCGTCTCCAGCGCGAGGATGCGCTGTGCCTTGCCGGCCGGGTCGGCAACGCCGGCCAGCTGCAGCATCTGCGCGATGTAGGCCTGGTACTGCTTGCGCAGCTCGGCCATGCGGCCACCGCCCAGGTAGAAGTCGCGGTCGGGCATGCCCAGTCCGCCCTGCACCAGATACGGTGCGTTGCGGTCCGGCTGCAGCAGGTCCACCGACACCCACAGGCCGAACAGGCGGTCGGTGTAGAAGTTGGTGGCGTTGAGCAGGTCGACGTCGGCGCGCACATCGCCGCCGAGTGCACGGGCCAACCCGGCCTTGTCGGCGATCGCCTCGATCGCCTTCAGCTGCGGCTGTACCGGCGCGATGCCGTGCTGCTCGATGCCGGCTTCGTCCATGAAGGCGGCGTAGTAGTCGCCGATCAGCTTGTCGTCACCGCTGGCCTGCGCGTTGCCGGCAGCGCCTTCGAGGATGGCGCGGGTATCGGCCAGGGTCTTTTCGGCAATGACGTTGAAGCTGCCGAAGCGCGAACGGTCGGCCGGAATCTCGGTGTTCTTCACCCAGGTGCCGTTGGCGAAGCCGAAGAAGTCGTCACCGGCGGCGATGCTGCGGTCCATGCCGCTGGCATCGAAGCCGAAGCTGCCCAGCATCGGCTTGGCCGCCGCGGGCGCAGCATCGGCCGGTGCGGCCGTGCCGGCGGCCGGTTCGGCCGGGCGGTCGCAGGCGGCCAGGGACAGGCTGGCAACGATGGCCAGTGCCAGGGTGGGACGGCGCAGCTTGGACATGGACTTCTCTTGCAGCGGAAAACCCCAAGTCTAATCCGCCCCGGCCCGGCTGACCGTTCCGTTGCACCGCAGCGCCTGTGCAGGATCTGGCTGAACGCGCGGACGCGATCTTCACGGCGCCATCTGCGTGGTGCATGCTGGCCGCTTGGAACCCTGCGCGGACACGGGGCGGTGGCCATGCGGGGTGGGGTCAGGCGTCAAGAATGGCGTCCGCCGGCCGTTGAGGTCGGGGACGTGGAGGATTCGTTCGCGCATGAAGCCAGCCGACTGCACAAGGAAGACCGACCGATGCCCGCGCTGAAACGGGGGTTGGCCCGGCCGCTGCGCGCCATTACCTGGGGCGGCGTACTGCTGGGCGTGCTGCTGGTGGCTGGCTTGACCACCATGCTGGCCAACGACCATCACCGCCGGCTGGAGGCTGCGCAGCGCCAGAGCCGTGCGCTGGCGGTGGGCAGCGAACGCCTGCTGGCACTGGAACTGCGCAACCTGGAGCGGGCGATGTCCGGCATCTCCGCCGACGCGGCCGAACTGTTCGGCCGCGTGCCGTTGCAGGCGCCGGCCCTGCTCGATGCCTCCATCGGCGGCGTGCTGCGCCGCCATGCCGAGCTGCACAGCATCGTGGTGCTGGACCGCCATGGCCGTGCGGTCACCGCCGGCAAGGGCGATCTGAACCTGCCGCTGTGGACCGACCCGCAGCGGCGCGGGCAGGGCAGCGCGCTGTACATCGGTCCGCCGCAGCAGGCCGGCGACGACGGCTGGGTGGTGCCACTGGCACTGTCGATGGCCGATGATCGCTGGCTGCTGGCGCGGCTGCGCTGCGGTGAGCTGCAGCGCATCATCGGTGGGCTGGATGTCGGCCCGAACGGACTGGTCTCGATCAGCGATGCCGAGGGCTACATGCTGGCGCGGGTACCTGACCCACATGGCACGGTCGGCCGTCGCTTTGACCTGCCGCGGCGCGAACTGCTCGGCAAGCAGGCAGTGGTCGAACTGGGCAGCCTGCCGGGCGCGGTCGATGGCGTGCCACGGATCATCACCATCAGCACGCTCGAGCGCAGTCCGCTGGCGGTACAGGTCGGGCTGGCCGATGAGGATGTGCTGGCGCCCTGGTGGCCGTACCTGCAGGCATCGGTGGCGATCGTGCTGGCCTACGTGGGGGTGCTGCTGGTACTGCTGTACGCCGTGCGCCGCAGCACCCGCAGCCAGCAATCGATGGCGGAGGAGCTGAAGACCGGCCACGCCGAACTGCGGCTGGCCCACCAGGTGGGCCGTGTCTGCACCTGGTACGTGGACGAGGACGCGGCGCTGCTGCGCTGGTCGCCGTTGGCGCGCGAGATCTTCGGGGTGCAGACCGATGCGTTGCCGGTGGCCGATTTCTTCGCGCGCGTGCATCGCGATGATGCCGCGCGCCTGCAGCAGGCGTTCGACCAGGCCTTTGCTGGCAGCGCGGTGCTGGACCAGGTGTTCCGCCTGGTGCTGCCGGGTGGCCAGGTGCGCTGGGTGGGGGCGCGCGGCCAGCGGGTGGAAGTGGCCGACAGCGAGCGGCGCATGATCGGCGCACTGACCGACCTGAGCGAGCGCTACCAGGCGCGGGAGCAGATGGGCGAAGCGGAGCGTCGTTTCCGCTTGCTGTTCGACCGCAACCCGGCGCCGTTCTGGGTGTTTGATCCGGATACGCTGCGCTTCATCGAGGTCAACGATGCGGCAGTGCGCCAGTACGGCTACAGCCGCGAAGAATTCCTGGCGATGAGCATCCTCGACATCCGCCCCCGCGAAGGCTGGGAGGAGGTGAAGGGCGCCATCGCCAAGGCCCGCGTCGGCGAGCTGCAGGACGCGACCGTGCGCCTGCACCGGCGCAAGGATGGCAGTGTGTTTGAAGTGCGCGCACACCTGTCCAAGCTCGATTTCGATGGCCAGCCTGCGTGCCTGGTGCTGGCCGAGGATGTCAGCGAACGGCTGGCCTACGAACGTGACCTGGCCTACCAGGCACGGCACAACCCGGCCACCGGCCTGCTGAACGTGCGCGCGCTGACCGATCAGCTGGACGAGCACGACGTGGGTTACACCATCGCCTTCGTGCAGCTGCGCGGCCTGCAGCTGGTGGCCGATACGCTGGGCCGCGAGATCGGCGATGCAGTGCTGCAGTCGATGGCGACCCGGCTGGGCGGCCTGGGCGCGCGCTGCGGCACGCTGGCGTTCCAGCCAGCAGAGGATTTCGTGTTCGCCATCGCAGCCGGGCAGGATGTCCAGCGCGTGCTGGACGACCTGCTGCAGATCGTGTCGGCGCCGATGCGGGGCAAGGATTCGCTGCACCAGTTCGAGCCGCGTATCGGCGTGGCCACGCACGTGGCCGGTGACGGCCATGGCGCCGAGCAGGTGATCGGCATGGCGGCACAGGCGGCGCATGCAGCGCGCGCCGAGGGCAATGTAGTGGTCTGGTTCGACGCGGCGGTGACCACGCGGCTGGCCGACCGCCTGCGCCTGGCCGGGCGCATCCACGCTGCCATCGACAACGAATTCCAGTTGTACTTCCAGCCGATCCGGCACGCCGGTGATGGCAGCCCGGCGGCGCTGGAGGCCTTGCTGCGCTGGCCGCAGGCCGATGGCAGCTTCATTCCGCCCAACGAGTTCATTCCGTTGTGCGAAGACACCGGGTTGATCCTGGCGTTGGGACGCTGGGTGATCCGTGCTGCGGCCAAAGCACAGCGGCGGCTGGTCGATGCCGGTTGGGGCGAGCTGCCGATCGCGGTCAACGTGTCGGCGGTGCAGTTCTTCAACAGTGACCTGGTGACCGAGTTCACGCGTGCGCAGCAGGACTTCGGCCTGGCCCGTGGTGCGCTGCACGTGGAGCTGACCGAGAGCAGCCTGATGCGCAAGCCGGCGCAGGCGATGCAGACCATGCAGCGCCTGCACGAGCAAGGCATCAGCGTGTCGCTGGATGATTTCGGCACCGGCTATTCCAGCATGTCCTACCTGCAGCATCTGCCGCTGGACATCCTGAAGATCGACCGCAGTTTCGTGGCCGACGTGGAGACCAATCCGCGCAATGCCTCGATCTGCCGTGCGCTGCTGTCGCTGGGCCACAGCATGGGGCTGACCATCATCGCCGAGGGCGTGGAAACGCCCGGGCAGCTGGACTGGCTGGCCGCGCACGGCTGCGACCAGGTGCAGGGTTACCTCCTGGGGCGGCCGGCACCGCTGGAGAAGATCATCGACGCGTTGGATGAGGTGGCGGTCTAGGCCGCGCTTCGCGTTCGCCGGGCATGGCCCGGCGCTACCGTGTCACGTGGGCGCGCCTCTGGTAGCGCCGGGCCATGCCCGGCGGACGCACCCTTACACCCCGGTTTCCACCAGATGGTCGATGAAACTGCGCACCTTCGGCGCGAGGTGGCTGCGGCTGGTGTAGACCGCGAAGATGCCGATCGGCGAGGCCTCCCACTCGGGCAGCACGCGCACCAGGCGTCCATCGGCCAGCGCGTCTTCCAGCAGGAAGTCCGGCTGCAGGATCACGCCCATGCCAGCAATCGCTGCTTCGCGCAGCACGTCGCCGTTGTTGGCGTGCAGCAGGCTGTTCACCGCCACCTTCACTTCACCGCCGGGCCCCTGCAGCGGCCAGTTGTTGCCGGCGGCCCAGTAGCTGTAGCTCAGGCACGCGTGCGCCTGCAGGTCCTGCGGGGTCTGCGGGGTGCCGCGTGCGGCCAGGTACGAGGGCGCGGCGCACAGGCTTACCCGCGATTCGCCCAGTCGGCGTGCGATCAGGGTGGGGCCGGGCTCGCGGGTGATGCGGATGGCCACGTCGTAGCCTTCCTCGACCATGTCCACCAGACGGTCGGACAGGGCCAGGTCCAGTTCCACCTGCGGGAAGCGTTCGCGGTAACTGGCCAGCAGCGGACCGAGGCGGGCGATGCCCCAGCTGACCGGTGCGTTGATGCGCAGCGTGCCTGAAGGCTCCAGCGCCTGCGCGCCGATGCTGGCCTCCAGCGCGTCGAACTCAGCCAGCAGGCGCACGCACTGGGCGTAGTAGGCGGCACCGGCACTGGTCGGGCTGACCCGGCGCGTGGTGCGGTGGAGCAGGCGGGTGGACAGGCGCTTTTCCAGCGCGGCGACCTGGCGGGTGACGCCGGCGGTAGACATGTCCAGGGCCAGGGCGGCGGCACTGAAGCCATTGCGCTCGACCACCGCCACGAACACGCGCATCGCCTCGAGGGTGTCCATTGTTGCGCCTTTTGAAATAAATACGGTCAAACGATCGTATTTATCGGCCCGTGAAGGCGCAATAACCTGTACCCACTTCCTTCAAGGTGCTTCCCCATGCACAGCACGACCGCTCCTGTTTCGCCGCTGGCCCCCTATGGCGCCACCCTGCTGCGCCTGGCCCTGGGCGTGCTGTTCCTGGTCCATGCGCTGACCAAGCTGCTGGTGTTCACCCCGGCCGGTACGGCGGCGTTCTTCGAGTCACTGGGTCTGCCCGGCGTGCTCGGCTACGTCACCATCGGCGTCGAACTGGTGATCACCGTCGCGCTGCTGCTGGGCATCTATGCGCGCTGGGTGGGCCTGGTCGGTGTGCCGCTGCTGCTGGGCACCATCGTCACCGTGCACGGCGCCAACGGCTTCGGCTTTGCCAACGCCGGCGGCGGCTGGGAATACCCGGCGTTCTGGGCGCTGGCGCTGGTGGTGCTGTTCCTGGTCGGCGATGGCAAGTGGACCCTGCGTTCGCGCTGATCGCCGCCTGATCCTGCAACTGGAGAATTCCATGTCCCGCCTGCCTTCGCTGTACATCTCCCATGGTTCGCCGATGACTGCCCTGCATCCGGGCCAGGTCGGTGTGCGCCTGGCCGAGCTGGCCCGCGACCTGCCGACGCCGCGCGCCATCGTCATGGCTTCGGCACACTGGCTGGGCCGGCAGCCGCTGGTCGGCGCGCATGCGCAGCCGCCGACCATCCACGATTTCGGCGGCTTCCCGCGCGCGCTGTTCGAACTGCAGTACCCGGCACCGGGCGATCCGGCGCTGGCCGAAGAGGTGGCCGGCCGCATCGCCGCCGCAGGACTACCGGTGGCGCTGGATCCGCAGCGTGGGCTCGACCACGGCGCGTGGGTGCCGCTGCGGCTGCTGCGCCCGCAGGCCGACATCCCGGTGGTGCCGGTGTCGATCCAGCCACTGCTCGGCCCCGAGCACCAGTTTGCGCTGGGCCGTGCGTTGGCGCCGCTGCGCGAACAGGGCGTGCTGCTGGTCGGCTCGGGCAGCATCACCCACAACCTGCACGACTGGGGTGACTACCAGGACGGCAAGGAAGCGCCCTACGTGCGGCCCTTCATCGAGTGGGTGGAGCAGCGCCTGGCCGCCGATGACCGCCAGGCCCTGCTCGATTACCGCCGGCAGGCGCCGTTTGCCGAACGCGCGCACCCGACCGACGAGCATCTGCTGCCGTTGTTCTTTGCGATGGGCGCGGCGGGCGAGGGCGGCTTCGGTGCACGCCGCATCGACGCCGGCATCGATGCCGGTTTCCTGGCCATGGACCTGTATCGCTTCGACGGGGCATGAGCCGGGGCTGACGCGCGGCGGCCCCGGCCGTCGCGGTCGTGGCCGCATGTGGTAATTTTTTCCGGGTTTCCGGCGCTGGCCCTCGAGCCTCCCCGCGCGCCGCTTCCTGGAAGAAGCATGCATACCATTGAAGTCGTCCTGGCGATGCTGGTGGCCGTTGTCGCCAGCGGCTACCTGGTTCGCGTCCTGCCGTTCTCGTTGCCGCTGCCGTTGGTGCAGATCGGTCTGGGCGCGGTGATCGCCGGAGTGTTCAACCGCGGTCATGCGCTGGAGCCGGAGGTGTTCTTCCTGCTGTTCCTGCCGCCGCTGCTGTTCCTCGACGGCTGGCGCATCCCCAAGCAGGGCCTGTTCCGCGATAAAGGCGCGATCCTCGAACTGGCGTTCGGCCTGGTGGTGTTCACCGTCATCGGCGCCGGCCTGTTGATCCACTGGATGATTCCGGTGATGCCACTGGCGGTGTGCTTCGCGCTGGCGGCGATCGTGTCGCCGACCGACCCGGTGGCGGTCGGCGCGATCGCCTCCAAGGCGCCGATTCCCAAGCGCCTGATGCACATCCTGGAAGGCGAGTCGCTGCTCAACGATGCGTCGGGCCTGGTCTGCTTCCGCTTCGCGGTGGCGGCGGTGATGACCGGCACCTTCTCGCTGGCCACCGCTTCGCTGACCTTCCTGTGGGTGGCGGTGGCCGGCCTGGTCGTGGGCGTGGCGGTCACCCTCGGTGTTTCCACCTTCCAGCGCTGGCTGTGGCGGCGATTCGGCGAAGAGCCGGGTGCGGCGATGCTGGTCAACCTGCTGATTCCGTTCGCGGCCTACCTGCTGGCCGAAGAAATCAACGCCTCCGGCATCCTGGCTGCGGTCGCAGCCGGTATCTCGATGAGCTATGTGGAAATGACCGGCCGCGTCTCCGGCAGCATGCGCGTGCAGCGTGCCGGGGTCTGGAACATGCTGCAGTTCAGCTTCAACGGCATCATGTTCGTGCTGCTGGGCGAACAGCTGCCGGGCATCGTCGAACGCGCCACCACCACCATGAACGAGAGCGGCCACCAGAGCGCATGGTGGTTGCTGGTCTACGTACTGGTGATCAACGCTACGTTGATCGCGCTGCGCCTGCTGTGGGTGTGGCTGTCGCTGCGCTGGAACCTGCTGCGCGCGCGGCGGCGCGGGCTGGAGCGTGGCGAGGCGCCGAACTGGCGCATCGTGGTGGCCACTTCGGTGGCCGGTGTGCGCGGTGCGATCACCCTGGCCGGTGTGCTGACGCTGCCGTTGTTCCTGCCCGATGGCAGTCCGTTCCCGGCGCGCGACCTGGTGATCTTCCTGGCCGCGGCGGTGATCCTGTTCTCGCTGGTTGGCGCCAGCGTGGCACTGCCGCAGCTGCTGAAGGGCCTGCAGCTGCCGGCCGATTCGGGCGAGCGCAAGGAAGAAGACCTGGCACGCCGGTTGTCATCGAAGGCCGCGCTGGCGGGGGTGGAACGCATGCGCCAGCAGATGGTGATGAACCAGAACACCGAGAATGTGCAGCTGTACAACGATGCCGCCTCGCGGGTGAGCCTGCTGTACCAGCGGCACCTGGAGAAGGACAGCGACGGGCCCGACGTGGACCCGGGGAAGGTGCAGCGCATGGAAATGGGCTATCGCCAGCTGCGCAGCGCCGGCCTCAATGCCGAGCGCGAGGAACTGTTCCGGCTGACCCGGCGCGGGGTGATCTCCGATGAGATCTCGCGTCGCCTGATCCGCAACCTGGACCTGCTGGAATCGCGCAAGCGCGAATGACGCTGCGTTCGGGCGCCGTCGATCGGGGTCAGATCCCTTTCCGCAGGAAAGGGATCTGACCCCCAGAATCCGAGAGCCGCGGTTACTCCGGCTTCGTTTCCAGGAAATACGCTTCGACCTTGCCCTTGACCTTGATGGTCATCGGGTTGCCGCGGCGGTCGCGGGCCTTGCCGGCCTGCACGCGGATCCAGCCTTCGCTGACCGAATATTCCTCGACGTTGTCGCGCTCGACGTCGTTGAAACGCACGCCGACACCGCGCTCCAGCGCCTGCGCATCATGGAAGGGGCTGGCCGGGTTGATCGCCAGGTGGTCGGGAGGGGTATCGCTCATCGCTTCATTCAGGGTGACGGCCACCAAGGCCGACTTCAGCGCTACAGGATAAACCGTAGAATGCCCGCCTGCCCCAAGGACTGCCCGCCATGCCCGACAACAGCGATTATTTCGACTTCGAAGAAGATGCCCAGGATTTCGACGAGGCCGATTTCGAGGCGCGTGTCTGGAACCTGCTGGTGCTGATCAACCCGGGCGATGACGAGCAGGCCCTGCAGCAGTTCAACCGCTGGCGCGAGCAGCTGGCAGAGCAGGGGCAGCCGCTGGAGGCTGACAGTGATTGGCTGCCGGCCCTGCTCACGGCCATTGCCTGGCAGTCCGGCTTCGACGTGGAGCGCGATGACCTGGATTCCCTGCAGTCGGCGGTCAACGAGCTGTCGGCGCGCTTCAACGTGCAGCTGGACTGGGGCGGTGACCTGGACGACGAGGACTTCGCCTCAGACCTGGACGGGGTGCAGCTGATGTCCACTGCCTTCGATCGCCTGCGCGAACACAACTACACGCTGTGGAGCGTGGATGCCGGCAGCGATGGCTTTACCGGCGTGATGGCACTGACCCGCGACGACGACGCGATGCTGGCCCTGTGCTCGCTGCTGAACGTGGAAATCCGCCTGGGCAGCGACCCGTTCTGATCGATTGGCCCATCCGCCGGGCATGGCCCGGCGCTACCGGATCCGGTAAAGCCAGGTAGCGCCGGGCCATGCCCGGCGAGCGCGCAGTGCGGACTACGGCCGGTATTGCGCCCGGGCATTGGCGATCACCGCTTTGACCAGCGCGCGGTCGGTATGCCGGGAAACAGCACGCGCACCCAGCGCGATCGCCTGTGCACGCAGGTCTGCAGTGACATCGTAATGCGCACCACTGGCCTTGTTCTGGAAGGCCCGTGGTGGGATGCCGAGCTGCGCCGCCATCGCGTGCAGCTCGGCCAGGGTATCGGCCATCAAGTGCGCCCAGCGCTGTCCGCGCCAGGGATGCACCGCGTCATCGACGTAGACCGACACCGCCGCGGCCGGATCAGGCCTGCGGCTTGCCGTCGGCGTCGGCGGCCGGGGTGGCCTCGGCGTCGGCAGCGCCTTCGGCGCCGGCGGTCTCTGCAGCGGCGTCATCGGCAGCCGCCTCGCTTTCTGCGGCTGCGTCTTCGGCCTGCTCGCTGGCGAACTCGGCCACCAGCTTGTCCAGGTACTCCTCAGCGGTCTGGCCGGCTTCAGCAGCCAGGGTGTCCAGCAGCTTCTGCATCAACTCGGAGTATTCCAGGGTAACCGTGCGGCCTTCGGCTTCCTGCATGTTCGACAGGTGCTTGAGCATGGCCAGCATCGGCACCGGGTTGTCGGCGTTGCCCATGGTCTGGCCGCCGATGGCCAACAGCCACTCACGGCCCTGCAGGCCGATGGCGGCGACGGCCTGGCCGTCTTCGCTGAGCAGCACGGCATGGTTCTGCACCTGCTCGCGGGCGTTCAGACGGAGGAACGGACGCTTGACCTGCTGCTTCTTGCGCTTGTCGCGCTTGGCCTTGGAGTTCTGGGACATGGGGTGGGGACCTGAAAAGGAAAGACCGCCATTGTACTGGGTGCCGCGCTGCGCGCTCGCCGGGCATGGCCTTGGTGGGTGCGGACCTTGGTCCGCACCCACAGTTTATTCTGCTTGCCCCTGCACAGATTGTTCTGCCTCACCCTGCGCAGCCTGCACGTCGGGGTCGGCGGTCGGTGCCGACAACCCTACCTGCGGGCCCGCACCGGCCAGCGCAGCCGCCTCGGCAGCCTGGGTCATCACCACGATGCTGATGCGGCGGTTGATCGGGTTCTGTGGGTCTGCCTTGTCGAACAGCACCGAGGAGGACAGGCCGACCACGCGGGTGATCTTGCTGTCTTCCAGGCCGCCATCGATCAACGCGCGCCGTGCGGCGTTGGCACGGTCGGCGCTCAGCTCCCAGTTGCCATAGCCACGCGCGGCCGAATAGGCGGTGATGTCGGTGTGGCCGGTCAGGCTGATCCGGTTCGGCACGTGGTTCAGGTACTCGGCCAGCTCGTGCAGGATCTGCTGCGTGTACGGCTTCAGCGTGGCGCTGCCGAGGTCGAACATCGGCCGGTTCTGCTTGTCCACGATCTGGATGCGCAGGCCTTCCGGGGTCAGGTCCAGCAACAGCTGGTCCTTGAACGGCTCCAGTGCCTGGCTCCTGCTGATCGCCTCCTGCAGCTCCTTCATCAGCGCTTCCAGCTGTTGCTTGTCGCGCTGCTGCTCGTCCACCGGCTGCGGTACCGATTTCTGCTGGTTCTGGAAGGGGTCGCTGCTGTTGCCGCGGGAAATATCGGTGGCGCCACCCAGCTTGATCATCGAGGTGCTGGCGCCGCCCGGCCCGGCCATGCCCGGGGCCGGCGTGGCACTGGAACCGACCAGCGGGCTGGGGTTGCGGAAGTACTCGGAAATGGCCGCGCGCTCGGGCTTGCTGGTGCTGGCCATCAGCCACAGCACCAGGAAGAAGGCCATCATCGCGGTCACGAAGTCGGCGTAGGCGACCTTCCACGAACCACCGTGATGGGCAGCGTGGCCGGCCTTCTTGACCCGGCGGACGATGACGGTGGGCTTGGTCTCGGCCATGGCTTACTTGACCGTCTTCAGGTGCTGCTCGAAATCGGAGAAGGCCGGACGCACGTTCGAAGGCAGCGTCTTGCGGGCGAATTCCAGCGCGATCTTCGGGTTGTAGCCGCGCAGGCAGGCCAGCAGGGCGGTCTTCACCGACTCATAGATGCGGCTGTCCTGCTCGGCACGGGCTTCCATCGCCGAGGCCATCGGGCCGACGAAGCCGTAGCCCAGCAGAATGCCCAGGAAGGTGCCGACCAGCGCGCCGGCCACATGGCCACCCACTTCGACGATGTCACCCCCGATCGAGCCCATGGTGATGACGATGCCCAGCACCGCAGCCACGATGCCGAAACCGGGCAATCCGTCGGCGACCTTGTTCATCACCTGCGACGGCGCCATGGCTTCGGCGTGGTGTTTTTCCAGCTCCAGTTCCAGCAGCGGTTCCAGCTCGTGCGGCTCGATGTTGCTGCCGATCATCAGGCGCAGGCAGTCGGTGATGAAGTCGATCAGGTGGTGGTCGGCCTGGACCTTCGGGTAGTTGCCGAACAACGCGCTTTCAGCCGGGCGCTCGACATGGTCTTCCAGCGCCATGAAGCCCTCGCGACGGGCCTTGTTGAGCAGTTCGTAGACCAGGCTGAGGACGTCGATGTAGTCCTGCTGCTTGTAGCGCGGGCCCTTGAACACACCGACCATGGCCTGCAGGGTCTGCTTGACCGTCTTGGCCGGGGTGCCGACCAGGAACGCGCCCAGTGCGGCACCGCCGATGATGACCAGTTCGTAGGGCTGCCAGAGGGCACCCAGGCGTCCGTGGGCCCCGAGGTAGCCCCCGAGCACGCTGATGATGACGACCAGGAATCCAACGATGATGAGCATGGGGCAACGCAAGGAGGGGGGATATCTCCTTGTCGGCCCGTCGCCCGGTTTTCTGAAGAGGGAATTCTGTGAAATCGGTCAGCGGGGAATTTCAGCCCGCCACGCCGCTTTCCGCGCCGCCGCGCTGCAAGGGGTCAGGCCAAGGCTCACCATTGCCGGTGAATGAAAGTGAGACGGAGTTCAGGCAGTGGCGCTCGAAGGTGGGCGGCGGACCGTCCGGGAACACGTGGCCCAGGTGGCTGCCGCAGCGCGCGCAGGTGATCTCGGTACGGACCATGCCGTGGCTGGTATCGCGGATCTCGCGCACGTGCGCCGGGTCGAACGGAGCAAAGAAACTGGGCCAGCCGGTGCCGGAATCAAACTTGGTGCTGGAGCGGAACAGCGGCAGCGCGCACAGGCGGCAGCAGTAGACGCCCTCGCGCTTGTTGTCCAGGAACACGCCGCAGAACGGCGCCTCGGTGCCGTGTTGCAGCAGCACGCGGCGCTCCTCGCTGCTGAGGCCGGCTATCAGCGCCTCGGTCTGGGTGGCAGTGGGGGGCGTCAGGTCGAAAGCAGTCATGCCGGCTCTCCGTGGGGTCGATGGCCTGGGGATGCCGGAAAACGTGGGGGTTCCGGCGCAACCTTGCAAGTGTGATGGCCGTTCATGGCCGGCACACAGGCACAGGCGCAAGGTGAATGCGAACCGCGCTGGAGCGTGCCATGAAACCGTCCTTCCCCCTGTTGCTGATGACGCTGGTGCCTGTGCTGGCGCTGGCCCAGGTGCCGACCGGCAATCCGACGGCGACCCGCAGCAGCACCACCGTAGCCCCACCGCCCGTGGTGCCGCCTGTGCAGCCTGCGCGCCCGCAGCCGCAAGTGCTGCCCTCGCCGCAACCGGCACAGCCCATCAAATCCACCGGCCCGGCCCAGGTTGCACCGGTTCCGGCACCGAAACCGGCCGACAAGGTCTACGACCGCAACGGTCGCATCATCCCCGGGGTACGCCCGGCCGGCCCCAACCGCGTATTCGATTCGCGCACCGGCCGCTATTACGACAGCGTGCCCAGCGGCGACGGCCAGCAGATCCGGTAGCGCTGGGCCATGCCCGGCGGTGGGGCAGTGCGTTGCCAACCCAGGTTGGCAGCCACCGGGCCTGAACCCACGAAAACAGCCTCCTGCCGATCACTGCTTTTTCGCCTGCGATTAACCGTTGCGGGACCACCGTGGCCCTGCGCCGGCACTCTGCCGCCGCATGTCCTTCGTCCACTGGATCGCGATCATGAAAAACCAGCAGAACCGTCATCCCGGCAAGGAACCGCAGGGCCGTAACCCGCAGCAACAGCAGCAGCAACAGCAGCAACAGCAGCAGATGGACCCGCAGCAGCCGCACAAGGGTGGCAAGCAGCAGGAACAGCGCTCGCAGAAGCACCCGCAGCAGCGCTGACCGGTCCCGGGGTCGGATCCCGCGCAGCGGGCTCTGACCCCACCCGCGCAACCGCCTCAATCGGGAATCGGCAGGCTCAGCGTCTCCTTCACCTCTTCCATCACGATGTAGCTCTTCGACTCGCGTACGTGCGGCAGCGTCAGCAACGTGCTGCCGAGCAGCTTGCGGTAGGAGGCCATTTCACTGATCCGTGCCTTCAGCAGGTAGTCGAAATCACCGGACACCAGGTGGCACTCCAGCACGTTCGGCAGCTTCAGCGCTGCGCGCCGGAATTCCTCGAAGATGTCGCCGGACTTGTAGGCCAGGCTGATTTCCACGAACACCAGCAGGCTGGCCTTTACCGCCGCCGGGTCGAGGTGGGCGTGGTAGCCGGTGATCACCGCTTCGCGTTCGAGCCGCCGCACGCGCTCGGTGCACGGGGTGGTGGACAGGCCGACCCGCTCGCCCAGTTCGGTGAAGGAAATCCGGCCCTCGGCCTGCAGGATGCGCAGGATCTTGCGGTCGATCTTGTCCAGTTCGCGGGTACGGGTGGCCATGGCCGTCAACCTTGGGGAATGAATTGCAGGAGAACATCCTGCCGATTCATTGTAAATCAGGCGAATCAACTGGTATTGGCTGTCTATACTTCCCCAATTATGGTCCCGGCACGCTCCAGTGCAGGGAATGATCGGGTTGGAGAAGTCCCATGCGAGTCCTAGTCCTCGGCAGCGGCGTGATCGGCACTACCAGTGCCTGGTACCTGCGACAGGCCGGGTTTGAAGTCACGGTCATCGACCGTCAGCCCGGCCCGGCGCTGGAGACCAGCTTCGCCAATGCCGGCCAGCTGTCGTTCGGCTATACCTCGCCGTGGGCCGCCCCGGGCGTGCCGAAGAAGGCGATCGGCTGGCTGTTCGAAAAGCACGCGCCGCTGGCGATCAAGCCGGGCATGGACCTGGCCCAGTACCGCTGGCTGTGGCAGATGCTGCGCAACTGCACCCACGAGCGCTATGCGATCAACAAGGCGCGCATGGTGCGCATGTCCGAGTACAGCCGCGACTGCCTCAATGAGTTGCGTGCGCAGATCGGCATCGAGTTCGAGGGCCGCGACCTGGGCACCACCCAGCTGTTCCGCACCCAGCAGCAGTTGGATGCCTCGGCGCAGGACATCGAGATCCTGGCCCAGTACGGCGTGCCGTACGAGGTGCTGGACCGTGCCGGCATCATCCAGGCTGAACCGGCGCTGGCCCATGTCGATGGTCTGGTCGGCGCGCTGCGTCTGCCGCGTGACCAGACCGGCGACTGCCAGCTGTTCACCCGCCGCCTGGCGCAGATGTGCGTGGACGCCGGCGTCGAGTTCCGCTTCGACCAGGACATCACCGGCCTGGTCTCTGATGGTGAGCGCATCACCGGCGTGCACGTCAACGGCGCGCTGGAAACGGCCGACCGCTTCGTGGTCGCGCTCGGCAGCTATTCGCCGGCACTGGTCGCACCGCTGGGCATGCGCCTGCCGGTGTACCCGC
The DNA here is from genome assembly GCF_004684085.1 of Stenotrophomonas maltophilia. Lineage (GTDB taxonomy): Bacteria > Pseudomonadota > Gammaproteobacteria > Xanthomonadales > Xanthomonadaceae > Stenotrophomonas > Stenotrophomonas maltophilia_AS. Next base: position 82,931 of record NZ_SRHZ01000008.1, read on the forward strand.
TGAAGGGTTATTCGCTGACTCTGCCGATCACCGATCCGGCAATGGCACCGACCTCGACCATCCTCGATGAGAGCTACAAGGTGGCGGTCACCCGTTTCGACGACCGCATCCGCGTCGGTGGCATGGCTGAAGTGGCCGGCTTCGACCTGTCGCTGTCGCAGCGCCGCCGCGAGACCTTGGAGCTGGTGGTCAGCGACCTCTATCCGAAGGGCGGTGACCTGTCGCGCGCGCAGTTCTGGACCGGCCTGCGCCCGGCCACGCCGGACGGTACGCCGGTGATCGGCGCCACGCCGTTGCGCAACCTTTACCTCAACACCGGCCACGGCACGTTGGGCTGGACCATGGCCTGCGGCTCGGGCCGCTACCTGGCCGACCTGATGAGCGCGCGCCAGCCGCAGATCAGCACGGAAGGCCTGGATATTTTCCGCTACGGCCAGTACGGTCACGCGCCGCAACACGAGAACCGCACATGCGTCCTGCCCGCGCGCTGATCGATCTGGGCGCCCTGCGCAGCAACTACCGCCTGGCCCGCGAACTGGGCGGTGGCAAGGCCCTGGCGATCATCAAGGCCGATGCCTACGGGCATGGCGCGGTGCGCTGTGCGCAGGCGCTGGAAGGCGAGGCCGATGGTTTCGGTGTAGCCACCATCGAAGAAGCACTGGAACTGCGCCAGGCCGGCATCCGTGCGCCGATCCTGCTGCTGGAAGGCATCTTCGAAGCGAGTGACATGGCACTGGTGGCCGAACACGATTTCTGGTTCGCGGTGGGTTCGCCGTGGCAGCTGGACGCCTTGGCCGCGTTCGACAGTCCGCGCCCGCTGACGGTGTGGCTGAAGCTGGACAGCGGCATGCATCGCCTCGGTCTGGACGTGGACAGCTTCCGTGCGGCGCACGCGCGCCTGTTGGCGCTGCCGCAGGTTGCGCACATCGTGCTGATGACCCATCTGGCACGTGCCGACGAGCTGGACAGTGAACGCACCCACGAGCAGGCGGCAACGTTCGCCCGTACGATCGACGGCCTGGAAGGTGAGACCAGCGTGTGCAATTCGCCGGCCCTGCTGGGCTGGCCGGATGTACGCAGCGACTGGGTGCGCCCGGGGTTGATGCTGTACGGGGCCAATCCGTTGCCCGACAACAGCGATCTGACCGCACGCCTGCGCCCGGTGATGACCATGCAGTCAAAGGTGATCGCCGAGCGCTGGATCGAACCCGGAGAACCGGTGGGCTATGGCGCCCGCTTCGTGTCGAAGGTGCGCACCCGCGTCGGCGTGGTCGCGCTGGGCTATGCCGACGGCTATCCGCAGTTCGCGCCGAATGGCACCCCGGTGCTGATCGACGGCCAGCCCGGTGCGCTGATCGGGCGCGTGTCGATGGACATGTTGACGGTGGACCTGACGGCGCACCCGCAGGCTGCGGTCGGCAGCGTGGTGGAGCTGTGGGGCAGTGCGCCGACGCTGTCGGAGCTGGCACCGCGCTGTGGCGTGAGCGCTTATCAGTTGCCGTGCGCGGTCAAGCGCGTGGCGCGCGTGTACGTCGATTGATGCATCGCCGGGCATGGCCCGGCGCTACCTCTGGACATCCGGTAGCGCCGGACCATGCCCGGCGGTTGTTGATCAACGCGCAGCGGTCGCCTGGCTGGCCAGCTGCCGCTTCACCCAGTCATCGATCAGGCGCTTCTCGTAGCGCAGCGGATCACTGTCGCTCTTCAGCCCCAGGTTGTGCAGATAGCCGGTGTCGCTCAGGCGCGCATCGCCTTCGCTGATGATGCGGCCGCTGGCATCCTTCAGTGTGTACTGCAGGCTGATGCGCGGCGGGTAGATGTCACGCATGATCCGGATGTCGCTGCCGCGCGGGCCGTGCCACGGCTCATAGTCGCCGGCACGCTTGATGTCGACCAGGGTCACGTCCAGGGTCTGCCCCGGTTGCAGCGGCTTGGCGGCGGTGGTCTGCAGGTAGCGCGCCAGCTGCTGCACCCAGTCGCCGCGCTCGGCTTCGAAGCGGTTGGTGCTCTGGCGGATCTCGGTGAACTTGGCCGGATCATCCCATTTCACGCTGACCGGGCCATCGGCCTGCAGCGCACGCGGGGCTTGCGCGTCGGTCACGGTGCGCGGGGCCGCGTTGGCACCGCCCGCCACCAGGGCGCCTGCCAGCAGGGCAATCGCGAGTGAGCGTTTCATGACGGTCTCCTGCGTCCCGCCCATGGGGACGATGTTGATCACAGATCGAGTGTGATCCTGCTTTCAGGCAACGGCAATGGCCGATTGCGTCACGGTCAAGAGTGGTTGCCGCCAATTCATTGTCGTCAAGCATGACTGACGGCGCTTGACGCTGTGAATACGCTCTTTGGAAGATGCTGTGCCTCCAACCCGGCCTGTCCAAACGCCCTTGTCCACACTGCCGCCCCTAGTGGAGCGCCCACCGATGATGGTGCCGGCGCCCGAACCCGACCTGCATCATGGCGTGCTTGAGCGCATCAACGCAGGCTTCTGCGTGATCCAGGTGCTGTTCGAGGGGGACCGCGCGGTGGATTACCGTTTCATCGAGGTCAACGACGCCTTCGAACGGCACACCGGCCTGAAGGACGCACGCGGCCAGCACATGAGCGCGTTGGAACCGAATCACGAGGAAGACTGGTTCCGCATCTACGGTGAAGTGGCCCGCAGTGGCCGGCCGGCGCAGTTCGAGATGGAAGCGCGGGCGCTGGGCCGCTCGTTCGCAGTCGATGCCGTGCGTGTGGGGCGTCCGGGAGAGGACAAGGTTGGCATCCTGTTCTTCGACATCACTGCGCGCAAGCAGATGGAAGTGGAACTGGGCGAGAGCGAAGCGCGCTTCAGCGCGCTGGCCGATGGCCTGCCGATGCCGGTATGGGTGCTGGACGAGCGCGGCCATGCCCGCTTCGTCAACAGCGCTTTCAGCGAGTTCTTCGGTGGCGACGAGACGCGCGTTCCGGAAGACGTGTGGCGCGGCCTGGTGCATCCGGATGACGCATCGGTGTTCGAGTACGAACTGCAGGAAGCGCTGAAGGCGCAGCGTTCGATGCACGCGCTGGTGCGTGCGCGCCGGGCCGATGGCCAGTGGCGCTGGCTGGAAATGAATGCGCGCCCGCGCTTCTCGCGGATGGGCCGTTTCATCGGCCTTGCCGGCAGCAGCCCGGACGTGACCGAGCGCCGCGAAATCGAACTGGCCCGCGAAGAGCTGCTGCAGTCCGAGCGTGCTGCGCGCAGTGCGGCCGAGAACATGGCGCGGCTGAAGGATGAATTCCTGGCCACGCTGTCGCACGAACTGCGCACGCCGCTCACCACCATTCTTGGTTGGAGCGAACTGCTGCTGCAGCGCGTGGACAACACTAGTCCGCTGTACAAGGGCCTGAATGTGATCGCCAACAGCGCAGGTGCGCAGAAGCGGCTGATCTCGGACATGCTCGACCTCAGCAGCATGCTGCTGGGCAAGGTGCAGCTGGAAGTGGAGGTGCTGGATCTGTGCGGCGTGCTGGGCGAAGCGATCGGTGCGCAGGAACTGGTGGCCGAAGGCAAAGCGCTGGATGTGCACCTGCAGTTGCCCGACCAGCCCAGCCTGGTGCTGGGCGATGCCACCCGACTGCAGCAGGTGTTCTGGAACCTGCTCTCCAATGCGATCAAGTTCACCCCGGCCGAGGGCCGAATCGATGTGGCCCTGCTGGCCGATGGCAACCACTGGGTGATCACCGTGCGCGACACCGGTGACGGCATCGCGCCTGAGTTCCTCAACCACCTGTTCAGCCGGTTCCGCCAGGCCGATGGCACCACCACCCGCCGTCACGGTGGGTTGGGCCTGGGCCTGGCGATCGTGCAGCAGTTGGTGGAACTGCATGGCGGTACGGTCACCGCTGCCAGCGAAGGCCATGGCCACGGTGCCACCTTCACCGTGCGCCTGCCGCAGCACCTTCCCGATGCAGAGCGACGCCCGCTGCGCGAAGTGATCAGCGGGCCGATCCTGGAGCCGGTGATCGTCGAGCCGTATCCGCTGCGTGGCATGCACGTGCTGGCGGTGGAAGACCAGCCGGAAGTACTGGAGTACCTGCGGCGCATGCTGGAAGAGCAGGGTGCGAGCGTGTCTGCGGCCAGTTCCGCAGGCGAGGCATTGGCACTGCTGGCCGACACCGGCCATCTGCAGTACCACGTGATGCTGACCGACATCGGCATGCCGGGCATGGACGGATACGGCCTGGTGCGTACGCTGCGCGAGGACATGGGCGTGGACGCGCTGACCCTGCCGGCAGTGGCTGTGACGGCACTGGCGCGCGCCGACGATCGGCGCCGTGCGTTGGCATCGGGCTTCCAGGAGCACGTAGCCAAGCCCTATTCGGTGGCGCAGTTGGTTTCTGCCGTGCGCAAGGTACAGGTGCCGCGGGCCGACAGCGCGCTGCACTGAGCATTCACAGGAGGTCGCCGATGTCCCGTACAGCTCCCCGTATCCATACTGATCCGGCGCAGATCGCGCGCCTGGAAGCCCTGTTGCCGCAGCTGGAAGGCGAAACGCAGGTGGAACTGACCCTGCATGATGGTCGCCGGCTGCTCGGCACCGTGGCGGTGAAGCCGACCGTGCAGCAGTACCGCAACGAAGCAGGCGACGAAGGCAGCAACGGCCAGCTGCGCCTGGATGACTACGACACGCCGGTGCAGCAGCACCACGTGTGGCTGGACGAGATCGCCAGCATCCGCAGGTTGCCGCCGAGGGTTTGACGGCAACCTGCCAAGCCCATCCACGCATGGCGTGGATCCACCAGAGGTTGCAGCAGAGCCACGCCGTGCGTGGCTGCTGCGCTCAATGCTCGAACAAGGTTGGCGTCGCTTCGAACCGCCGCGCGTAGGCGCGTTCTTCCGCCACCCGGGCCACTTCGTCGTCGGCCAGGTCCGGCGCGCCATAGACCGCGTAGGCGACGCTGCCATCGGCGCCATGCCCGACCTGGTGCAGCCGGTAACGTGAGTGGCCGCCGCCGGTATCCTCGGGGTAGTGCACGGGCGGATGGCTGCCTTCCAGGTCCATTTCACTGTTGTCGACCACGCCACCGACGAACAAGGCTCGCATGCAGGTTCTCCTGGATTTCCGGGGGGGAGCCTCTACCCTGAACGTTGCGATGTTTCCGGCGGATCAAGGCCCCGTTCGGGTTTCGCAAAGCGGCCAACCGGGGGTGGCGCGGCCAAGCCGGTACAATGGACGGCCCTCACGCTTTGAAGTACCCGCGCCGATGGCCTCCAGCGACGACGCCCCCCTGCAGACCCTGCTCCTGCCGTTCTCCCAAGGCGCCCTGCGCTGGCCGGAGGGCCCGGTGGCCTTCCTGCGTGCCCGCGATGGCTGGCCACTGCGCGAAGTGGCCGGTGGCCGTGAAGTGCACTGCGAGCAGAGCTTCGCCCCGTTCGCGCAGCCGCTGCAGCAGGCGGCCGGCTGGACCGTCAGCGGCCAGCTGGATGATGAAGCCGGCAAGGGCCGTTACCCGCTGGTGCTGGTGCTGCCGCCGCGCCAGCGCGAGGAAGCCCGTGCGCTGTTCGCCCGCGCCCTGGCGCTGGTCGCCGACGGTGGCCGCATCGTTGCCTGCCAGTCCAACAACGAAGGTGCGCGCTCCGGCGAGGGCGACCTCAAGCAGCTGACCGGCCTCGGCGGCAGCCTGACCAAGAATCACTGCCGGGCGTACTGGACCGCGCCGATGCAGGGCCAGCACGATGCTGACCTGGCCAAGCGCTGGTCCGCGCTGGACGCGGTGCGCCCGATTGTCGGGGGGCGCTTCCTCAGCCGCCCGGGCGTGTTCGCCTGGGACCGCATCGACCCGGCCTCTGCCCTGCTGGCCGAGCACCTGCCGGCCGACCTGGCTGGCCGTGCTGCCGACCTCGGCGCCGGTTACGGCTACCTGTCGCGCGAGCTGCTGGAGCGCTGCCCGAAGATTACCGCGCTGGACCTGTACGAGGCCGAGCAGCGTGCGTTGGCACTGGCCGAGCTGAACCTGGCACCGCCGCCGCGCCCGCTGCCGTTGCGTTTCCTGTGGCAGGACGTCACCGCCGGCATCGAGCCGGGCTATGACGTCATCATCAGCAACCCGCCGTTCCATACCCCCTCGCGTGCCGACCGTCCGGACATCGGCCAGCGCTTCATCGCCGTGGCCGCGCAGGCACTGCGCCCGGGCGGGCGCCTGTACGTAGTGGCCAACCGCCACCTGCCGTATGAGTACACGCTCAACGAGCGCTTCGGCGCGGTGCGCGTGGTCGCCGAGCGCGATGGCTTCAAGCTGGTCGAAGCGGTGAAGGGGAAGGGCAAGTGAAGCTGGTCAAGCACATCGCCAACCTGGGCTATGGCAGCCGCAAGCAGGTGCAGTGGATGTTCCGCGAGGGTCGCGTCACCGACGCCGACGGCGAAGTGCTGTACGCCGATGACCAGGTGGCGCACGACGCGATCCGGGTTGATGGCGAGCCGCTGGATCCGCCGGTGGGCCTGTCGTTGGCGATGTTCAAGCCGGCCGGTTACACCTGCTCGACCAAGGACAAGGGCCGCCTGATCTACGATCTGCTGCCGCCGCGCTTCCGCGACCGCGATCCGGTGCTGTCCACGGTCGGCCGTCTCGACCGCGAGACCAGTGGCCTGCTGCTGCTGACCGATGATGGCGGCCTGCTGCACCGGATCATCTCGCCGAAGTCGAAGCTGCCCAAGGTCTATGAGGTGGAACTGAGCGACGACCTGCGCGGCGACGAGGTGGCGCTGTTCGCCAGCGGCACGCTGATGCTGGAGTCCGAGAAGACGCCCCTGCTGCCGGCTGAACTGGTGGTGCTGGATGCGCGTCGCGCGCGCCTGGTGCTGCACGAAGGCCGCTACCATCAGGTACGCCGCATGTTCGCCGCCACCGGCAACCACGTGCAGGCCCTGCACCGTAGCCGAGTTGGCGGGCTGGACCTGCAGGGACTGGACGAGGGGCAATGGCGGCTGCTCACCTCCACCGACCTGGATACGCTGTTCGCTCCATGACCACCATCGCTGCGCTGCCGTTCCTCCCCGACGCCGTCATCTTCGACATGGACGGCCTGATGATCGACAGCGAGCGGGTCTCGCTGGCCTGCTGGAGCGAGGCGGCCGATGAGTTCGGGCTGGGCCTGGACGAGGCGGTGTTCCTGCGCATGGTCGGCCTTGGCGACCGCGATACGCACGCACTGCTGCGTGCCCAGGGCGTCGAAGACAGTGTGATCGAGGCGGTGGCTGCACGCTGCCACGACCTGTACGAGGAACGCACGCAGACCGGCCTGCCGCTGCGTCCGGGCATCCTGGAGCTGCTGGAGCTGCTGAAGGCGCACGCGGTACCGCGCGCGGTGGCGACCACGACACGGCAGCCGCGGGCCAACCGCAAGCTGACGGCCGCTGGCCTGCTGCCGTACTTCGATGCGGTGATCACCAGTGGCGACGTGGCGCGGCCGAAGCCTGCACCGGACATCTACCTGTTGGCCGCGCAGCGGTTGGGTAAGGCGCCGGAGCGCTGTCTTGCGCTGGAAGATTCACCGGCCGGTACGCGCGCGGCGCTGGCCGCCGGCATGACCGTGATCCAGGTGCCGGACCTGGTGCATCCGGATGAGGAGCTGCGTGCACTCGGCCACCGCATCGTCGGCTCGCTGGTGGATGCACACGCGCTGCTGCTGCCGTTGTTGCCGAGGTAACCGGTGGGTGCCGACCGCTCCTGACGGTGGGTGCCGACCGTTGGTCGGCACGCTTCACCGCTCTCGCCGGGCATGGCCCGGCGCTACCGCTCTGGTAGGTGCCGACCGCTGGTCGGCACACCTGCCCAATCAAACCCGACCGAACACCAGCGCGGCGTTGGTGCCACCGAAGCCGAAGCTGTTGGACATCACCGTGTCCAGCTTCTGCTCGCGGCTTTCGCGCAGGATCGGGAAGCTCTCCACCTTCGGGTCCAGCTCGCCGATGTTGGCCGAACCGGCGACGAAGCCATCGCGCATCATCAGCAGGCAGTAGATCGCCTCGTGCACGCTGGCCGCACCCAGCGAATGGCCGGACAGCGCCTTGGTCGAGGACAGCGGCGGCACCGCATCGCCGAACACTTCGCGGATCGCGTTGAGCTCGGTGACGTCGCCCAGCGGCGTCGAAGTGCCATGGGTGTTGAGGTAGTCCAGCGGGCGATCGACGCCCTGCAGCGCCATCTTCATGCAGCGCACCGCGCCTTCACCGGACGGGGCGACCATGTCGGCACCGTCGGAGGTCACGCCGTAGCCGATCAGCTCGGCATGGATGTGCGCACCGCGCGCGACGGCGTGGTCGTAGTCTTCCAGCACCAGCATGCCGCCGCCACCGGCGATGACGAAGCCGTCGCGATCCTTGTCGTACGGGCGTGAGGCGTTGGCCGGGGTTTCGTTGAAGCTGGTGGACAGGGCGCCCATCGCGTCGAACATCACGCTCATCGACCAGTGCAGGTCTTCACCGCCACCGGCGAACATGATGTCCTGCGCGCCATGACGGATCATGTCCGCGGCGGCACCGATGCAGTGCGCCGAGGTGGCGCAGGCCGCCGACAGCGAGTAGCTGACGCCCTTGATCTGGTAGGCCGTGGCCAGGCAGGCCGAGACCGTCGAGCACATCGTGCGCGGCACCATGTACGGGCCGACCTTGCGCACACCGCGTTCGCGCAGCAGATCGACGGCGCCGATCTGCCATTCGCTGGAGCCACCACCGGAACCGGCAATCAGGCCGGTACGCAGGTTGCTGACCTGCTCGGGGCTGAGCCCGGCATCGGCGATGGCGCCGCGCATGGACAGGTAAGCGAAGGCCGCCGCATCGCTCATGAAGCGCTTCTGCTTGCGGTCGATCAGTGCATCCAGATCGAGATCGACACGGCCGCCGACCTGGCTGCGCAGGCCCGCTTCGGCGTGGTCAGCCAGGGCGGTGATGCCCGAGCGCCCTTCGCGCAGCGCAGCCGAGACAGTATCCAGATCATTGCCGAGGCAGGACGTGATGCCCATGCCGGTGATGACGACGCGACGCATCAGAAGCTCCCGGTTTCAGTGAACAGGCCGACGCGCAGGTCGCGCGCGCTGTAGATTTCGCGGTCATCCACGTACATGCGGGCATCCGACTGGGCCATTACCAGCTTGCGGTTGATGACACGGCTGATGTCGATCTCGTAACGCACGAGCTTCGCGTCAGGCAGTACCTGGCCGGTGAACTTCACCTCGCCGCAGCCCAGGGCGCGGCCCTTGCCCGGGGCACCCAGCCAGGTCAGGAAGAAGCCGGTCAGCTGCCACATGGCATCCAGGCCCAGGCAGCCGGGCATCACCGGATCGCCAATGAAATGGCAACCGAAGAACCACAGGTCCGGGCGGATATCCAGTTCGGCGCGTACCATGCCCTTGCCATGCGGTCCGCCGTCCTCGCGGATTTCGGTGATGCGGTCGAAAATCAGCATCGGATCGTTGGGCAAACGGCCGGCGGCGGCGCCGAACAGTTCACCGCGTGCGCTGGCCAGCAGCTGTTCGCGGTTGAACGCGTGGAGACGGGTCATGAAGCACAATCCTGGAAGCGGGGAAACAGGGAAACAAGCGCTCGAGAATGCCCGTGGAAACTGCGCCGATCAAACATTTCAACCGTACGCAACCGTAGTGTTTTCAAGGGAATACGCGCATCCTGTTGATGTGCAAAGACCATACCTGTGCGTGTGGTCGGTTCAGCCTGCCTCCGACTTTTCCACCTGACATGACCCGACTGCGCAAGATCATCCACGTCGACATGGACGCGTTCTACGCGTCGGTGGAGCAGCGCGACGATCCGTCACTGCGCGGCAAGCCGGTTGTCGTGGCATGGCGGGGCGCTCGCTCGGTGGTGTGCGCGGCTTCGTACGAGGCGCGCGTGTTCGGCGTGCGCTCGGCAATGCCGGCGCTGCGCGCCGAGCGCCTGTGCCCGGATGCGATCTTCGTGCCGCCGGACTTCGCACGTTACAAAGCGGTGTCACGCCATGTGCGCGAGATCTTCCTGCGCCACACCGATCTGGTCGAACCGCTGTCGCTGGACGAGGCGTATCTGGACGTGACCGAGCCGAAGAGCGGCATCGCATTGGCCACCGACATCGCCCGCACCATCCGCACGCAGATCCGTGAAGAGACCAACCTGACCGCTTCAGCCGGGATTGCACCGAACAAGTTCCTGGCCAAGATCGCTTCGGACTGGCGCAAACCCGATGGCCAGTTCGTGATTCCGCCACAGCGGGTGGACGCGTTCCTGCTGCCGTTGCCGGTGAACCGGGTGCCCGGCGTCGGCAAGGTGATGGAAGGCAAACTTGCCGCGCGCGGCATCGTCACCTGCGGCGACCTGCGGCGGTGGGCCTTGATCGATCTGGAAGAGGCGTTCGGCAGTTTCGGCCGCAGCCTGTACAACCGCGCACGCGGCGTCGACGAGCGCCCGGTGGAACCGGACCAGCAGGTGCAGTCGATCTCCTCGGAGGACACGTTCGCCGAGGACCTGCTGCTGGAAGACCTGGGCGAGGCGATCGTGCAGCTGGCGGAGAAGACCTGGCATGCCACGCGCAAGACCGAACGCGTCGGCCACACCGTGGTGCTGAAACTGAAGACCGCGCAGTTCCGCATTCTCACCCGCAGCTTCACCCCGGAGCGCCCGCCGGAATCGATGGAAGAACTGCGCGACATCGCACTGGCCCTGCGTGCCCGCGTCGACCTGCCGGCGGAGACGCGTTACCGCCTGGTGGGCGTCGGCCTTGGTGGCTTCCGCGAAAAGGAGGCCGTGGTGCAGGGGGAGTTGTTCGAGCACGGATCGAGCGAGTCTGCAGGCAATCGTTGATAGGGCTGAGAAGGCTCTTGATTCTGGCCGGTCAAGCGGGCCTGCACAAATCTCCCAGCTCAATCAGTTGCAGATCTCTCGAAGGCCCTGCGCAACAAGATTGTCAAGGCATTTAATGGGACAAGCCCAGCTCAGCGATGATGGCTGGTACAGGTCTGCGCGTGACGGCTCTCTCGCGATCAACGAACAGTCACGCCTATGGCGGAGTGAACCTTCGCAAGAGACATCCCTATCAGATAGTCGCAATCTCCGATTTCGCTGCCATTGGTCTTTGCAGACGTCACTATCGCCACAGCATCGAGATCCACCGAAACCAGAGGGCCGCCGCTGTCACCTGCATCACATAGCAAATCGTAAGGGCCGGCTAGATCCTCTACCTTAATCCAATCGCTCGTGCAGCTTTGGGAATTGCAGGTATTTGATTCAGGCTCTGCGTTCACGGAGGTGAGCGTGCCGCAGCTGTAGCCTGTCCGTGTTCCTGCATGGCAGAGCACCAGGAGTCCTTCCAGAGTTTCCCGCAGTAGATCGGGTCTGACCTTTCCCAAGTAACCAATCGTGTTAAATCCATTCAATTTGGTGAAGGTCGTCCAAGACGCTTCAAAACCGCTCGAGGCGGGGACGGGATGCCATTGCACGTCGTGACCTGCATCAAAGCGTCGTCGGTCAGGATCTACATCAAGTACGACGGTGGCAGTGTCGCCAGAACCCGGGATCGGTTCGTACCGCAGGGTTGGTAGGCAATGTGCGGCAGTAATCAACCCAGGCTTTTCATCAGAATCATAGGCCCGAAATCCAAACGTGCAGTAAGAGTTGTTGGAAACAGCTCTCCCACCCGCACGAGTCTGTGGGGCTGACAGCAACTTGGAACGCCCTGAGGACTTCTTTAGTTCAATGGGTGCGGATAGAATGCGTCGCGCATTCTTTTCCTCGTCGGCATAGATTCTTTCGAAATCTGTGCTGGGCAGCTCCACAACAATCACACCGCGCTGTCCGTCGATCATGATCCCCTGATGCTCCGGGAAAAGTTCTGCCACCTTTCCTGACTTAACTATCTGCTTCAATTGCGTCAGAGAGTGGGTTGCCCCGATCGTGAAGCGGTAGGTGATGGTGCCATAGACAGTGCTCACAGTTCGGGATGCCACTGGCTCGGTCCCGGTCAATCGGACCGTCACGATCATCGGGTTCTCACTGAAGCTCTTGCCAGCGAAGCGATCAGGCATTCCTTCCAGAATGTGCGCAAGCTCTTCACCTGCCGCAATTCGAAGTCTGAGCCGCCTGTCGGCTTCTTGGGTGGACAATCCCTCATGCTGCGCAAAGGCTTGAACAACGGGGTCGGTGGAGGGCGTCACTTGTTGAGAGAACGCGGGGGACGCGGCCAGTGCGGTGGTGGACAGCAGCAGTTTGACCAAAGCATGTCTGATCTTCATCGTGAATTCTCCGTTCCATCGGTTTAATCAGCTACGCAATCATCGTACAGCTGTTGACGTTCAGGTCTGTGATGTTGATCCCGGCTTGACGTTTGGAAAGGAGTGGCAAATGGGTGATTAACTGCGCGTCGCCGATCTGGTGAGTTGAACGTGGTCGCCCCCTATCAAGCGAGCTTTGGATGTTGAGGGTGCCGGCCAGTGGCCGACACTACCGCAGGTGCGGGGCGCAGCCCTGCAAAAGCCTCCCTTACCTCATGGCCACTGCATCTCGCCCTTGGCCACCTTCGCACTCAGCTCCAGCGATGCCACGCCGTCCAGCTTCGGGTAGCGCGCCTGCATCGCTTGCACCAGCGCCGCACTGTCCTTGGCCTTTGCCGCCTCGGTATCGAATGCGCGGATGTAGTCTGCGGTGAAGCGCAGCGCACTGGCATCCAGCGCCGCACCCGGCGCGTAATGCCCCGGCACCACCACCTTCGGCTTCAGTGCCTGCAGCCGCTGCAGGGTCTGCAACCAGTCGGCGTGCGACTTGGGCGTCTGCGTGTCGGCCATCCACACGTGTTCACCGGCCACCACCGGAATGCCGCCGACGATCGCGCGCAGCGACGGCACCCACAGCACCGTGCGTTCCGGGGTCGGGCCATCCAGGCCGATCAGCGGCAGGCGCTGGCCTTCCAGCTGCAGGGCATCACCGTCCAGCACCTGCGGTACCACGATGCGTGCCGGCACGTCGGCACCCATCTTCGGTCCCCAGTAGGCCAGCTTGCCGGCCTGGGTCTGCTGGATGTGGGCGACGGTCTGCGCGGTGGCGACGATGCGCGCCTGCGGGAACGCGTCCTGCAGCGTGGCCAAGCCGAAGTAGTAGTCCGGATCACCGTGGCTGATGTAGATCGTGGTCAGCTGCTTGCCGCTGGCGCGGATCAGTTCAACCAGCTTGCGCGCGTCGCTGGCGCCGAACTGCGCGTTGACCAGGATGGCTTCATGGCGGCCTTCGATCAGCACCGAGGATACCGAGAACATCGCCTGCGGGCCGGGATGGAAGGTCTGCAGGTGCAGCTGGGATTTCGTCGCGGTGGCCGGAGTGGCAGCGGCCGGCGCGGCCAGCAGCGGCGCGCTGGCGAAGCCGGCGGCCAGGGCGAGGGGGAGCAGCAGGGCAGCGGTACGCATGGGGTATTCCTTGTGGCGGATGGCGAGCCGAGCATGGGCTATGCCGGGCGTCCTTGCCCGGCCCCCTACGGGCCGTCGCAAGCGACGTTGGCAACGGCTCTTGCCGTTGCCTTCGGCTCTACAGGTGGGTAGCGCCGGGCCATGCCCGGCGGCCAGGCATCAGTACGCCGCGGTGATGATCTGCTTCGGGTACTGGTGCGCCTCCAGCTCTGCGACGAACGCGGCGCCGTAGTCGGCGTAGCTGATGCGGCTGTGGCCGCTGGCATCGGCGAGGAAGGCCTTGGGCTGCACGCGGTACTGGCCGCGCTCTTCGCCCGGGCCGATTTCGGCGGCCGGCGAGAAGAAGGTCCAGTCCAGGTCGTCCACTGCCTGCAGGCGGTTGAACGCCTCGCGGTGGGCCAGCGCGTACGGCTTGTAGGCCTCCGGGAAGTTGGGGGTATCGACCAGCTGCACGCCGGGCGCCACTTCCAGGCTGCCGGCACCACCGACCACCACCAGGCGCGGCACGCCGGCCCTGCGTGCGGCGGCAGCCAGCTGCGCGGCGACCTCGCCGACGCGGCCGATGTCATCGCCCGGGCGCGGGCCGTAGGCACTGGCCAGCACGTCGTGGCCGGCGATGGCGGCGACCAGCGCGTCCTGGTCATCCAGCGAGGCGATCACCGGATGGGCACCGGCCAGTTCAGCCGGAAGGTCCTGCGCGCTGCGCACGATGACAGTGAGTTCGTGGCCGTGGGCCAGCGCGTGGCGGGCGATCTGGCGGCCGATGTTGCCGGTGGAACCAACGAGGGCGATCTTCATGGCAGGACTCCGTGGGGCGATGTGGGGTGGGAATGGGGCCACTCTAGGCCGCTGCAGTCGCTCGAAAAACAACGTATAACGCGCTTGTTTGTTGCATGGATCGAGCATATGGACCGAATGACCGCCATGACCGTGTTCGTCGAGGTCGCCGAGCGCGGCAGCCTCACCGCCGCCGCCGAGGTGCTGGACATGTCACGGGCGATGGTCAGTCGCTACCTGGCCGAGGTCGAGGGCTGGCTGGGTGCGCGCCTGCTGCACCGGACCACGCGTCGGATCAGCCTGACCGGACCGGGTGAGGCGGCGCTTGCGCGCTTCCGGCAAATGCTGGCGATCGGAGAGGAACTGCGGGGCGAACTGGCCAGCGATGACCCCGAGCCACACGGCACGCTGCGGGTAACGGCCAGCGTGTCGTTCGGGCAGAGTCACCTGGCACGGGCCGTGGCCGGTTTCGTCGCGCGCCATCCGGCGGCGCGCATCGAGCTGCTGCTGGTCGACCGGACGGTGAACCTGGTGGAGGAGCGGGTGGACCTGGCCGTGCGCATTGCGCGCCAGATCGACCCCAGCCTGATCGCACGTCGGCTGGCCACCTGCCGCTCGGTGCTGTGCGCGACGCCGTCCTACCTGCAGGCGCGCGGCACACCGACCGCGCCGGAGCACCTGGCCGCGCACAACTGCCTGACCCACCACTACGTCGGCAAGAGCCTGTGGCAGCTGCACCGCGACGGCCGTTCGCTGTCGGTGGCGGTGGGCGGCAACATCAGCGCCAACGAGGCTTCGCTGCTGCTGGAGGCGGTACGCGCCGGCGCCGGCATCGCCATGCTGCCGACCTATCAGGTGGCGCCGTTCCTGCGCAGTGGCGAACTGGTTGAACTGCTGCCCGAATTCAGTCTGGACGAATTGGGCATTCATGCGGTGTACGCGTCACGGCGCCAGCAGCCCGCTATCATGCGGCGATTCCTGGACTTCCTGGGCGAGTGCTTCGCCAGCCCGGCCTTCCAGGATCTGGATTGGCGCCCACCGGGCAAGGAGAACACATGAACCATGGACAGGCCTTGATCGACCACAACCGTGCTGCCTGGGACCGCCAGGCCAGCGAAGTGCGCGAATGGTCGCGCCCGGTGGAAAGCTCAACGATTGCCGCCGCGCGCGAAGGCCGCTGGCAGGTGAACCTGACCCCACGCGCGTTGCCGCTGGATTGGCTGGGCGATGTACGCGGCCGCCGCATCCTGTGCCTGGCCTCGGCCGGTGGCCAGCAGGCACCGGTGCTGGCCGCCGCAGGCGCCGAGGTTACCGTGTTCGATCTCTCCGACGGCCAGCTGGAACAGGATCGCAGGGTCGCCGCGCGCGATGGCCTGCAGCTGCGCACCGTGCAGGGCGACATGCGCGATCTGCACGTGTTCGCCAACGACAGCTTCGATGTGGTGTTTCATCCGATCTCGAACCTGTACGTGCCCGATGTGCGTCCGGTGTGGACCGAATGCCGCCGCGTGCTGGCGCGCGACGGCATGCTGATGGCCAGCTTCTACAACCCGGTGCTGTTCGTCGGCGCGCGTGATCCGCAGCTGGATGCGCAGGGCCTGATCCGACCGCAGTACGCCATTCCCTATTCGGACCTGGAAGACCTGCCGCCGGCCGAACGCGAGGCGAAGCTGGCCCGTGGCGATGCGCTGACCTTTGGCCACAGCCTGACCGAACTGATCGGCGGGCAGCTGGATGCCGGTTTCGTCATCGATCGCTTCATGGAAGACTGGCAGCCGCAACCGCGCTTCCTGATCGACCGCTATCTGCCCACCTTCCTGGCCACCCGCGCGCGCCGGATCGGTTGAGGCGGAGCCGCCCCAGAAGCGGCGACGTACAATGGACGGCCCCACGTCATGCAGGTGCCGTCCCTTGTCGTATCCCTATCCGCTGGTCGTGTTCGACCTCGATGGCACGCTGGTCGACAGCGCAGCTGATATCGCCGAAGCACTGAATCGCACGCTGGAGGACATCGGCGTGGCCCGTGTGCCGGAAGCCACCGTGCTGGGCTGGATCGGCGACGGTGTGCGCCGGTTGGTCGAGCAGGCCGTGCATGCGGCGGGCCGCGAGGTCGACATGGGCGAAGTGATGCCGGTCTTCATGGTGCACTACCGCGAATGCCTGCTGCGCAGCCCGCGCCTGTTCGATGGCGTGGGTGAAGCGCTGACGCAACTGCGTGCATGCAACGTGCCGCTGGCGATCTGCACCAACAAGCCCGAAGCACTGGTGCCGCCGCTGCTGCAGTACCTGGGCATCGGCGATGCGTTCGCGCTGATACTGGGTGGCGATTCACTGCCGCAGCGCAAGCCCAGCGGCGAGCCGCTGCGGCACATCGCCGCGCACTTCGGTCTGCCGGTGGAGGCGTGCCTGATGGTGGGTGATTCGTTGACCGACTACCGCGCTGCTGAAGATGCCGGCATGCCGATTGCGCTGGTGCGTTATGGCTATCCGCGCGGCCTGGACCTTGCCACCGCGCATGCGGTGGCGGTCATGGATGACCTGCGTGAGCTGCCGGGGTTGGCTGCCGACTGTCCGACGCCGTGATCCGCTCGCCGGGCATGGCCCGGCGCTACCGATCATGTAGATCGACGCCATGCGTCGATGGCGTGGATCGCTATTTCGGCTGGTAACGCACGCTCAGCTGGTACTCGCGGCCGGGCTGGTTGAACAACGCTACCGTCTCGTAGCGGCGATCGAACACATTGGCCGCACGCGCCAGCAACGACCACGACGGCGTCAGCGCGTACTCGGCACGCAGGTCCAGCGTGCCGTAGCCACCAACCTTCACCGAGTTGCTGGCGTTGTCAAAGCGCTTGCCCGCACCCTGCACGGTCAGGCCGGCGCGGAAGTCACCGAAGCGGCGGTCGATGTCCAGGCGCGCGGTCTGCTGTGCACGGCGCGGCAGCCAGTTGTCGAACTGGGTACTGCCGTGGGTGCGGTTGCGCGGGTCGGTGTAGCTCAGCTGCGCGTTGACGTCGAAGCCGGCCAGCAGCACGCCACCGGTCAGCTCGGCACCACGGATGCGTGCCTTCTCAACCTGCTGCATTTTCATCGTGGACGCATCGTAGGTGATCAGGTCATCGATGCGGGTTTCGTATATATCCAAGCCCCAATGCCAACCCTGGCCCTGCTGCGAAACGCCGAGGTTTGCGCTCTTGGACTTTTCCGGGTTCAACGTCGACACGCCGCTCCATGGGTCATACAGGTCACTGAAGGTCGGTGCCTTGAAAGCTGTGCCGTAGCTGGCATTGAGGCGCAGGCCATGGTCCAGCTGCATCGCCCAGCCGGCGCTGCCGGTGGCATGGTTGCCGAACTGCTGGTTGTCGTCGTTGCGTGCGCTGACCTGTAGCTGGTGGCGGCCGAAGCGTCCCTGGTACTGCACGAATACGCCGGTGTTGCGGCGGCTGTCGACCCGATAGTCCGCGCTGCTGCCGTCCAGGTTGTCTTCGCTCCAGTCCACGCCGGTGCTCAGCAGCTGACCTTCGGCCAGCGTGATGTCACCCTGCAGCGAGGCGCTGTCACGATGGGTCTGGGCGCTGCCAAACACCCCCGATGCGCCGAAGTTGTCCGACTCGTTGTCGCTGCGGCCGACGTTGGCGGTGAACGCCAGTCGCTCCGACGGGGTGTAGCGCACCTTGCCGGCCAGCACCTGCTGGCGGGTTTCCGAGTAGTTGTAGTAACCGTCGTAGTGATTCTTGCCGTCGGCGCGCAGTGCGCTGCCTTCCACGTTCCACTGGTCGTTGAAGCTGTAACCGCCGCGCAGGCTCTTGGACAGGTTGCGGTAGCCATCGCGGTCGTGTTCGTCGGCAAAGCAGCCGGCAGTGAACACCGAGGAAGAGCCGCGGCAGGCATCGATGCCGTCAGAATGCTGGTAGGCGATATCCGCGCCGAACCAGCCGCGCTCGGTGCCGCCGCCGATGCCGCCGCTGGCTTCACGCAGCCCGTTGCTGCCGCCGCCGAGCTGGAAGTGCGGAGCGAAATCGCCCTGGTTGCGGCGGGTGAAGATCTGGATCACGCCGCCGATGGCGTCGGCGCCGTACAGGCTCGACTGCGGGCCGCGTACGATTTCCACGCGCTCGATCTGCGCCAGCGGCAGGTCCTGGTACATGGCCAGGCCGAGGTCGGCACTGTTGATGCGCACGCCATCGACCAGCACCACGGTATGGCCGGAGTTGGTGCCACGCAGGAACAACGAGCTCTGCTTGCCCAGGCCGCCGGTATTGGTCAGGTTGATGCCGGCGCGGCCGCGCAGCAGTTCCTGCAGCGAAGTGGCCTGGCTGGATTCGATCTGTGCACGGTCGATCACCTGCGCCGGTGCGATGCTGTCCTGCAGGGCGATCGGGGTGCGGGTGGCGGTGACCAGGATCTGGTCGAGCGCCGATGTGTCATCGGCGGCCTGGGCCAGCACGGGCAGCGCGGCCAGGACGGCCAGGGACAGCATTCGGGACTGCAGCTTCATCGGGAACTCCGGGTGCCACGCACGCCCGCGTGGCGAAGGGGAGGAGCCGCAAACGCAGGCACGCGCCGATGCCGCAGCGCAGGCCGCGATCATCCAGCGCCATGCCCACCGCATCGCGACCTTGAGGCTTCCGGGCCGGTCTCCGGGCTTGCCGCCAGGTGGCGCGAGGCCACCGTCCAGGCGCCTTCCCATGCATGCGGCACAGTGGCGTTGTTGCCTGGAACTGACGTGCTTACCGTTGCGGGGGCAGCGCCGGCATGGCGTGGGAACACGCGTCACCGGCTTCCCGTTTCAACCTGCCGGCCGTGGCCGCAGGTCACCTGGAAGTGCGCGCAGTCTACGGCATCGCCAGCTGGTAGAGTGAAGGCCGTCGCACGCACTGCGGTTGGGAAGCGGGAACATGGTTGCAAAGGATCGCTTGCAGTTCCTCGATTCGCTTCGAGGCTTGGCCGCCGTCTATGTCGTGCTGTTTCACGTCCAGTCGATGCCAGCGCCGACGTTGCCCGTTGCGGCCGGGTTGTTGCCGGTACTGCAGCTGGGAGCCACCGGCGTCGCCCTGTTCTTCGTGATCAGCGCGTTCTCCCTGTGCTACACCCAACCTCGCCACAAGGCCAGCGGACGGCCCTTGCTGAGTTTTTACCTGCACCGCTTCCTGCGGATTGCGCCGCTGTTCTACGTGTTGCTGGCGTTCTCGATCTTCCGCGATGGCCGAGGCAGCCATGCCGGCCATCCCTGGGCCGAGATCGTTGCCAATGCCACGTTCACCTTCAACCTGTTTCCCGGCTGGGAGCAGGGCATTGTCTGGGCCAGCTGGGCGGTTGGCGTGGAAATGCTGTTCTACGTCATCTTCCCTGCGCTGTACCTGCTGGTGAATGACGGACGCCGGGCCTGGATGCTCCTCTTGTCGCTGCTGGGGCTGGCGGCGTTGGCCGGAACCGGCGCGCTGGCTGCACGCGCGGAAGCTTCACTGGGCAGCTATGGCTGGCTGACGCACGCGCCCGTGTTCGCGATGGGGCTGGTGGCATTCCACGCGTACAACGCGCTCTCGCAACTGCCTCCGGTGCGGGCGCGGTGGTGGGGGATGGCACTCAACCTGGCCGGTGCCCTGTTGCTGTTGCTGGTCGTGGCGGGAATCGCAGGTGGCTGGAGCGGGGCAGGACAATGGCAGCTGGCCGGCCTGGGCTATCTGGCAGTGCTGCTGGGCTGCTCGCAATGCCCGCCCCGTCTGCTTGTCAACCGGGCGACGGCCTGGCTGGGTACGGTGAGTTACTCGCTCTACCTGGGGCATCCCATTGTCATCGCCGTGCTGGGACCGGTGCTGCGCCGGTTGCTTGCGTATGTTGGTGACGGGACATCCGGCTATCTGCTGTGCGCTGCACTGGTGCTGGCGGTCGCACTCCCGCTGGCTGCGCTGGGACATCGTTGCATCGAAGCACCCATGATCCGACTGGGTAAACGCATGATGGCGTCGCTGTCTGCTTCACGCGCAGGACTCCGTACCGGGCAGGCTGAGGGCGGCCCACGCTAGAATGACGCGCCCCGCTATGGGGACGCTGTCCGGAAGTGGTGTTCATGATGTTGCTTCAATCGCCGATCTCTCCTGCGCCGTGCGCGTACCCGTCGCTGACCAGCGTGCTGCACGCGGTTGCGGTGCCATGATCCTCGACCTGGTCCGCCACGCCGGCAATGGTCGCGATGAATTTCTAGATGGCCGCAGTGATCCAGCGCAGCTGGCCCGCCTGCCGCAGGAACTGGTCGACGCTTACGCCGCGCAGCCCTGGGAGCGGGTGATCAGTTCGCCGCGGCTGCGCTCGCTGCACACCGCGATGGCGCTGGCGACTCCGCGTGGGTTGGACGTGGAGACGGACGAGGAATGGGAAGAGCTGGACTTCGGTGATTGGGACGGGCAGTCGCTGTTCGACCTGCCGGAGCACGCATTGGCGGCCTTCCACGCGGATCCGCATGCGTTCCCGCCGCCGAACGGCGAAAGTTGGGGCCACTTCGAACGGCGCATCGCACGCGCGCTGGATCGCCTGCTGGACCACGACGACCCAGTGCCGACGCTGGTGGTCAGCCACGGCGGCCCGCTGCGCATGGTGCTGTCGCAGGTCTGCGGCCTGCCGATGTCGCTGTGCTGGGCGCTGCGCATCGATCACGGCACCCGCCTGCGGGTGTGGCTGGAACGCGGAGAAGCAGGGCTGGTGGGTGAGCTGCTCGAGCTGCAGCAGCCCTGAGCGTGCCCGCCGGGCACGACCCGGCGCTACCGATCCCGCATCACAGTGGTAGTGCCGGCCGCTGGCCTGCATTCCCAGGAACGCGGAGGCCTCAATCCTCGTCCGCGCGCTCGTCCACGCTGTCTTCAGCGTCGTCGTCAGCATCGAAGTGCTGCTCATGCACCGGGCCCGAGGCCGGGCCGGCCGCCTTCAGCGGGTGCGCGGCGATGCGCGCTTCATAGTCCTGCACCAGCGCCTCACGTTGCGGCTCGCTCAGCTCCTGCCAATGGCAGTCCAGCAACGCACCTTCCAGTGAATAGAGCAGGTTCAAGCTCGGCTTGAAGCCGGCGCGCTTGACCTTGACGAACGCGCCGACTGCGCCGATCGCAACCAGGTCTTCGCGGCTGCGCAGGCCGACCTGACGCAGCCAGGCTGCACTCTTGGGGCCGATGTTGCGCAGCTTCGGTGCGCTCATCCCAGCGCCTCGACGAACACGCGGGCGATGGCTTCCAGGCCAGTCTGGTCGTCGGCGTCGAAGCGGCCGACCTTCGGGCTGTCGATGTCGAACACGCCGATCAGTTCCTCGCCACGCAGCAGCGGTACCACCAGTTCCGAGCGCGAGGCCGAATCGCAGGCGATGTGGCCGGGGAAGGCATCCACGTCGTCCACGCGCTGGGTCACGCGCTGGCTGGCGGCGGCACCGCACACGCCCTTGTCCAGCGGGATGCGCACGCAGGCGGGCAGGCCCTGGAACGGACCCACCACCAGCTCCTTGCCGTCGTACAGGTAGAAGCCCACCCAGTTCAGGTCGGGCAGGGCGTGGTAGACCAGCGCGGAGAGGTTGGCCGCATTGGCGATGCGGTCGGACTCGGCGTAGACCAGGCCACGGGCCTGTTCCAGCAGCTGGGCGTATTGTTCCGGCTTGCTGCCGGTGAGCGAGGCATTGGCGAACATGCCCGCAGTCTAGCAAGCGCGCCGGGCCGGCGATAATGCACGCTCTGTTGCCCCGCTGGAGCTTATCGATGCTGTTGCCTGCCACGCTGCCGCCTGCCCTGTTTGTCACCGGCACCGATACCGAGATCGGCAAGACCGCGGCCAGCACCGCGTTGCTGCATGCGCTGCGCCGACGTGGGCTGCGGGCGGTCGGCATGAAGCCGGTGGCCAGCGGCAGTGAAGACCTGGGGCAGGGCCTGCGCAATGAAGACGCCCTGGCCCTGCAGGCGGCCAGCTGGCCGGCGCCGGACTACGCCGACCTGAATCCGTATGCGCTGCGACAACCGCTGGCCCCGGAACTGGCCGCCGCCGAGGATGGCGTGCAGGTGGAACTGGCGCCGATCGTGGCTGCATTCGAACGTCTGCGCGCGCAGGCTGACATCGTGGTGGTGGAGGGTGTCGGCGGTTGGTTGGCACCGGTTTCGGCCACGCTTGACCAGCTCGATCTGGTGCGCGCGTTGCGTCTGCCCGTACTGCTGGTGGTGGGCATGCGCCTGGGTTGCGTCAACCATGCGCGGCTGACCGCGCAGTCGCTGCAGGCCAGCGGCGTGGAGTGCCTGGGCTGGATCGGCAACCACATCGACCCGTCGATGCAGCGGCAGGATGACAACATCGCCACGCTGCGCCAGCGCCTGCCGATGCCGTGCTGGGGGCGGCTGCCGTACCTGTCCGGTGCGAGCGGTGAAGTACTGGCGGCGCATCTGCTCGATGCCCAGAGGTAGCGCTGGGCCATGCCCGGCGAGCGCGCAGCGCGGCGACCAGAAAATTCGCCGGGCATGGCCCGGCGCTACCGATCAATCAGCGCGCCGCCAGCTCCCGCGCGATCGCACCCAGCCGTTCCACCGCACCGATGAAGCGCGCATCCAGCGTCTGGCAGCACGACAGCCGCAGGCAGTGGCGGTAGCGTGCGCCGCGCGAGTACACCTGGCCGGGCATGAACACGATGTCCTCCTGCAGCGCACGCTCGAACAGCTCGCGCGTATCCACGCCCGGCAGTTCCAGCCACAGCAGGAACCCGCCCTGCGGCTCGGTGGCGCGGGTGCCGGACGGGAAATGTTCGGCCACCAGCTGGCGCAGCCGCCCCACCTGTTCGCGATACAGACGACGCATGCGATGCAGGTGGTGCTCGTAGCTGCCCGCTTCCAGATAGGCTGCGACTGCGTCACCCAGCAGCTGCGGTTCCCCGCCGGTGGACTGGAATTTCAGCAGCGCGATGCGTTCGGCGAAGCGGCCGCCCTCCAGCCAGCCGATGCGATAGTCCGGCGCCAGCGTCTTGGAAAAGCCACCGACCACCATCACCCAGCCGTTGCGATCAAAGGCTTTCAACAAGGGCGCCGGCGGTTCGCAGAACTGCAGCTCGGCATACACCGCATCTTCGATCAGCGGCAGCTGGCGCGCGTTGACCAGTTCGGCCAGGCGCTGCTTTGCAGGCGTCGGCATGGTGCAGCCCAGCGGATTGTGCACGGTCGGCATCACCACCAGCGCGGCCAGCGCCGTGTGCTCCAGCAGCGCATCCAGCGCATCCACATCCAGCCCGTGCTGCGGGTGGGTGGGCAGCTCGATGGCCTGCAGGCCGAGGTTGGCCAGCAAGGGGTACAGATTGAAGTAGGACGGTGCCTCGATGCCGACCGCATCACCGGGTTCGGTG
The DNA here is from genome assembly GCF_004684085.1 of Stenotrophomonas maltophilia. GTDB lineage: Bacteria > Pseudomonadota > Gammaproteobacteria > Xanthomonadales > Xanthomonadaceae > Stenotrophomonas > Stenotrophomonas maltophilia_AS. Next base: position 106,462 of record NZ_SRHZ01000008.1, read on the forward strand.
ACCGCGCGCAGCGCCAGCTGAAGTGCCTCCATCGCCCCGTGGGTCAGCAGCAGGCGATCGCTGTGGGTGTGCAGGCCCATGCGCGGTCCCCGGCGCACGATCTGCGCCAGCAGCCGGGGTGAACCGTTCGGTCGCGCATAGGTCTCCACCGTCTGCTGGCCGTGGCGCAGGACCTGCGCGGTATGCCGGGCCAGCTGTGCACCTGGATAGAACTGGCGCCCGCGCGGACCGGCGAAGGCCAGGTCGATCACGCCGGGGCGACGTTGTGCCTCCAGCACGCGCGCCATCAGCACCTGCTGCAGCGGCGCGGTGGGCGCGGACGGGGTGTCGCGCAGCGAACGTTCCGGCACCGACAGTCGCGGCGCGACCTCGAAACCGACTTTCGGCCGCGGAATCACCAGGCCGGCATCTTCCAGCTGGCGATAGGCGGCGATCACCGTGTTGAGGCTGAGCCTGCGCTGCGACGCCATCTGCCGCAGCGAGGGCAGGCGGCTGCCGACCGGGAGGCGACCACCATGGATGGCTTCGGCCAGTTCGTCGGACAGCCGCTGGTAGCGGGGTGGAATCATCGAAGTCTGGTCATCTGTATCCATCGAACATCCCGCCATCTGGTGCTGTACCCATGATGATGGCGAGCCTAGCATGTCGTTGTCGGCCGGGCCTGATCGGGGCATGGCCGGTACTTTCGAAACGCACGGCCGGATGGCCGTGCGTCTTTTTTTGCAGGTCGTGCCGTTACCGCATCGGCACCAGTGCCGCCTCGCGCCGATACAGCGCGGGGAACTGCTTGCCCAGCGCCGCCAGCTTCGGTGCGTCGTAGTAGCGGATGTAGGCCGCCTGCGGGTAGTTCGTCATGTAGTTCTGGTGGTAGCTCTCGGCCGGGTAGAAGCGCTGGCCGCTGCCGAGCTGGGTGACGATCGGCGCGCGGTAGCTGCCGGCCTGGCCGAGCTGGGCGATGTAGGCACGGCTGGCCGCCTGCTGGCGGGCGTCATCGCTGAAGATCGCCGATCGATACTGGCTGCCATGGTCCGGTCCCTGGCGGTTGAGCTGGGTCGGGTCGTGCGCCACCGAGAAGAACACCTGCATCAACTGCCCGTAGCTGACCTGGCGCGGGTCGTAGTCGATCTTCACCGCCTCGGCGTGGCCGGTGCGTCCGCTGCTGACGCGCTCGTAGCGCGCATCGGTGCCGCTGCCACCGATGTAGCCGGATACCGCATTGCTCACGCCCTTGACGTGCTGGAACACGCCCTGCACGCCCCAGAAGCAGCCGCCAGCAAACACCACGCTGGCGTGGGTGGCGTCATCGCGGAACGCGGCATCGCCGCTGGGCGCCGGCAGTGCCTGGGCCTGCGCGCTGGCTTCGACCGGTGCCGCGATGGCGCCGTGGTCAACGAGCAGCACACCGGCGATCAATGCCGTGGCCACCAGACCTGCAACGCCGGCCGCGATGCCTTGTTCAAAGGAGAGTTTCATCGTGTGCTCCCGGTTCAACCAAAGGTGAAGGCATAGGCCTGCACGCCCGCGTCGAGGAACTCGATCTCGAAGCGATGCGGGCCGACCGGGCCGCGCTGGCGGATCAGCTGGTACAGGCGGTGCTCGTCGACCACACCGCTGCCATCGGTGCCGACATCGCTGCCGGCATCGGCGGCGGGCAGTGGCTTGCCGTCCAGCCAGACGCGGAAGCGCAGCGGCTTTCCTTCCTGGCGCGGCGCCAGCACCAGGTGCAGGTCGCGCGCATGGAACTGGAAGGCGATGCGTCCACCGGCCTGCTGCAGCTGTGCCGCTTCGTCGGTGACGGTCCAGTGCCCGGACAGTCCCCACTGGTTCAACGCGAGCGTGGCCGGCAAGGTGTAGTCGAACGAGGTGTCGCTACGCTGCCCACCGGGCGAGGCGAACTGCTCGGCGCGGGCGTGGCCCAGATAGGTTTCCGGCGAGCGCAGATTGCCCATGTCGGCCCGCGCAGCCACACCCTTCAGATCGGCGGCGGCGGGATCAGCCGGTGGCGGCAGATGGGTCTGGCCCGCTTCGGTCAGCAGGCGACGGATCACCTGTTCCGAGCGCGCGTAATTGCCCTCGCCGAACTGGTGGCCGCGAATGTTGCCCTGTGCATCGACGAAGTACTGCGCCGGCCAGTAGCGGTTGTTGAACGCGCGCCAGATGGAATATTGATTGTCGAGCGCCACCGGGTACTCGACCTTCAGTTGCTGCACCGCCTTCATCACGTTGCGCGGGTCACGCTCGAAGGCGAACTCCGGCGTGTGCACGCCGATCACCACCAGGCCGTGGTCGCGGTAGCGGCGCTCCCATTCGTGCACGAACGGCATCGCGCGCAGGCAGTTGATGCACGAGTACGTCCAGAAATCGACCAGCACTACCTTGCCGCGCAGCTGCTCCGCGTTCAGCGGCGGACTGTTGAGCCAGCCGGTGGCGCCGTCCAGCGCAGGCAGGGTGCCTTCCACCGGCAGCGGTGCGTCGGCAGCGGCGTTGGAACCGGCCATCATCATCATCGGCGGTGCCGCCGGCTGCGCGCCGGGTACCGCGTCCAGCAGGCCCTGCTCGATGCGTGCGGTACTGACCGTTGAAAGACGTGTCAGCAGGCCGGTATCCCAGCCCAGGCCGATCGCTACCACCGCCAGCAGCGCGGCCACGCCCAGCACCTTGCGCACGACGTCGCCCAGGCCAAGGCGGGCCTGCAGCGCACGGAATACGCGCCCACCTACCCACACCGCCAGCGCCAGTGCGGTGATCGCGCCCAGCGCATACGCCAGCAGCAAGGTGCTGGTGCCAGCGCTGGCACCATGCAGGGCGGCGCCGGTCAGCACCAGGCCCAGGATCGGACCGGCGCACGGTGCCCACAGCAGTCCAGTGGCGATACCGATCAGCAGCGAGGTCCACACGCCGCCACGACCCGCTGCGTCGGCGGCATCGGCACGCGCGCTCAAGCGGGCACCCACACGCTGGAACGGCGCCAGCAGGTGGTCGGCCAGCCGCGGCCACAACAGGGCGACCGCGAACAGCGCCATCAGCAGCAGGGCAATCCAGCGCCCGATCTGGTTGGCCTGCGCCACCCATTGGCTGCCGACCGCCGCCAGGCTGGCGACCACGGTGAAGGTGAGCGCCATGCCCAGCAGCAAGGGCAACGTGCTGCGCAGGAACGGACGGTCGGCGCGCGCAAAGACGAACGGCAGCACCGGCAGGATGCAGGGGCTGAGCAGGGTCAGCGCGCCCCCGAGATAGGCAAGCAGCAACAGCAGCATCGTCAGGCTCCGGAAGCAGAGGAAGAACCGAGCGGCACCCGCCAGCCATCGGCAGTGCCGGCATCAGCGGCGCCGGGAGCGAACACCATCGCCGCACCGTTCATGCAGTAGCGCAGGCCGGTCGGGCGCGGGCCGTCATTGAACACATGGCCGAGATGGCCACCACAGCGGCGGCAGTGCACTTCCACCCGCAGCATGCCGAAGGTGACGTCGCGGTCTTCGCCGAGGGCGTTGTGCAGCGGCGCCCAGAAACTGGGCCAGCCGGTGCCGCTCTCGAACTTGGTGGAGGAGGAGAACAGCGGCAGCGCACAACCCGCGCAGGCGAAAGTGCCTTGGCGGTGTTCCTTGTTGAGCGGGCTGCTGTAGGGGCGCTCGGTTGCCTGCTGGCGCAGCACCGCGTATTGCGCCGGGGTCAGGCGCTGGCGCCAGTCCGCATCACTGTGCATGACCTCGAACTGTCGCGACGGGCGCGCTTCGGCGGCAGCCGGGGCGGCGCGGCTGCAGGCCCCCAGGCCGAGCAGGCCGGCGGCGGTGGCAACACCGCCCAGGCCCAGCAGGTGGCGGCGGGAGAGGGACATGGCGGACTCCGGGAAGGGGCGACGGGGCCATGCTGCGCCCGCCCGGGTCAACGAATCCTCACGCAGGATTCAATTTTTCGTGAGGTATCGGCGGCCATCCCGCGCCACAATGCAGGCAGCCTCCCCACTGGCCCCGAGCTGCCGATGTCCACCAAACGCGTGCTGATCGTTGAAGACGATGCCCACATCGCCGACCTGCTGCGCATGCATCTGGGCGATGAGGGCTACGACGTGGCCCATGCCGCCAGCGGCGACGCCGGCCTGCGCCTGCTCGAACAGGAAGGCCCGTGGGATGCGCTGGTGCTGGACGTGATGCTGCCGGGCGTGGATGGCCTGCAGGTCTGCCAGCGCGCACGCGCGATGGCACGTTACGTGCCGATCATCATCATCAGCGCGCGCGGCAGCGAAACCCAGCGCATCGTCGGCCTGGAGCTGGGCGCGGACGACTACCTGGCAAAGCCCTTTTCGATGCCGGAGCTGGTGGCGCGGGTGCGGGCACTGCTGCGCCGGGCCGAGGCGATGGCGCAGAGTGCACGCATCGATGCCGGCGCGATCGAACTGGGTGGGCTGCAGCTCGATCCGGTCGCGCGCACCGCCTCGGTGGATGGTAACGCGCTGGAACTGACCCCGCGTGAGTTCGACCTGCTGCTGTTCTTCGCCCGTCATCCGGACCAGGTGTTCGCGCGCATGGAACTGCTCAACCAGGTCTGGGGTTACCAGCACGATGGTTACGAGCACACGGTCAACACCCATATCAACCGCCTGCGCAGCAAGATCGAGCCTGATCCGGCCAATCCGCGGCGGCTGCTGACGGTGTGGGGCCGCGGCTACAAGCTGGTCGACCCGGCCGGGGCGGCAGCATGATCAAGCCGAACCTGTGGCAGAAGCTGGCGGTGGTGATCGCCGCGCTGATGCTGATGTGCTGCATGGCGCTGCTGGCGCTGCAGATGCGTGCCAATACCCGCCACGAGCAGGAGGTGGTGCAGCGGCTGTCGCTGGGCCTGGCCGAGCACATCGCCCAGCGCAGTGAACTGATGGACACCAGCGGCATGCGCGATGCCGCGGTGCGCGCGCTGTTCGGCCAGCTGATGGCGGTCAATCCCAGCGTCGAGGTCTACCTGCTGGACGACCAGGGCCGCATCCTCGGCCACGATGCGCCCAGTGGCCATCTGGTGCGCAACCGGGTGGACGTGGCGCCGCTGCGTCGCCTGCTGGCCGGTGCGCCGTTGCCGATCCTGGGCGATGACCCGCGCAGCGCGGACGGCCGCAAGGTGTTCAGTGCCGCGCCGTTGATCGTGCAGGGCCGGCCGGCCGGCTACGTGTACGTGGTGTTGGTCGGCGAGCACCGGCAGATGCTGGCCGACGATCTCGCTGCCGGTAGCCAATGGAACACCACGCTGTGGTCGGTGGTGCTGGTGGGTGGCCTTGGCCTGCTGGCCGGGCTGGTGGCGTTCTACTGGGTGACCCGCCCGCTGCGACGACTGACCCGGCGCATCCAGGCGTTTGATATCGATGCGCCGACACCGTTGCCGCCACCCGCGCCGCTGCGCCCGGGTGAGCGCGATGAACTGGTGATCCTCGAACATGCACATGCGCAGATGGCGCAGCGGCTGGGCGAGCAATGGCAGCAGCTGCGCCAGCAGGACCTGCAGCGGCGTGAGCTGGTGGCCAACATCTCGCATGACCTGCGCACACCGTTGTCGTCGCTGCACGGCTATCTGGAAACGCTGGCGCTGAAGGACGCCACGCTGTCGCCGGATGAGCGCCGGCGTTATCTCGGCATCGCGCTGGCGCAGAGTGCCAAGGTTGGCCGGCTGGCACGCGCGCTGTTCGAGCTGGCGCGGCTGGAGCATGGCGAGGTGCGGCTGGAGTGGGAGGTGTTCGCGCTGCCGGAGCTGCTGCAGGACGTGCTGCAGAAATTCGAACTGGCGGCGCAGGCGCGCAACCAGTACCTGCACGCGGAATTCCCGCCCGGCCTGCCGCTGGTGCGTGCCGATCTCGGTCTGGTCGAGCGGGTGCTGACCAACCTGCTCGACAACGCGTTGCGGCACGCGCCTGAAGGTGGCCGGATCGAGGTGAGCCTGCGTGCGACACCCGACAGCGTCGAGGTGAGCGTGACCGATGATGGTCCCGGCGTGGCGCCGGCGCTGCGTGCGCAGCTGTTCCAGGCGCCGGCCGCGCTGGGCGCGCGCCGTGGCGAGAACGGTGGCCTCGGCCTGCTGATCGTGCAGCGCATCGTGCAGCTGCATGGCCGCCGTATCGAACTGCGCGACAGTGAGCGCGGCGCGCTGTTCGTGTTTGCGCTGCCGCGCGCGGAACCGGCGGCCTAGCAGGCCGCCTCGTCCTCCACCACACTGCCGCTCTCCAGCGGCAGGTGCAGGCGGATGCAGGCGCCGCCCAGCTCCGAATCGGTCACTTCGACGTGGCCGCCATGCTTGTCGGCCACCACCTGCACCAGCGCCAGGCCGAGGCCGAAGCCCGGGCTGCCCGGGTCCAGCCGCACATACGGCTGCAGCACCTGGCCGCGCAGTTCGGGTGCGATGCCGGGGCCGTCATCCTCCACCTGCAGGCACAGCCAGCCGTCGTTGACCGTGCTGGCAATCCGGATCTGCCGCCGTGCGTAACGCAGGGCATTGCCGAGCAGGTTGCGCAACGCCAGTTCCAGCATGTGCCGGTTGACGTTGACCAGGCCTGCCGGCGACAGCGCCTGCTGCACCGGCATCGGCAACGGTGCGAACTGGGCCACCACGCCGCGTACCAGCGTTGCCAGTTGCAGGCGCTGGCGGGTCAGTTGATGGCAGCGGCCCAGCGCGGCGTACTCGACACCGGCATCGGTCAGGTGCTGCAGGCGATCGACATCGGTGCGCAGGCCGCCCAGCGCATCGCGCTGTACCTCGTCCAGCGCGGTGTCTTCCATGTCGGCCAGGCCGAAGCGCATCCGCGCCAGCGGCGTGCGCACTTCATGCGCCACCGCCTGGGCCAGCACGCGCTGGCTTTCCAGCAGCTGCTGCAGCTGCTCGGCCATATGGTTGAAGGCATTGGCCAGCGGCCGCACCAGTGCGGTACCGGCACGCGGCGCACGCGTGTCCAGCTGGCCGTCGCGCATCTGCCGTGCCGCCTGGGCCAGCTGCGAGACGTCACGCCACAGGCGGTAGACCATCACGTACATCGGCAGCGCCACGGCCACCATCAGGATCAGCAGCAGGATCGCCACGCCGGACACTTCGCTGTCCTGCCAGCCTTCCTCAGGCAACGCTTCGTCCAGCGGCCCCAGCATCACCGCATAGTCGCTGTCGCCGATCCGCTGCAGGCTGCGCATATGCTCCAGGTCGATCTGCACCCGGCCGTTGTTGAACGGCGGTCGCTGGCTGGCCGGCAGTTCTTTCTCCGCCTCGGCCAGCGGCACCATCCGCAGCGCATAGGCGAAGTCGGCGTCGAGCTCGCGCGCCAGCCGTGGCCACTGGTTCCTGGGCGTTTCGGCGAAGCGCTGCTGCAGCAGCGCATGGGTGCCACGCATCTCGGCCTGAAGCCCCGCTTCGGTGCGGTCCTCCAGCAGGGCGTCCCAGGCCCACAGGCCGAGCACGATCAGCAGCAGGTGGGCGACCAGGAAGCCGATGCCGTAGCGCAGGAAGTGGAAGGCGTGGCCACGCATGGCCGACTGCGTACGCTTCATCCCCATGCCGAGCGGCTGAACAGGTAGCCACGGCCGCGCACGGTCTTGATCCGTTCCGGTTGTTCCGGGTTGTCACCCAGCTTGCGGCGCAGGCGCGAGATGCGTGCGTCGATCGAGCGGTCCAGGCCATCGAAGGCAATCCCGCGCAGGCCACGCAGCAGCGCGTCGCGGTCGAGGATCTGGCCGGCGTTGCTGGCCAGCAGGAACAGCAGGTCGAACTCGGCAGTGGTCAGTTCCAGCAGGCTGCCCTGCAGGTGCACGTTGCGGGTGGACGGGTCGATGCTCAGCTCGCCGAAGCGCAGGCTGCCGTCACGCGGCTCGACCCGGCGGTGGCGGCGCAGGTGGGCACGCAGGCGGGCCAGCAATACCCGTGGCTCGATCGGCTTGCCGATGTAATCGTCGGCACCCAGCTCCAGGCCCAGCACCTGGTCGATGTTGTCGGTACGGGCGGTCAGCACGCAGATGATGCCGTCATAGTGGGGCCGGATCTGCCGACACACTTCGAAACCATCCTGGTCTGGCAGGCCGACATCGAGCAGGACCAGCGCCGGTTTCTCGGCCAGGATACGGGCCACTGCGCGCTCGCCACTGCGCTCATGGGCGACCTGGTAACCATGCCGCTGCAGATAGTCGCTGACCATCGTACCGAGGCGGGCATCGTCTTCGACCAGTACGATATCCAGCATTTTCAAGGCCTCCGTGGGGCATACGTACCGCCACGGCACGAGCGCGGCGATGCTATCCCAGCCGTCGGGCCACCCGGGTCCAGGGGGCGGGCGCCATTCAGCCGGGGTTGCTGGCGCGCGGGCCGGGCCTCAGGCCTGGCAACAACTTGGCGTCCAGCATAGCTTGTTGCCGTTACAAAACGTTACCTTCGTGATACGTCTGGTGACCATCGCTGACAGCAAAGCGACTGACGCGGGGCAGGTGGGGCGCCGAGCATGGAGTCTCCTCCGCTCCGCGTGCCGTTGCCATGTCGCCCGCCGCCCCCTGCCTGCTGAACCCGTCCCGCCGCTGCCGCTGCGGAGGTGCCCGATGAGCGGCGTGGTCGGCGCCTGGCTGCCGCCCGCCGAAGACGAGCACCTGCTGCAGCAGCTGGCGCCGATGCTGCGCGCCCTGCAGCAGCGGGGCAGGGGCCGCATCGGTTACTGGACCGACGCCGAGGCTGGCCTGGCGCTGGGCCACTGCCGGGCGCCGACCGACACCCCGATGCAGCCGCTGAGCTCGGACTGTGGCCGCTACGTGTTGTGCCTGGACGGCCGCCTCTACAACCGCGCCGACCTGCAGTCGCAGCTGCGCGATCTGCCGCGCAGCTGCAGCGATGCCCGGCTGCTGCTGCAGGCGATTGTCGAATGGGGCGTGGAGCGGGCACTGTCCCGTATCGAAGGTGCGTTCGGCTTCAGCGTATGGGATCGGGAGTCGCGTGCGCTGTGGCTGGCGCGTGACCCGGTCGGCGAGCGGCCGCTGTACTACGGCTGGTACCAGGGCAAGTTCCTGTTCGCCTCCGAGATGAAGGCGTTGCAGGCGTTTGCCGGCTTCGCGCCGAGCATCGACCAGGATGCGTTGAGCCTGCTGCTGCGCCACGACTATGTGCCGGCGCCGCACACGATCTACCGCGGCATCCACAAGCTGGTGGCGGGCGCGGTGCTGCGTGTCGATCTGGATGACCACGCTGCCGGCGGTTCCAGCCAGGCGGCGGAAGGTGGTTCGCGCTATTGGTGCGCACGCGATGCGATGCACAGCGCCCTGCAGGAACCCTTGCACCCCGCGCCCAGCCTGGAGCAGGCCACCGACCAGCTGGAAACCGTGCTGCAGAAGGCCATCGCCGCACGCATGCATTCGCCACTGGCCTGTGGCGCGTTCCTGTCCGGCGGCACCGACTCGTCGCTGGTGACGGCGATGATGCAGGCACAGTCGACGCTGCCGATCGAAGCGTGGACGGTGGGCTTCGATGATCCCGGTCATGACGAGAGCGATTGGGCCTCGCAGGTCGCGCGGCATCTTGGCGTACAGCATCACCTGCACCGGATGGATGCGCGGCAGGGCCTGGATCTGCTGCAGCGGCTGCCACAGGTCTGGTGCGAGCCGTTCGCCGATGCCTCGCAGCTGCCGACCCTGCTGGCCAGTGAACTGCTGGGGGCACGCAAGCCGGTGGCACTGACCGGTGATGGCGGTGATGAACTGTTCTTCGGCCATCCCAGCTATGGGCGCGCACTGCGCAATGCACGCCTGTGCGGTGGCCTTCCGGACTGGGTGCGTCACCTGGCCCGGCGCAGCGGCAGCCGCATGAACGTCGAACGGGGCCGCCTGGGCGGCTGGCGCGCGCTGGTGGCCGAGGTCGCTGCCAATGATGTGGAAGGGCACTACCTGCAGCGCGTCACCCGCTGGCGGCAGCCGGCGCAGGTGGTGCTGGGCGCGCGTGAGCCGATGACGATCTTCCAGCAGCAGGACACCGCGCTTCCGGCGGAAGCCCGCATCCAGCTGCTGGATTTCCGCATGGACCTGGCGGAGGGCATCCTCGCCAAGGTCGACCGTGCCGGCATGGCGGCGGGCGTGGAAACCCGCGCGCCGCTGCTGGACATGGAGGTGGTGCGGTTGGCCTGGCGCTTGCCGCAGCACCTGAAGTACCACGACGGCGAGCACAAACTGATCCTGAAGCACCTGTTGGCCCGCTACCTGCCGGAGCCGCTGGTGTACCGTCCCAAGCGCGGCTTCGGTCCGCCGATGGCGCGCTGGCTGGCGGGCCCGCTGCGCGACTGGGCGGAAGCACTGCTGGACCCGCAGCTGCTGCGCAACCAGGGCTGCTTCGATGCGGCACGGGTGCGTGGCATCTGGGAGGCGTTCCTGCGGGGTGAGCGCAAATGGCACACGCACCTGTGGAACGTGTTGATGTTCCAGGCGTGGCACCAGCATTGGCACGTCAATCGCGGGCGCTGAGTCGTTTCTGCATTGCGTGCAGCGGACTGAATCAGCGGGGCGCAGGGCGGATGCCCTTGCGTACGAATGTCCTCCGGCGCCGGCCGTTGGCCGTCACCTCCCCCTTTACTTCGTACGCAAGGGCATCCGCCCTGCGTTCGGAGTTCGTCGGCGCTTCGTTGAAAGGCGCCACGAGCGCTGCGCTTTACCTGCCGTAAGCCGAGCCTCGTCGGGGCAGGCAGGGGTTTGGGCAAAGTAAAGGAGGAGGTGACGGCCAACGGCCGGCGCCGGGGGACATTTGCCCAGGCCCCTGCCTGCCCCGACGGGGCCCATCAGCTCGCAGGAAATCCAGACGAGGAAGCGCTCTTAATTCCAAACGCGAGGCAAAAAAAGACCCGGCAGAGGGAGGGATCTGCCGGGTCCGGATTGCGTGGGGGGAGGGACCCACGCAATGAGCGTTGCGTCGCGTCAGGGGTTGCCCGCGTCCGCCGTTGATTCGTTGTAGCCCTGCACCAGTTCGGACCAGGCCTTGCTGGCCTGAAGGCCGAGACCGACCACGTCCTGCTGGGCCTGGCCCAGCCGTTGCAGGTTGTCCTGCCACAGCTGTGTGCCCCTGGACAGCGTCCCGGCCGCATCCTCGCCGCGGGCCAGTTCGCCCAGCCAGCCGCCGGTCGCGGTCAGGTTGCGCTCCATCGCCTTTAGCTGCACGCCGAACATGCTTTCCGCGTTCTCCAACGCCAACCGGTTCGCGCGCGTTGCCGCGGCGGCGAGCTGGCGGGTGGCATCACTGAAGCGATCGCTGAAGGCGGCCATGGGCATCAGGAAGTGACTTGATGCAATGCAGCATACGCCCTTGATGCCGCAATGCAACAAAAATAACAAAGGCGCCCAGAGCGCCTTTGAAATACCTTCCAGATCAATGGGTTGATCAGGCAGCCGGGCCGCGGTAGCGGCAGCCGGAGGTGCAGGTTTCGTGCACGATGATCTCGCTCAGCGCCGGCAGGCTGGGCTTGAGTTCGTTCCAGATCCACACCGCCAGGTTCTCGCTGGTCGGGTTCTCCAGGCCGGGGATGTCATTGAGGTAGTGATGGTCCAGGCGGTCGTAGATCGGCTGGAAGGCTGCCTTCACGTCGCCGAAGTCCATGATCCAGCCGGTCTGCGCACCGGGCTCGCCCTCGACCTTCAGTTCCACCCGGAACGAGTGGCCGTGCAGGCGCGCGCACTTGTGCCCTGGCGGCACGTTGGGGAGGCGGTGCGCCGCCTCGAGCATGAAGACTTTGAAGATTTCCATGGCGCGATTGTACGCCGCAGGCGAGGGGCCAGCCTGAGCGGATGTTGGGCTTTCGTGAAGTAATTCTTTCCATCCGGATGAAGAGATGATAGTTTCTCTTATATCCGTATGAAGAGATGTTATTGGCCGGGCCCCGGCCAGGCATGGACTACTGCGGAACTTCGTCGCCCTTACTACCTCCCCCACATCGTCATGCCCAAGCACACCCTGCTCGTGGCGGCCCTGGCCGTCGCTCTGGCCGCGCCTTTGTCCGCCGCCGCCGAAACCTCCGCCGACGCCAATGGCGACGCCAGCACCCTGGCTGCCGTGCGCGTCACCGGTTCCAACATCAAGCGCACCGATACCGAGGCCTCCAACCCGGTGCAGGTGATCGGCCGCCAGCAGCTGGAACAGACCGGCAAGGCCACCGTGGCCGACGTGCTGCGTTCGATCTCGGCCAACACCGGCAACGCCAGCAACGAAACCACCAACAACGGCTGGGCCTCCGGCTCGGCCGGTATCGGCCTGCGTGGCCTCTCGCAGAAAAACACGCTGGTGCTGCTCAACGGCCGCCGCCTGGCCAACTACGGCTTCCCGGCCGGTGGCCTGTCCGACACCTTCGTCGATCTCAATGCGCTGCCGCTGGTCGCGGTCGAGCGCATCGAAGTGCTGAAAGACGGCGCCTCGGCGGTGTACGGCTCCGACGCCGTGGCCGGCGTGGTCAACATCATCACCCGGCAGAACTTCGAAGGCGCCGAGATCGGCGGCAGCTTCGGCGGTGCCGACCAGGGCGGCCTGCACGAGCAGAACCTGAAGTTCGTCGGCGGCCTCGGTGATCTCGACACCGATGGCTACAACATCCTCTTCAGCCTGCAGGGCTACAACCGCGAACGCCTGGACCAGGACGAACGCAACCTGACCAAGAGCGGCATCTACACCGACTCGCCCGGTGGCCGCTGGAACGGCTGGTCGGCCAAGGGCGCGCGCTACCTGGTCAACGGCGCGTCGGTGCCGATGCTCGATGCCAACGGTAATTGCCCGGCCGGCACCACCCGCGTCGCCAGCGCGCCGATCGATGGCCTGGCCGGTGATACCTGCGGCTTCAACCAGGCGCCGTTCACCACGCTGATCCCCTCGACCAAGCGTTACCAGGCCTATGCAAACGGTACCTTCCGCCTGAACGACAACGTCGAAGCCTTCGGCGAAGTGCTGTACAGCCAGATCAAGAGCACCGCGTGGTTCGGCAGCAGCCCGTTCTTCACCCTGGAGAGCGGCCGCTTTGCATTGAACGCAGACAGCGGCCTGGCCGAGCCGGTGTCGTCGCTGCTGCCGGCCAACAATCCGTACAACCCGTACGGCCGTGCAATTCCGATCGAATACACCTTCTTCGACCTGGGCGGCACGCTCAAGACCAACCGCTCCACCGCCTACCGCGGCGTGTTCGGCCTGCGCGGCACCACCTCGAACTGGGACTGGGAAGTGGCCGCATTCGGTGCACGCAGCAGCGAGCGCGAGAGCGTGTCCGGTGGCTTCGCCAACCGCTGGGCGCTGGCCGATGCGCTGGCCTCAGGCAGCTACAACCTGCTCAAGCCGGCGGCCACGCCGCAGTCGGTGCGCGACTCGATCAACATTGCCACGCTGCGTCCGGCCGAATCCAAGCTGCAGGGCATCGATGCGAAGATTTCCGGCAGCCTCGGCCACACCTGGGCCGGTGATGTCGGCTTCGCCGCCGGTGCCGAGTGGCGCCGCGAGAAGCTCGATTCCAACAACCCGTGGCAGATCGATGCCGGCCTGCAGGTGCGCCCGGCCATCGCCGAAGTGCATGGCCAGCGCCAGGTCAGTGCCGCCTACGCCGAAGTGAACGTGCCGCTGGCTTCGACGCTGGAGCTGTCCGCCGCCGCGCGTGCCGATCACTACGATGACTTCGGCGATGCGTTCTCGCCAAAGATCGGCCTGCGCTGGCAGCCGCTGGACTTCCTGCTGGTGCGTGCGTCCGCCTCGAAGGGCTTCCGCGCGCCGTCGCTGTCGGAGAACTCCAACAGCACCAGCATCGCCTACGGCAGCGTGGTCGATCCGCGTGATCCGGACGTGCCGGGTTCGCGCCAGAACCCGACCTTCTTCACCGTCGGCAACAACGAGTTGAAGCCAGAGCGCACCAAGAGCGTGAACTTCGGCGTGGTGTTGTCGCCGTGGGCGAACACCAACCTGAGCATCGATTACTACCGCATCCAGCTGGACAACCTGGTCGGTACCAACAACACCCAGACCCTGGTCAACGACAATGTCGCCGGTGCCGTGCAGCGCGATGAACGCGGCAAGCTGCAGGCGGTCTACAACCGCTATCAGAACCTGAGCGAGCTGAAGACTTCGGGCATCGACGTCGAGCTGCGCCAGCGCATCCCGACCGTTGCGTTCGGTGACTTCACCGTGTCCTCGGCCTACACCCACGTGCGCGACTACCGTCGCCCGACCGTGGTCGGCGGCCCGCTGGTGGACTATGCCGGCAGCAACCTGGGCGCGACCCTGCCCAAGGACAAGGCCACCACCACGCTGGACTGGAAGTACGGCGACTTCAACGCGGCGGTGACCTGGTACTACACCAGCAGCTATCGCCAGGAAGCGAGCACCGCCGCCAAAGCCGTGCAGCAGCAGGTCGGCAGCTACAGCCAGTACGACCTGTACCTGGCCTACACCGGCATCGACAAGCTGACGCTGTACGCCAAGGTGCAGAACCTGGCCGACAAGACGCCGCCGTACGACGCCTCGTTCCCGGGCATCCGCGCGCCGTACGACTTCAGCCAGTACGACCTGCGTGGCCGCTACTTCACGCTGGGCTTCGATTACCGCTTCTGATCCATCCGCCGCGGCCGGTCACCTGAAGGGACCGGCCGCGCGACTGTCTGCCGTTGTGTTCCAGGGGAGTCACCGTGTCCTTGCATCGCCGTGCCGTTCTTCCGTTGCTGCTTGCCGCCGCCACCGCACTGTCCTCGCCGCAGCCGGCGCAGGCACAGAGCGCGTACTTCTTCCCGCACGCCACGGATGCTGCAGCGTTCGATGCGGCGGTGCCCACGCCGGAGCAGTTCCTCGGCTACCCGATCGGCAGCCGTTACACCCGGCACGATCAGCTGGTGGCGTACTTCCAGGAACTGGCCAAGCGCTCGGACAAGATCAGCGTGCGCGAGATTGGCCGCAGCTATGAAGGCCGCCCGCTGTTGATCGCCACCGTGACTGCCGCTGGCAACCACGCGCGGCTGGAACAACTGCGCCAGCAGCACGCGACCCTGGCCGATCCGGCCCAGCCGCGCAGCGCGGCGGGCGATAGCCCGGTGGTGGTGTGGCTGGGCTACAGCGTGCACGGCAACGAGACCTCCAGTGCCGAGGCGGCGATGCTGACGGCGTACTACCTGGTGGCCAACCGCAGTGCCGAAACCCAGCAGTGGCTGCAGCAGGCGGTGGTGCTGTTCGACCCGGCGCAGAACCCGGACGGCCGCGATCGCGCCGCCAACTGGCACAACGCCTGGGCCTCCGATCCGGCGTCGGCCGACCCCGCCGACAAGGAACACGTCGAGCCGTTCCCGCAGGGGCGCACCAACCACTACTTCACCGATCTCAACCGCGACTGGCTTGCCCTGACCCAGCAGGACTCACGGCCGAAGGTGGAGGTGTTCCACCAGTGGTACCCGAACGTGCAGATCGACTTCCACGAGATGGGCAAGGACAGCACCTACTACTTCGAGCCCTCGCCGAAGAGCATGCACAGCCCGCTGATTCCGGCGGCGTCGTACGAATTCAACAAGACCCTGGCCAAGTACCACGCGCAGGCGCTGGATGCGTTGGGGTCGCTGTACTACACCGGCGAGAACTTCGACAACTTCTCGCCGGTGTACGGTTCCACCTATCCGGATTTCCACGGTGCTGTCGGCGTTACCGTCGAGCAGGCCAGCTCGCGCGGCCGCGTGCAGGAATCGGTGAATGGGCTGCTGACCTTCCCGTTCACCATCCGCAATCAGGTCGCTACCGGCCTGGGAACCGTGCGTGGCGCGGTGACCGAACGCGGCGCGCTGTTCGATCTGCAGAAGCAGTTCTTCCAGAGCGCGCTGAAGCAGGCCGCACAGCAGCCGGTGAAGAGCTTCGTGTTCGGCGACGCGCACGATCCGGCACTGACCCGGCGCCTGCTGGAACTGTTGCTGCTGCACCGCGTCGAGGTGCGTGCGCTGGATCGTGCAGTCACTGTCGACGGGCAGCGCTTCGATGCCGGCAGTGCCTACGTGGTGCCGGTGCAGCAGGCGCAGTTCCGACTCGTGCATTCGATCTTTGCCGAGACGCCGCCGATCAAGGGTGATGTGTTCTACGGCAGCACCAGCTATGCGATCGCGCCGGCGTATGGCGTGGCATTCGCCGGCAGCCGCAGCCGCGTTGACGGTGGGGCGCGGGTGACTGCGCTGCCGGCAGAGCAGGGTGCAGTACTCGGCGGCCAGGCTGGATTCGCCTATGTCATCGACTGGCGCGACTACAACGCTGGGCGCGCACTGGCAGTGCTGCAGGAAAAGGGTTTGAGCACGCGTGCGGCATTCCAGCCGTTCACCACCGCGACCGCGCAAGGCGACGTCAGCTTCGCCGCCGGCAGCCTGGTCATTCCGGTCGCCGGGCAGTCGCTGCAGGATGCGGCGCTGCTTGAGGCAGTGACGTCTGCCGCGCGCGAGGCAGGTGTGCAGGTGCACGCACTGTCCAGTGGCCGCAGCCGCGAGGGCATCGACCTCGGCAGTGATGGCGTAAAGGCGCTGCGCAAGCCGGCGGTGGCATTGATAATGGGCGAGGGTGTGGCGGCCACCGAAATTGGTTCGGCCTGGTTCCTGCTTGACCAGCAACTGCATCTGCCAGCCAGCAAGCTGGATCCGCAGCAGTTGGGCAAGGTGCCCTTGGACCGCTACACCACGATCGTATTGTCCGGAGGTACCTACACCGGCGTCGATGCCGCGGCGGTGGCTGCTTTGAAGCGCTGGGTACAGGCCGGCGGTTCACTGGTGACCTACGGCAGTGCCTCGAAATGGGCGATTGAACAGAAGCTGGCCGACGGCGAGAAACTCAGCAAGGACGAAGAGGCGGGAGACGAGAGTCGCCGCGCGTTCGGCGACCAGCGCGACATCGCCGCGATCGAGCGGGTCAGCGGCAACATCCTCAGTGCTGATGTGGATACCAGTCATCCGCTGGCCTTCGGCGTGCCGCGCCGGCAGCTGGCGATCAACAAGGAAAACACGGTGACGCTGCAACCGAGCGCGAACCCGTTCTCGACGGTGGTGCGCATTGATACGCCGCCGCGGGTGAACGGCTATCTGTCCGAGCGCAACCGCGCGCGGGTGGCAGGCAGTGCATGGCTGCTGGTGTCGGCGCAGGGCCAGGGCAACGTGGTGCTGTTTGCCGATGATCCGGCGCATCGCAAGTACTGGCACGGCACTGATCGGCTGCTGATCAATGCGATCTTCTTCGGGAATCTGGTGAATCCGAGTAAGGCGCGGGGTTGAGGCTGCACGCGCTTCAGTTGGTATAGGGGTGGGGAGGCCGGACGGGCTGCGCAGGACACGCTGTAAATACGTCCATGTAAGCTCGATGGCGCCATTCATGGCGCCAACGGTCCTGCACAGCCCGTCCGGCCTCCCCTCGACAATTTCCTGCGGGCGCGGACGCATCGAACCCCAGAGCGGGAGCAAGGGCAAAAACAAAAGCAAAAGCAAAAGCATCTGCATCGGCGTTTGCTCTTGAACTTGAATTTGATCTTTCTTCTCCCGGCTACCCGGTGGGACAAGAAGGCGCAGGCAATGCTTGAAGCGGATGGGCGTGGGGCCAGCGCAAAACCGTGAGGCGCATGGATGCGCCGACCGAGCCCCCATGGATGGGTTTACGGCGTGTTTTGCGCTGGCCCCACGCCCATCCGCCCTCAGCGCAGCACACCGCCGGCTTCTACTCACGGTAGCCAGCAACAAAAAAGGGACGGCGCGTCAGCGCCGTCCCTCGATAGCCCCCGCGCAGCGGGAAGCACCATCCATGTCAGCTGGGATCAGCTGGCGCGACCGCCGCCGCCGCCCTGGCCACGACCACGGCCGCCACCGGTACTACCGGCACCGCCACGACGCTGGCCCTGACCCGCACCTGCGCGCTGCTGGCCGTTGCCGCCACCTTCGCGACGACCGCCGCCGGCCTTCTTCGGGCCTGCATGCGCATGACGCGGCGCATCGCCGTGCGGACGGCGCGCGTGGTTCTTGCGCGGTGCGCGCTCACCCGTCTCGTGCTCGGCCTTGCCCGGTGCACTGTTGCCCCAGCGGATCGGCACCTGCAGCTCGAAGCCCGGCACATCGCGGATGTCCATGTCGCGGCCCAGCAGACGCGTGATCGCGCGCAGCAGCTTCACTTCATCTTGCGCGACCAGCGAGATCGCCTGACCGGTGGCGCCGTTGCGGCCGGTACGGCCGATGCGGTGCACGTAGTCTTCGGCCACCATCGGCAGGTCGAAGTTGATCACCTTCGGCAGCTCGTTGATGTCGATACCGCGCGCGGCAATATCGGTGGCCACCAGCACGGTCACTCGGCCAGCCTTGAAGTCGCCCAGTGCACGCAGGCGCTGGCCCTGGCTCTTGTTGCCGTGGATCGCGGCGGTCTTGATGCCGGACTTTTCCAGGAACGCGGCCAGCTTGTCGCTGCCATGCTTGGTGCGCGCAAACACCAGGGTCTGCTCGCGGCTGTCCTGCGCCAGCAGGTGCAGCAGCAGGTCCCGCTTGCGGCCACCATCGACCGGATGCACGCGGTGGGTGATGGTTTCAGCAACGGTGTTCTTCGGCGTGACCTGGATCTGCTCCGGGTTGCGCATGAATTCCAGCGCCAGCTGGCGGATGTTGTCCTCGAAGGTGGCCGAGAACAGCAGGGTCTGGCGGTTCTGCTTGGGCAGCTTGGCCAGGATGCGCTTGATCGAAGGCAGGAAGCCCATGTCCAGCATGCGGTCGGCTTCGTCCAGCACCAGCAGTTCAATGCCGGACAGGTCGATGCTGCGACGCTCCAGATGGTCGATCAGGCGGCCCGGGCAGGCCACCAGCAGGTCCACGCCACGGCGCAGGATGTCCAGCTGGTTGCCCATGCCGACGCCGCCGTAGATGCAGGCGCTGGGGATGCGCAGGTACTTGCTGTAGCCGCGCAGGCTGTCATGCACCTGGGTGGCCAGCTCGCGGGTCGGGGCCAGGATCAGCGCGCGCGGCTTGCGCGGGCCGGTGCGGACTTCCTGCGAGGCAGTGCCCAGGTGCTGCAGCAGCGGCAGGCCGAAGGCGGCGGTCTTGCCGGTACCGGTCTGCGCGCCGGCCAGCAGGTCGCGACCGGCCAGCACCAGCGGGATCGCCTGCTGCTGGATCGGGGTCGGAGTTTCGTAGCCCTGCTCGGCGAGCGCACGCAGCAGGAAGGGCGCAAGGCCCAGGGATTCAAAAGACATTGAGATTGCTCCAAGTACAGTTAACGCCTGTCCGAACGGACAGACGGGGGCAGATCAAACTGATCGGCTGACTCGGAGCGTTCCCGTGAACCGCGCTGCGAGAATTGGGTGCAGCCGGCACGAAGCGCAGGCTGGAATGCGTGACGAACGGCGTCGGAGTGGGGGCGGGCGAAGAGGGCGGACCCTGGTCGCCGGCGATCCCGGAGGGAAACGGACGGCCGCTGCAGACCCGCATAGTCTAACTGATGGTTGAGACCCCGCGCAAAACGGCCTGTTCAGGTAAAGGTTCTCTCTGCAGGGCTGCGCCCTGCACCTGCAGAGGCCGAAGCAACGTCAACGTCAAAAGCTGGTTTCCTGAGCGGGGTAGATCCGGTAGCGGGAGACGCCGTAAACCCGTCCCTGGGGGCTTGGCCGCGGCATCCATGCCGCGGACACTCCCGCCACCGGACCCACCCCGCCTTCGACAGTTGGCCGCGAGCTGTCGTAGATCCACGCCATGCGTGGATGCTCTCCCAAATCAATTCGAAATATTCGATTCCGATTGAGATTCATCCACGCATGGCGTGGATCTACCAGACATCGGGAATCTGTCAGAGGTGGGGCGGTGTCGGAGTGCGGGGTGTCAGCCGCATGGATGCGGCTGCCAAGCCTACACGGACGTACTTGCGGCGTCCCCGCACTCCGACACC
>NZ_SRHZ01000080.1 GCF_004684085.1 Stenotrophomonas maltophilia
CAAATGGTGGCATGAGGTTGCCGGCCAGCGGCCGGCACTACCTGCGGTGGCTCAGACGTTCAGCAGTTCGCCGGCGCCATCATCCAGCAGCATCTTCGCCACGCGCTGGCCCAGCGCTTCCGGGTCACTGGCCGGGCCCACGGCCTCGGCACGCACCGCACGCCCATCGCTGGCGCTGCCAACCAGCCCCTGCAGGTGCAGGTCGTCGCCCTGCCACTGCGCGATCGCGGCCACCGGCACGTGGCAGCTGCCATGCAGCGCGCGGTTCATCGCCCGCTCGGCTTCGACGCAGGCACGGGTGGCTGCGTCATCAAGGCCGGCGAACAGCGCCATCACGCGCGTATTGCTGCCATCACATTCCACCGCCACCGCGCCCTGTGCCGGCGCCGGCAGCCACTGCGGCGGTTGCAGGCGCGCGACGATGCGCTCGCCCAGCCCCAGCCGCTCCAGCCCGGCCACGGCCAACACGATGGCGTCGTAACCGCCGTTGTCGAGCTTGACCAGGCGGGTGTTGACGTTGCCACGCAGGTCCAGCAGCTGCAGGTCCGGTCGCAGCGCGCGCAGCTGCGCCTGCCGACGCAGCGACGAGGTCCCCACCCGCGCACCGATCGGCAGTGCATCCAGCGAGGCATACAGATTGGAGACGAAACCATCGGCCGGATCATGGCGGGTGAGCATTGCCGGCAACGCGAACGGTTCGTCCAGTTCCATCGGCACGTCCTTGAGCGAATGCACGGCGCAGTCAGCCTCGCCGCGCAGCATCGCCAGCTCCAGTTCCTTCAGGAACAGGCCCTTGCCGCCGATGGCAGCCAGCGACCGATCAAGCACCTCATCACCGCGGGTGCTCATCGGCACCAGTTCCACATGCAGGCCGGGGTGGGCCTGGCGCAGGCGGTCGGCGACGTGTTCGCTCTGCCAGAGGGCGAGCGGGCTCTTGCGGGTGGCGATGCGGACGGTTTCCATCCGGTCATTATCGCGCCTTCGGCGCGGATACGGCCAACGGCGGAGCCCCTCGTGGCCGGAGCGAACGGCTGATCATTGCGCTAGGCCGGGCGGGGTGGGTTCGCGGGGGACGCCGTAAACCCGTCCTTGGGGGCTTGGCCGCGGCATCCATGCCGCGGACACCCCCGCAAACCCAC
>NZ_SRHZ01000081.1 GCF_004684085.1 Stenotrophomonas maltophilia
GGCGGGTTGGGCAGGACGCCCAACCCCGGTCTTGCCGTGTGCGCAGGACAGCGCACACGAGCAAGGCGCCATCGAGCTTACAGGGATGTACTTGCAGCGTGTCCCGCCACCCCACCCCGGCCCGACCCAGCACGTAGCAGCACCGAGCCATGACCCGCTGTTGCTGTTGCTGTTGCTTTCGACATTGCTCGTAAGCAGTCGCGGCCGCAGGCCGCGCGGAACACTCACAGATGCCGCAGTTCCTGCTTCAGCGTCGCCACGCAGCGGCGGCTGACTTCCAGCTGTTGCTTGCCATGCCGCAGCACCGCCTGCACCTGCCCGCCCGTGCCACGGCGCAGTTCCACCAACTCATGGCGCGCCACCAGGCAGTTGCGATGGATGCGGATGAAGCGGCTGGCGAACTCTTCTTCCAGCGACTTCAACGACTCCTCGATCAGGTCCTCGCCGCGCGCGTGATGCACCACCACGTACTTCTCTTCGGCCTGCAGGTAGTGGATGTCGTCCAGCGGAATCAGGCGCAGGCTGCCGCGCAGGCGCGCGCACAGCACGCTGCGGGCCTGCTGCCCGCGGTGGTCCTGCGGCTGGCCATCACGGCCGGCCAGGAATGTGCGTGCCCGCGCGATGGCGGCTGCCAAGCGCTCGGCACGCACCGGCTTCATCAGGTAATCAATCGCGGCCGCCTCGAACGCCGACAGCGCATGGGCATCGTAGGCGGTGCAGAACACCACCGCCGGACGCGGCTCGAAGCTGGCCAGGTGGCGAGCAGCTTCCAGGCCATCAAGCCCGGGCATCGCGATATCCAGCAGGACCAGGTCCGGCTGCAGTTCCGCGCACGCGTGCAGGGCCTGCTCGCCGTTGCCGGCCTCGGCCACTACATCCACGCCTTCCTGCGCGGCCAGCAGGCTGCGCAGTCGCTCGCGCGCCAGCGGTTCGTCATCGGCGATGACTACCCTCACGATCGTCCCCTCACTGGATCGGCACCGTCACCTGACAGGCATAGTAGCCCTCGCTCCAGCCAGCCGTCATCCGCGCGGCACTGCCGAAGCGCCAGGCCAGGCGATGGCCGATGCTGTGCTGGGCATGACCCGCACCGCGTGCCAGGGCGAGCCCCGGGGCCTGCGGGTCGGGTGCCGGGTTGCGCACGCGGATCTGCAGTTCATTGCCCTCGCGGGCGAGCTGCAGTTCGATGGTGCCGCCCGCGGGCAGGCGCGAGATGCCATGCAACACGGCATTTTCCACCAGCGGCTGCAATACCAGCCTCGGCAAGGGCAGGTCCCACGGCAGTGGCTCGTCGCGCTGCCAGTGCACCTGCAGGCGCTCGCCCAGGCGCAGCGATTCAATCGACAGGTAGCGCTCGGCCAGCTCGCATTCGTCGCGCAGGGTGGAATCGCCCTCGCCCGCACCCAAGGCGGCGCGGAACAGATCGGACAGATCCAGCACCGCCCGCTCAGCGACCGCCGGGTCGCGGTGCAGCAGGCTGGCGATCAGGTTCATGCTGTTGAACAGGAAGTGGGGACGGATCCGTGCCTGCAGCGCATCGGCCTGCGCACGTGCGTTGGCCTGCACCTGTGCGGCCCAGCGATCACTCACATAGAAATAGCGCAGTGCCAGCGCGCTGATCAGTGCGGTGGTTGCGGCACTGCCGAGAGTGAAGCGCCAGAAGCTGATGCCGCGGGCGAAGTTGTCACCCAGCACCGCATACAGGGCATGCACGATTCCGGCGCAGACCACCGCGATCATCGCCGCCAGCACAATCGCCGTTGCTGCGCCCAGCATCTGCGGCAGCTTCGACAGCGCCTGCCGCAGCAGGCACAGGCTGGCAGTCACTGCCAGCGCCAGCCACAGCGCAAAGCCACTGGCCGACAGCAGTTCGCCGACGGTCCAGTGGCGGCTGCCATCGGGCGCCAGGGCCAGCACCACCACCACCAGTTCGGCCAGGCCGAGCATCGCCGCCAGCCGCGGCAGGCGGCACAGTTCCGGCATCCACGGCGGAGTGCTTGCCGGAGACATGGCTCAGGCGGCGCCCAGGCGTTCCTGCAGCCAGTCACCCAGCGCCTGGATCTCTTCGGCGCAGACCTGGTGGGCCATCGGGTAGCTGTGCCATTCCACGTCCAGGCCCAGCGCCTGCAGCGCCTGCCCGCTGTGCACGGCCACCGCCTGCGGAATCACCGGATCGCTGCTGCCGTGAGCCATGAACACAGGCACCTGCACGGCACCTTCAACGCGCTTGGCGCCGTCGGCTTCGGGCAGATAGGTGGACAGTGCGATCAGGCCGGCCAGCGGCGCGGTACGCGACAGCGCGGCGGTGAGGATGATTGCCCCGCCCTGCGAGAAGCCGGCCAGGAAGATCTTCTCCGGCGCGATGCCGCGTTCGATCTCACGGGCGATCAGCGCATCGAGCTGCTGCACCGATTCCTGCACCCCGGCCATGTCGGCGCGCGAACGGAAGTCCATGCCGACGATGTCGTACCAGCCGCGCATCGGCACGCCGTTGTTGATCGTGATCGGCCGCACCGGTGCATGCGGAAACACGAAACGCAGCGCCGGCCAGTGCGGGCGCACCAGTTCCGGCACGATCGGAGCGAAGTCATGGCCATCGGCGCCGAGGCCGTGCAGCCAGATCACCGACCACTGCGGCGAAGCGCCGGTTTCCTGTTCCACCGTTTGCAGCATGATGCGGCTCCTTCAAGTTCGAGCCGCATTATGCCGCTGCCGCGGGGAGATCAGTACAGCGGTGGTTGCTCGGCCGCTTCCCGGCGCAGCTGCGCGGCACGCACCAGCACCGGCGGCGGGATGTTCTCTTCGGGAATGTCGAGCAGGCCGAGGCGATGCAGGAAGGCGCCGGGGCCACGCGAGGAGGTCAGTGCCACCACCGGAATGGCCAGCACCATGCCGATCACCACCGGCGCCATCCACAGTGCCAGCGACGGCGACACCGCCCACGCCAGCATACCCATGAAGGCACCGAACACGCCCAGGCCACCGTAGCCGCGGATCAGGGCCAACCAGGAGATGCCGCCGTCGTCGCGCTGCTGGGCATCCCAACCCGAATCGCGGCCGGACAGCACTTCGGCCACGCCACGCGACTGCACGTACATCACCACCGGCGCCATCAGTGCGGCCAGCACGGTTTCCACCAGCATCGATACGAACGCGCGGATCGCTCCACCGCAGCCGCGGCGGTCGACCGGGTCGAGCAGCATCGCCAGGTAGCCCAGCACCTTGGGCAGCAACAGCACCGCCATGGTGGCGGCGAACAGGCGTACTACCTGTTCCTCATCCTGGGCGCGCCAGTACACGCTGGGCGACAGGTGCAGCAGGGCGTTGAAGTCGATGCCCTCCTGGAACAACGGGATGGCAATGCCGATCAGCATCAGCATCGCCCACATCGGCGCGGTGAAGTAATGGCCGATGCCGATCAGCATGTGCATGCGGCTGATCCAGTGCAGGCCACGGCTGCCCACCACCTTGCCGTGCTGCAGGTTGCCCTGGCACCAGCGGCGGTCGCGCACCAGCAGGTCGGTGAGGGTCGGCGGACCTTCCTCGTAGCTGCCACCCAGGTAGGGCACCATGTGCGCGGCCCAGCCACCACGGCGCATCAGCGCCGCTTCGACGAAATCGTGGCTGAGCACGTGGCCGCCAAACGGCTTGCGTCCCGGCAGCGCCGGCAGGCCGGCCTGATCGGCGAAGGCGCGGGTGCGGATGATCGCGTTGTGGCCCCAGTAGTTGCTCTCGGCGCCATGCCACCAGGCCACGCCGCGGGCAATCACCGGCCCATACACGCGGCCACCGAACTGCTGCATGCGGGCAAACAGGGTACGGCCACCGATCACCGAGGGCAGGGTCTGGATCAGGCCAACGTCGGCGTTGTGTTCCATGCCGGCCACCAGGCGCACGATGCTGTCGCCGGTCATCAGGCTGTCGGCATCCAGGATCAGCATCTGCGGGTAGGCGCCACCGAAGCGGCGCACCCAGTCGGCGATGTTGCCCGCCTTGCGCGCGCCGTTGTCACTGCGGCGGCGGTAGAACAGCCGCCGCTGGCCGTCGGGCACGCGCTCGCGCAGTTCGGCGAACACCTGCTCCTCGGCCCGTGCGATGTCCTCGCGGCGGGTATCGCTGAGCACGAAGAAGTCGAAACGTTCCAGCTGCCCGGTGGCCGCCACCGATTCGTAGATCGCCTGCAGGCCGGCCAGCAGCCGGCGCGGGTCTTCGTTGTAGGTCGGCATCAGCAGCGCGGTACGGCTGTGCACGGTGGGCAGCGGTTTGTCCGGGTCGATGCCGAGGCGGTAGCCACGGTCGAACACGGCGGTCAGGAAGCCGGCCACGGCACTGGCAAAGGACAGCGCGATCCACGCAAACAGGCCAACGAACAGCACCAGCAGGCAGGCTTCGAGCACGCTGATGCCATTGGCCGACAGCACCCGCCACATCATCCGGGTGGCAATGGCGGTCATGGCGAAGGCGCCGCCAAAGATGTACAGCCGGCGCAGGCCGATCATGCGCGGCGATGTGCGATGCCTGCGGACCTTCAATTCGCCGTCGCGCAGGGTCTGCTCGGGCATCTGCAGTGGCGATTCAGCAGGCAGCAGCGCCCATCCGGCGTCAAGCCGGGACGTATCCGCTTCCGCGTGGATGGTTTGCCCCCCCATGCCGCCTACTCCGCGCAGTCGGCACGGCCGGCCGTCCCGGCCGGGCTGCATGCACGAAGGTTCCCGGCGCGCCTTCCCGGCGCCCGCACTTGTCCTGGCTGTGCCGGCCTGTGGCCGCACAGTCGATGTCTGTCACTACCGGAACCCACACGATCTCCAACGGGGCGGAATCGAAAATGCGGCGCCAGTCTAGGGCGCTGGATGTAAGCCGCGCGCGAAGGTCTACGCCGGGATTTGTCCCCATTCAGCAAACAGCAGGCGATCTCCCTTCGGGACAACAGAATGTCATTTCGTCGCCTCGGGTACTGGATCGTAACAAACGCGAACGGTTATCATTTCATTAACCAGGCAGGTCACCGTCTCCACACGGCTGAGACCCACCCAGCTGCGCCGGTTCCAACCCTGCGCCAATGACCCATGGAAGGGGGCTGCCTGCTGTCTGCGCGCGCCTGCTGCTTCCACCGGGTCCCCTCTCCTCCGATGGAAGCCGTCATGTCCCTGTCGTCCCGCACCTGTTCTGCGCGCCTGTCGCGCACCCGCCTGTCCCGCGCCCTGGCCACCGCCTGCCTGCTCACCCTGCCCGGCTTGGCCGCCGCCGAGGCCAGCGCCGATGCCTCCACCAAGGACCTGGATACCGTGGTGGTCACCGCCTCGGGCAATCAGCAATGGATCAAGGATGCCCCGGCCAGCATCAGCGTGATCAGCCGCGAGGACATCGCACGCCAGCCGGTGCATGACCTGGCCACCCTGCTCAGCCGCGTTCCCGGCGTGACCGGCGGTCTCAGCGCCGTTGGCGAACAGTCCAAGATCAAGCTGCGCGGCATGCCGTCCAACTACACGCTGGTGCTGGTGGATGGCAAGCGCATGGGCAGTTCGGCCTCGACCAACTACCGCCCCGATCTGGGCCGCCAGGACCTGAACTGGATCTCGCCCGACCAGATCGAGCGCATCGAGGTGGTGCGCGGGCCGATGTCGTCGCTGTACGGCTCCGATGCGATGGGCGGCGTGATCAACATCATCACCAAGCGCATCGGTGATGACTGGAACGGCAGCGCCACCCACAGCTACACCCGTCCGGGCGACGGCAAGCGCGGTGACACCCAGCAGATCGGCGCGACGTTCTCCGGCCCGCTCGGCGAGCGTTTCGGCCTGCGCATCGGTGCCAACAGCATGCGCCGCGATTCGGACCAGTCCAATGGCGGCGTCTACGGCAATGCCTATGCCGGCGAGAAGGACCGCAACGTCGACGCACTGCTGCAGTGGAAGCTCAGCGACGCGCAGGAACTGTCGCTGGAAGCCGGCCACGGCGTGCAGCAGGCCTTCATCGATGCCTCGCTGGAAAAGCAGGACGAAGGCGCCTGGGGGGCCAGTGAACTCAAGCGCAGTTCGCTGGCGCTCAACCACGATGGAAAGTGGAGCTTCGGCAACTCGAAGATCAGCGCGTACTGGACCGAGTACAAGAATGACATCGGCGCCACCGGCCGCTCCGAGGCTACCGACACGATCATCGAAGGCAGCCTGACCACGCCGTTCACCCTGGGCGTTGAACACCAGTTCGCCGTGGGTGGCCAGTGGAAGCGCCAGGAACTGACCAACACCGATACCATCGGCCGCGCACCGATCGACTACGCCGGCAACGCGGTCAGCGGCTCGGACCTGCAGGTGGATACCTGGGCGCTGTTCGTCGAGGACGAGCTGAAACTGCACCGCACGCTGGCCCTGACCCTGGGCGCGCGCCTGGACCACCATGAGAAGTTCGGCGGCCACGTCAGCCCGCGTGCGTACCTGGTCTGGCATCCGGCCGAACAGTGGACGATCCGCGGTGGCGTCTCCAAGGGCTTCCGTGCGCCCAGCCTGACCGAGAACTCGCCCAGCGCTGCTACCCAGTCCGGTGGCCGTGGCTGCACCTCGCTGATCCCGCTGGGCTATACCCGTGGCGGCTGCTACATGGCCGGCAATCCGGACCTGGATCCGGAAACCAGCACCAACCGCGAGATCGGCATCAGCTTCGACAACGACCTGGTCGATGCCGGCCTGACCTATTTCCATACCGACTTCAGGAACAAGATCGAGTACGCACCGCTGGGCAAGTTCAACGGCATCTGGTGGACGCGCATGAGCAACGTGCAGCGGGCGCGTACCAGCGGCATGGAAGGCAATCTGAACTTCCGCTTCGGCGAGCACTGGCGCTGGCGCACCTCGGCGACCTGGATGAAGGAAGCCAAGAACCTGACCACCGGCAGGAACCTGATCGATACCCCGGAGTTCTCGGGCTACTCGTCGCTGGACTGGACGCCCAACACGACGTTCTCCAGCAGCCTGTCGGCGCAGTACACCGGCAAGCAGACCGGCACGGCGACGACCTTCCTCAAGGCCTACACCCTGTATGACCTGACCGCCGCCTGGAACGTCAACGAGGTACTGACCCTGCGTGGTGGCGTCAGCAACCTGGCCGACAAGAAACTGTACGCGGAAGGCTCCACCGACTACTTCGTGGCCGGGCGCAGTTACTTCCTGAGCATGACCGCGCGCTTCTGACCGGCGACGCGCGCCGCGATCGCGCTGGCGACAGGCCAGCGCGATCGGCGGTGTTGCGGATTACTCGCTTTCCAGTGCGGCCGGGGCCGCTTTCTGCGTAGCGGCCGTGCGTGCACGGTCCATCGCCACCGCCAGTTGCTGGCGTGCGAGCAGCTGTTGTGCCTGCACCACTTCAGGTGTCGGCAGGAGCACCGGTCCCGGTGCGTTTTCCGGTGTAGCAGGTGTGGTCATGCAACCTCCATGGACATCCCGCCACCGCCCGGATTCAGCTGGGGCGGTAGCGGAACTGCGCACCCTATCCTAAAAACAAGGCGGGTGGGTGACGGCGCGACGCCCCGCCGCAGGCCTGCACATGCAAGGCGCGTCACATTTTTGACGGCGGAGAGTAGTTTCCTGAACCGGCGGCCTCGTATCATGTAATCGTTTTCCTACAAGGACGTAATCGTCAATGAACGCAGTCGACCTCTCCCGCTTCAGCCCGAAGTGGCAGTTCCGCTTCAACTTCTTCCAGCAGCATGGCGCTCCGAAGGAGCCGCGTTTCAAGGAAGCCTGGAAGGCGCTGTCCTTCGGCGACCGCCTCAAGATCAACATCAATTTCTTCGCCTTCTTCTTCGGCTTCATCTACCTGTTCATTCTGGGCATGTGGCGCAAGGCGCTGGTGGTGATCGGCATCGGCATCGTGCTGGGCATCGTCTCCCTGTTCCTGCCGGATGTCGTCGCACGTCCACTGTTCGTCGCCATGAACTTCCTGGTCGCCGCCAGCACCAACTACAGCTACTACCTGGAGCAGGTGAAGGGCAAAGCCAGCTGGAATCCCTTCGAAGGCATGTTCTGAACGATTGCGGTTGCCAGACCCGGTTCCGGCATGCCAGCAAGCTGAAACAAGGACGCCCGGCCTTTGCCGGGCGTCTTCATTTGTGCGGGCTGCGGCTCAGGCCGCGTAGCGAGCCGCGGCTACCGGCTCGGCCTGCAGGCGGAAGCGCGACACCGCCACCGCCAGCTGCTCGGCCTGTTCCTCCATCGCACGTGCGGCCGCACTGGCTTCTTCCACCAGTGCGGCGTTCTGCTGGGTGGTCTCGTCCATCTGCACCACGGTCTGGTTGACCTGCTCGATGCCGGCCGACTGCTCGCGCGAAGCCGCCGAGATTTCGGCCATGATCTCGTTGACCCGTCCGACCTGGCCGACGATCTCCTGCATGGTGCGGCCCGCGCCATGCACCAGCTGTGCACCAGCACCGACCTGCGCCACCGAGGCGTCAATCAACCCCTTGATCTCCTTGGCCGCGCCAGCCGAACGCTGTGCCAGCGCGCGCACTTCGCTGGCGACCACCGCGAAGCCACGGCCCTGCTCACCGGCACGTGCCGCTTCCACCGCCGCGTTCAACGCCAGGATGTTGGTCTGGAACGCAATGCCATCGATCACCGAAATGATCTCGGCAATGCGCTGCGAGGAGGCCTCGATCTGCTCCATGGTCTGCACCACCTGGCTGACCACCTGTCCACCTTCGCTGGCCACACCCGCTGCGGAACCGGCCAGGGTGTTGGCCTGCAGCGCGTGGTCGGCATTCTGGCGTACGGTGGAGGTCAGCTCCTCCATCGAAGCAGCTGTTTCTTCCAGGTTCGCAGCCTGCTGTTCGGTGCGACGCGACAGGTCACTGTTGCCCGCAGCAATCTCACCGGCGGCCAGGCGGATGCTGGCCGCCGACTGCTGGATCTGGCCGACGATCCCGGTCAGCTGCTGCACGGTGCTGTTGGCATCGTCGCGCATCACCGCGAACACGCCGTGGAAGTCACCCTGCATGCGCGCGCAGAGGTCGCCTGCGGCGATCGCGCGCAGCAGCGTCGACAGTTCGGCCAGGTTGTGGTCGCTGACCTGCATCATGGTATTGAGGGTTTCCACCATGCGGCGGAAGTCATGGTCAAAGCGCAGGGCGTCGCCACGCACCGCGAAGTCACCGGCAGCAGCGGCGGCGGCCAGTTGCTGGATCTGATCGTTGATCGCCGCCAGATTGCCCTTGGTGGTGGCCATCGCAGCGCTGAACACCGCCTTCTCGCCCGGCAACGCTTCCATGTCCACACTGAGGTCACCCACGGCATAGCGCTGCATCACCTCGACCAGACGCTGGGTAACCGCATTGCTGGACGCAACCAGCTGGTTGCTGTCGGCTACCATGCGGCCGTACTCGCCCGGGAACGCAGCGGCGTCCATGCGGTAGCTGATCTCGCCGGCATCGTGGCGATGGGCCATCTCCGCCTGCGCGGCCATCACCGACTGCAACTGCCCCCGCATGTCCTGCATCGCGTCCAGCACGCGGCCAACTTCGTCATTGCTGCGCGCCGGCAGGGTACTGTCCAGCTTGCCGGCGGCGACATCGCCGGCCACGCGCACCGCTTCGGCCAGCGGCCGGATCGCCAGCCGGCGCAGCAGCACGTAGACACCTGCACTGAGGGTCAGGGCGGCAACCACGCCAACCAGCAGGGTCAGCCACAGCAGCTGGCGCGCTTCAGCCACGATCACCGAATGTGGCACCACCACGCCCAACGCAAAGCGCTGCGGGGCATCGCCCACGCGCAGCGGCACGTACACGCGCACGTTGCCGGCCGCGTCGGGGGTGAAGGCTTCGAACCGGCGGTCGGCGGCGATGTCGGCCAGCATGCTGCGGGTCAGCGCATCGCCGCGCGGCTTGCCGATTTCGCTGGCATTGGCCGAGGCCAGCACCACGCCATTGGGCGAGAGCAGTTCGACCCGGCCGGCGCCCATCGGCTTCAGCGTGGCCAGGTGCTTCTGCAGCGCGGCCAGCGAGAAGTCGACGGTGAACACGCCGAGGAACGTGCCGTCTTCGATGATCGGTGTGCTCAGCGTGCTCATCAGCACCTGCTGGCCAGCGATGTCGTAGGCATAGGGCTCGCTGACCTTGGGCAGCTTGTCGCGGCTGGGCGCCATGTACCAGTCACCGGACCCGCTGGCGGTTTCGGTGTAGTCGGTCATCGTCGACTGCTGCGGCTTGCCGTCGTGCCAGGCCCAGTAGCTCATGTAGCGACCGGTGGCATCGTGCGCTTCGGTGTTGACGAATTCGGCGTCCTTGCCGTCGAAGGCATCGGCCTCCCACATGGTGCTCTTGCCCAGCCACTCGGGATGGGTGCGCAGCTGCTCGCCGAGCACCGCCGCCAGGCTGGCACGATCCGGAACATCGCCGCGTGCGCGCTGGGCGAGCACGGTTTCGACCATGGCGTCGTTGCTGGCGAAGGCCGTGCCCAGATCGGCCGAGACCTGGCGTGCCTCGGCGGTGGCCTCGCTGGCCATGGTCTGGCGCGAGGCGTTGACCAGGCTGGCACTGGCCTGGCGATAGATAAGGAACGCGGTCAGGCCGAAGCACAGCAACGCGATCACGGCGGTGCCAAGCATCAGCTTGTGGGCGATGCTGCCCGGGCGGCGGGCGGCGGCGGAGCGGGAAGAAGGCATGGAAGGATCCGCAAGGCAGTTCAGGACGACCGGCACCGCGAGGGCACCGCGCAGGCGCGCGATCCATCGCGCAGGCCACCGGTCGCCGGGCCGGGCCCAGCGCAGGAAGCGCACCGGGTTAGCGGCCGCCCGTCAACGAGGTTGAGGCAACCCGCTCGCACATTCCTGAACGCGCTCAGGGACAGCTCAGGCAGCTGTCACCTACCGCTTCATTCGGCCACGCGGTCCTTGATCCACTCGGCCCTCGGCAACACCTCGATGCTGCCGGCAGCGTACTGCTGCAGCACGTCATCGGGGCCGAACCGCGGCTGCCAGCCCAGTACGCTGCGGATGCGGGCGCTGTCGTAGACGCGGTCGATGCTCAGCGGCAACGGCCAGCCCCGGCGCTCGAACTCGGCCAGCAGCTGCGGCGCACGCCGGGCCAGCACCCTGCGCGGCTGGGTTGCCAGCTCCAGGCAATCCTCGCGCCGGAACGGCGTCGGCGCACAGGCGAGGTAGCGCGCGAACGCGTCACCCTGATCCAGCAGCAGCGCCGCATGCGCACTGGCAACGTCACGTGCGTCGATGCCGCGATGCAGGCGGAACATCGCCATGCGCTCGGGCGGTTCGGGAAAGCAGCGGCCCATGCGCAGTACCCGTACGCTGAAGTCCTCGGTTGCCGCTGCTTCGGCCAGCGCCTCGGCCTGCAGCTTGCTGCGGTGGTAGATGGTGCGCGGCAGCGGTTCGGTGTCTTCATCGATCCAGCGGCATCCACCGGCCACCACCGCATGGCCGTACAACGCAGTGGTACTGGTCAGCACGAAACGACGGGCGCCCGCCTCGCGGGCTGCCGCCAGCAGATGCCGGGTTGCGTCCACGTTGATCTGCTGGAACACCGCATCCGGCACCAGGCCCACATGCGGCGCATGCAGGGCGGCGGTGTGGATCACTGCATCGACGCCCTGCACCGCGCGCGCGACAGCCGGGTGATCGGTGACATCGGCGATGATGCGCGTCGTTGCAAATGGGCTGCGATCCAGCCCCACCACTTCATGGGCAGCGGCCAACGCGCCGAAGATCGCGCGCCCGATCCGCCCGGAACTGCCGGTCAACAGAATCTTCATTGAGTCCATTCACTCGAAGCGCCCGGGAACTACCGGGATGATTTGATTCTAGGCATGCAGCATGTCCTCTGCGATAGGACATGCTTGCAATGGTGCGTTCATCTTGACGACGCAGGCGTGGCCAGCAACTGCCGTGCGACGAACAGTGGATCGTCACCACCGCTGACATCAGGCGTGACACCGGTGCGCTCCCAGTTGCCGCCGGTACGCAGATTGATCGGCTGCCGGTCCGGAATGCTGATCTGATAGCCATCCGGCAGCAGGACAGAATCATCGAACATATGTGCGGCACCGCCACTGCGGCTGCCGACGATGCGTGCGCGCGCCAACGCCTGCAGCGAGTAGGCGACGAATTCAGCGGCCGAGCCGGTGCGGCGGTCGATCAGCACCACCAGCGGCTTCAGGTACGCCGGCAGGCTCGCCGGTGGCAACCGCACCGGAGTGCGTCGACCACGCTGCTCCAGTGCCTGCACCTGGGTGATGCTGGCCTCCAGCAAGGTACGCACCAGCAGGTCGGCGCTGCCATCGTCACCGCCGCCGTTCTGGCGCAGGTCCAGCACCAGGCCATCGGTATCGGCCAGCAGGGCGAAGGCAGCGGCCAGCCTGGGCCGTGCCAGATCGAGCGGATAGAAAGTACTCAGGCGCATGTAGCCGATATTGCCCTCGAGAACCCTGACCTCGCGCACGCCGGCACCGTTGCGGCGGGCGTCCGCGCGCCAGGCCATCAGCCAATCGTCCTGACCGGCGCTGGCATCCACCCGCTCGACGTGGAAATGGCCATCGAAGTGGTCCAGGTCCTGGTTCAGGCGCGCACTGAAGGCCTTCGGATCCGCGCAGGTGTCAGCGTAGCGCTGCTCGTTTGACCAACCACGCAGGGCATCGGCAATGCGGGCGCCTTCCGCTGCGTCCAGATACTGCGCCTGTATCGCCGTGGCCGCCGCCTCCAGCACAGCGTCCTGTGCCGGGCAGGCCGCCGCCAGCAGTGCGCCAAGCATCCACGAAACCGCCATGCCCCACCCCCGGATTGATCATATATAAGCACTTATATATCATCCCGGTCATGGATCTCCAACGCGCCACCCTGGGTAGCCTGCTGCGCGCCCTGCTTGATCAGCTGGACCCGGCGGTCGAGCAGGCCTATCGCGATCTTCAGCTCGACTATCGGCCGCGCTATACACCGGTGCTGCGCACGCTGATGGCGCAGGGCCCCTGCCGTATCAAGGACCTGGCGCTGGCCTGCGGGCTCAGCCATTCCGCGCTCAGCCAGACGGTGTCGGCGATGGTCCGTGACGGCTGGCTGCACACCGCCGTCGGCGAAGACAGCCGCGAACGCATCCTGCAGTTGAGCCCGCATGCACTGCAGGCGCTACCGGCACTGCAAGCGCAGTGGCAGGCCACCGCACGCGCTGCACGCAGCCTCGATGCCGACCTCGGACAGCCACTGGAAGATGTCCTGCGTGAGGCGTTGCAGGCACTGGCACAGCGCTCCTTCGCGCAGCGCCTGCACGAGGCCGCGGCGCCCCAACAACGCCGCCGCTGATCCCGCGCCCCTGCACAAACGCCCCTTTCCGCTGCCTCCACGCCAGCAGGTGATCACCGCTGTTTCAAGCGGTTGATTCATTCATCTGCGTGATCGAGCCTGCGCGTTCCTTCCCCCCTGGAGCACTCCTCATGCGCACGCCACCGGCACCGCTCACCCTGGCTGAACGCGACCGCCGCTGGGCCCTCGCCCGCGACATCATGGCCAGCGAACACCTCGATGCGCTGGTCGTGCATGGCGATCGGGAAGCCGCCGCACCGGCAGGCTTCTCGCCAGACTGCTACTTCACCAATGACCGGCCCGGCTCGATCGTGGTGTTCGTGGGTGACGCAGTCCCGCGTGTGTTCACCTTCGCCTCGCTGATGATCGCCGACCATCTGCAGGCCGGCCTGCGTGGCGACCTGCAGTGGATCTCGCCCGAGCAGCTGTGGGTTGGCAAATCCGGCCACGAGGTTGGCCGCTGGCTGCAGCAGTGTGGCCTGCATTCGGCACGTATCGGCGTGCTGGGCCTGGAGCCCTACCCGCCGTTCTACTTCGACGGTGCGATGCCCGCACGCACCCTGCAGGGCATGCAGGCGGCTGTGCCCGGCGCGGCGTTCGTACCGGTCTACCGCGCGTTCTTCCAGCGCGCCTCGGTAAAGAGCGAGGAGGAACTGGCACTGATCGCGCATGCCGCCTGGATCGGCGAATCGATGAGCGAAGCACTGCGTGCCACAGCTCGCCCAGGTGTTTCCGAAGCCGAACTGGTTGCTGCGGTGACCGCCACCTGTTTCTCGCTGGGGGGCTATACCGCCGAAGTGCTGCTCGGCTCGGGTCCGGAATATGTGGGCTGGGGACCACCCGCCTGGCAGTACCGTGCACAGCCACCACGCATCCTGCGCGACGGCGACCTGGTGCTGTCGGAGATCTTCGCGCTGTATGGACTGATGGAAACCCAGCACCAGGCCGCCGTTGCCATCGGCGAGGTGCACGAGGACATCCACCGCGCAGCCGTTGTAGCCCGGGCCAGCTATGAGGCGGGCGTGTCCGCACTGCGCGTGGGCAACACCTTCGGCGATGTCGTCGACGCGATGGAAGCGCCCCTGCTGGAGGCGGGCGGCTGGCATGTGCACCCGTTGGTCCACAGCCTCAACCCCTATGGCCCCATCGGCTTCGGCCGCGCGCCGGGCATCGAAGCGCTGCCGGAAGCGGCCCGCTATGCGCACATCGCGCCGCTGCCGACGGTCGGGCGCGAGCTGCCCCTGCAGGCCGGCATGTGCTTTGCCTTCGAGCCGAACTGCGCGTTCGGCCGGCACATGGCCAACATCGGCGGTACGGTCATCGTCGGCGAGCACGCAGGTGCAGCGCTCAACGAAAACTCGACCTGGCTGATGCGGGCCGATGCCTGAGTTCATCGCCCACCTGCAGACACCGGCACGGCAACGTGCGGCCGAGACGCGCAGCAGCCAGACCCGGGCCCGGCTGCTGCAGGCCGGGCTGCAGCTGTTCAGCGCGCTCGGCGTGGAAGGCGTGCGCACCCGCCAGCTGGTGGACATCGCCGGCTGCAGCCAATCGGCCATCCCGTATCACTTCGGCGGCAAGCAGGAACTGTACGCCGCCGTGCTGGAGCGCTGCGCCCAAGCCATTGCCGAACGACTCCCGCTGCCGGCTGCACCACCAACCGGCGCGCGCCAGGCCACGCAGCAGCTGCAGCAGTTGATGCGGGCCTTCGTCCACGCGTTGCTGTCGGCGCCGGATGCGGGCCCACGAACGCTGCTGTTGGCGCGCGAACAGATCCAACCGACGGCCGCGTTCGCCAGCGCGCACCGCGCGCTGTTCGAGCCCCTGCATGCCGCGCTGGCCGAGTGCGTGGCGCGCCTGCGAGGCAGTGATGCAACCAGCATGGAAACGCTGCTGCGTACCCATGCCCTGCTCGGCCAGGCCATCGTCTTCGCCGTCTCCCACGGCGCTCTGCAGACGCGGCTGAAGGAAGGAGCGCCCGCGCTTGAGGTGGAGATGATCGCGGCGGTGGTCAGTGGCATGGCACTGGCTGCGGCAAAGGCGCCACCGGCCTGAATGGCCGTGCCATCAATTGCGTGCGCAGGCCGCGTGAAGACCTTCACGAGGATGGCGACCTGGACTTAGCGTGCGATGACCAAGCATGGACACTGTCGCCGACGACGGCGGCGTCCATACAGCAGGAGACGTCACATGGCTGATCAGACCCCCCGCAGCTCCAACCGGGGCTTCGCCTCGATGGACGAGGACAAGCAGCGCGCGATTGCCGCCAAGGGAGGACGCGCCGCGCATGCCTCCGGCAACGCACATGAATTCAGTCCGGCCGAAGCGCGCGTTGCAGGCCGCAAGGGCGGCGAAGCGATCAGCCGCAACCGCGAACACATGGCTGCGATCGGCCGCGAAGGGGGACACGCACGCCACGCCAATGCGCGGCAGGAGCAACAGCAGCAGGACGAGCGCGCGGCAGAGGATCCGCAACGCCAGCAGGGATGAGAACGCTTTACGGTCAGACCGGGGCGCGCTGCCGATACAGGCCGAAGGCCGCAAGCAGGGCCAGCGCGCCGGCCACGGCCATGGCCCAACCGAACCCGCTGGCCATCGCGTTGCGGTACCACGCCAGCAGTTCCGGCGCCGAGTCCAGCGGGGTCGGCTGCAGGATCAGTTCGCGCGCCTGTGCAGCGAGCCCCTGCTGGCCTTCGGCATGCGCGGAAGCCGCGAGCCGCTGCACCGCACGCAAGCTCATCAGGCTGCCGAGCAGCGCGATTCCCAGACTCATGCCAGCCTGGCGCAGCGCGTTCATCGTTGCGGAAGCGATTCCCGCGCGCTCGGTCGGCACGCTGGCCATGACCGCCATGCCGGTCGCGGGCACCGCCAATCCCATTCCGATGCCCAGCAGCATCAGCAAAGTACTGGCATATCCGGGCGAGGTGGTCGGTTCGAACGTGGCCATCGCGCACAGTGCCATTCCACTCAGGGCGTAGCCCAGTACCAGCGCGACATGCAACCCGAGGTGCGCGACCAGACGACCGTACAGCAGCGAGACGACGCCCATCAACAGGAACTGGGGAACCAGCTGCGAGCCGGCCAACGCCGCGTTGTGGCCCTGCGCCTGCTGGAAGAACAATGACAGGAAGAACAGACTTGCGTAGGCCGTGAAACCCAACACGAACGAGGCCAGGTTGAGCATGCCGAAGCGCCGATCGACAAACAGGTCCAGGGGCAGCAACGGCCGCGCGACGCGACGTTCAACGATTCCGAATACGATCAGGCCGGCACCGGCGATGCCCAGGGCCGACAGGGTCAGTGGCGCAAGAAGGCCGTGCTCGCCGATCGCGATCAGGCCGTAACTGAGTGCGGCCAGTGCGATGATGCTGAGCAGTTGCCCGGCCGGATCCAACGCGGCGTGCTGTGGATGCCGCCGCTCGGGAATACCCCAGGCCCCCAGCAGGAGCGCCAGCAGGCCCAGTGGCAAGTTGATCAGGAAGATGCTCGGCCAACCGGCGCGCTGCACCAGCACGCCACCGAGCAATGGGCCAAGTACCAGGGCCAGCGCACTGAATGCCGACCAGCCACCGATTGCGCGCGCACGTTGGCGCGGATCGGGAAACGCGTGGCTGAGGATCGGCATCGCACTGGGAATCAACAATGCCCCCGCCATGCCCTGCACCGCGCGCCCGGCCACCAGGGTCGGAAGATTGCCGGCGCAGGCGCACAGCAGCGACCCCAGGGTGAAGGTGGCGACGCTGAGCAGCCACATCCGCCGATGGCCGTAACGATCCCCGAGCGGCCCCGCCGACAGCATCAGCGCCGACAGCGCGATCGCGTAGGCGTTGATCACCCATTGCAGGCCGGCCATGTCGGTCTGCAGTGCCTGCTGCAGGGTCGGCAGCGCCACATTGACGATGCTGATGTCCAGCGAGGCGAGGAATGTGCCGAGATAGGCCGCCAGCACGAGGGCCGGCCGTTGGAAGCGGAGCATGTACGGACCCCGGGAGAGGATGTGCGCGCATCGTAGCCATTGACTGACCGTCGGTCAATGACCGACGGTCAGTCAGATCAAAAGGGCGGCTAGAATGACGACCGTCGCACCCGGACCCTCGCCCACATGCAGACCCCAGCTGTCGCCAGGCCTCGTACCAAGCCCGCGGAAACCCGTCAGGAAGAACTGATGGACGCCGCGCAGGCACTGTTCCTGTCAAAGGGGGTAGACGCCACCACCATCAGCGACATCGTCGCCGCGGCCGACGTGGCCAAGGGCACCTTCTATACCTACTTCGCCTCGCGCACCGATATCCTGCAGGCGCTGGCACAACGCTACACGCGGCAGTTCATGGAAGCGGTCGACCAGGCCGTGCAGCGGCACCCCACCGGCGATGGCATAGCACGCCTGCGCGCCTGGATCCGCGCCAACATCGAACTCTACGTGCGCACCTACGCACTGCACGATGTGGTGTATGCCAACCATCATCACCATCAGCGCGGCAATGCCGAGCGCAATGCCATCCAGCAGCAGCTGCTGGGCATCCTCGAAGCTGGCAACGCCGCTGGGCTGTGGCAGCTTCCAGCGCCGCAGGTCACCGCGTCATTGATCTATGCCGGCGTACACGGCGCCACCGACGATCTGATCGCCACACCGGCGCAGGATGCCGACGCCTTCATCGGCGCGGTGGAAGCCGATTGCCTGCGCATGGTCGGCGTGCCACCGACCGGCGCCAAACGCCGCTGACGAACCTTCTGCCGCTCACGCGTGGGCGAGGATGTTCAGCAGCCGTCCGAATGGATCGCGGACGTAGAAGCGGCGCACACCCCAGGGCTCATCTGCCGGGCCGTACTCCAACGGGATGCCGGCTGCGCGCATGCGGTCCAGCACCTCCTGCAGATTGTCCACTTCAATCGACAGGTCCGGTACCGCAGTGCCAGAGCCGCCTTCGCTGGCAAAGCTGACCTGGGCCAGCGCGCTGCCCGCTCCGCCGTGGGTGATGATCCAACCGTGGTCCATCACCACCGGCATGCCCAGCAGATCGCCATAGAACGCTGCCGCGCGCGACGGATCGGGCGTGGCGATATTGGCGACGATACGTTTGACGGCCATGTGCAGCGGCTCCGATGCGATTCCACATCCTCGCCGCTGCGTGCATGGGCTGCAAGCGTGCTCAGCCCAGATGGCTCATCGCAAGCTGGGTGATCGCGCTCTTCGGCAACGCGCCAACGGTGCGGGCCACCGGCTTGCCATCGCGCACCACCACCATGGTCGGAATGCTCATCACGCCGAACTCGTTGGCCAGCGCCGGCGATTCGTCGATGTTCACCTCGGCGAAATGAACCAGCCTGTTCAACTCATCCGCCGCCTGCTCGAACATCGGCTGCATCACCCGGCACGGGTGGCACCACTCGGCCCAGAACCGGATCACGTGCACGCCCGGCGCGTTGCGTACGGCCATGTCGAAGTTGCCGCTGGTCAACTGGCTGATCATGTTCAAGCTCCCTGCATCAGTTATGGAATGTACGTTCCATAAGTTGAGCGCCACCGGCTGACTTGTCAATGAATTCTGGAATGACTAGTCTTTAAGTCATTCCCCCTACCCTGGCTAACTCATGGCGCGCACTGGCCGCCCCCGCGAATTCGACCGCGACGACGCTGTGGAACAGGCGATGCTGTTGTTCTGGGAACGCGGCTACGAGGCCACCACGCTCAACGACCTGCGCAGCGCGCTGGGAGGGCTTTCCCCTGCCAGCTTCTATGCGGCATTCGGCTCCAAGGAGGCGTTGTTCGGCGAATGCCTGTCGCTCTACATGCAGTCCTGCGGCCAGTTGGCCACCCTGCTGGCGGACACCACCGACGGCCCACGCGAAGCGATGCGGCGCACCCTGCATGCGGCTGTGACCGCACAGACCTCGCGCAGCCGCCCGCGCGGCTGCATGGCGGTACTGTCCGGCCTGAACTGTTTCGAAGGCCATGAGGACATCGCCGCACAGGTCGAGCAGGCGCGTCGGCAGACCAGCCAGGCCATCACCGCCTGCGTGCAGGCCGGGCGTGATGTGGGCGAGCTGTGCCCGGACGTGGACTGCACCGCGCTGGCCACCGCCTTCGACGTGTTCCTCAAGGGCATCGCCATCCAGGCCCGGGATGGGCGCCGTGCCACGGAGCTGCATGCAGCCGTGGATGCGCTGATGGCGATCTGGGACTGCAACGCACTGCGCGCCGCGCGCCAGCACTGACTGCAGGCGTCGGCCCTGAAACAGAAGAGCCCCGTCGATGACGGGGCTCGCCATCAACCGATCACGGTTGGGCTTAGATGGCGCCGCAGCGCTCCATGATGCAGCGGTCGTATTCGTACTGGCATTCCATCGCATCACCGCCACCGGACAAGCATGCCTGGTAGGCCTTCCAGCAGGGCAGATCGCAGGGCGGAATCGGCCCGGCCACGGCAACCGAGCCGCTGCAGGCCAACGCGAACACGGCACCTGCGATTACTTTCCTGAAAGCACGCATCGACATCACTCCTTGACAAGCCTGGTGACTCCAGGCCGGGCCACCGTAGCGAGGACGCCGGGAGATGGAGTGAACGCTAACGTCACAAATAATTAACGCGTTCATAAAATTTCTCTCACATCACTGGGGGAGATCAGACCGTTGCAGGGTTAACCGCCTTGTTGTCCGTCAATCAAGGAAGTTGTCCGATGAATCACCCGCTGCACGGCCGTTCGTCCCGCTCCCGCTCTCCGCTGCACAGCCGCCTGGCGCTGGCCGTGGCCAGTTCCCTGTTGCTGGCAACGGCGATGCCCGCCATCGCCAGCGAATCACTCGACGCCTGGCAACAACAACGCCAGTTGCAGGCGGCCTGGTCGCAGCCAACCGGCGGCGCGTCTGCAGCACCGACGGCCACCACGCCAGCGGCGGCCAGCACGCCCGTTCTCGGCAACCCAGGCGATGCAGCCAGTTGGCGCAGCGATGAGTTCAACGCCGACTGGGGCCTGGCTGCGATGGGGGCTGACTACGCCTATGCACGTGGGCTGACCGGCCAGGGCGTGCGCCTTGCCCTGTTCGATTCGGGCTCGGCACTGGCCCATCAGGAGTTTGCGGGGCGCAATACGTCCAGCATCACCATCGGTGCGGACTGCGCCACGCCAGGCGTGGTGTCCGGCACCGGCGCCTGCGAACAAACCCGTGGCGAGCAGCCAGGCTACAACTACTACGGCCTTGGCCCCGGCGTTCCCGCCGCACTGGCCGCGCGACTGATCGCGGCAGGCCAGCCCTATGGCTTCAGCTACGCCGACCATGGCACCCACGTGCTGGGCACCATCGGTGCCAACCGCGATGGCAAAGGCATGCACGGCGTGGCGTTCGGTTCGAACCTGACCGCAGCCCGTGTGTTTGGTGATACGTACTATGAGTGGCGCCTGGACCCGGACAACTTCTATCGCCCGCGCGCGCTGTACCGCACCGATCCCGATGACGCCGCCACCTTGGACATGTATGCGCAGATCCAGGCGCAGGGCGTGCGTGCCATCAACCACAGCTGGGGCATCTCTACCCGCAACATGACGGCTGCCGCGCTGGATGCGCAGTATGCAGCGATCGGTGACGGCTACGGCGTGTACGGCAGCATCTATGCCGGCAACGGCGACACGGCCGGCTCCACCCTGATCCAGGTGTGGTCGGCCGGCAACGGCAGCGGTGCGGTGGCAGGCATCACTGCCGCGATGCCGCGCTGGAAGCCCGAACTCGAGCCCTACTGGCTGGCAGTGGCCAATGTGCGCCGCCCCAATGCTGCGGCGGGCGAAACCGACTACGTGATCGATGGCAGTTCCAGCATCTGCGGCGTTGCCGCCAACTGGTGCATCTCCGCCCCGGGTACCGACATCGTCAGCACCATCGTGTCCGGCGAGATCCAAGGGCGCATCGAGAATACCTCTGCCTACGTGCGGCTGATCATCGACAGCGAGAACACCCAGTACACCTACGGCACCAAGACCGGCACCTCAATGGCCGCACCCCACATCACCGGCGCTCTGGGCCTGTTGATGGAGCGTTTCCCCTACCTGGACAACGCACAGGTCCGCGACGTGCTGCTGACCACCGCACGCGATCTCGGTGCAGCTGGCATTGATCCGATCTACGGTTGGGGCATGGTCGACCTGCGCAAGGCCATCGAAGGCTATGGCTCGCTGCGCGTGGATACCCACGTAGTGATGAACCAGAAGGCCGGCGGCCTGAAGGTGTGGGAAGGCGATGCTTGGGACGACTGGACCAATGACATCGGCGGCCCTGGCAAGCTGACCAAGTCCGGCATCGGCTGGCTGCGCCTGAGCGGCGACAACACCTTCAACGGCGCGGTACTGCAGGACGGCACGCTGGAATTGAATGGTGCCAACACGCTCACCTCGGCGGTGGAAGTACAGGGTGGCCAGTTCCTGCTCAACGGCAGCCTGGTCTCCACTGCGCTGACCACCACCGGTGGCATCAGCACGGTCAGTGCCAGTGGCGTCCTGAAAGACAGCAACCTGACCGTCGATGGCGGCGTGGTGTCCTTCAACGGCACGCAGACCGGCGGGACCACCACGGTCGGTGCCAACGGCCTGCTGAAGGGCATCGGCACGCTGGGCAACACCCGCGTCGACGGCATCATCGCGCCCGGCAATTCAATCGGCACGCTGACCATCAACGGCAACTACGTGCAGGGCGCGACCGGTGTCTACGCCGCCGAACTTGCTCCGGGCGGGCGCAGTGATCAGTTGCACGTGACCGGCACCGCCACCCTCGGCGGTACTCTGGTTGCCCTGCCGGAGCCGGGCACTTACTACCTGGGTGAGCAGTTCAACTTCATCCGCGCCGATGGCGGCGTCAGCGGGCAGTTCGCGAAAACCGACTTCAGCGCGTTCTCTCCGTTCCTGAAGTTCAGCCTGGCCTACGCTGCCAACGGCGCCCGCATCGACGTCGCACGCGGCGCCTTGCTGGCCAGTGCAGCGACCACGCCGAACCAGCGCGCGGTCGCCACCAGCGCCGATGGACTGGCGATCAACCAGGGCCTGCCCAAGCCGCTGACCCAGCTGTTCCCGCAACAGGTCGGTGGCGTGCTCGACGGTCTCAGCGGCGAAGTGCACCCGGCCACGGCACTGGCCCTGGTCGAGGGCAGCCGTTACGTGCGCGATGCCGCACTGTCACGCCGTGCCGGCGTCGCCGCTCCCGGTGCCGACGCGGGCGATGCCACTGGCGCATGGGTGCAGGCCATCGGTGGCAACAGCAAGCTGGACGGTGACTTCAACACTGCCCGTACCGAGGCCAACAGCAACGGCCTGCTGATCGGCATCGACCGCGAATTCTCCG
The DNA here is from genome assembly GCF_004684085.1 of Stenotrophomonas maltophilia. Classification (GTDB taxonomy): domain Bacteria; phylum Pseudomonadota; class Gammaproteobacteria; order Xanthomonadales; family Xanthomonadaceae; genus Stenotrophomonas; species Stenotrophomonas maltophilia_AS. The sequence goes on from NZ_SRHZ01000081.1 coordinate 22,619, forward strand.
GCTGGCAGCTGGGTGTGCTCGCAGGCACCGGCCGGACCGACGTGAAGCAGCAGGAGCGCCGTGCCAAGTCGAAGATCGACAACACCCACTTCGGTGCCTACGCCAGCCACAACTGGGGCGGCTTCGGCCTGCGCGGCGGCGTGGCCTGGAGCAAGCACGAGGTGAAGAGCACGCGCGATGTGGCATTCGCAGGCTTCAGCGACAGCCTGAGCGCCCGCTACGACGCCCGCACCCGCCAGGCCTTCATCGAAGCGGGTTACCGCTTCGGTGGTCCGGAAGCCGGGCTGGAGCCGTACCTGCAGGTCGCGCGCGTGGAAGTGGATCTCAAGCGCATCACCGAACGCGGGGGCGCGGCCGCCCTGCAAGGCAAGGTGGACGATACCGGGACCACGATCGCCACCGCCGGTGTGCGCTTCGACAAGGGCCTGAAGGCTTCGTTCCAGCAGGACAGCTGGCTGCACCTGCGCGGCGGTGTGGGCTATCGCCGCGCATCGGGCGACCGCAGCCAGGTGGCCAACCTGGCCTTCGCCAACAGCAGCAGCACTTTCGCAGTCGAAGGCGCCCCCATCGCCGACAACGCGGTGGTAGCCGAGCTGGGCCTGTCGGCATGGCTGACCCCGCGGCAGCAGCTGGAACTGGGCTACAGCGGCCAGTTCGGCAGCGAGAGCCGCGACCACGGCGCCAATGCACGCTGGTCGGTCCGCTTCTAGGAACGTGTTCTCTTGAGGGATTGGGGCGGCCTTGCGGCCGCCCCTTTTTTCTGTCCGTTGCCAGCCGCTATGCAGCACGCGGCAGGCAGGCAGCACCCAGCAGGCTGGCCAGTGGCAACAGCAGCCCATAGGCCACCAGCGGCCACACCGTGCCCCCCGGCAGCAACACGGTCGCCAACGTACCTACGCTGGCGACGATCACACTCTGCAGGGCGTAGTACAGCGCCACCGCCATCCCGGACGCATCCGCGAAATCACGTAGCGCACCGTTGGCGGCCACCGATACCACCATCACCAATCCCACCGCGATGCCCCACATCGGCAACACCACGCTGGCGAATGAAGGTGGCCACAATGTCGCCAGCGCCATCAGCAGCACGCCACCGATCATCGTCCACAGCCCGCGCAGGAAGGTACCGCGTACCTGCCAGCGGGCGATGGCCCTCTTCGCCAGCCGCGCGGTGAGGATCATCATCAGCGCCACCGTTGCGAACGCCAGGCTGAAGGACAACGGCGAATAGTGCATGCGTCCGACCAGGATGCGGGGCGCGATCGAGAAGAACACGAAGAAGGTGCCCATGCCCGCACTGAAGCCCAGCGTGTACACCCAGAAGCTGCCACTGCGGAGGATGCGCCGCAGTATCCCGCGCGGGGCGTTGCCGCGCGGTGGGCGGGTTTCCTGCCAATGGCGTTGCGCGCGCAGTCCGGCGATCAGGCCGAGCACGCCCAGCAGTGCGAAGATGGCGCGCCAGCCGAATGCGCCTGCCACCAGCGCGCCGAGGATCGGACCAAGCGCGGGCACGAAGGCCAGCATCGAAGCAAACAACCCATACAGCGATGCACCCTCCGGCGTATCGGCATACACATCACGCACTGTGGCGAAGGTCGCCACCAGCGCCGCCGATGCACCGATCGCCTGCACGGTACGCCAGGCAAGGAACGCTGTGCCGCTGCTGGCCGCCGCCAGCGCCAACGATGCGGCGCTGAACAACAACGCCCCCAGCAGCAGCACCGGCCGGCGTCCGACTCGATCGGACAGTGGACCGAACACCAACTGGCCCATGCCGAGCACCAGCAGGTAGGCACTGAGCGTCAGCTGCACCAGCGCGGGCGATGTACCCAGTGCCTCTGGCATTGCAGGGACCACGGGAAGGTAGATGTCCATGGCCAGCGAGGCCAGGAGATCGAACGGTGCCATCAGCGCGATCGCCGACGACACGGAATGGGCCCAACGCGGGGCCTGTCGATTGAACATGGGGAGTCTCCGCCCAGAGTGAATCCGGCGGTGATCCATCCACTTCGCGTGCATCGCAGGGATGATCACCGCAACAACGTCTGCATCGTTGTTGCGGCTCAGCGGACTGTCTGCGGACCGTTCCCGTTGTTCATGGTGCCCATCGAATGCCTGTACAGGTGGCGCAAGTGTAGCAACCGCCGGCAGACGGCAGCAGCGGTCAGTCCAGCGGCAGCATGTCGATGCGCCGGCACCGTGTCTGCTTCACCTGCTCGATCAGGCGCCGCACCACCGGCGAGGTTTCGGCCTGGCGGTACTGAACAGCAATGGTCGAGACGATGGTCGGGCCGGCCAGCGGCAGATAGACCATGCCAGGCAACACCAGCGTGCGTTGCAGCACCGATGGCACGATCGCCACCGAACCGACGCCCACGGACACTTCGGCCAGCACCGCTGCCAGATGGCCGGGCTGCGAACGGATGCGCGGGATGAAGCCACCACGGCGTGCCACCTCCATCGCGCCTGCCGGCTGTTCCGGCATCACGAACCCTTCTCTTGCCAGCGCTGCCGGTTGCACCGGACTCCGCGCCATCGCCAGCGGGTGCGCTTCCGGAAGAGCCACGCAGAACTGATCCTCAACCAGAGTGTGTTCGCCGACGCTGTCGGGCACCTCCATCGGCGGCCGGCAGAACACCACGTCCACCCGGCCTTGCTGCAGCAGCGCCGGCAGCACACCCATCGGCCATTCACTTACCTGCAGGTCAACGCCGGGATAGCGGCCGCGGAACCGACTCAGCTGGTCCTGCAACGCGCCGGCATACAAGGCCGAGCCCACATAACCGATCTCGATCTTGCCGATCTCGCCGCGGCCGGCCCTCCGGCCCACGGTTTCAGCCTGCTCAAACCGGCGCAGCACGTCGCGCGCCTCGGCCAGGAACACCTCGCCGGCCGAGGTCAGCGCCGCCTCACGCCGTCCGCGCTCGAACAGTCGGGTGCCAAGCCTGCGCTCAATGTCCTGGATCTGCACGCTCAAGGTGGGCGTGGCGATCCCCAGACGCAGCGCCGCACGGCCGAAGTGCAGCTCCTCGGCCAAGGTGACGAAGTATTCCAGGTGGCGGCGTTCCATGGTCGGCGCATTGTTAGGTTAAACCTAACGTACCGGGAAAACACCGAGAATGAAATAAACACCGATCACTGCTGGAATGCCCGTCCACTCCTTCCCGCGAGCGACCGGTGCCGTCCTCCCCCACCCTTTCCTCCGTGCCACGCAGGCTGCCCGACCGGATCCTGCTGGTGGCCTCCCTGGGCTGCACGATGACCGTGCTGGAGACCAACGCCGTGGCGGTGGCACTACCCGGCATCGCGCGTGACCTGCATGCCGGCTTCGCGGATATCGAGTGGGTGATCAGCGCCTACATCCTGTCCTTCGTTTCGCTGCTGCTGCCGGCCGGTGCCATCGCCGACCGTTGCGGCCGCCGCCGCGTGCTGCTGATCGGCATCGCCGCGTTCGCATCTACCTCACTGCTCTGCGCATTGGCGCCCACCGCCTCATCGCTCTACCTTGCGCGGGCGCTGCAGGGCATCGGTGCCGCATTCCTGCTGGCGCCATCGCTGTCGATCATCGGCCATACCTTCCACGAGGGAGCCGCCAAGGACAACGCGTGGGCATTCTGGGGCACGGCAATGGGCATGATGATGGTGCTCTCGCCGTTGATGGGTGGTGTGCTTTCCACATTGTGGGGCTGGCGCGCGGTGTTCATCGCGATCCTGCCGTTCCTCGCCCTGCTCGGCTACGGCGCGTTGCGCTGGATACCGGAATCATCCGACAGCGTGCTCCGTCCGCTTGATCCGCCTGGCATCGTCACCTTCAGCCTGGCGATCTTCGGCATCGTGCTGTTCCTCGTCGAAGGCCTGGCGCAGGGCTGGAGCGCTGCACCGGCGTTGACCGGGCTGGCCCTGGCCGTCGCCATGGGGATCGCCTTCGTGATCGTTGAGCGGGCGCAGCCGCATCCCATGGTGGACCTCGGGCTGCTGGCCGGCCCGCGCTTTGTCGGGGCACTCATCGCCATGGCCGGCTACTCGATCAGCGCACAGGTGATGGCGTCGATGCTGCCGCAGTACCTGCAGAATGGCATGGGACTGGGCGCGTTGGTCGCTGGTGTCGGCATGCTGCCCTTCGCTGCGGCGATGCTGCTGTTCCCTGCGGTCGGCAGGCGGCTGGGCCACCACGTAACGAGCGCGGCGGTGCTGGCCATCGGCCTGTTGATCACCGCCGCCGGTAACGCCGTGGCCGGCCTCGCTGCGTGGCAGCAGCAGCCATGGCTGGCGTTCGTCGGAATGATCGTGATCGGTGCAGGTGGCGGCATCCTCAATGGCGAGACCTCCAAGGCCATCATCGGTGCGGCCCCGCGCGACCGCGCCGGCATGGCTTCCGGTATCAGCGCCACCACCCGATTCGTCGGCATCCTGCTGGGGTTCACCCTCCTCTCCAGCGCCCTGAGCCTGGGCATCCGCACGGCATTATCGGCTGCGGTTCCACCCGGCGATGTACGGCCGATGGCCGATGCGATCGCCACTGGGACATTCGCTGATCCCCACGCTGCGGCATTCGCACAGGCGATCTACAGCCATGGCTTCGCCAGCGCCCTGTGGACCTCCGCCGTCGCCGCAGCACTGGCCAGCCTGTCGGTGGCACTGCTGGGAAATCGATCAGCAGAACCCGTTTCCACCCATCGCCCACATGCGCAGGAGAACACCTGATGCTCTCAGGATAGGGCTACTGCAAAGATAGCCGGGGCGGCGGGGCCGCCCCGACCGTGACGGCCCCGGGGAGAAGGCGGCCAGTGATCGTCAGGCCGCCTTCATCGCGTGCTTGCGGGCACGCATGACGTTATGGCATTCCTGCACTTCCGGAAGGAGCTGGGTGACTTCCTGGCGCACGGCCGGCGGCAGCTCGTTGTCCTTCAGAACGTCCTTGAATGCGCCAAGCAGGCGGTCTTCGGATTCTTCAAGCTCGGCCACGTAGCCATAGTTGGTATCGCCGAAGGCTGCGCGCACCTTTCCGTAGAACTGTTGCATCGAACCGACCATGGTGCCGTGCTCGGCCGGCTTGCCGCCACTGGCAGCAACCGAGCTGCTCAATGCCGAGACGATACGACCCTTGACGCCGGCGATGCGGGTGAACAAGGCGGACAGCTCGGCATCCTTGACCTTGGTCGCCGCTTCCTCGTAGAACGACTTGCCGTCGCGGGCGATTTCGATCAGGTCGTTGAGGCGATGTTCAATGGTGGACTGGGTGCTCATGTAGTCGCTCCTGTGTGCTCGAAAATCTGTGGGGAATGGCAGCGCGACTGCGTTGCCTTCGACTCCACTGTGGCGGGTGCCCCGTGGCAGGCGGGTGAGTACGGATTGATGTACACATCACCACGCTCAACGCGCGCTGACTTCTTCATGCGCAGGCTCATTCCCGTTCACAGGGAATGAGCGAACCGATGTCGATTCACCAGGGTGCGATGGTGATGATCAACGTGACCAGCAACACGATGGCCAGTACAAGCAGCAACACATGCCACTGCCGCCAACTGGGTTTGGGTTTTCCCGGGGTATTCACTACGCGTCTCCTTCCATCGGCAAAGGTGCACAGGCAGGCTGATGCACAGCAGCATTCGCGCGCGTGGAGATTTCGTGCATGGCCCGTGCATGAATGCTGCGTACAACGCGCGACGATAACGCGTCCATAACGTAATCAGAATGTAAACGGAGTGTTAGGTTCCTTCCGATTCCGCACAGCGGAGTTTCAGATCGGTTTCCACGCAGCAATGCACGAAACCCATTCAACTGGATTTGGAGAGAGCCAAATGCATTACAAGTACACCCTGCTTTCACTGGCGGTGGGCACCGCCCTGGCTGCCACCTGGGCTCCGGTCGCGCACGCCCAGGAGGGCAGCGAAAAAACACCGAAGAATCTCGATCGCATCCAGGTCACCGGATCGGCCATCCGCAGCGTCGACATCGAGACGCAGCAGCCCATCATCGCCATCACTCGCGCGATGATCGATCAGCAGGGCTTCACCACCATTGCCGACCTGTTGCAGAACCTGACCTCCACTGGTGCCCCCACCATTTCGCGTGCGCGCGCCCTGGCGTCCGGTGAGAACGTCGGCGGCTACTACGTGAACATCCGCAACCTGGGCGCCACGCGATCGCTGGTGCTGGTCAACGGCAAGCGCCTGGGCGCCACCACCGGCGGTTACCAGGATCTCAGCCAGATCCCGATGAGCGCGGTGGAACGCATCGACGTACTGAAGGACGGCGCATCCGCGCTGTACGGCTCGGATGCGATCGCCGGTGTGGTCAACATCATCACCCGCAAGAACTACGAAGGCCTGGAAGTGTCCATGCAGCATGGACAGTTCAGCCAGGGCGACGGCAAGGACAGCACTTTCTCGCTGGTCACCGGAGCCCGTGGTGAACGCGGCGGTTACACGCTCGCACTGGAGTACCAGAAATCGGACCCGGTGTTTGCCCGCGACCGTGAGTTCTCCCGATACGGCGGAGCCGGCCCCAACTATCCCGGTGCGGACTGGAGCAACATCAGCCAGAACGGTTCGTGGTGCGACCCGGCCCTGTACAAGTGCAACACCGGTGATGCGGTGTTCAAGACGCTCAATCGTGGCGGTGACCCGAAGAACCCGAACGACTACCACCCGATCACGCCGGCCGAGTTTGCCAACGGCAACGAGCAGATGCACCTGCAGACTGGCATCGAACGTCGCTCGCTGTTCCTCAGCACGGACTACGCACTGACCGACCAGATCAAGTTCGCTGCCGACATCGGCTACAACGACCGCACCACCGACCAGCAGATTGCAGGTTACCCGTACCAGTCCACCAAATTCGGCACGCCGCTGGATGCGGCCAGCGTATTCAACCCCGTCGACCACAGCATCGCGTTCAATCGCCGCCTGTGGGAAGTGCCACGCACCACCGAGAGCAAGCTGAAGTCGCTGCGCTTCGCGCCGAGCCTGTCCGGCTACTTCGAGATGGGAAGCAAGGCGTACGACTGGGAGGTCGGCGCACTGTTCAACCGCAACGAGATTACAAAAACAGGCCGTGGTGACATGAGCCTGATCGCTTCCCGGCAGGCGTTGGGGCCCTCCTACCTCGACGCCAAGGGTGTGGCCCGCTGCGGCACGGCGGCATCGCCGGTCTCGGGCTGCCTGGCTTGGAATCCTTTGCTGCCGTTCGGGGTCGCGGGGGCTGGCTCTCTCTCCGATCCCGAGCTGCAGCGCTTCTTGTTCCCGACCTTCAACGACACCGGCGTCACCAAGACCCGCAGCTACTTCGCCAACATCTCCGGACCGGTGATCGAGCTGCCGGCCGGCGACCTGTCCGTCGCTCTGGGCTACCAGTACCGCAAGGAGGAAGGCCGCTTCGTGCCCGATGCCTTTGCCCAGTCGCGGCAGAGCACGGCGCTGGGTGCCTCCACTACGGCTGGTGATTACAGCCTCAACGAGTTCTACGCCGAAGTGAACGTGCCGGTGCTGCGTGACCTGCCGTTTGCCAAGGAATTGACCGTGAACCTGGCCACCCGCTATTCCGACTACAGCAACTTCGGCAGCACCACCAACTCGAAGGCCAGCTTTGCCTGGCGCCCGATCGAAGAGCTGATGATCCGCGGCACCTTTGCTGAAGGCTTCCGCGCGCCGAGCATCTCCGACCTGTACGGCGGCCTTGGCACCAGCTTCGAGACGTATGTCGATCCCTGCGGCACCGGCGCCACCAACAGTGTCAACGGCAACGCCGCCTGCAACGCCGCGGGCGTGCCGCTGGGCTACCAGCAGCTGAACCAGAGCCTGAAGCCCTGCGCCAGCTATCCCTGTGCCACCCCCGACGAGTTCACCACCGGCTCCAACTCGAAGCTGCGCCCGGAAGAGTCCAAGAGCAAGACGGTGGGCGTGGTCTGGAGCCCGCGCTGGGTCGATGGCCTGGACATCAACCTCGACTGGTACAGCTACAAGATCACCAACATGATCATCGAGGACAGCGTCGACCGCATCCTGCGTGACTGCTACGTGCTGGGTAATGCCTCGCGCTGTGGAAGCGTCAAGCGCGCCGCTGATGGCCACATCACCAGCATGTTCTATGGCCTGGCCAACCTGGGCTCGATGGAGACCGAAGGCTGGGATCTGGGCATCCGCTATCGCCTGCCCGAATTCTCCTTCGGCCGCATCACCATCGACCTGCAGAACAGCTACGTTTCCAAGTACGACGAGCAGAACCAGAATTCTGCCGGTGACACGATCATGATGGGCCGGATCGGCCAGCCGGGCATCTCCCGACTGCGTTCGAATCTGGGCGTGAACTGGCAGCTCGGCAACTTCAGCACCCAGTACACCGTGCGCTACTACTCCGGCATGGTTGAAAGCTGCGTGCCGAACCGTCCGTGCACCCTGCCCGACCGCTACGCCTATGGTGAGCCGGATGCGCTGCGCAAGGTGGGCTCGAATGCGTTCCACGACATCCAGGTCAGCTACAAGCTGCCGTGGGACGGCACCGTGGCGTTGGGCTCGAACAACGTATTCAACCACCAGGGCCCGATCATGTTCTCCAAGCCGTCCAGCTCCTTCCCCTACTACGGCGGCTTCGACATCGGCCGCACCGTGTATGTGAAGTACTCCCAGCGCTTCTGATCGACAGGTTCGTGCTCGTGGCCGGCGGATGGGGAGTCCGCCGGCCACGATGCACACAACCTCCACCCGATCTCCATCGTTCTTCCACGGAATCTCCAAGATTCCCCGCAACACTGATGTCATGACGGCATAGGAGCAGGACCGCATGGATCGCCACGCGCCCCGACACTGCACACCCGTCTCCAGGTTCACCACTGAACGCGACGGTGTGGCCCGGTCCCGATCCTACGGACGTGCCGCCGCAAGGGAAGTACGAGATGACGACGGCAGTTCGCACTGGCCTGACCGACCTGGTCACTGACGCGCAGCGGTACCTGCGCAGGATTCTCCCCGGGCTCGCTTCGACGGTGCACCCGCTTGCTTCATCGCACGCCATTCCACGCGCGATGTCCTCGCGCTACCACCTTGCCGAGCTGATGCTGTATGGGGAAACCCCCGCGATGCTTGCCGTGGCCCGCGAACCCAGCGAGTCCAGCAGTCGGGTCATCCAGGACGTTCGCTGCCTGCGCGCTGCGGCAAATGCACTGGTCCTGTATGTCTCCCCCTACCTCACCCCCACCCAGCGGCGGTTCCTGGTAGAGGCCCACATCGACTTCGTGGTTCCGCATGCCCAGCTGTTCGCGCCCAGCCTGGCCATCGAGTTCCGCGATGCACCCGATCACGAGAAGAAGGCCATCTCGCTGCTGCCCTCGGCGCAGGCCGTGCTGATCCACGTATTGCTGTCGGGGCAGCCGCGATGGTGGTCACCGCGCGAGATCAGTGCTGCCGCCGGCTATACCTCCATGACGGCATCGCGCCTGTCTGCCGAACTGGTCGAACGCGGTCTGGTCGAACGTTCCACAGGTGGCCGCGAGCGCTTCCTGAAGCTGGCCGGCAACCGCGATGAGGTCTGGGCGAGCGCGCAGCCGTTCCTGCGCTCTCCCATATTGAAAGAAGTGGATGTCTGCTGGGAACCGACCGCCGAGGTGCTGCGCAACGCCGGTCACCCGGCACCGATGGCCGGTATCGACGCGCTCGACCCCAACCCACCAGACCGGGCTGGCAGTATCCATGCTCTGCACGTCGACGCGTGGCGGTTGCTGGGTGCGCTTCCCACGCCTGGAGCGGAGCGCGCGCGCAATGCCCGGCTGCAGATCTGGGCCTACCCTCCCGCATTCACCAGCACCGGCAATGTGGTGGACCCGCTTTCGCTGTATCTCAGCCTGCAGGGAAAGCGCGGCCATGACGTGGACGCTCTGGAGCATCGGGTGGAACAGGCGCTGAGCGGAGCGGTGCACGTTGTGTGATCGCGGCGCTAGGCCTGCGCAGCCGCGCGCTTGGCTGCGTACTCGGCGAACACCACGCCGGCTACCGCCAGCAGGCCACCGCCCAACACCCATCTGCTGAGCGATTCGCCCAGCAGCAGCACTGCCAGCGCGGCGGTGACGATCGGCACCAGGTTGAAGAAGCCGGAGACGCGCGCCGCGCCCAGCCGCGACAGCCCGGTCATCCAGGTCAGCGGCGCCAGGATCGACGCGCACACCGCCGCGAAACCGATGCAGCCGACAGCAGTCAGATTGCTCACCCCGGTACCCACCAGCAACTGCAGCGGCAGCAGGATCAGCGCCGCCGCCGTGGCCTGCAGAAACAGCGACTCCAGCACCGACAGCGGAATCTTCCAGTGCTGCATCAGCACGTTGTAGGCGGCGAAGGCCAATGCACCGATCAGCATGATCGCATCCCCCCGGTTCAGGCCCTGCGCGGCCAGCCGCGCCAGGTCCCCCTGCGAGACCACCGCCACCACGCCGACGGTGGAAATCACCGCACCGAGAATGGAGGTGCCACGCACCGGATGGGCCATGAACACGCGCGACAGCGCCAGCGCGATCAGTGGAATCAGTGCCTGGATCACCCCCATGTTGGTGGCCGAGGTGAAATGCGCCGCGTAGTACGCCAGGCACTGGTACATCACTCCGCCCAGGCAGCCCAGCACCAGGAAGCGCCCGAGATTGGCACGCACTGTCGGCAGATTGCCGCGCAGTCGCGGCCAGGCGAATGGCAGCAGGATGACGGCCGCCACCAGCCAGCGGAAAAAGCCGATGTCGATGGGGCCTACCGCCCCGGAAGCCAGCTTGGTAACGATGGTGTTGGCGCCCCACAGCAGGCAGGCGAGGATCGGAAAGAGATAGTTCAAGACGGCGGGTGTACGTGACGGGACGGCCAGCGTACGCTTGGCGCATATCGAGGACATCCCGAAAATGCGCCACTCCGACCCCGCGTTGCGGCAACCGATGGAGCCGATCCCCACCTTCGGCCAACTGCCCGGACCGATCTATTTCCGGCAGGGTTCAATGGAGCCTACCGACTGGGGCACGCACAGCCATCCGTGGGGACAGTTCAACTTCGTGGCGCAGGGTGTGATGGAGATGAAGATCGACGGCGAGTGGATGGTGTCTCCCCCCCACTACGCCATCTGGATTCCACCGGGAATGGCGCACTACTCGCGCAACCGATCGTCATTGGCCTATCGCTCGGCGTATCTTTCTGCAGCGCTGTCGCGCCGGTTGCCCGCGCGTTGCAGTGCGTTGGAGGTCAGCCCGCTGCTGCGCGAGCTGCTGCATGAACTGGCACGACAGAGCGTGACCGACCCGCAGACACCGCCACACCGGCGCATGGCTGCCGTGGTGATCGACCAGATCATCAACGCTGCGGTGCTACCCAGTTTCCTGCCGATCGCCAGCAGCGACGCACTGAAGCAGGTGATGGCATATATGGAGAAGCACCTGTCCGCAGCCGAATCGGTTGCCGATATCGCGCAGCGACACCACATGAGCGTGCGCAAGCTCGAACGCATGGCACGCAGTGAACTGGGCATGTCGCTGGGTGACTGGCGTGGGCGGATGAAGTTCGTGCGCGCCACCGAGGCGCTGTGCACGCGCAGGCCGATCAGCCGGATCGCCGAAGCGTTGGGCTATTCGGGGGTCAGTGCGTTCGCCGAGATGTTCAAACGGCACGCGCAGTGCACACCGGACCAGTACCGCAAGCTGCATCGGGCGGGGTGAAGACCCGCCTGGAACGCTGTCGATTTTCCGCCCCGTCGTTCGTCGGAACAGGAAAGGCAGACCCTCCGGCCTGCAGGAGCGCCCACGATGTCCCCGATCCTCACCGCCTTTGCCACCTCCCCCGACCGCGGCCAGGGCCTGGCCCGTGACATGCGCGTGCGTTGGGTCCTGGAGGAGCTTGGCGTGCCCTATGACGTACAGCTGCTTACCTTCGCCGACATGAAGCAACCCGCGCATCTGGCACGGAACCCGTTCGGACAGATTCCCACCTGGCAGGAAGGAGACCGGGTGCTGTTCGAATCCGGCGCCATCGTGCTGCACCTGGCCGAGCAGCATCCCGGCGTGTTGCCGACCGATCCAGATGCACGCATGCGCGCCATCATGTGGGTATTCGCCGCGCTGAATACGGTGGAGCCGCCCATCGTCGAACGCTCCATGGCCTGGGTCCTGGAGCGCGAGCAGCCCTGGTACGCACAACGGCTGGTGACGCTGGATGAACGTGTCCGGATGCGCCTGTCACAGCTGTCCGCGTGGCTGGGCACGGCATCGTGGCTGGACCGCGATTTCAGCGTGGGCGACCTGATGATGGCCTCGGTGCTGCTGCGCCTGAAGAGCAGCGGCATCCTCGACGAGTACACGCAGTTGGTCGCCTACGTGGCCAGGGCGACGCAGCGGCCCGCCTACCAGCGCGCGTTCGCTGCGCAGTTGGCGGTGTTCCAGAACGGGTAGTTCCACGCCATGCGTGGAAACATTCAGCGCAACCTGCGCCCACAGGCGGCCTGCACCAGCATCAGCTGCGCCACCAGGATCAGCATCGCGCAGCCCGACAACAGCCACGGATCGACGTACCACTGTGCGTTGAGGCTGAAGTCTCCGGCGGAAATGCGCTTCCAGCCGTTGAAGTGCTGCATTGCCGCCACCACGAACGCGAAGCCGCCCGCGGTGTACGACAACCAGGGCACGATGAGCGCGCCGGGTCGCGCGAACAGCGTCAGCACGCCCAGCACGCCGATGACCGTGCGCTGCACGCGGCAGTAGGGGCAGACGTAGGCCGCCCCGCTCCACTCGACCGTCCAGGCCAACAAGCTCACCAGCACCGCAGCGCCGGCCGCGATGTAAAGCAATCTGGGCGTGATCGCCATGCTGCCATCGTCTGCCATCCCGTGCTCCTTCGTTCAAAGACCCGGGCAGGGTAGCAGCGCGGCAGGATCAATCCTTCTTGAAGACCGTGCGCTTGCCGATCGGGCTGCTCTTGCGCGCCGTCGGCCGGGCCAGGCCCGGGATCAGGAAATCGGTCACCTTGTGGCCCTTCTGGACCTTGGAGGCCAGCCATCGCGGCATGCGACCGCGACCGGACCAGGTCAACCGCTTGTACTCGGGGTCGCGGTATTTGGCCGCCACCTTCCCGGTTCTGCGCCGAGCGGGCTTCCGGCTGGGTGCGGCCTCCTCGACGGCTTCTTCGCCGAAGAGTTCTTCCAGCGTATAGCCGGCTTCGGCTGCTGCGGTCTTCAACATTCGCCGTACCGCACTGGCCGGGCGACGGCTGGAAATCAGTTGTCTGCGCTGTTCAGCGGCAACCACCAAGGCACCCAGTTCCCGAAGGCTGAGCGATTCAATATCGATCGTCATGGCGGGAAAGGTCTACTGCGGCATGGCGATCTGTCAAGACACCCCGCCAGGCTCTATACACAAGCTTCACCGCCTTTGGGCTCCGATCGGCATCGCCAGCCCCTGAGGACATCCCATGAGCCACTCATCGCATTCGCTTGCCTACCTGCTCGCGCGCATCCTGCTGATGGCATTGTTCCTGGTCTCAGGCCTGGGCAAACTCGGCGACCTCAGCGGCACCCAGGGCTACATGGAAGCCATGGGCGTGCCCGGCATCCTGCTGTGGCCCACCATCGCCTTCGAGATCGGCAGCGGGCTGTGCATCCTGCTTGGCTTCCAGACCCGGCTGGTCGCCATCGTGCTGGTGGGCTTCAGCCTGGTCACCGCTTTCATCTTCCACCACAACATCGCCGATCAGACCCAGCAGATCATGTTCCTGAAGAACCTGGGGCTGGCCGGTGGCTTCCTGCTGCTGGCCTGCACAGGGGCCGGGCGATACAGCATTGATGGGCGTGGTCGGCGCGGATAGGCAGCGGCCGCCGACAGGTATGCGCTAGCGACGAAGCTCCGCTTCCGGCGCCAGTGTGTGGATCACCCTGCCCTGCGCATCAAGGAACTCGATTGCGCCATAGCCTTCCGCTGTAATGGTCAGCCGCAGCCGCGTGCGGTCGGCCTTGTCGTTCAAGGCAATGGCCGGCGTGCCATCAGAACCAACCACCAGGCCGATGCGCGTCGGTGCCTGCACGCCGGGAACCAGCTTGTTGCCCAATGCAGGTTCGCGGATCAGCTTCGGCGCCTGGTTGATCGAGAAGCTCACCGCGCCGTCCGGCGATACCCGCCAGCCGATCGCGTCCATCGCCGGATGATCCAGCGCGAGTACCGCCATTCCACCGTCGACATCGGCGGTACCAAAGCCTCCGCGCTCGCTGCCCTTGTCGTCGTACAGCACCATGCCGGCCACGTTGAAGGCGCGTTTGTACTGGAGTCCATCGATGATCGGCGCCGGCGTCTTGCCGGACAGCGTCATGCGGATAACACCCGTGTCATCGACGATATCGATGCGGCGGGCGGTGATGCGCTCATGGTCGGGGGTTTCCACGCGCGTCTGCGGCGTCTTGTCGACGATCAGGCGCTGCAGGGCTTCAACAGACGGGCGTTGGGGTGATTCGGAAGGCTCGGCAGCGGCGGGCAATGCCACGAGCGTGGTCAGGACGGCGAACGTACAGGCACTGCGCTTCATGCGGGCTCCTGGTCGAACGGATCGGCGGAAGCCGCATCATGCCACTCTTCTGCAAGGCACTCCCATGTGCGCGGGGTCATCGGGCCCGAGCTGGAAGCATTGCGTCATCTGCCTCACGATCCGGCAACGCACCACTCACTGATTCATGAACCCAGCCTGCGGCATTCTCCATCTGCGCCCAGCAATGAGCGCAACGAGAAAGACAACTGCTACACGCATGAGCTTTCCCCATTCAGTGCAACCGGACGGTTGATGGTGTTCACACCCATCGCTGCTGACGCCCCGAAAGGGCATCGTCGTGATCGGATCTGGTGCTGCAGGCTACCCCTCACTGGCGGCCGGCGCTTCACAATGCACCTGCGGAGGCAAGTCTCTACCGGCGCATGAATTCTTAATTCTTCAGATTCCTATCAAGCGCCCGCATCCCACGCGCCCCGCAAGGCAGCATGATGAGCGCCCCCTGGGTAAGGATTTCCGTTCATCTCCATGCGTGACATCGGACAGTTCTACGTAACCAGCGTCGAGGGAGTGACGCGCCCGGACGGCACACTCCTGCAGGTCACTCGAATCGATTGCTCCTGCATCAAATGTTCCTGGCAGTTCAGGGCAATTCCCAATCACGGGTTGATCGATCTCGACGGGGCGGCAGCCCTGCGTTGCCCAACCTGCGGCAATCACCAGTCAGTCAGCCGGGCACGGCTTGAAGAGCTCAATCGGCGCAATGGCGAATAGCCTGCGCTTGAACCCTCCATCCACGTAACGCCGATGCTGCCGACACCCGCGACGCTGAACGACACGCGGCTCGCGCCTGGTCGCGCACCGGCAGGAACGGGCGTCCATCCGGCGCTTGCAGACCATCCCGTTCGGGCGAAAAACAGTCCTGACCCATCTGGCTGCATCCAGCTGCCGCGTCAGCGCGTATGTAGGATGCCCGCGCCTTGCGGGCATCCTATAGAGGAACGCGCCGTGAAAGCTCTTCAGCGGATGGCCGCCACAGTAAGCTTCGCCGTACTCGTTTCAGCTACTTCAACGAGCTTCGCCGCCAACACCGTGATGGTCGGCGGAGCGGAGATGTATCCAACCAAGACCATTGTCCAGAACGCCATCAACTCCAAGGACCACACGACCCTGGTCGCTGCGGTCAAGGCCGCCGGTCTGGTCGACACTCTCAATGGAGCTGGTCCCTTCACCGTTTTCGCTCCCACCAATGCAGCCTTCAACAAGCTGCCTGCAGGTACGGTCGATACGCTGGTGAAGCCCGAAAACAAGGCACAACTGACCAAAATCCTGACCTACCATGTTGTGCCCGGCAACTACAGCTCCGCACAGCTGATGGCCGATGCCAGACAGCACGGCGGAAAGGCCATGCTGAAGACCGTTGAAGGTGAGCCCCTCACCGTTGCTCTGCACGACGGCAAGCTATGGGTCATCGACGCCAAGGGTGGCAAGGCCGGCATCAGCATTGCCGACGTCGGACAGTCCAATGGCGTGATCCATGTGATCGACACCGTGTTGATGCCGAAGTAGCTAGACGCCGTGGGAGGAATGCATTGGCGGCAGTCGCACAGCGGCTGCCGCTGTCCTGAGAGAAGACCTGCATGTTCACCGCAGCCAGTGCAGAAGTGGGTGCGCAATGAATAGCGTTCCGCAGTACCTGCGTATCAGCATTTCAATCACAGGCATCCCCTGGCCTGCCACGTACAAGGCACCAGGCGCCGTCGCCGGTGAATTGATTGGGTATTGCCGGTAATGGTGGGCCCACCAGGATTCGAACCTGGAACCAAGGGATTATGAGTCCCCTGCTCTAACCGTTGAGCTATAGGCCCTGCGCAGCGCCACAGTGTAGTTGAGCGCGCCCCTAGCCCGCCACTCAGGCATCAACAGCCAGTGCCTTGGCCACCTGCTCCAGCCGCACCTCGGCAATCTCCGTGAAGTGCTGCATATGCCGCAGATACGCCTGGAACAGCGCGACAGTCCGCCTTGCGCCTTCCAGTCCCGCCTGGTTGCTGCCACCAAAGCCCTCAACCAGTTCCGCACCTGGGAGGGTTAGCAGCGCATACGACGTGCGCCGGGCGAAGCCAAGCCGGTCTTCTCGTTCGTCCTGCAGCACCTCATCCCAGTCCAGCAGCTGCGGGAAATCGACCTGCAGGGAATCGGGCGTGTTGTTCTCTACATCCTTCATGGCGTAACTCCAGATACATGACGAACCAGAGCAGCGGGCCGCACGCGATGTGCGTGGCCTGCTGCGCGTCTGCATCGGTGCCGGTGATGACCGGCCCGCCTACGGGATGTGTTGAGCATCTGCCCGGCCAGACTGCGTCCGCACCAGGAAAAATTCAAATGGCAGATGCGACACCGTTCGATATCACCCGAACCGCGCGCCCATCGCCCTGACCCGCCCGGCATTCTCCCTCGCCAGCGCGCGCAAGCCGTCCGACCGTACCCGCGCATCGCCCGCAACGCGCTCCCAGAACTCACTGGCCAGCGGCGCCGCCCAGCGCAGATGCTCCAGCTCGCCGCTCTCACGCGGCGCCACAGCCTCCAGCACCACATCCTGCCGCAGCACACCCAACCGCGACGGTGCCAACGACATCGGCAACATGTCGTAGGCCGGCACCAACGGCAGCGGGCCACGATCGACTAAATGGAAACCGATGTTGCCCTGGTGCATGTCGCTGTTGCCGATCAACCGACCAAACGCATGCAGCCGCGCCATGGCCCGCACGGTCTCGGCAGACAGCCAGCCCAACGCCTGCAGCTGCGCCCCCGCGCGCGGCCATTCCAGCGTCGCTTCGCCGGTAAACGCGGCCGAGATCGACAGCAGCGAAACGAAGCCACGGCGACCGAGCGCATCGGTGCTGCGGTCGAAGCGCGTCACTTCCAGGAAGGTATGCGTGGGCGTCTGCAGCAACTCACTACTGGCGGCATCCGCACCAGCGGCGCGCAGGGTTTCCAGTGCGAGGTGTTCGCACACCAGCAGGTCGGCCCAGCGCTGCGCGGCCTCGCCGCCATCGGGCTGGGCAAACTTCACGATCACTGCGTGGCGTCCGCCTTCGCTTTCCACAGTGGCAGTGAACTTGGGCTGCTCGCCCCCAGGCGATGAACCCACGTCTTCGCCGGCCAGCGCGGCGCGGGCGCGTTGCGGGTACTGCTGCGGCCGGTCGCGTGCAGCCACGCGATCAGGCGGTGCATCCAGCGCGGCCAGGGCCGCCTGCACGGCATCAGCGCCCAGCAGCAGGTCGCCGATCTCGGTTCCGCCGCCATGCACCAGGGCCACCAGCACGTCGTCGCGCTGCCAGCGGGTCAGATCCGAAGGCAGGCCCAAGCCGCGCGCACGGCCATGCGCAAAGCTGCGGCCGAGGAAGCCCTGCGGGCACAGGTCATCGAGATACCACGGCAGACCGGGGAAGAAGGCGGCTATATCGCCGTCCGGTGCGCGCAGCAGGTTGGGCCGCGCGCGGCTGGCGTCCACGTGGAAGGTGTCGCCACTGAGCGCGATCAACCGGCCCAGCTCTTCCAGCGTGGCGTCCTCGCGCAGGCGGTACAGCGGCCATTCGCTGCCCACGCGCGAGGGCTGGCGCAGGGCATAGGCGGTGGCACGCGTCTGGCCCAGCCTCACAACCTGATCGCCGCTGGCCGCGACCAGGCGGCTGAGCGTCATGCGGTTCACGCCCAGGCGCTCGGCCAGCGCGGCCGCAGGCTGCGGCTGGCCGGGGGGAAGCTGGGCGACCAGGTCCTGGGGGTGCAGGAGCGCGCGGCGGGCCATGGCGGGGCCTTGGAGACGAATAGTGTTACGTATTTAACGCAAAATATCGTAGCCGGCAAGCGCCGTTGAATTTCAAAAATACTGTTTTATATAGCTTTTTTAGAGGCCAACAGGAACAGGCATCAAAAATAGTGTTGCGTAAAAATTACGAAAAAAGAAACAATCCGCCGGGCATGGCCCTGCGCTACCAAAGAAAAACCCCGCACCAGGCGGGGTTTCTCTCAACGCTTCAACAGCCGCTGGAAATCAATCGATATCCAGGAAGCTGCGCAGCTGCTCCGAGCGGCTCGGGTGACGCAGCTTGCGCAGGGCCTTCGCTTCGATCTGGCGGATGCGCTCGCGGGTCACATCGAACTGCTTGCCGACCTCTTCCAGCGTGTGGTCGGTGTTCATGTCGATGCCGAAACGCATGCGCAGCACCTTGGCTTCCCTCGGGGTGAGGCCGGCCAGCACGTCGCGCACGGTTTCAGACAAGTTGATGTTGGTGGTGTTCTCGATCGGGGACTCCACGTTGGTGTCCTCGATGAAGTCGCCCAGATGGGAATCCTCGTCGTCGCCGATCGGGGTTTCCATCGAGATCGGCTCCTTGGCGATCTTCATCACCTTGCGGATCTTGTCTTCCGGCATGTCCATTTCCTTGGCCAGCTCCTCCGGCGTAGCCTCGCGGCCGTACTGCTGGAGCATCTGGCGGGAAATGCGGTTCAACTTGTTGATCGTCTCGATCATGTGCACCGGAATACGGATGGTGCGCGCCTGATCGGCGATCGAACGGGTGATGGCCTGGCGGATCCACCAGGTCGCATACGTGGAGAACTTGTAGCCGCGGCGGTACTCGAACTTGTCCACGGCCTTCATCAGGCCGATGTTGCCTTCCTGGATCAGATCGAGGAACTGCAGGCCACGGTTGGTGTACTTCTTGGCAATCGAGATGACCAGACGCAGGTTGGCCTCGACCATTTCCTTCTTGGCCTTGCGCGCCTTGGCTTCGCCATAGGCCATGGCACGGCTGATTTCCTTCAGATCTTCCAGATCCAGCTGGGTCAGCTTCTCGATGTCGATCGTCGCCTGCTGTTCGGCAATGATCTGGTCCTTTACTTCACGCAGGGCCGAAGACCACTTCTGCTTGCGCTTCAGTGCGTCTTCCACCCACTCCAGGTTGGTCTGGTTGCCTTCCCAGGAACGGATGAAATCCTTGCGCGGCATGCGTGCGGTGACCGTAGCCAGGTTCAGCACGCGGCGCTCATGGGCCTTGATGCCGGCCATGGTGTCGCGCAGCTGCTTGGTCAGCACGTCGGTCAGCGGCAACGGCAGCTTCAGGGTGACGAACACCGCCGACATCTCCTCGCGGAGCTTCAGCAGATTCTTCTTGTCGCCCTTGGCCACAGCCTTCTTGAAAGCAGTGAAGGCATCGCTCAGCGCCTGCATGCGCGCGGCGACCTCCTCCGGGTCCGGACCGGTCGGTGCGGCTTCTTCATCGCCACCCTCGACATCACCGTCCTCTTCCTCGTCGCCATCGGCGTCGGCATCGTCGCCGTCGTCAGAGGCGGCGGGTGCGGCCGGGGCAGCCACTTCGTCAGCCAGGTCGTTGAAGCCGACGATCACTTCGGCCAGGCGCTTCTTGCCTTCCTTGTGGGCTTCGTAATCGGTCAGCAGCGATTCGACCGACACCGGGAACTGGCCCAGTGCGGCCTGCACCTGCGAAAGGCCTTCCTCGATGCGCTTGGCGATGGCGATTTCGCCTTCGCGGGTCAGCAGCTCGACGGTGCCCATTTCGCGCATGTACATGCGCACCGGGTCGGTGGTACGGCCACCTTCGGTATCGAGCGCGCTCAGTGCGGCGGCAGCTTCTTCAGCCGCCGTGTCGTCGACCTCACGGTTGCCCGTGTTGCCGTCGTTGAGAAGCAGGGTTTCCACATCCGGCGCAACTTCATGGACATCAATGCCCATGCCGTTGATCATGCCGATGATGTCTTCGATCTGTTCCGGGTCGACCATGTCGTCCGGCAGATGGTCATTGACTTCGGCGTAGGTCAGGTAGCCCTGTTCCAGGCCCTTGCTGATCAGTTGCTTGATTTCGGATTGGGCAGGACGTTCGTTGGCCATGTAGTGCTCGCGCCACCGGCAGGGTAGGAAATAGGGAACGTAGCATTATACCAGCCCGGGGCCCCGCCTGCCGGGCGGTGGTCCCGCAGGCTCAGGGCCGGAGAAGGAAGGTCACAGGACCGTCATTGACCAGGCTGACGACCATATGGGCACCGAATTGGCCCGTTTCCACCCCTGGCGCGTGATTTTCACGGCAGATCTCGACAAATCGATTGAACCCGCGTTCAGCCTCGTCCGGCGGTGCCGCCGTGGTGAAGCTTGGCCGCATGCCGGAACGGGTATCCGCGGCCAGGGTGAACTGGCTTACCAGCAGCAGGCCGCCCCCGGTATCGCGCAGCGACCGGTTCATTTTTCCGGCATCGTCGGCGAACACCCGGTAGCCCAGCAGGCGCTCGGCCATCCGCTGCAGCTGGGCTTCGGTATCGCCCGGCTCCATCCCTACCAGCGCCAGCAGGCCAGGGCCGATCTGCCCCACGGCTTCGTCATCGACATGGACGGCGGCCTGGCTGACACGTTGGATCAGGACGAGCATCTGTGGGCTTCCAATGAACGGGCCGGCCACGATAGCAGCGCCCTTGGCTAAACTGGCGCCGATGAATCCGCAACGCAAAGCCCGGCTGGTCTACCGCGCCACCACCCTGTTCGCCCGCCTGCCCTGGCCGCTGCTGCGGGGCGTCGCGCGCGCCCTGGCGTGGGCGTGGATCACGCTCAACGCCCGCGAAAGCCGCGTCACCCGGCGCAACCTGGAGCTGGCCTATCCAGAGCTGGGCCGCACAGCGCGCGACCAGCTGCACCGCGAGCTGCTGCGCTCCACCGCCCTGCAGGCCATCGAGACCCTGCGCCTGTGGAGCCAGGAACCCGCCGACAACCTGCGCCTGCACCTGAAAGAGCGCCATGGCGAAGCCCTGTACGACGCAGCGCTGGCCAGTGGCAAGGGGGTGATCGTGGCTGCGCCGCACTTCGGCAACTGGGAGCTGTTGAACCAGTGGCTGGCCTCACGCGGGCAGATCGCCATTGTCTACAAGCCACCGGAGGACGAGGCCAGCGACGCCTTCCTGCAGCTGGTCCGGGGTGGACAGAACGTGCAGCAGGTGCGGGCCGAGGGCCCGGCCGTGCGCCAGCTGTTCAAAGTGCTCAAGGACGGCGGAGCCACCGGCATCCTGCCCGACCAGCAGCCCAAGGCCGGCGATGGCGTGTTCGTGCCGTTCTTCGGCGTGCAGGCATTGACCATGACCCTGGTCAACCGCCTGGCCGAGCGCACCGGCGCCACCGTGTTGTATGGCTGGTGCGAGCGGATCGGCCCGGACATGGAGTTCGCCCTGCACATCGAGCCGACCGACCCGAGCGTGGCCGACCCGGACCCGCAGGTGGCCGCCACCGCGCTCAACGCCGGCATCGAGCAGATCGCCCGCCGCGACCCGGCGCAGTACCAGTGGACCTACAAGCGCTATACCCTGCGACCACCGGGCAGCGACGAGGAAGACCCGTATGCGACCGAAGAACATCCGCACTGAAAGCCGCTCCCGCCGGCCTGCGACAGACCGCCGCAGCATGTTGAATACGACGCTGGCGCCCCCATAGAGACACCGATGTCTGCCTCCCCCGGTCCTGCCATGTCTGCTTCTTCCCTGTTCGGTGATCCGGCCGCGATCCGCTGCGAGCGCGCGGTGGCCGAACTTCGTGCCGGTCGCCCGGTGCTGCTCCATGATGGCCAGGGCCAGCGCCTGGCGGTGATCGCGCTGGACAGCGCCACGGCCAGCAGTTTCGCGGCGTTTGCCAGTGCCGCGCGGGAACGCCACTACCTGTTCCTGACCGCTACCCGCGCCCGCGTACTCGGCGTGGAGGCACCGGAAGGTGCGCGACTGCCGCTGGCCGGTGTCGCCTTCGATGCCCTGCCCTCGCTGGGCTACCTGCGCGAGCCGGGCCCGATGCCGGACGGCTGGAGCGCCGGTGACGCCTTCGATGCCGGCGCAGTGGAACTGGCCCGCCTTGGCCTGCTGCTGCCGGCCATGGTGGCGGTACGTCTGGACGCCGATGACAACACGTTCGAGGGCGCCGCCGACGTGGCCCTGTGCGACCTGGCGGAGGGCGCAGCACATGCCGCCCACGACTACGAACTGGTGGCGCGCTCGCCGGTGCCGTTGCGCGACGTCGGCATGACCACCTTCGCCGTGTTCCGCGGCGGTGTGGCCCAGCGTGACCAGGTCGCGATCATCGTCGGCGAACCGGACCTGTCGGCCGTGGTGCCGGTACGCGTGCACTCCTCGTGCCTGACCGGCGACCTGTTCGGTTCGCTCAAGTGCGACTGCGGCGACCAGCTGCGGCGTGGCCTGCGCAAGCTGAAGGAACTGGGCGGCGGCGTGCTGCTGTACCTGGACCAGGAAGGCCGTGGCACCGGCATTGCCGCCAAGATGCGCGCCTACGGCTACCAGCACGACGGCCTGGACACCATCGACGCCGACGCACAGCTGGGCTTCGGTGCCGACGAGCGCCGCTACGGCAGCGCGGTGGCGATGCTGCGCGGCCTGGGCATTTCGCGCGTGGCCCTGCTCAGCAACAACCCGACCAAGGCGCAGCGCCTGCGCAACGCCGGCATCGAGGTGCTGGACTGCATCCCGGTTACTGGCGAGATCACCGCCGAGAACGAACACTACCTGCGTACCAAGGCCGACCGCGCCGGTCACATGCTCGATGTGGACGCGCTGATCCAGGCTGCCCAGTAATACGGCCGACCTGCTACCGTCTGCGCGGTGCGGCCGTCGCCGCCATCGACTGTACTGCTGCCTGACGGAGCCCGCGTGACCGAAGCCTCGATTCCTGCACCGCTCACCTCTGACTGGCAGGCGCTGCCACCACGCGCCGCGCGCCTGGCAGCGCTGGAAGGAGCATTCGGCGGTCTGTTCGTGCCGGGCGTTCCGCTGGCAGCAGCCTGGTGGTTCTTCGATCTTCCTGCCGGCCTGTGGGGCGCCGTGGTGGGGCTGCTGGTGGGTATCGTTTTCGGCGCCTGGCTTGGCCGCCGGCGCCTGACCCGCACCCGCTGGCGCTTGGATGCCCAGGGGCTGGGCCTGCGCCGCGATCTGATGTGGCAGCTGGAAACCCGCATTCCCATTTCGCGCGTACAGCACCTGGACCTGCGCCGCGGCCCGCTGGAACGCCGTGCCGGGTTGGCCACGCTGATCGTGCACACCGCCGGCACCCGCATGAGCGCGGTCACCGTGAGCGGCCTGGACCAAGCCGATGCCGAGCGCCTGCGCGACACCCTCTCGCACCAGCTCGACCAGGACGCCGACGCCCTGTGAGCCAGCCGCCGCCCCTGCCTGCGTCGCTGCCCAATGGTGGCGAGGATCATCGCCTGCACCCGTGGTCGTGGCTGTTCGTGCTGATGATGCAGCTGCGCCACTACTTTCTGCCGCTGGTAGCGCTGCTGGTGTTCGGCCAGCGTAGCGACCGCGATCCGATGTGGGCGCAACTCATCCCGCTGTCGGCAATTGCCGTGCTGGTGCTGGTGTCGGTGCTGCAGTACCTCAGCTACCGCTACCGCATTGGCAACGATGCGATCACCGTGCGCAGCGGCCTGCTGGCACGCAACCGGCGCGAGATC
This sequence comes from Stenotrophomonas maltophilia, assembly GCF_004684085.1. Classification (GTDB taxonomy): domain Bacteria; phylum Pseudomonadota; class Gammaproteobacteria; order Xanthomonadales; family Xanthomonadaceae; genus Stenotrophomonas; species Stenotrophomonas maltophilia_AS. Next base: position 46,614 of record NZ_SRHZ01000081.1, read on the forward strand.
CCGTTCGCCCGCATCCACAACGTTGAAGTGCGGCAGAATCCGCTGCATCGCCTGTTCGGCGTGGCCGAGCTGCGCCTCGAATCGGCCGGCGGCGTGCGCCCGGAAGCCGAGATGCGGGTGTTGAAGCTGGACCAGGCATTGGCCCTGGAACGGCTGGTGCGCCAGCGCGGGCAAGCGCCGCAGGCCGCCGACGCGGTCGCCTCCGGGCAGGTGCTCGACACCGACAGTGAGCGTGTGCTGCTGCGACTGTCGAGCTGGGACGTGGTGCGCATGGGCCTGCTCTCCAACCGCGGCTGGGCGCTGGCGATCGCCGCGTTCGGTGTTCTGTTCCAGACCGTGCCGCGACCGGTGATGGACGATGCCCTGCAGCGCGGCGGCCGCGAGGCCTTCGGCTATGCCAGCCACCTGCATCCCGGCGTGGCCGGCGCCTTCCTGCTGCTGGCCGCGGCGCTGTTGCTGGGCTGGCTGGCGCTGCGTGCGCTGTCGGTGGTGCTGACCCTGCTGCGCTACCACGGCTTCACCCTCAGTGAGCAGGAGCGCCGCCTGACCGTGTCGGCCGGCCTGCTCAGCCGCACCCGCAGCAGCGTGGCGCGACGCCGCATCCAGGCCTGGACGCTGCGCGAAAGCACCCTGCATCGCTGGTTCGGCTTGCGCCAGCTGCGCATCGACAGCGCCGCTGGTGGGCCCGCGCGCGATGAGGACCGTGCCCTGCGCGAACTGGCACCGCTGGCGTCAAATGCGCGTTGCGAGCAGCTGGTGCAGCACCTGCTGCCACAGTTGCAATGGCCGCCACTGCAGTGGCACGCCATTCCCCAGCGTGGCTGGTGGCGGCTGTGCCTGGGCGCGCTGCTGCTGGTGCCTCTGCTGGCTGCAGCCGGGTACTGGCGCTGGGGGCCATGGGGGCTGGTGATACTGGCCTGGTTACCGGTGGCCCTGCTGGTCGCGCACCGGCAGATGGCACGCATGGGTTGGTACCTGGATGACCACTACGTGGCGGTGCGTGGCGGCTGGTGGAAGCGCTGGTGGCGCTGGGCCGAGCTGGACAAGGTGCAGGGCCTGCGCCTGCAGCGTTCGCCCCTGGACAAGCTGCTGGGCACCAGCAGCCTGCAGCTGGATACCGCCGGCGCACATGGCGACGTGGCACTGACTCTCCACCACCTGCCGCGCGCGCAGGCGCAGCAGGTGATGGAACAGCTGGCGGCAGCGCTGGCACGGCGCAAGCTGCGCTGGTGATGCGGGGTCGGATCCCGGCCGTGAACAGGTAGTGCCGCAAGCGGGGTGGCGCATCCACGCATGGCGTGGATCTACTGTAGTCGAGCCGATGCTCGGCTTACCGCTGCGACGGGCCCCAGTAGCCCAGGTCCTTGCGGATCTGCAGATCACGCAACCAGGTGCCGAACGGCTTGCGCCGCAGCGCGCCCATCTCGCCTGACAGGAAATCCTCGGTCGCGGCGATCACCCGCTCGCTGGAACGGCCATCACGGTACGGGTGGATGGCATCGGCATAGCGCATGATTTCCGCCTGCAGGGTGGCATCCGGGTGCAGCGCACGCTGCAGCATCGCCGGCAGCTGTGCAGCATCGTCGAAATCAATCATGTGCGGCTTCGGCACGCGGTTGCGGAAGGTCACCACCGGCTTGTGCTGGACGATGAACTCCGAGACGATCGATGAGGTATCCGAGACCAGCACGTCGGCCGCGCGCTGCGCGGCCATCACCTGCTCCGGCTCGATGAAGCACGCATTGGCACCGGCCAGCGCGCGGTAGCGTTCGAACAGCTCCGGCGGGCACTTCGGGTGCAGGGTCAGCAACCAGTAGCGGTCACCGGCGGCGATGTCGGCGGCGATCGGTGCATGCAGGTGCGGTGCCGCGCTCAGGCGCTCGGTGAAGGTCGAGCCGAACAGGATCACGGGACGCTCGCCGGCCGGCGCACGCAGCGCAGCGCTCTCGCCACCATCGTCGCGGAACAGCGGATCCAGCTTCGGCCAGCCGGTCTCGGCCACCGCGAAATGGCCCTGCTGGGCGGCGATCTCGCGGAACGGTGCGGTGGTGGCCGGCCCCTGGGTGCAGTACAGGTCGAACATGCCGCGCACCCGGAAGTGGCCGCGCGCGCTGTCGCGCTTTTCCACGTTGAAGCCGTGGAACAGCTGCACCTTGGCTCCGGACAGGAAGGTCGGCACCCAGTTGGCGGCGCTGAATACCGCCCGCGGACGCATCGCCAGGGCCTGCTTCAGGCCGATGTTGGGCACTCCCGGCAGGCTGCTGCCGGCCGCGCCGCCCTCGAACCAGGCGGCCACCTCCTGCCCGGAGGCGTGCAAGGCCTGCGCCAACGGAGCGAGAATAGGCAGCGCATAGCGCTCCGTCGCAAACAACAGGTACCCGGCCATCATGTCCTCCACGACCGCTCCCAACGAACGGCCTCGCATCTCGGCGTGCATTATCGCGTTCAACGAGGCCGGCCGCATCGGCGACTGCCTGGCCTCGCTGGCCTTCTGCGATGAGATCATCGTGGTGGACTCGTATTCCACCGACGCCACCGTGGCCATCGCCGAGGCCGCTGGCGCCCGGGTGCTGCAGCGCACGTTCGAGGGCTTCCGCAGCCAGAAGGCGTTCTGTGTCGAACAGGCGAGCCACGACTGGGTGTTGTGCCTGGACGCCGATGAACGCATCAGCCCGGCGCTGCACGCCTCCATCGAACAGGCCCGCCAGGGTGGTTTTGCCGGTCATGCCGGCTACCGGTTCGCCCGCCTCTCGGAGTACTTCGGCAAGTTCCTGCGCCATGGCAACGCCTACCCGGACCGGGTGATGCGCCTGTTCGACCGCCGCCACGGTGGCTGGCGTGGCAAGCGCGAGATCCACGAGGCGGCCAGCGTCGACGGAAGCGTCGCTACCCTGCATGGCGATCTGATCCACTACCCCTACCGCTCGCTTCAGCAGCAGCTGGCCAAGACCGAGAAGTACGCGCGGATGATGGCCGAGCACGAATTCGCGCGAGGCAAGCGGGCCACCCTGGGCAAGCTGGTGCTGGCGCCCGCCTGGCGGTTCTGGCGCGGCTTCGTGTTCCGTGGTGGCTTCCGCGATGGCTGGCATGGCCTGGTGTATGCCTACGTGCGCGCCAACTACGTGCGGCAGAAGACCATCATGCTGTGGATGCTGGGCAATGGGCAGGCGGTGGCCGACCCGGCGCCGCCGGTGGAACGCTCCTGAGCGTGCTGTGTCACACTGCCCGCGCGTTGGCTGAAGGCCCCCCATGAAAATCCTGTACACCAACTTCCACTACGGCGACGGTGGCGGTCATACCACGTACATTGTCTCGCTGGCGCGTGCGCTGCACGGCCAGCACACGCTCCATGTCGCAGCCCCCGCCGACAGCCGCCTGATGCGCACCGTGACCGAAGAAGGCATCGCCACCCCGTTGCCGATGGATTTCGGCAGCGGCGTGCCGACCCTGCCGCAGCAGCTGGCCGAACAACGCGCGCTGCGCCGGCTGGTCCGCGAGGAAGGCATCGACCTGGTCCACGTCAACGGTGCGCGTGATCATCGCTTCGTGATGCAGGGCCTGCTCGGCATGCGCCGCCCGCCGATCCTGCTGACCAAGCACAACAGCAAGCCGACCGACACCTTCGGCAATGCGCTTCGCGCGCGCTGGGCCACCGACCGCGTGATCGCGGTATCGGCCGACACCAAGCGCCTGCTGCAACGCGGGCCCTACCGGCGCTGTCCGATCGATGTGGTCCGCAACGGTGTCGATCTGGAGCGCTATTTGCCGCTGCCTGCCGGAAGCGGCCACGCACTGCGCCAGCAATGGACGCAGGACCCACAGGCACTGGTGCTGGTCAGCAATGCCGGCACCGACGACTACAAGGGCTGGATCGATCTGGCCCGGGCCATCGCGCGCCTGCCCGATGCGGTCCGCCCGCACGTGCATATGGCGGTGGCCGGCCATCTGCCCAGCGCGCAGCAGCGCGAACAGGTGCAGGCGCTGGGCGAGGTTGCTGCGCAGGTGCACTTCACCGGCCTGCTGGCCGATACCCGCGAGTTGATCGCCGCCGGCGATGTCGGCTTCGTGCTGTCCCACGATGTCGAGACGATTTCCTTCGCCTGCCGCGAAATGATGGCCAGTGGCAAGCCGATGCTGGTCAGCGACTACGCGGGCCTGCCGGAGAACATTGAACAGGATGTCGATGGCTGGGTTGTTGCCACCCGCGACATTGATGCCATCGCCGCACAGCTGCAGACGTTGTACGCACAGCGCGCGACGCTGCCGGAACACGGTCGGGCGGCGCGCCGCCACGCACAGCGCGAGTTCGGCCTGCAGACGTTCGCCGACGCCACGCTGGCCAGCTACCAGACGGCGCTGGCCGGGAACTGAGCCCCGGCACCGTCGCACTCAATCGGCAGCGACGGGCCCCTGCAGACGACGCTCCCGCTCGAGTTCCGTCGCCGATGGCCTGCATGGCCCCATGATCGCCGTCGCTGGAACCAGCCACCAGCGGCGCCGATTGGAAATACCTGCCATCTCTGCGCGCGATCGATCAATGCATGCCTGCATCGCATCCCCGTTCACCAGCAACCAGCGTCGATGCGGCACCAGCCGCTGCCAGCGAACGGCATCCTGCAGTTGTTCATGCCAACGGTTCTCGAAACCAAAGGTCGCCGCCGGGCGATCGGCCATCAACAGGTTCTGTTCCTTCCATGCCACCAGTCCAAGTTCGGCCTGCGGGCCGATGCGTGCGCTGACGTCGCGCATCAGGCCACGGGCCGAACTGGAATCATTCAGCACCGGATAGCCCACCACGGCGTACAGCACCCAGACCGCGGCCAGGGTCGAGACCAGGGCGTAATGGCGGCGACGGCGGCCACACACCCACAGGCTCAGGGCCGCCCAGATCCCCATCGCCAGCGCCGCCCATGCCAGCGCATCGGTGCCACCAGGTGCCAGGCCTCGTCCATGGGTCAGGCGCACTTCGAAGCCCGGATCACCCAGCAGCGCCAGCGCGCCGACCACGGCCAACGCCGCCGCCAGCAATCCGGTGAATACAGCCAGCACGCCCTGTACATCACGCCGCCTCAGCAAGCCCGGCAGCAACGGTGCCAGCGCCAGGCAGAACATCGGCAGGGCCGGCAGGATGTAGACGTCGCGCTTGCCATGGGGAATCGAGAAGAACAGCACGACCAGCAGCCACCAGGCCAGCGGCAGCAGGTAGCGCGGGTCGCGGCGACGTAGCCGCCGGCACCAAGCCGGAACCGCCCAGGGCAGCAGTAGGAAGGCGGGGATCCACATCGCCGGCATGACCCCGAGGAAGTACCACCACGGTTGGTGATGGTCCCAGGATTGCGTATAGCGCTGTGCCGTCTGCCGGAACAGGATGTCTTCCATGTAGGCGCGGTACTGGTCCGAACCTGTCGCCAGACCCGTCAGCAGCATCGGTACCAGCCACAGCGACAGCGCCAGCAGGAATGCCAATGGTGCCAGCCAGAAGCGGCCGTCATGCACATGCAGTCGCACCCTTGGCCAGTGCAGCGCCGAGGCGATCGCCGCTGGCACGATCATCATCAGCGCGAGCATGCCCACGCCCTTGGTGATCACGCCGAGACCAGCGAAGAACCAGCCCAGCCACCACCAGCGCCAGGCAGGGCCCAGCAGCAGGTGGCGCAGCAATCCATAGTTGGCCAGGGTGATGAACAGCGCCAGCAACGGATCGATCTGCGCCTTCTTGGCCTGGAAGGTGAAGTGCAGCGCGAACAGCAGCGTCCAGCCCGCATACAGCCCGACCTGCCGCGTCCACAGGCGCCGGCCCAGGTCGACCACACACCACAGCGTGCCCAGCGCGGCCAGCAGCGAGGGCAGCAGGAAGGCCACCCGCCAGTGCCCGACCAGGCCGTAAAGCGCAGCCTGCCACCACATCAGCATCGGTGGCTTGTCCGAATACAGCTCGGTGCCACGCAGCGGAAACAGCCAGTGGCCACTGTCAACCATCTGCCTGGCCACAAGCGCGAAGCGCGGCTCGTCAGAAGGCCACGGATCGCGAAGGCCCAGCCCGGCCCCGAGCACCAGCAGCGCCGTCACCACGAACAACCCGGTCTGGCGTGACGCGGGGGATTTCAGCATGGGCCTCGAAGCGGCAGCGGGGTCAGGCTGCTTTTAACAGACGCGCGTAGAAGAAACCGTCAGCATCGTTTTCACCCGGCAGTCTCTGCCGCGCCACACCTTCGCAATCCACGCCGAAGGTGTCATCGAGTGGCTGCGCCATCGCATCCGGATGCCACTTCAGGAATGCCCGGACCTGATCGATGTTCTCGGCACGCAGGATCGAACAGGTGGCGTACAGCAGCACGCCGCCTGGACGCAACATCGACCAGCAGGCTTCCAGCAAGCGCGCCTGCACGCCGACCAGCGCGTCGATGTCCTCGGCGCGGCGGTGGAACATCACATCCGGCTGACGGCGGATCACGCCCGTGGCCGAACACGGCGCATCCAGCAGGATCGCGTCGAAGGGCACGCCATCCCACCATGACCCGGGGTCACTGGCATCGGCGGCCAGGGTCTGTACGTGCTCACCCACGCCGGTGCGGATGTAGGTATCGCGTGCGCGCGCCAGGCGGCGGGCATCGATGTCCAGTGCCAGCAGGCGCAGGCTCGGATCGCGCTCGAGCAGGTGCGCGGACTTGCCGCCGGGCGCCGCGCAGGCATCCAGCACGCGCGTGCCAGACGCCGGTGCCAGCGCATCGGCCGCACACTGCGCCGACAGGTCCTGCACCGACAGTGCACCTTCGGCGAACCCCGGCAGCTGGTTCACCGCAACGGGAACCACCAGCCGCAGCGCATCTGCGCTGAGCGCGCTGGCTTCGGCGGCGATGCCGGCCTCGGTCAGCGCGGCCAGCGCCTTGTCGCGGCCACCCTGCTGGCGGTTGGCGCGCAGCCACAGTGGCGCCGGTTGCAGGCTGGCGCTGAAGATCGTCTCGGCCTGTTCCGGCCAATCGCGTTCAACCGCATCGGCCAGCCATTCCGGGAAGGCATCGCGCGCCGGCTGTTCCGGGAAACCTTCGCGCTGCGCCCGACGCAGGATCGCGTTGACCAGGCCCGCCTGGCGCTCGCGGCCCAGAGCACGCGCGGCATCGACCGTGGCCGACAACGCCGCGTGCGCCGGCAGCTCCAGCACATCCAATTGGGCGAACCCGACCATCAGCAGCGTACGCAGGTCGGCGTCACGCGCCGACAGCGGCTTCTGCATCCAGCCCTGCAGGGCAGCGTCATAGGTACTGCGGCGTCGCAAGACCGCGAAACACAGCGCTTCCAGCAATGCACGGTCGCGGCTGTCAGCCAGCTTCGGCAGCGCCCAGGCCAGTTCGGCCTTCAGCGAGCGCCCACGGGTGAACACCTGGGCCAGAACGCGTGCGGCCAGCATGCGCGTGGCTGCGCCCGGTGCCGCCTTGGCGACAGAGAAATCGTTCTGCTTCGACACCGCTTACGCTCCCACGCGCAGGTCGCGACGGGCGTTGAGGTAGTCGGCGGCGGTAATCGCCTTGCCACCCTCACGCTGCAGCACGCGCAGGCGCAGCGCACCCTGGCCACAGGCGATGTCGATGCCGTCGCGACTGGCCGTCAGCACTGTGCCCGGCGCCTGGCCATGGGCCAGATCCAGCGCCACGGCACCGTGGATGCGCACGCGCTCACCGGCGAGGGTCGCCTCGGCGATCGGCCACGGATTGAAGGCGCGCACGGTGCGCGCCAGCGCCCCTGCATCCTGCGACCAGTCCAAACGGGCTTCGGTCTTGTCCAGCTTGTGCGCGTAGGTCACCCCCTGCTCCGGCTGCGGTCGCGCCACCGGCTTGATGCCCGCGCGCAGCAGGCCCAGCCCATCGGACAGCACCTGCGCACCCAGTTCGGCCAGCTTGTCGTGCAACTGCCCACCGGTATCGGTGGCGGCAATCGGCAGCTCCTGGTGCAGCAGCACCGGGCCGGTATCCAGGCCGGCCTCCATCTGCATCAGGCACACGCCGGTCTTGGTGTCGCCGGCCTGGATCGCACGCTGGATCGGCGCGGCGCCGCGCCAGCGCGGCAGCAGCGAGGCATGCACGTTCCAGCAGCCATGGGTCGGAATGGCCAGCACCGCCTTGGGCAGGATCAGGCCATAGGCCACCACCACCATCAGGTCCGGCTGCAGGTCGCGCAGCTGTTGCTGGGCCGCTTCGTCCTTCAGCGACTCCGGCTGGTAGACCGGAATGCCGCGGGCCACGGCTTCAAGCTTGACCGGCGACGGGGCCAGGCCACGGCCACGGCCGGCGGGGCGATCAGGCTGGGTGTAGACAGCGACGACCTCGTGATGGCGCGCGGCCGCGCGCAGCGACGACACCGCGAATTCCGGCGTACCGGCAAAGACAATCCTCATGGCTACCCCACTTGCAGGATGGATTCGTGCAGAAAAGAAAAACGGCGCCGTCGGGCGGCGCCGTACAGCCCGCGCGTGCCGCGCAGGCACGGGCCACCCGAAGGGCGACCCGGATTGGCGATCACGCCACGTGCTTGCGCTGCTTGGCCAGCTTCTTGCGGACCATCTCGCGCTTGAGCGGCGACAGATAGTCGATGAACAGCTTGCCGTCCAGGTGGTCCATCTCGTGCTGGATGCAGGTGGCCAGCACTTCACCGGCCTCCAGTTCCTGTTGCTGGCCGTTGCGGTCCAGGTACTTCACGGTGATGGTGTCGGCGCGGGTCACGTCGGCGAAGATGCCCGGCACGGACAGGCAGCCTTCCTGGTACACCCGGCCCCCGTCCTTGGCGACGATTTCCGGGTTGATGAACACATGCGGTTCATTCTTTTCTTCGCTGACGTCGATGACCATGAAGCGTTTGTGCACGTCCACCTGGGTGGCGGCCAGGCCGATGCCCGGGGCGTCGTACATGGTCAGGAACATGTTGTCGATCAGTTCCTGGAAGGCCGGCGTGGTGACTTCGGCGGCTTCGATCAACGCAGCCTTGGTACGCAGGCGCGGATCGGGGAACTCGAGGATGGGGAGAAGAGCCATGGCAGTTTCCGGATTGGGGGCCGGCACGCCGGCATACGTCGCAGATTCTAGCTCCAACGCTTGCCTTGCGCCCCGGTTTCTGGACTATAGTGCGCGGACCTGTTGGGGAATCAGGGCTTCACACCTATGTTGCTTCGTTTTCGTACGGTCGTCGCCGCGGCGATGCTGACCGTGGCTGCCTATGCTACCGCCGTGGAAGTGAATGGCGGGCACCCGGACACCTATGTGGTCCGAAAAGGGGATACGTTGTGGGATATCGCCGCACGTTTCCTGCAGAAGCCGTGGCTGTGGCCGGAGATCTGGCAGGCCAATCCGCAGATCGCCAATCCGCACCTGATCTATCCCGGTGACGTGCTCAGCCTGGCCTACCTGGACCGGGTGACCGTGGCGACCCAGCCCGGGCCGCGCCAGGACGCTCCGATCGACGCCATTCCGCTGGCCCAGGTCGAGCCGTTCCTGAAGCAGCTGAGCGTGGTCGACAGCATCGAGCAGCTGCCCGCCGTGGCCGGCCTGGAAGAAGAACGCCTGCGTGCCACCAGCGGCCATGCCGTCTACGTGCGCCTGGCCGACGCCCAGCTCGGCCAACGCTGGGCCGTGGTCCGCCCGACCGTACGCTACGCCCAGCCCAAGCCGACCGAGGACCTGACCGCCAACGGCGATGTCACCCCGGGCAGCGGCAACCTGTGGCGGGACTACAGCGCCCCCAATCCCCGCCGCGGCGTACTCGGCTATGAACTGGCCCAGGTCGCCACCGGCACCATCACCCAGGTCGCCGGCGGCAAGGTCCAGGCGTCCACCCTGGTGCTGGACAAGAACGAGGGCGGCCGCGAGGTCCGCGTTGGCGACCGTCTGGTTCCGGTCGAGGCCCGACCGTACGACCTGCAGTTCGTGCCGCATGTACCAGCGACCAGCGTCGAGGGCGTGGACGTGCGCGTGCTGGCGGTGACCGACATGTTCACCGCGGGTGGCCCGCGCGACGTGATCGCGATCTCGGCGGGCCGCTCCCAGGGCGTGGATAACGGCACCGTGTTTTCGCTGTGGCGGCCGGGCCGCCATGTAGCGGATCGCATGAAGTACCCGACCTCCTCGCGCACGGACGAGGCGCTCAGCGGCACCGTCGGCCGGGTGGTGATGCCGGATGAGTATGCCGCGCACGCAATGGTGTTCCGCACCTTCGACAACGTCAGCTATGCGCTGGTGATGCAGGGCGTGAAGCCGGTGCGCGTGGGCTACAACGCGTTGCATCCAGACGCGAAGTAACCATCGGCGGGCTGCCCGGCCCCCCGGATAGGGCCGGCCGCCGGCCGGCAGGCATTCCCGGTAAAGTCTGACAGCCACACGCGAAGGCGCCCTAGGGCGCCTTTGTTGCATGCGGTCGATAGTGGGGAATGACCAAGCAAATTGATGAGGCGCTGCTGCGCCTGCTGATGGCGGGCGGCGCGTTGGCGCCACGGCGGGCCCTGCTGCAGGCCGCGGGGAGCGCGGAGATTGCGATCGCGCAGGGCGCCGCGAACTGGCGCGCGCACGGTTGCACGCCAGAACAGTGCGCCGCACTGGAAGGCCCCGATACCCGAACCTCGGCCGCAGGCCTGCGCTGGCTGCAGGACGACAACCACCATCTGCTCGCCTTCACCGACCCGGCCTTTCCTCCGTCCCTGCTGGACGTCCCCAACCCGCCACTGGCGCTGTTCGTGGCCGGCGACCCCAGCCTGGCGTGGCGACCCTCGGTGGCGCTGGTCGGCAGCCGTTCGCCAACGCCCGGTGGGCGGGCGCTGGCGGCGCGTTTTGCCAGCTGCTTCGTCGAGGCAGGCCTGGCCGTGACCAGCGGACTGGCCGCCGGTATCGATGCCGCCGCCCACCAGGCCACGCTGGACGCAGGCGGCTGCACCGTGGCAGTGATCGGGACCGGACCCGACCGGGCCTACCCGGACAACCACGCCCGGCTGCAGGCGCAGATCGCGGCCGAAGGCGTGGTGCTCAGCGAATACCTGCCGGGCACACCGGCACGGCCTGGCCATTTCCCGGCGCGCAACCGGCTGGTGGCCGGGCTGGCACTGGCGACGGTGGTCGTCGAGGCCGCCCAGCGCTCGGGCGCCCTGATCACGGCACGCTTGGCCGCCGAGGCCGGCCGCGAGGTCTGCGCCCTGCCCGGCTCGGTGCTCAATCCACGTGCGGCGGGCTGCCACCGGCTGATCCGCGAAGGCGCCGCGCTGGTGGAGCGCCCCGAGGAAGTGCTGGAGCTGCTGGCCCCGGCCCTGCGCCAGCAGCTGCCGGACTTGCAATCGCGGTTGGCCACCCCCACTGAACAGGCACCGCCGGCGCTCCTGCCGGCGCGCTGGGCCGACGACCCTGACTACCAGTGCTTGTGGCGGGCCCTGGACCACAACCCAAGCGGTATGGATTCACTGATCACGCGCTGTGGATTGACGGCGTCCGAGGTGTCCTCCATGCTGCTGGCCATGGAACTGGCGGGAATCGTGGTGTGCGTACACGGCCGCTACTGTCGAACTCCCTAGTTTCTTCACCTCCACAGCGTCGCGCGACGCAGGCCGAGGGGCAATGAAAGAGAGCATCCTGGACGTACTGCTGTACCTGTTTGAACACTATTTCAGCGAAGATGCGGACCTGATCCGTGACCGCGATTCGCTGCAGAACGGCCTGATCCAGGCCGGTTTCAGCCCAACCGAGATCAACAAGGCATTCGACTGGCTCGATGCCCTGGCCGCGCAGCGGCCGAGCGTGGCCCAGGCAAGGGTCGATGGCCCCGTGCGCGTCTACCACGGCCCCGAGCTGGACAAGCTGGACGTGGAATGCCGTGGTTTCCTGCTGTACCTGGAACAGCACGGCATCCTCGACGCCGACCAGCGTGAGCTGGTGCTGGACCGCGCCATGGCCCTGGACCAGGACGAACTGGACCTGGACGACCTGAAGTGGGTCGTGCTGATGGTGCTGTTCAACCAGCCCGGTTCCGAAGCGGCCTATGCCTGGATGGAAACGCAGATGTTCATGGACGAGCCAGAACCCCTGCACTGACCGTACACTTGGGGGCATAGCGCATTCAGGAGCGTCCCCGTGAGCGAGTGGTTCCATGCAGAAGGCAACCGGCAGCAAGGCCCGCTGCCGGCGGAACAGTTGGTCGAGTTGTTCCGCAACAACCAGATCTCCCTGGACACCCTGGTCTGGCGCGACGGGCTGCCGCAATGGCAGCCGTTGCGCACGGTCGTGGACGAACTCGGCCTGATCGTGCCGGCGCTGGACGCCGCCGCACCGCCGGTCGATGTCGAGCCCGAACCGGAACCCGTCGCGCTGCCGCCGCAACCGCCGGTGCTGCCCCCCTCCACACCCTACGCAACCAGCGCATCGGCTGCGGCGCTGCCGCCTCCGAAGAAGAAACTCTCAGGTTGCGCGCTGACCGCCATCATCGGTGGCGCCCTGCTGCTGGTGCTGGTGCCGATCGTGGCCATCCTCGCCGCCATCGCCCTGCCGGCGTACAACGACTACACCCTGCGCAGCAAGGTCTCCGGCGCGGTTACCGTGCTGCAGCCGCTGAAGGACCAGGTCCAGCATTTCGCCGATGACGAAGGCCGCTGCCCGGGCGCCAACGACGCAGGCTTCCCGGCACCGGGCGACTTCGCCCATGCCGGCCTGTCAGCCGTGAACATCGGCCGCTTCAACAACGGCCATTGCGGCATCGAAGCCACGCTGGCCGTGCCGGGCAAGAGCATCGACGGTGACCTGCTGTGGCTGGAATATGACCGCGACAGCGGCCGCTGGGAATGCACCGGCGAAAGCGACGACAAGTATCTGCCAGCGTCGTGCCGCGGTTGAGCCGCACGTACGCCATCCCCTCCAAGGACGACCCAACAGGGAACATGCAATGACTGAGTGGTACTACGCCGAAGGGCAGCAACGCCAGGGCCCGCTGCCGGTCCAGGACATCCGCCAGCGCTTCCAGCGCGGCCAACTGAACCTGGACACTCTGGTCTGGCATGAAGGCATGGCGCAGTGGGCCGCGCTGCGCCAGGTGGTCGACGAGCTCGGGCTGCAGACGCTGGCCGATGCCAGCACCGCCAGCAGCAGCGGCGGCTTCGACCTGCGCGGCGACTACGCTGCCATCGACAACGGCACCGCTCCCCTGCCCGGCACCGGCGCCATCAGCAGCTCGCCGTACAACGCGCCGGCCGCCGCCGGTGCTGCGGGCAATGCACAGCCAGTGGTGGGCGGCGAAGTGATCTACGCCGGCTTCTGGAAGCGCGTGGCGGCCTACATGATCGATTACCTGGTGCTGGTCATCCCGGGCAGCATCATCGGCGCCATCCTCGGCGTGGTCCTCGGCGCCAGCATGGGTGCGGTCGGCAGTGGCGAATCGTCCATCGAAATCGTCGCGCAGCTGGCCAGCGCGCTGATCAACCTGGGCATCGGCATGGCGTACTACACCTGGTTCCATGCCTCGCGTGGCGGCGCCACGCTGGGCAAGATGGCCGTCGGCATCAAGGTCGTGCGCGGCAATGGCGAGCGCCTGACCAAGGCCCGCGCCTTCGGTCGTTACTGGGCCATGCTGCTGAGCAGCTTCACCCTCGGCATCGGCTTCCTGATGGCGGCGTTCACCGAGCGCAAGCAGGGCCTGCACGACATGATCTGCGACACCCTGGTGGTCGACCGCTGGGCCTACACCGACCAGCCGCACCTGCAGCGCCGGGAGCTGGGCACGGTCACCATCGTGGTGCTGGTGCTGACCGCGCTGCTGTCGCTGGCGGGCCTGGTCCTGCTGGTGGCCGCGGTCGGCTTCATCGCCAAGATGGCCTCATGAACGGCCATCCTCACGCCTCGCTGCTTGACATGGGCTGGCTGGGCGTGATTCCTCTAATAGGGTGAAACCTGAACGCCCGGCACACTACCGGGCGTTCAGTTTATGGATTTGCCCGTGGCCGCTTCACTAATGCGGCCGTTTGCTCCACCCTAGCGGCCCCTTCCCCCGGTCCGCCCACAGACCTTTCCCGACATGCCCAAGCACCTGCTCATCGTTGAATCGCCGGCCAAGGCCAAGACGATCAACAAATACCTCGGCAAGGACTACACCGTCCTGGCCTCGTATGGGCATGTGCGTGACCTGATTCCGAAGGAAGGCGCAGTCGACCCGGACAACGGGTTCGCCATGCACTACGACGTGATCGACAAGAACGAAAAGCACGTCGATGCGATCGCCAAGGCCGCCAAGGGCGCCGACGACATCCTGCTGGCAACCGACCCGGATCGCGAGGGTGAGGCGATCAGCTGGCACATCGCCGAGATCCTGAAGGAACGCGGGCTGGTCAAGGACAAGCCGATGCAGCGCGTGGTGTTCACCGAGATCACCCCGCGCGCGATCAAGGAAGCCATCAGCCAGCCGCGCGAAATCGCCACCGATCTGGTCGATGCCCAGCAGGCGCGCCGCGCGCTGGACTACCTGGTCGGTTTCAACCTGTCACCGGTGCTGTGGCGCAAGGTGCAGCGCGGATTGTCCGCCGGCCGCGTGCAGAGCCCGGCGCTGCGCATGATCGTCGAGCGCGAGGAAGAGATCGAAGCCTTCATCGCCCGCGAGTACTGGTCGATCGCCGCCGAGTGCGCGCACCCGTCGCAGCACTTCAACGCCAAGCTGATCAAGCTGGACGGGCAGAAGTTCGAGCAGTTCACCGTCACCGACGGCGACACCGCCGAGGCTGCCCGCCTGCGCATCCAGCAGGCCGCACAGGGTGCGCTGCACGTCACCGACGTGGCCAGCAAGGAGCGCAAGCGCCGCCCGGCACCGCCGTTCACCACCTCCACGCTGCAGCAGGAGGCCTCGCGCAAGCTCGGCTTCACTACCCGCAAGACCATGCAGGTGGCGCAGAAGCTGTATGAAGGCGTGGCCATCGGCGACGAAGGCACCGTCGGCCTGATCTCGTACATGCGTACCGACTCGGTGAACCTGTCGCAGGATGCACTGGCCGAAATCCGCGACGTGATCGCCCGTGACTACGGCATCGCCTCGCTGCCGGACCAGCCCAACACCTACCAGACCAAGTCGAAGAACGCCCAGGAAGCGCACGAAGCGGTGCGCCCGACGTCGGCGCTGCGCACGCCCGCGCAGGTCTCGCGCTACCTGACCGATGACGAGCGCAAGCTGTACGAACTGATCTGGAAGCGTGCGGTGGCCTGCCAGATGATCCCGGCCACGCTCAACACCGTCAGCGTCGATCTGTCGGCCGGCAGCGACCATGTATTCCGCGCCAGCGGCACCACCGTGGTGGTGCCCGGCTTCCTGGCCGTGTACGAAGAAGGCAAGGACAACAAGAGCGCCGAGGACGAGGACGAAGGCCGCAAGCTGCCGGCGATGAAGCCCGGCGACCGCGTGCCGCTGGAACGCATCGTGGCCGACCAGCATTTCACCCAGCCGCCGCCGCGTTTCACCGAAGCGGCGCTGGTGAAGGCGCTGGAAGAGTACGGTATCGGCCGTCCCTCGACCTATGCCTCGATCATCCAGACCTTGCTGTTCCGCAAATATGTGGAAATGGAAGGCCGCAGCTTCCGCCCGTCCGATGTCGGCCGCGCGGTATCCAAGTTCCTGTCCAGTCACTTCACCCGGTACGTGGACTACGACTTCACCGCCAAGCTCGAGGACGAGCTCGACGCCGTCTCGCGCGGCGAGGAAGAGTGGATCCCGCTGATGTCGCGCTTCTGGGAACCGTTCAAGGAACTGGTCGAAGACAAGAAGGAATCGGTCGACCGTGCCGAGGCCAGCGGTGCACGCGAACTGGGCACCGACCCCAAGACCGGCAAGCCGGTCAGCGTGCGCCTGGGCCGCTTCGGGCCGTATGCAGCCATCGGCAGCACCGCCGAGGACGCCGAGGAGAAGCCCAAGTTCGCTTCGCTTCGCCCGGGCCAGTCGATGCACACCATCACTCTGGAAGACGCGCTGGAGCTGTTCCTGATGCCGCGTGCCCTGGGTGAGGACAAGGGCGAGGATGTCAGTGTCGGCATCGGTCGTTTCGGCCCGTTCGCCAAGCGCGGCAGCACCTATGCCTCGCTGAAGAAGGAAGACGACCCGTACACCATCGACCTGGCCCGCGCCGTGTTCCTGATCGAAGAGAAGGAAGAGATCGCGCGCAACCGGATCATCAAGGAGTTCGAGGGCAGCGACATCCAGGTGCTGAACGGCCGCTTCGGTCCGTATATCAGCGACGGCAAGATGAACGGCAAGATCCCCAAGGATCGCGAGCCGGCATCGCTGACCCTGGCTGAAGTACAGCAGTTGATGGAAGAAACCGGCAAGCCGGTGCGCAAGGGCTTCGGCAAGAAGGCCGCCGCCAAGAAGGCGCCGGCCAAGAAGGCGGCCGTGAAGAAGGAAGCCGCGCCGAAGAAGGCCGCAGCCAAGAAAGCCCCCGCCAAGAAAGCCGTCAAGAAGGCCGCCGCGAAGAAGGCCCCGGCCAAGAAGGCCGCTGTAAAGAAGTAGATCCACGCCATGCGTGGATGCTCTGCCACGCCATGCGTGGATGAGGGGTCAAGGTGTGCGGACCAACGGTCCGCACCTACCGTCCGCACCCACCACCCCTTCTGCACACAGCGGGGGGATAATGAAGGCCCACGCCGGGCCGGTCGCTGCCATGAAAGAACTCACCCTGCACTCTGCTGTCGCCTCGCTCCGCGCAGGCGGCGTGATCGCCTATCCGACCGAAGCGGTCTGGGGCCTGGGTTGCGACCCCTCGCACGAAGCTGCGGTGCACACGGTGCTGCGGCTGAAGCAGCGCCCGATCGAGAAGGGCATGATCCTGGTCGCCGCCGAGCTGGCGCAGCTGGAAGGCTGGGTGCGCCTGCAGGCGCTGCCCGATGCCCGCCAGCGTGCAGTGCTGGCCAGCTGGCCCGGCGCCAATACCTGGATCCTGCCAGCCGGCCCGCGCGCGCACCCCTGGGTCACCGGCGAGCACAGCGGCATCGCCGTGCGCATCAGTGCCCACCCGCTGGTGGCGGAATTGTGCCGCGCCTGGGGCGGCCCCCTGGTATCCACCAGCGCCAATCTGGCCGGTGAACCGCCGGCACGCAGCCGCGAAGAGCTGGACCCACGCCTGCTGCGCCTGCTCGACGGCATCCTCGACGGGCAGACCGGTGGCCTGGGCCAGCCAACCCCGATCCGCGATGCGCTCAGCGGCAACGTGCTGCGCTCCTGAGCCGGCGATTGCACAGCCACGGACAATCGCGCACCCTGCGGCCATGAACCTGCTGCGCACCACCCTGGGCCTGTGCCTGCTGCTGCCATGCACTGCGCTGGCCGCCGAGGACGTCCGTGTGTACCGCTGCGTTGCCAGCAATGGCGCTGTCGCCCTGCAGGACACGCCCTGCAACAGCGGCCGCCAGGAAGTGCGGGACATGCAGCGTCCGCGCGATCCTGCGCCGCGGGTGGTGCGCAGCGATGCCACGCCACCCGCCCCTGCCGAAACCCCGGTCATCCGCGAGCGCGAAGTACGCCACGTCTACATCCAACCGACGCAGCCGATGTACGAGTGCGTCGCCGAGGATGGCCAGCGCTACACCAGCGACAACAACGAAGGCAATCCACGTTGGGTCCCCTTGTGGACCAGTGTCTGGCTGCCGCACGGGCATCGCGGCCCCGCCCATCCCGGCCCGCGTCCAGCCTTTGGCACACCGGTCGGGACCGCCATCGGTGAAGGCGCAGGTTATCGCCCGCCCCCGGTAGCCATGGGGGTGCAGGTTCCCGCCGGCAGCGTCCTGGTTCGTGACAGTTGCCACGCGCTGCCACCGCAGGACGTGTGCGCGCGCCTGCGCGACCGGCGCTGGGAGCTGGATCGTCGCTACAACAGTGCGCTGCAGAGCGAGCGTACGGCCATCAGCAACGAACAGCGCAGCATCGACGCACGCATGTCGCGTGATTGCCAACGCTGAGCGCGGCTCCGCATCACAGCCTGTACGCTGTGCGCATGAACAAACTGATCTGGCTGGCCCTGGCCTTGCTGCCCGGCCACGCACTGGCCGAAGCGGGCGTGGTCTATCGCTGCACTTCCAGCAGCAGCGACGTGCCCACCCTGCAGCGTACGCCCTGCCCCGCCGGCAGCAAACAGCAGGTGTTGCGCGTGCCCGACCCCGCCAGTGCGCAGCCGGCAGTGATTGCGCCCGAGCCCGCACCCGCTGCCGTCGCCGCACCGGCCCCCGCACCGCCCGTGCCGGCCCTTGCCCCCGCAGCCCCGGCGGCACCTCGCCGCGCGGACGAAGGGCGCACGATCATGGAAGCGGCAATGGTTGAACGCGAAGGCGGCAACCAGATCCTCGACAGCGCGACGCTGCGCCGCGACGCCGAAGCCCAGGCCGCCGCCAGCAACGGCCCGCCGAAGCCGCCGCTGCCGCCGATCTTCCAGTGCACCGATGGTCAGGGCGGGGGCTATCTGTACGAGTACGAGGCCGCGCCCGGTCGCTGCGAACTGATGACGGTGCAGGGCCTGGGCGGTGTCACGCCGGTCAACGCCGCCGGCTGCGAAGTGGTGCGCGACCGCTGCGAGGAACTGCCCGAGGCGCAGCGCTGCGGCAGCTGGCAGCAGCGCTTCCGCGATGCGCGCGGCCGCGAGCGCTTCGTCACGCCGGAGAACCGCAATGCCGCTCGCGACGATCGCGAACGCCTGCAGCGTGTGCTGGAAGCCAGCAACTGCCCGGTACCGCGGTAACTGCATCCACGCATGGCGTGGATCTACTCGACCTCCGCCGGCCATGCCCGGCGGGAGGCGGTGATCAGAACCCGTAACGCAGGAACCCACCGTCGACGGCGATGCACTCGCCAGTGACATAGCTGGCTGCCGGCAGGCACAGGAAGCCCACCGCTGCGGCCACTTCCTCCGGCTCGCCAATGCGGCGCATCGGCGTGCGGTTGATCACTTCCTCGTAGTAGTCCGGGTCCGACAACGGACCGGACGTGCGCCGCGTGCGGATGTACCACGGCGCTACCGCGTTGACCCGGATGCCGTCTTCGGCCCATTCGACGGCCAGGTTGCGGGTCATCTGATGCATCGCGGCCTTGGTCATGCCGTAGACCACGCCGCTGCGCACATGGGTCAGGCCGGACACGCTGCCGACATTGACGATCGCTGACGAGGCGTGGCGTGCCAGCAGCGGGTGCGCATAGCGCGACAGTTCGAACGCCGAGAACAGATTGGTCTCGAAGATGTTGCGCCACTCGTCTTCGGAGTACTCGGTGGCCGGCTTGCTGATGTTGCCACCGGCGTTGTTGACCAGGATGTGCAGGCCATCGCTGTGGTCTTCCACCCAGTCCAGGATCTGCCGGCGGTCCTCGTCATCGGAGACATCGGCGGCCAGCGCGTGCACCTGGTGCTGCGGATACACGTCCAGCAGTTCGTCGCGCACCGTCTCCAGCATGTCGATATCGCGTCCGACGATCATCAGGTCGGCGCCGAAGCCCGCCAGTTCATGTGCGATCGCAAGGCCGATGCCGGCGCTGGCACCGGTGATCAGGGCGGTCTGGCCGTCCAGGCGCCACCGTTGCTGGGTCATGTGTCCTCCGGGGCCGCGCCCGATGTGTTTCGATGCGGCAAGGATACGCGCTCACGGCAGCCCCCTGCCCGGAATGCGACACTGCGTGCACGCCCACTGCGGAGAGCCGCCATGCGCATCCTGATCGTGTCCACGCCGCTGCTGGCCACCGTGCTGCTGGCAGCGTGCCAACGGCCGCCGACGCCCAACCCGGAGAAGCCACCGGCACCACAGGCGATGGCCCGTGCGATGCAGGAACCACTGGATCGCGCCAAGAGCGCGCAGAAGGCCGTGGAAGATGCTGCCGCACGCGAGCAGAAGGCCGAGGCCGACGCGACGCAATGATCTGCAGCGGTAGCGTCAGGCCCTGCCCGGCGCTGCCAAACAAAAACGCCCGGCCAGAGCCGGGCGTTTCCAGTAGATCCACGCCATGCGTGGATTTACGCTGCGATCAGAACCCGCAGAAGCAGTACGCCAGCGCCTTCACCGGCGCGCCGTTGCCCTTGTCGCGGGCCGCGTTCTCGACGAAGCGCAACTGAGTGTCCACTTCCGGCATCGCACGCGCCAGCATCATCCGCGCCATGCCCGAGTCGGACAGCATCCAGGCGCCGGCGCGGCTGCCAGCGAAGCCGCCGACAAACTGCGCGAACGGCGTAGCAGCCTTCTCGATGTAACGCACCCGGTAGGCGTCGGCCTTGCCCAGCTTGGCACGGCTGGCGGCATCGGCCACGGCGTCCTTCAGGCCACCGAAGGCGTCAACCAGGCCGCGTTCCTTGGCCTGCGCACCGCTCCACACGCGACCACGGGCCACTTCGTCGACAGCCTCGACCGGCTTCTTGCGGGCGTCGGCAACACGACCGGTGAAGTCGGCGTAACCCTTGTTGATCACCGACTGGATGACCTGGCCCACGGCCGGGTCCATCGGGCGGGTAACGTCGAAGGCACCGGCAAAGCGGGTCGTACCGACACCGTCGGTGTGCACGCCGATCTTGTCCAGCGCGCGGCTGAAGTTCGGCACCATGCCGAAGATGCCGATCGAACCGGTGATGGTCGACGGATCGGCGTAGATGCGATCGGCATTCATGCTGATCCAGTAGCCACCGGACGCAGCCAGGTCACCCATCGACACCACCACCGGCTTGCCGGCGGCCTGCAGGGCCACCACTTCGCGACGGATCTGCTCGGAGGCGAACACTTCACCACCCGGCGAATTGACGCGCAACACCACCGACTTCACGTTCTCGTCGTCACGCGCGGCGCGCAGCAGCGCCGAGGTCGACTCGCCACCGATGCGACCGGCCGGCAGGTCGCCACCGCTGATCTCGCCGGCTGCCACCACCACCGCCACCTGCGGACGCGAGTCCACCGGGTTGCGGCGTGCGTCGAGCAGGGCCAGGTAGCGGCCGAAGTCGACGTTGCGGAAACCACCGTCGGCATCTTCGTCGGCCACGCCACGCTCGATCATCAGATCCTCGAATTCCTCGCGGGTCTTCAGCGCGGTCACCAGCTTCTGCTGCAGGGCGAACTTGGCCAGGTCACCACCGGCGGCAGAGATGCCTTCCGGCAGTGTGTCGATGCCGGCGGCCAGCTGTGCCGGATCCAGGCGGCGGGCCTTGGCGATGTCGCCCAGGTAGCGCTGCCACACGTCGTTCATCCAGAACAGGTCGGCTTCCTTCGATGCCGGCGACGCAGCATCGAGCACGTACGGCTCGGCGGCGGACTTGTACTCGCCCACCTTGAACAGGTGCACGTCCACGCCCAGCTTGTCCTGCAGGCCGGTGCGGAAGTACTGGCGGTAACGGCCCAGGCCCTCGAGCACCACCGACCCCATCGGGTCCAGGTAGACCTCGTCGGCCTGCGCGGCCAGCAGGTACTGCGACTGGCCCATGCTTTCGCTGTAGGCCACCAGCTGCTTGCCGGACGCACGCAGGTCCTGCAGCGCAGCGGCCACTTCACGCAGCGAAGCGAAGCCGGAGGGCTGCAGCTTGTCCAGCTCCAGCACCACGCGCTCGACCTTCTTGTCTTCCTTGGCCGACTCGATCACCCGCAGCAGGTCGCGCAGCTGGATCTCTTCGGCGCCGTTGTCACCCACCGCCTTGGCCAGCGCGCGGCTGACCGGGTCGGCGCTGAACTGTTCGACCAGGCGGCCTTCCGGCGCGATCACCAGGGTCGTGCGGTCCTGCAGCGATTTGCTGGCACCGGCGCCCATGCCGGCGGCGATGACGAACATCACCAGCAGCAGGAACAGCAGGCCGAAGAACACCAGGTTGAGGATCAACCGGCGGGTGAAATTCATGACGTCCCACAGCCCGATGAAGAAACTGGCGACGGGATTGCGACGCGCCGGGGGCAGCGGGGGCACGGGTTGATTCATGGAACGCTCCGGAAGGCTTCTTGCCGTAGTGCCAGCATAGCCGGTGCCGCGTGATGCGGCATCGGACACAAGTCAGGGGATCGCCCGCCACGGGTCATCGGGGTGGGCGGGAAGGATCAGGACAGGCTGGACTGGCCGATGCGCAGGCTGCTGCGACGCAGGCGCCAGCCCATCAGGATGGCGGCGGCGGTCAGGCCGACGATCAGGCCGATCCACATGCCCTGCGGACCCATGCCCAGCCCCAGGCCGAGCCCGGCGCCGAGCGGCATGCCCAGGCCCCAGTACGCGAACATGGCGATGAACATCGGCACGCGGGTGTCCTTCAGGCCGCGCAGCGCACCCGCCGACAGCACCTGGATGCCGTCGGGGAACTGGAAGGTGGCCGCGTACAGCAGCAGGGTCGAGGCCAGGCCGGCCACCGCCAGGTCGTTGGTGTAGACACCGACGATGGCATCGTGGCCGAACAGCAGCACCGCTGCCGACAACGTCTGCGTGCCCATGATGATCGCGTAACCGGCCCAGGCCGCACGCCGCACGCCGAAGCCGTCACCACGGCCAACCGCATGGCCCACGCGCACGGTGGTGGCCTCGGCCACACCCATCGGGATCATGAAGCACAACTGCGCGACGTTGATCGCGATCTGGTGCGCAGCCGCTTCGTTGGCACCCAGGCGGCCGATCAGCAGCGCGGTAACGATGAACAAGCCGCCTTCCATCAGCACGGTAATGCCGATCGGCAGGCCGGTGCGCAGCAGGTCCCAGATGGCCGACCAGCGCGGGCCTTCGAAGTGCGAGAACAGCTGCAGGTGGGCGAAGCGCTTGGTGAACCACAGGTAGGTGGCGAAGGCGATCGCCTGCAGCCACATCATCACGGCCGAGGCGATGCCCAGGCCTTCGGCGCCCATTTCAGGGAAACCGAGCTTGCCGTTGGCCAGCACATAGCCCATCGGCGCCAGCACCACCAGGCCACCGAAGCCGATCAGCATGGTCGGCAGCGTCCAGTGCATGCCCTCGCTGAGGTAGCGCATGCAGAAGTACAGCGTCAGCGCCGGGCCGCCCCAGCGCACCGCATGCAGGAACGCGGTCGCCCCCGGCACGATGTCCGGCGCGATGCCGAACGCGGGCAGCAGTGGCGGCACCACGGTGAGGAAGGTGAACATGATCAGGCCCAGACCCAGCGCCAGCCACAGCGCCTGCCGGAACAGCGGGCCGATCTCGCGCTCGCGACCTGCGCCATGCAGCTGCGACACCGAGGCGGTGAGCGAGATCAGGGTACCGATCGGGATCAGCATCGGCAGCCACAGCAGGGCGGTGCCGATGGTGACCGCGGCCAGGGTGGATGTTGCGTGGTGGCCGGCAATCACGTTGTCGACGAAGGAGATCAGACCGGTGGAGACATGCCCGAGCACAAGCGGCAGGGCGAGCAGACCGGTAGCGCCGACTTCCTTGCTGAAGCGCGGCGTGGAGGTTGCAGTAGACATAAGGTGCTTGACGCGAACTACGGTTGCGCGCGAAGGGCACAGGCACCGGGTTGCGGGCCGCCATCTTACGCGTGCCGCGCGCGCATTCCCATGACATGGCGTGAATGCTGGGTTTCAGCAGGCCCCACAGAAAAGGGGACGGAGGGGATTAAGTCGCATCTGGCACTGACGGTCCTGAAACGACTTAATCCCCTCCGTCCCCTTTTTAATGCCCGGCTTGACGCTTGAGCCAGGTGTCACGCTCGGTGGCCGGCACCGCGAGGAAGGCGCTGCGCACCGCTTCGCGTTCCTGCGGCGGCGTGCGCTGCGCGACCAGCGCCAGCTGGGCCAGCTGCGCCGGGCTGAGCTGGCGCAGCACGGCCAGCACGGACTCACGCTGTTCCGCCGGCACGAAGCCGAACAGGCCGTGCAGCTTGGGGAACTCCAGGCCCAGCTGCGGGCCCAGCCGCCAGCCTTCACGGAACGCCTGGTCCTGCGCCTGGAACTGCTGGCGCAGTCGCTGCTGCTGATCGGCCGGCAACGCATTGAATCGCGCCGCGGCCTGGCGGATGCGCTCACGCTCACCCTCCGGCAATGCGCGCCACGCGGCGTAATCGGCACGGCGCTGACGCTGCTGTTGGGCATCGAGCTGGGCAAACGCCGACGGCGCAGCGGCGGGAGCCGGGGTAGCCACCTCGCTCCCGGGCGACGGCGGCGGCAACGGCACGTTTACGGTCTGCGGCGCGGCCGACAGCGACAACGGCAGGGCCAGCAGCAGGCTGGCGAACACGGTCTTATTCATCGGCAGCAGCGGTTTCCAGCGTGGCGCTGGCCGGCTCGGGCCGGCTCGGCTTGGATTGCGATTCGTCCACCGGCAGCGGGCCGCCAGCGGCGGTCCAGGCATACAGATTGGCATCGGCCACCAGCGGATAGTCGCGATCGGCCAGCATGGTGACGTCGTCGGCGGCCTGGGCCGGGGTCGCAGCCGGCGTGGCGTTGATCTTGCTCGGCGGCAGCGCTTCCACCGTGACCGGACCGGCATCGCCCACGACACCCTCCGGCAGCGGTGCATCACTGCCGAGCGCATGGCCCTGCCAATGGCGCCAGCCCAGTGCAGCGGCAAGCAGCACAGCCACGGTTACCAGCAGGATCAACGGACCGCGCCAGCGCGGCTTGGCGTTCGCACGGCGGCGCTTGCCGTTGGCAGGCGCACGCTCATCCCGCTGCGGTGTGCGCCAGCTGGCGGTCGGGGTTTCATTGTTGGCAGCCGGCGCCGCTGGCTGCTGCAGCTGCTGCAGGCGCTTGGCCGGCAGGTCGCGGATACGCGCCTGTACCTGTTCGGCCAGTTGACGCCAGGCCGAGGCATCGGGCTGGCCGTAGGCATCGCGCGGGCAGGCGTCGGCCAGCAGATGCTGGTAGCTGGCCTCGTCCTGGTCGAGCACGCGCATGGCGATGCCCTCATCCAGGCTGCCGCCCACCCGCAGCAACAGCGCCAGGCGCGGCAGGGGCTCCATCTCGCCCAGCGCGGCCAACGGTGGCGCCCACTGCCCGCCCACCGGCTCGCGTAGCGCCTGGCGCTGCCCCAGCAGGGTCCAGAAGCGGGTCGGCCACTGCGCCATCGGCAGGTCGCTGGCAACGGCGGCGAAGGCGCGCATCACCGCCACCAGGGTCTGCTCGGCACGGGCGGCTTCACCGCACTGCAGTTCAGCCACCACCAGGGCACGGCGTTCGACGCCACGCAGGAACGCCGACAGCGCGCCGGCCGCGGTCGAGGAAACAGGGGCGGGCACAGCCGTCATCGGTCACTCCAAAGGTCTACCGGCATGATAGCGGCAGGCCATCGGCGCCCGGCAGGACTTGCGTCCTCAGGCGCTTCGTGCTGCAGGTTGTGCACAGCACCACGCCCCCGCTGCGGAAAACTGGGGCATCCAGCTGAATTCACTCTGTTTCAGCAATGTTTCACACTTAAATTATTGATTATTAAAGCATTTTATATATGGCGATTTTTTGACCAACCCGAGCATGAGGCCGTCGCCATCGGCTTCCTGCGTTCCCGCTGACCGGTAACACACAACGTTATCCACAGAACATGTGGATAAGACTGAATCTCCAATGGACACCGATATTTAGGTGACATTTATAATTCAACGGGCGCTGCCCGGCCGCCTCGCGCTCCGCCATTCGCGCGCGCATGGCCCGGTACACTGGCCCGATGCTTTCACCGACTCCGACCCTGCAGGTCGCCCTGCCCGTCCCCCTGCCCCGCCTGTTCGACTACCTGTCGCCGGAGGGTGAGGCCCCCGCGGTCGCGGTCGGCTGCCGGCTGAAGGTGCCGTTCGGCAACCGCGAGCTGGTCGGCGTGGTGGTCGGCCACGGCCAGACCGACGACGGTCAGGGCCTGCGCCAGGCGCTGGCCTGGTGCGACCCGCATCCGCTGCTGCAGGGCGAGCTGTGGCAGAGCCTGCAATGGCTGGCGCGCTACACCCACGCCCCCCTGGGCGAGGTGCTGAGTACCTCCCTGCCCGGCCCGCTGCGCCATGGCGAGGCGCTGCCCGACACCCATCACTGGGGCTGGCAGTTGACCGCCGAAGGACGCGTCCAGCGAGACAAGCTGCGCGCTGGCAGCCGCCCCCGGCAACTGGCGGAACTGCTGGCCGAGGCCATCGTGGATGAAGACGTGCTGGGCGAACGCATGCAGGACTGGCGCACCGCTGCGCGCAGCCTGGCCAAGCGCGAACTGGCCGAACGCGTGGCTATGAGCGTGGCGCCCCAGCATGCGCAGCCGCTGCCCGGCCCCACCCTGAACCCGGAGCAGGCTGAGGCCGTGGCCGCGATCAACGCAGTCACGGGTTTCCAGCCGTTCCTGCTGGATGGCGTGACCGGCAGCGGCAAGACCGAGGTCTACCTGCAGGCGATCATCCATTGCCTGGCACAGGGCAAGCAGGCGCTGGTACTGGTGCCGGAAATCGGCCTGACCCCGCAGACCCTGGCGCGCTTCCGTGGCCGCCTGGGTATCGCGGTGCACGCCCTGCATTCCGGCTTGAACGACAACGAGCGCGCACGTGTCTGGGCAGCGGCCTCACGTGGCGAAGCGCGGGTCATCGTCGGCACCCGCTCGGCAGTATTCACGCCGCTGCCGCAGGCCGGCCTGCTGATCGTCGATGAGGAACACGACGGCAGCTACAAGCAGCAGGACGGCATCCGCTACCACGCACGCGATTTCGCCCTGGTGCGGGCCAAGGCATTGGGTATCCCGGTGCTGCTGGGCAGCGCCACGCCTTCGCTGGAAACCCTGCACAACGCCTACGCCGGGCGCTACGCCCACCTGCGCCTGAAGCAGCGCGCCGGTGATGCACGGCCACCTCGCGTGCGCATTCTGGATGTACGCAAGCGCCCGCTGCATGACGGCCTCTCGGCCGACGTACTGGCCGGCATCGGCGAGCATCTGCAGCGCGGCCAGCAGGTGCTGGTATTCAAGAACCGCCGCGGCTACGCGCCGGTGCTGCTATGCCATGACTGTGGCTGGACCGCCCCTTGCAACCGCTGCGATGCGCCGATGACCGTGCATGGGGGCGGCCGCCGCCTGCAGTGCCACCACTGCGGTGCGCGGCAACCGGCACCGCTGGCCTGCCCGGCCTGCGGCAGCCTGGCGCTGCAACCGCAGGGCATCGGCACCGAGCGGCTGGAAGAGCATCTGGTCAGTGCCTTCGCCGATTTTCCGGTGGTGCGCATCGACCGCGGCACCACCTCGCGCCGCGATGCGCTGGAACAGCAGCTGGCCAAGCTGGGTGACCAGCCTGGCATCCTGGTCGGCACGCAGATTCTGGCCAAGGGCCACGACCTGCCCAAGCTGACCCTGGTGGTGGTGGTGGGCATCGATGAAGGCCTGTTCTCGGCCGACTTCCGCGCCAGTGAAAAACTGGCGCAGCAGCTGATCCAGGTGGCGGGCCGTGCAGGCCGCGCACGTGATCCTGGTGAGGTCTGGCTGCAGACCCACCATCCCGGGCATCCATTACTGGAAACGCTGGTGAGCGGCGGCTACCACCCGTTCGCACAGGCCGAGCTGAACCAGCGCGAGGCGGCAGGCTTTCCTCCGTTCGCACACCTGGCGCTGATGCGTGCCGAAGCCCAGCAGATCGAGCACGCCAATGGGTTCCTGCTGGCCGCGCGGCAACTGCTGGGCGAACAGAACGTGGTCGAGGCCTACGGGCCGATGCCGGCACCGATGCCGCGCCGTGCCGGCTACCAGCGCACGCAGTTGCTGCTGTCTGCACTGCAGCGGCCGCCGTTGCACGGCGTGCTGGCGCAGCTGGTGCCGCAACTTTACGCGCTGCCGGAAGCACGCAAGGTGCGCTGGTCGCTGGATGTGGATCCGACGGATCTGTATTGAGGGGTCAGAGCCCACCCGTCGGGTGGGATCCGACCCCGAACGCTTTCGCTTACGTCAGCGGCGACATCACGCCGCGCTGGTAGGCCGGCCGCTCGCGCAGGCGGGCGTACCAGTCGGCCAGGTGCGGCAGCTCCGGGCGCTGGATCGGCAGTTCGAACCAGGCATAGATCAGCGAGCCCAGCGGGATATCGCCCATCGCGAAGTTCTCGCCCGACAACCACGGCTGGTTGGCCAGGGTCGCATCTGCCATTGCCAGGTAATCGCCCGCACGCACGACGGCGGCGTTGATCCGTGCTTCGTCGCGGTCCGCCGGGGCGGTGCGCATGATGCCCCAGATCAGGTCGGTGTACAGCGGCGCCATCCGCGAGGCGCTCCAGTCCATCCACTTCTCGGCCTGGGCGCGCTCCATCGGGTCCTCGGCGTACAGCGTGCCCAGCGCATAACGCGCGCTCAGGTAACGCACGATGGCGTTCGATTCCCACAGCGGCAGGCCGTGGTCTTCGATCACCGGCACCAGGCTGTTGGGATTCATCGCCTGGTACTCCGGCGTCTGCGTGCCGCCGTGGCTGCCACCGACTTCGATGGACTCATACGGCAGGCCGATCTCCTCGGCACACCACAACACCTTGCGGACGTTGCTGGAATTGCGACGGCCCCAGATCTTCAACATGCGGGTTTTCCCTTGCTGGCAATGCGAGCGGCAACGATACGCCTGATCGGGTGGGGTGTGTGCGTGCCCGATGCGGGATCTGGCATCTGGGGATTGCCGGCCAGCGGCCGGCACTACCGGTTCCTTTCCGGCCAGCGGCCGGCACTACCGGTTCTTTTTCGGCAGCGCGCGCACATAGGATGACTTGCCGTCCTTCTTCAGCTCGAACAGGCCGATCGCCGCCAGCAGGTCGCTGAGCTTGCCGTAACCATAGTTGCGCGGATCGAACGAAGCCTGGTTGCCGATCTGGCTGCCAACCGGCCCCAGATGCGACCAGCCATCCTCGCCCTCGGCCGAGGACACCGCGCGGCGCAACATCTTCACCAGCCGCGTATCGCTGCGCATTTCCGCGCCGCTCTTGCGTGGGCGCGCATCGTCGCTCGCTGGCTGCTCGCTGGGCGTCTGTTCACTCGACGGTTGTTCGCTCGATCCCTGCTCGACATCCTGCACGCTGGCATGGGTCTGGCCCAGCGCTTCCAGGTAGGTGAACTTCGAGCACGCGTTGACGAACGGCTCCGGGGTTTTCTTCTCGCCGAAGCCATAGACCTTCACGCCATCGGTCAGCAGGCGCATCACCATCGGGGTGAAATCGGCATCGCTGGAGACGATGGCGAAACCATCAAGATTGCGCGCGTACAGCAGGTCCATCGCATCGATCACCATCGCCATGTCCGACGCGTTCTTGCCCTTGCTGTACGCGAACTGCTGGATCGGGCGGATTGCGTATTCGTGCAGCACCGCTTCCCAGCCTTTCAGCCGCGGGCTCTTCCAGTTGCCATAGGCGCGGCGCACATTGGCCACGCCATAGCGGGCCACTTCAGCCAGGACCTCGTCGATCTTCGAAGCCGGCGCGTTGTCGGCATCGATCAACAGGGCGATGCGCTTTTCGGGTTCGCTCATGGATTCCTCGCGGGCGGTTGCCTGAACCCGAGTATCGCCGATCCACGCAGGCGCTGACGTGACAACCACCTGCCGTGCGAAGATGCCAAACGCTTCCCCCATGCCCCCACTGGAGTGAGTCGATGAGTCGCGAGCGCGTTCCCCACCTGGTCGTTGTCGGCGGCGGTTTTGCCGGCCTCTGGGCCACCCGCGCCCTGGCCCGCGAGCGCATACGCATCACCCTGGTCGACCGCCGCAACCACCATCTGTTCCAGCCGCTGCTGTACCAGGTGGCCACCGCCGGCCTGTCCGCACCGGACATCGCCGCACCACTGCGCCACATCCTCGGCCACCAGCGCAATGTGGAAGTACGCCTCGGCGAAGTGGTCGCCATCGACAAGCAGGCCCGGCAGATCCGCATGGCCGATGGCGGCACGCTGGACTACGACAGCCTGCTGCTGGCCACCGGCGCCACCCACGCCTACTTCGGCAACGATCAGTGGGCCGATGATGCCCCCGGGCTGAAGACGCTGGACGATGCCATCGCGCTGCGCCGCAAGCTGCTGCTGGCCTTCGAGCGCGCCGAAGCAGAACCGGACCCGGCGAAGAAGGCCGCATGGCTGAGCTTCGCCGTGGTCGGTGGCGGCCCCACCGGTGTTGAACTGGCGGGCACCCTGGCCGAGATCGCGCGGCATACGCTGCGCAACGAGTTCCGCCATATCGACCCGGCCAGCGCCAAGGTGCGCCTGGTGGAGGCCGGCCCACGCGTGCTGTCCTCGTTCCCGGAAGTGCTTTCGCTGAAGGCACGCCGGCAGCTGGAAAAACTGGGCGTGGAAGTGCTGACGGGTACTCCGGTGAGCGACATCGACAGCCAGGGCTTCAGGCTCGGTGATCAGTTCGTACCGGCACGTACCGTGGTCTGGGCCGCGGGCGTGGCCGCATCGCCGCTGGCGCGCACGCTGGAGGTGCCGCTGGACCGCGCCGGACGCGTACAGGTGCAACCCGACCTGACCCTGCCTGGCCACCCGGAACTGTTCGTGGCCGGCGATCTGGCCGCCTTGAACCAGGCCAACGGCAAGCCGGTGCCCGGCGTGGCGCCCGCCGCCAAGCAGATGGGCAAGTACGTGGCCGAGGTGATCCGTGCACGCCTGCACGGCAAGCCCGAGCCCGGTCCGTTCAAGTACGCCGACTTCGGCAACCTGGCCACCATCGGCCGCATGGCCGCGATCGTGCACCTGGGCCGGCTGCAGCTTTCCGGCGTGTTGGCCTGGTGGTTCTGGCTGGCCGCGCACGTGTTCTTCCTGATCGGCTTCCGCAACCGCATCGTGGTGCTGCTGAACTGGGCCGTGGCGTACTGGAGCTACCAG
The DNA here is from genome assembly GCF_004684085.1 of Stenotrophomonas maltophilia. GTDB lineage: Bacteria > Pseudomonadota > Gammaproteobacteria > Xanthomonadales > Xanthomonadaceae > Stenotrophomonas > Stenotrophomonas maltophilia_AS. Next base: position 77,328 of record NZ_SRHZ01000081.1, read on the forward strand.
CGCAGCGCGCGCATCATCTTCGGTGATGACCAGGAAGACCGTCGACCAAGGCGGTAGATCCACGCCATGCGTGGATGATTGAATTACGTTGGGGTCGGATCCCTTTCCGCAGGAAAGGGCTCTGACCCCGTCAACACCCTCCACGCATGGCGTGGATCTACCGGTTCATCGGGCCGCCCGGCACCCGCCGTTTCGACCATGCCCGGTAGAAATCCTCCTTCCTTGCGGTATCGGCAATCTGCGCGGTACTCCAGGCTCACGGCGCCTTCGGCTTCGGGTACCACAGCGCGTTGACGATGACCCAGCGCTGGTCGAAGCGTCCCATGTGGAAGTAATCGACGAACCACGGCGTTTCAAGCCGCACCGAGGCCGCATTGCCGGTCACGTCCAGCACCGTGCAGCGGCGGTCCCATTGATCCTTCGGGGTCTTCAACGCGCCCTGCTTCGTCAGCGAGACCAGCTCCTCCTTCGACATCCGGCGCAGACCGAGTCGCTCGTCTGGCGTATCGCCGAGGACCGCGCGCTTGGCCAGGTCCGGGTGCAGGGAACGGGCGACGCGCTGCGGGTCGGCTTCCAGCTGACCGTCCACGTAGTCATGGCAGGTGGCTTCGATGGCCGCGAGGGTGGCCGGATCGGCGGCAGGGCTCGTTGCTGCGGAGAGAGCGAACAGCAGGGCGATCGTAGACATCCGGGGCTCCAGCTCTGGGCGCGGGCCGATCATCGCATGGGCCGAATGGCCCATCCACGCATGGCGTGGATCTACTGCAGCAGCCAGGCCAGCTTGCGTTGGCGCGGCTGCTGCTTGAGCTCCCATTCGGCCCGTGACGCGGCGGCCCGGTCCGGGTACTCGCGCACGGCCAGTACGCGCAGCGGCGGCCGCGATCGGGTGTAACGGGCTCCCTTGCCAGCCTGGTGGGCGGCAAAACGGGCCTGCACGTCGGTGCTGATGCCGGCGTAATAGCTGCCATCGCGGCATTCGAGCAGGTACAGGAACCACGGGCGGAGGGACGGGGCCATACCCGGATTATGCCGTGCTGCACTGCAGCGGATATACTGGCGCCCGAATGCAGGAGAGAGGCGCCGCGCTGGCGCCCGCCGAAGGCGCAGGCTCCCATGATCGCTCAGGCCGGTGGGCTGGAATCCCACCAACCATGCATTCGACTCGCCGAGCTGGAGAGAGGTCACCGGGCACGCCCGGGACGATCCGCCGAAGGGGCACGCGGCCCATGCCGCTGAACTCTCAGGCAAAAGGACAGCGGGAGCGGCACCGGTCATCGTCATCCCGTCATTGCGCAGGCAGTGGCGGTGGTCGCGCATGGCCGGCCCCACCGCGCCCGGAGCCTGCCCCATGCTGCTGTCCATCATCTACCTGATCGCCATTTCCGCCGAAGCCATGACCGGCGCCCTGTCTGCGGGCCGCCGCCGCATGGACCTGTTCGGCGTGGTCATGATCGCCTGTGTCACCGCCCTCGGTGGCGGCTCGCTGCGAGACATCCTGCTAGGTCATTACCCGCTGGGCTGGGTGAAGCACCCCGAGTACCTGGGCTTCACCGTGTGTGCGGCGCTGATCGCCACCTGGGTGGCGCGCTGGATGCATCACTTCCGCCGCACCTTCCTGGTGCTGGACGGGCTGGGCCTGATCGCCTTCACCCTGATCGGCTGCTCGATCGCGCGCGAGGCCGGTCATGCCACGCCCATCGTGCTGATTGCCGGCATGCTGACCGGCGCGTTCGGCGGCGTGCTGCGCGACATCCTCTGCAACGAGGTGCCGCTGATCTTCCAGAAGGAGCTGTACGCGATCATCTCGCTGCTGACCGGTGCGGTGTACCTGTTGCTGCTGCACTGGGGCGTGGCCGACGCTACGGCGATCCTGTGCTGCCTCGGCGGTGGCTTCGCAGTGCGGCTTCTGGCGATCCACTACCGCTGGGAAATGCCGAAGTTCGTCTATCACGACGAAGTGCATTGATTGTTTGACGGTAGTGCCGGCCGCGGGCCGGCAACACGGCACATGCCCGCGGATTCCAGCAGGTTGCCGGCCAGCGGCCGGCACTACCGAATGCGTTGCATGACCATGGTCATGCGGCATTGGTCGGGGTGATTGGCTACCATTGTCACCCCGTCGCTACCGCGACGGCATCCAGCCACGCCGCGCCCGCGGCCCCGCCAGACACTCCCTCCCCGCTGCCCGTGGTGCCGTGAATGCGCCGCCGGGCCCGCATGTCCCTGCGCGCGCAGGGCGCAGGATGCCCCATGTCTGTCGCCGAAAATTCCCGCTTCCGCCGTGCCCGCCCGTTGCGGGTGGTGCTGGCTATCGCCCTCGTCGCCCTTCTGGCGTGGTGGCTGTGGCCCCGGAGCGGATCGGGCAGCAGCGACGATGCGCCGGGCAAGACGGTCCCGGTACGCGTGGCGCGTGCCAGCGCCGAGCCGCTGGTGCTGCGCCTGAAGGCGGTCGGTACGGTCACGCCCCTGCACAGCGTGGTGGTACGCAGCCGCGTGGATGGCGAACTGCTGCGCCTGCACTTCCAGGAAGGACAGCAGGTGAAAGCAGGCGACCTGCTGGCGCAGATCGACCCACGCCCGTATGAGGTGAAGCTGGCACAGGCCCAGGGTACCCAGCAGCAGAACCTGGCCGAGCTGGAGAACGCCGAACGCCAGCTGCAGCGCTACCGCGAACTGCAGAAACAGAACTACGTGTCCGGGCAGGAACTGAGCGACCAGCAGAGCAAGGTGCGGCAGCTGCAGGGTCGGCGGATCAGCGATCAGGCGTCCGTTGACGAAGCGCGCCTGCAGCTGCAGTACACCCGCATCGTCGCCCCGGTCAGCGGCCGCGTCGGGCTGCGCCGGTTGGACGTCGGCAACCTGGTACGCGCCAGCGATGCCGAAGGCCTGGTGACGCTGGCGCAGACCGCGCCGATCAGCGTGCTGTTCACCGTGCCCGAACCCGAGCTGCCCGCGTTGCTCGATGCCGTGCAGGCGCAACCGGCGCTGGCAGTGGAAACCTGGGACCGCGAAGAACGCCGGCAGCTGGCCCGTGGCGCTCTGTCCAGCGTCGACAACCGCATCGATACCACCACCGGCACGCTGAAGCTGCGTGCGCACTTCGAAAACGACGACCTGGCCCTGTTCCCCAACCAGTTCGTCAACGTACGCCTGCAGCTGGGCGAACAGCCCGCGCTGCTGATTCCCGACGCCGCCGTGCAGTTCGGCAGCCAGGGCAACTACGTGCATGTCGTCGGCAAGGACAACAAGGCGCAGCGGCGCAACGTGGTGCTTGGGCCTGCCGATGACGGACGCGTGGCCGTACGCTCCGGCCTGGTGGCCGGCGACAAGGTGGTGATTGAAGGCATCGACGGACTGGAAGACGGCACCGCGGTGGAGATCATCACCGAGGAGGCCGTGACCAAGGCCGGCGCATGAACCTCTCGCGCGCCTTCATCCTGCGTCCGGTCGCTACCACGCTGCTGATGGTGGCACTGCTGCTGTCCGGCGTGCTGGCCTACCGCCTGCTGCCGGTGGCAGCGCTGCCGCAGGTCGATTACCCGATCATCCAGATCACCACGCTGTACCCGGGCGCCAGCCCCGAGCTGACCACGCGCACCATCACCGCGCCGCTGGAGCGCCAGCTGGGGCAGATTCCCGGCCTGAAACAGCTGTCGTCCACCAGTTCCGGCGGTGCGTCGGTCATCACCCTGCAGTTCGGCCTGGAGGTGTCGCTGGGCGTGGCCGAGCAGGATGTGCAGGCGGCGATCAACGCAGCCGGCAGCTTCCTGCCCGGCGATCTGCCGGTGCCACCGGTCTACCGCAAGGTCAACCCGGCCGATACGCCGATCCTGACCCTGGCGGTGACCTCAGAAGGCCTGTCGCTGCCGCAGGTACACGATCTGGTGGATACGCGCATCGCGCAGCGCCTGGCGCAGTTGCCGGGCGTCGGCCTGGTCAGCCTGGCTGGCGGCCAGCGCCCTGCCGTGCGCATCCAGGTGAATCCGGCGGCACTGGCCGCCAATGGCCTGGGCATGGACCACATCCGCACCGCCATCGCCGCCGCCAATGTCAACCTGCCCAAGGGCAGCTTCGATGGCCCGATCCGCGCGGTGATGCTCGATGCCAACGACCAGATGCGCAGCGTGGCCGAGTACCGTGCGCTGGTGCTGGCCTGGCGCGATGGCGCGCCACTGCGGCTGGGCGATGTGGCCACCATCAGCGATGGCGCCGAGAACCGCCAGCTGGCGGCATGGAGCGGCACAACGCCCGCGGTGCTGGTGAACATCCAGCGCCAGCCAGGCGCGAATGTAATCGCCGTGGTCGAGCAGGTGCGTGCCTTGCTGCCGCAGCTGCAGGCCACCTTGCCGGCCGGTGTGCAGATGAATGTACTGAGCGACCGCACCGAATCGATCCGTGCGTCGGTGCGCGGTGTGCAGAAGGAACTGGTGCTGGCCATCGCACTGGTGGTGCTGGTCACCTGGGTGTTCCTGCGCAACCTGCCGGCCACGCTCATTCCCAGCGTCGCGGTGCCGCTGTCGCTGGTGGGCACGTTCGCGGTGATGCTGCTGGCCGGCTATTCGCTCAACAACCTCACGCTGATGGCGCTGACCATCGCCACCGGCTTCGTGGTGGACGATGCCATCGTGATGCTGGAGAACATCGCGCGCCACCTGGAAGAGGGCGAAAGCCCGCGCGAGGCGGCGCTGAAAGGCGCCAGTGAAATTGGATTCACCCTGATTTCGCTGACCGTTTCGCTGATTGCGGTGTTGATCCCGCTGTTGTTCATGGCCGATCTGGTGGGCGCGCTGTTCCACGAATTCGCGGTGACGTTGGCCGTGGCCATCGGCATCTCGCTGCTGGTCTCGCTGACGTTGACGCCGATGCTGTGTGCGCGGTTCCTGAAGCCGCATGTGGCGGGGTCAGAGCCCCAAGGGGATCTGGCCCCTTCGCCACCGAAGCGCGATGTCTTCGACCGCGTCATCGCCCTCTACGACCGCCAGCTGCGTTGGGTGCTGCAGCGGCAACCGCTGATGCTGCTGGCCACCGTCGCCACACTCGCGCTGACCGTGGCGTTGTACTTTGCCGTGCCCAAGGGCTTCTTCCCGGTGCAGGATGCCGGCCTGGTGCAGGGCATCAGCGAGGCACCGCAGGCCATCTCGTTCCAGGCCATGCGCGAGCGGCAACTGGCACTGGCCACGGCCATTGAGCAGGACCCGGCCGTGGCCAGCCTGTCGTCGTACATCGGCGTGGACGGCAACAACGCCACCCTCAACACCGGCCGCCTGTTGATCGAATTGAAGCCGCACGGCGAACGTGACAGCGCCGAGGTGGTGATGGCGCGCCTGCAACAGCGCGTCGCGAAGATTCCCGGCATCACCCTGTACCTGCAACCCGTGCAGGAACTGGGCATCGAAGACCGCATCAGCCGCAACCAGTACCAGTTCACCCTGACCACGCCGGATCTTGAAACACTGGAAACCTGGACACCCAAACTGCTGCAGGCGCTGCGCCAGTCACCCGCGCTGCGCGATGTGGCCAGCGATCTGCAGATGCAGGGTCGGCAGGCACGGGTGAACATCGACCGCGACGCCGCAGCGCGCCTGGGCGTGAGTGTGGAAGCGGTGGCCGATGCGCTGTACGACGCCTATGGGCAGAGGCAGATTTCGACCATCTTCACCCAGGCCAGCCAGTACCGGGTGGTGCTGGAAGCCGATCCTTCACGGCAACCGGGGCCGGAATCGATCACGGGCCTGCGTGTACGCAGCAGCAGCGGGCAGACCGTGCCGCTGGGCGCCGTCGCCCGGGTTGAAACCGGCCCAAGCGCACTGCTGCGCAACCACGTGGGCCAGTTCCCGGCGGCCACGCTGTCATTCAACCTGGCCCCTGGCGCATCGCTGGGCGAAGCGGTGGAGGCCGTGCACGCCGCGCGGGCGCGCGTGGATCTGCCGCAGAGCATCGAGCTGCGCCTGCAGGGTGCGGCAGCGGCGTTCAGCAGTTCATTGTCCAGCACGTTGTGGCTGATCCTGGCTGCGGTGGTGGTGATGTACATCGTGCTGGGCGTGCTCTATGAGAGCTTCATCCATCCCATCACGATCCTTTCCACCCTGCCTTCGGCCACCGTGGGTGCCCTGGCCGCACTGTGGCTGAGTGGGCGCAGCCTGGACCTGATCGCAGTGATCGGCATCGTGCTGTTGATCGGCCTGGTGAAGAAGAATGCGATCATGATGATCGACTTCGCACTGGACGCGCAGCGAACACGCGGCATGACGCCACGCGAAGCGATCCACCAGGCTGCGCTGCTGCGTTTCCGGCCGATCCTGATGACCACGCTGGCCGCACTGTTCGGCGCGGTGCCGCTGATGCTGGCCAGTGGTTCCGGTGCCGAACTACGGCAACCGCTGGGCTGGGTGATGGTGGGCGGCCTGCTGGTCAGCCAGGTGCTGACCCTGTTCACCACACCGGTGATCTATCTGGCCTTTGATCGTCTGCAACGCGGCCGTGCCGCAGCCACAGCGCCAGCCGACGAGGCGCGCGCATGACCCCTGTTGCACGCCTGGCACAGGCCTGCGTGCAGCGCCCGGTGGCCACGATTCTGCTGGCCGTGGCGCTGGTGCTGGCCGGTCTGCTGGCATTGCGGCTGCTGCCGGTGGCACCGCTGCCGCAGGTCGATTACCCCGCCATTGAAGTCAGTGCCAGCCTGCCCGGCGCGTCACCCGAATCGATGGCGGCCACTGTGGCCACGCCATTGGAACGCGCGCTGGGCAGCCTGCCCGGCATCTCGCGCATCGACTCGGCCAGCACTCAGGGCCAGACCCAGATCGAACTGAAGTTCGTGCTCGGCCGCGATATTGATGAGGCTGCGCGCGAAGTACAGGCCGCCATCAATCTTGCACGCGGGCAGTTGCCCAGTGGCATGCCGGGCATGCCGCAGTACCGCAAGGTGAATCCTTCGCAGGCACCGATCCTGGCGCTGGCACTGACCTCGGACACGTTGCCACCCGGCCAGCTGTACGACCTGGCATCCACCGTATTGGCGCAGAAGCTGTCGCAGGTACCGGGCGTGGGCGAAGTACAGGTGGGTGGCAGCGCGTTGCCGGCGGTACGCGTATCGCTGGACCCGAATGCACTGAACCATGCAGGCCTGGCACTGGAGGACGTGGCCCAGGCTATCGGCCGCGCCAACGCCATGCGCCCGCTGGGTGCCGTGGGCGATGACCGCCAGCAGTGGCAGCTGGAGGCGCCGTTGCAGCTTCGCCAGGCCGCGCAGTACCGCGAACTGGCGTTGAAGGTGAGCGACGACCGCACGCTGCGGCTGGGTGATGTCGCCGCTGTCGCCGATGGCGTGGAGGACCGCTATGCCAGTGGCTTCCACAACGAACGCCCGGCTGTGCTGCTGATCGTCAGCCGTCAGCCCGGCGCCAACATCATTGCCACCGTCGATGCCATCCAGGCGCAGTTGCCGCAGTTGCATGCACTGCTGCCATCCAACGTGGACATGCGCCTGGTGATGGACCGCTCGCCAGTGATCCGCGCCACTCTGCACGAGGCCGAGCTGACCCTGCTGCTGGCCATTGTGCTGGTGGTGCTGGTGGTACTCGGCTTTCTGGGTCACTGGCGCGCGGCACTGGTGCCCAGCGTGGCGATTCCGGTGGTGCTGTTCGGCACCCTGGCCTTGATTGCAGTGATGGGCTTCTCGCTCAACACGCTTTCGTTGATGGCCTTGATCGTGGCTGCAGTGCTGGTGGTGGACGATGCCATCGTGGTGCTGGAGAACATCGCCCGCCACCGCGAACTGGGCGCCGACCGCTGGCAGGCCGCCGTGCGCGGTGCGTCGGAAGTGGGAGCAACGCTGCTGTCGATGAACCTCGCGCTGGCCGTGGTGTTCATCTCCATCCTGTTCCTGGACGACTTCGTCGAGCGCCTGTTCCGCGAATTCTCGCTGACCCTGGTGGCAGCGATGGCGGTGTCGGTACTGGTGGCATTGAGCCTGGTGCCGATGCTGTGCGCGCGCCTGTTCGTGGATGCCGCGCAGCAGCCCTCGCGCTGGCAACGCGGCAGCAATGCACTGTTCGAGCGCGTGCGCGGCGCTTACCTGCGCACGCTGCAGGCCAGCCTGCGCCGGCTTCGGTGGCCGTTGCTGGCGTTCGTGGCCGTGATCGCCCTCAATGCGTGGCTGTTCCAGCAGGTGCCCAAGGGCATCGTGCCGCAGCAGGACACCGCACAGCTGCGTGGCTTCGCCCGCGGCGACGACGGACTCTCGTTCCAGGCGATGCAGCCGAAGATCGATGCCTACCGCGCGCTGCTGCTGTCCGATCCGGCCATCGAGGACATCATCGGCTACATCGGTGGCAGCAACGGGGTCAACAATGCCTTCATCATGATCAAGATGAAGCCACTGGCCGAGCGCAGGGTCTCCAGCCAGCAGGTGATCGACCGCCTGCGCGCGCGACTGCCCAAGCTGCCCGGCGGCAATCTCTACTTGTGGGTAGACCAGGACATCCGCCTGGAAGGCGCCGGCAGCAGCGGCAAGTATGAGTTCCAGCTGCTGTCGGCCGATACGGCGCCCCTGCGCGAATGGGCACCGAAGGTGGCCGCCGCACTGCGTGGCCTGCCGGAGCTGGTGGACGTGGAAGCGCAGGGCGAGGCCGGCATGCGCCAGGTGATGCTGGACATCGACCGCGAAGCGGCCGCGCGACATGGCGTGGACCTGCGCACCGTGGCCAACATGCTCAACAACTCCTTCAGCCAGCGCCAGGTCGCCACGCTGTACGACAGCCTCAACCAGTACCGGGTGGTGATGGAGCTGGATCCGAAGCACACCCAGGACCCCGGCACGCTGTCGCGGCTGCAGGTGATCGATGGCAACGGCCAGCGCATTCCGCTGTCGAGCATCGCCAGCTGGCGCTATGGCATGGCACCGGACCGGGTGTATCACAGTGAACAGTTCGCTTCGATCTGGATCGAGTTCGCACTGGCGCCGGGCGTGGGGCTGGAGCAGGCCACGCAGGCGATCGAGGGTGCGATGTCGAAACTGATGCTGCCTCGTTCGGTGCAGGGCAAGCTGTCCGGTGAGGCCGGCGGCCTGGAGCAGCTGCGTTCGCGCCAGTTGTGGCTGGTGCTGGGTGCCACGCTGGCGGTCTACCTCGTGCTGGGCATCCTCTACGAGAGTTTCCTGCAACCGCTGGTGATCCTGTCCACCCTGCCCTCGGCCGGTATCGGTGCGCTGCTGGCGCTATGGCTGTTCGGCAACGAGCTGAACCTGATCGCCCTGCTCGGCCTGTTCCTGCTGGTGGGCGTTGTGATGAAGAACACCATCCTGCTGGTGGACTTCGCGCTGGCTGGCGAACGGCGCGGGCTGAGTGCGCAGGACTCAGTAATGGAAGCTGCGCGGTTGCGCCTGCGGCCGATCCTGATGACCTCACTGGCGGCGCTGCTGGGCACCCTGCCGCTGATGCTGGCCAACGGCGAAGGCTGGGAACTCCGGCAGCCGCTGGGTATCGCGATTGTGGGCGGGTTGCTGGTCAGCCAGTGGCTGACGCTGTACACGACGCCGGCGATGTATCTGGCATTGGCGAGGGTGCGGGCCGAGCGGTGAACGCGTGCGGCTCATCCACGCATGACGTGGAGCTAGTGGGGAGCCACGGTAGAGCCAAGTCATGCTCGGCTACTTTTTTCGTTAGTCGAGCATGGCTCGACTGTACAGAAGGACGGCATCAGCGCATGGCATGGATCTAGAACCTGGACTTGATAGGACTGCACCCCGCGCGTATCCGCTCTGGATAGCCAGCAGAAGGATATAGCTCGGGTTCGCGTGCGAAATCGGCGCCGGAATCGTCGACTTCCAGCAGCGCAGGATCAATCCATTGGCAAAGGTAGTCGCTATCAGATCGCCTATCGAAGCCCGGGCAGTTCACTTCACCTTCCACTTCAATGCAGTTGTGAGTGCTGCCGACGCAGCTCGCAGTCAGGCGCCCCGCCACTTGTGTGTAGGTGCCGGTCTCGAGGAAGGTCTGAACAGTCATGTTGCCACCTACAGACAGAATCCCATCATTGAGTGAGCACGCGTACAGATGATCGCATTCCAGCTCATCACGCACGAACACCCAACCACCACAGTCGAGATTCCGGGCCCTGAGGCTCCCCAGTACGATCACGCAGAGCGTCTCGCTCAAGTCGTTCAGTATCAGCGTGCCGTCTACGATCAGGTCACCATCGACAATCACGCAGTCGGTCTCGCAGTCGGATTGCCAGTCGCCACCTAGCGTCGTCGCAGGCACTACTTTGAATGAAGGCTCGTAGTCATCGGGCGCGGGCTCGGGGGATGCCGCGATCACCGCCCGGACCTTCAGCGCAGGCCGCAGCAGCCCCTGGTCCCCTTCGCTGCTGTGGATCCTGATTCTTTCATCAAGATCCGCCAGCAGGCGCGCCTTCTTGAGGGACGGCTCAAACCAGTCTTCGATGACAGATACGGCATCTTCTGCGATTCGCCCGCCTTTCAAGCTCACGAGCGCCTTGGCAGCTTCACCAGAAATCGACCGACAAGCTGAATCCAGAAAGTTGTCATCCGGGAAAACATGCATCGGCGGGGGTCCAGTCAGGCGAGGAACCCCATCTTCGGCCGAAGTTGCAGGAGGACTCCATACAACTCTTCCGAAATCCTGTCGTGTGGTTCGCCGATATCCACGCATGGCGTGGATCTACCGGTTCGACCGCATCGCGGTCGGGGTTCACACCACCCCGGCGATGTACCTGGCGCTGTCGCTCATGCGCAGCGCCAGGCGCATCGCCGGTGCAGATGGGCCGGTCTCCAACTCCGACCGGCCCTGATCGCGTCCGCACCCCCGCAGGCGCTGGCCGCCATCCACACACGTGCCGCACTCAAGCGGCTTCGGACACCTTCACCTCGCGGCGAGCGCGCACGGCCGCAGCCAGTCGCTCCAGCACCGTCACGGTGGTGTCCCAGTCGATGCAGCCATCGGTGATGCTCTGCCCGTAGACCAGCGGCTGGCCTTCCACCAGTTCCTGGCGGCCACCGACCAGATGGCTCTCGATCATCACGCCAACGATGCGCTGTTCGCCGTCTTCCAGCTGAACGGCGATGTCGTCGATCACCTTCGGCTGGTTCTCCGGGTTCTTCAGGCTGTTGGCGTGGCTGGCGTCGATCATCAGGCGCGTCGGCAGCTTGGCCTTGGCCAGCACCTGGCAGGCCTCGGCGACACTGCCGGCGTCGTAGTTCGGCTGCTTGCCGCCGCGCAGGATCACATGGCAATCCGGGTTGCCGGTGGTCGACACGATGGCGGTGCCACCCTGCTTGGTGACCGACAGGAAGTGATGCGGGTTGGATGCCGCACCCACCGCGTCAGCGGCGATCTTGACATTGCCATCGGTGCCGTTCTTGAAGCCGACCGGGCACGACAGCCCCGAGGCCAGCTCACGATGCACCTGGCTTTCGGTGGTGCGTGCGCCGATCGCGCCCCATGCCACCAAGTCGGCGATGTACTGCGGCGAGATCACGTCAAGGAACTCGACACCGGCCGGCAGGCCAAGCTTGTTGATGTCGCGCAGCAGGCCACGGGCAATGCGCAGGCCCTTGTCGATCTTGAAGCTGCCGTCCAGGTCCGGATCGTTGATCAGGCCCTTCCAGCCCACCGTGGTGCGCGGCTTCTCGAAGTACACGCGCATGACGATTTCCAGTTCGCCGGCCAGCGCATCGCGCAGCGGCTTCAGGCGCTGGGCGTACTCGATGGCGGCCTTCGGGTCGTGGATCGAGCACGGGCCGACCACCACCGCCAGGCGGTCGTCACGGCCATGCAGGATCTGGTGCAGGGCCGCGCGCGAGGCGCTGACGGTGTCAGAGGCTTCATCGTCACAGGGCAGCATGGCCAGCAGCTGGGCAGGCGGTGTCAGCGGTTCGATGGTGCGGATACGCAGGTCGTCGGTGTGCGGGGGCATTGCGGGAGATCTCCGGAACGTTGGGGGTCCCCAGCGTGGCGGCATGAAAAAAGCCGCCAGGTTCGCTGGCGGCTTTCGGGAATGCGTCTGAAGCTTTCTTCAGGGTGAGCGCAGTCCTTCCTCCGCCAGTGGCTTCGGAAAGTAATACCAGTAAAAGCTGGTGGGGGCTGCGTTCATGGGATCTATTGATAGCACAGCTTTTGCGCAGTGCAAAATGTTTCATCCGCAACTGGGGACGCGGTTCAGCGAGGGACGCGCCAGCCCTGCCCAAGCGGCGGCAACCACGCGAAATCGCTCATTTGCCATGCACTTCCACGTCCAGCAGCAGGCCTTCGTGGATGTCGGCCCAGCGTTCCAGCACGCGGTCCAGTTCCAGCCTGGCCTCGTCCAGCTGTTCGGGGTTGAGCAGGGAACGCGCGGTGTAGAGGTCGGAGACCAACCGCCGCAGCGCCGGTTCCGGGATGGCCACCGACGGCCCCTCCAGCCCCGGCAACTGCAATGCCGGGGTGTCGCCAAGAGGGCCGAACAGCGTGACCTGGAGCGTGCTCTGCATGATCGACTTCCCTGCGGACGGACATGGGCAATGCACTGTTTACCGTGTCTGGGTGACAGGCGCATGTGCCACCCATGCCAATGGCCAGGATCTGCAGATGTCTGCCGCGCCGTTACAGCGCGGCCAGGTCGGCCAGGTGCTGGTCCATGTCGTCCACCGCGCCGATGGCATGGGTGGTGGTGAAGTACTCATGCCAGCCGGTGACGGCGATACCCGCCACCAGTGCATCGGTCTCCTCGCGGCTGCCGCAGTGCCAGACCGCATAGAACTGCTCGTTGCTGCCGTGCGGCACACCCGTGGCAATGCGACCCATCGCCAGCGGCGTGATGCGGGCTGGATCGAACTGCTGCATGCCGGCACTGATACGGTCGAAGAACGCGGTGCGCTGCTCGGACCGGAGCGCGGTCCAGGCGGGGGTAGCGGTGTAGAGCTCGATGAGGGTGTGCGACATGGTGGTTCTTCCTTGAGGGTTCGGGGTTGCCGGCCAGCGGCCGGCACTACCAGAGCGAACGCGTTGCGCGTTTGCGGATGTAGGCGTTGGCGTCGCTGTGGTGCTGGTGTTGCCAACGCGTGCACAGCTCACGCAGCCACTGCGGCTGCGTTTTGCCAGCGTCGTTGAGCCAGTTGCCGACTGAATCCTGCACATAGCGCTCCGGATCGTCGGCCAGTGCTTCCAGCAGTGCCCGTGCGAGTTCCGGCTGCTGCTTGAACAGCGTGATATGCGTCGCCCAGACACCACGCGGGCGCAGCGCCTCGCAGGCAAACCGGCGCAGATTGGGCGATGCCTCCTGCGTCCACGGCTGCAGGTGTTCAAGCGCCTGCTCGGGTGCGGCGACGATGTCGGTCCGTATCGCCAGCCATGCCCATTCGCGCACGCCGAAGTGCGGATCATCGGCCAGCGCTCGCATCGCCTGCAGCTTCGTCCCAAGCGTCGCGTCAGCATCGCTGCCGATCAGGTAGCAGGCCCAACCACGCACGGTATCGGACGTATGGTCCCGCCATTGCGCTGGATCGCCCTGCCCGGCTTCTCGCAGCAACCAGGCAGCCAGTGCCATGCGCTGGGTGATGCCCTTGCCTGAGGCGCCGCGCATGCGTTGCAGTACTTCCGGCTCCAGCGCTGGCGCCACCACCTGCAGCAGCGCGCCGAAATCCACTGCCAGGCATTCGGCCAGGTGGGTGGCAGCAGCATTGCCGCTGTTGAGCGCACGCAGCCGTTCCGCCGAAATGGTCATGCTCATGAAGCGGATTCGCGCCCGGCGTCGGTGTGCTGCCAGACCTTGTGCAGCAACTGCGACAGCTGCTGCTGTTCATCCGTGTCCAGGCCATTGAACAGGCCACCGATCCACTGCGTGTGCTGCTCGAACAGCGACTCGGCCAGACGCTTTCCCTGTGCGGTCAGCACGATCTGCAGGCGACGACCATCTTCGACATCGCTGCGACGCTGCAGCAGCCCTTCGCGCTGCAGGCCATCGAGCAGGCCGCTGATGGTGGCGCGGGTCACGCCGGCGCGCTCGGCCAGCACGTGCGGCGGTAGCGTGCCGCCGGCCCCGTGCAGCAGGAACAGCACCATGAAGCGACCCTCGCTGAGACTGTGTGGTGCCAGGCGGGTGGCGCAGTCGCGGTCGATCGAGGAGGACAGCGAGAGCAGCTGGAAGCACAAGCGCAGCTGCGCGATGTTGGCGTGGCCGCGTCGCTGCGCTTCTTCCAGCAGGGCATGGTGCTTGGCTTCGATCATCGTGCGCGCCGATATGATTAGGCGGCTAATCATACATCCAAAAATGGGCTGACTGTAAACCACAGCCGGTATCAGGAGAGCCTTCCCAGCAGCAGGCGCGCGATCAGCCCGCCGCCCTCCCGGTGCAGCAGCTGCAGTTCGCCCGCGTGCCGCCTCGCCACATTGGCGGCCACTGCCAGCCCAAGTCCCGCACCACCGGTGGTGCGACTCCGAGAACGCTCGCTGCGCTGGAACGGTTGCAGCAGGCGTACACGGTCGCCCTCAGCGATGCCCGGGCCTCGATCCATCACCTCCAGCTGGACCCCTTGGTCAACGACGGTGAGCCGCAGCTCCACGGTCCCGGCATAGCGATCGGCATTGTCGACAAGGTTGTCGAACGCGCGCCGAAGCAGCAGTGCGTCGCCGTGCCAGGGCAGACTGTCCGGCCCCTGGATGGATATCTCGACGCCGCGCAGCAGCGCTGACTGCACGCACTCCTCCAGCAGCGCGGCCAGATCCAACGAGTGCATCTGCAACGGCTGCAGTTCACCCCGTGCGTAGTCGAGCACCTGCTCGATCATCGTATTCATGCGCTCGATGTCCGCCACCATACGGGCCGCCTGTGGCGCGGGCGCGAACTCGGCGCGCAGTCGCAGGCCGGTCAAGGGGGTGCGCAGGTCATGCGCCACTGCAGCCAGCATATGGGTCATGTCCTGTGCCTGCGCACGCAGGCGCTCGCGACCGGTGCTGATCGCGGCGGCCAACACCTGAACTTCACGTGGGCCGTCATCCGGCAATGGCGTCTCAGCCTGCAGGTCCACACGTGCACTGGCTTCGGCCAAGCGTCGTAGTGGGCGCCCCAGCCGGATCGATGCCCACGCCGCCAGCGGCGCCAACAACACGGCACCGCCCAGCAGCGCCAGTATCACCTGTCGCCGCCAAGCTGCCAGATCACTGTGATCGCTGCCGACCACCTGCCAACGACCATCGGCCTGGCGCCTGCCCAGTTCAAACGGAGGCCATTGCATGGCGGTCAGCGCCGCAGCCTGCGCCCTCAGTGCACCGGCCCGCGCCGCAGCATCGAGCACGGTGCCGCCTTCAATGACCTGCACATCGGGCGCCTTGCCCTGCCTGCTCCACACCAGACGGACATCCCTCACCGGCACGCCCATCTGCAGCGCCGCCAACTGTGTAAGCCAGTCGCTTGCACTGCCCTCTGGTGGCGCGTCCTGCGTCGCCAGATGCAGGCCCAGCGGCGCTGGGGCCTGTTCGCCACGCAGCACCTGCATGGCCTGGTCCAGCCGCATGGGCGGTGGCGCGGGCCGAGGCATCCAGCCGACCACGGCCACGCTGACCAGCGTCGCCAGCAGCAGGTTGGCCAGGGCCAGCACCGCGATCCAGCGCGCAGTAGACCAGCGGGTACTCAAAGCACCTCTACCTCGGCGTCGAAGCGATAGCCTTCGCCGCGCAATGTCTGCACCAGGGCTTCTGCGCCGGGCGACGCCTGACCCAGCTTGCGGCGCAGCCGGCTGATCGCGAGGTCGACGGCACGGTCGACACTGTCGCTGGCTTCGCCCCGGCTCAACTGCAACAACTGTTCACGCCCCAGCACTCGCCCGGGTCGTTCCGCCAGCGCCAGCAGCAGGCTGAATTCTCCACGGCTGAGCATCAGATCAGTTCCGTCGGGTGCGAGCAGGCGACGCGCGTCGGGCAGCAGCCGCCAGCCGGCAAAGCGCAGTTCGCTCGCAACCTGGGTACGCAGTTTGTCCTGCCGGCGCAGGAGAGCACGTACCCTTGCCAACAGCTCGCGCGGATCAAACGGCTTGGCCAGGTAGTCGTCCGCACCCATCTCCAGGCCGATCACCCGGTCCGGTGCACTGCCCATCGCCGACAGCATCAGGATCGGAATAGCCCGTGCCTGGAGCCGGCGACAGACCGACAGGCCATCCTCGCCGGGCATCATCCAGTCCAGCACGATCACATCAGGACGTTCGACCTGCAGCAGCACATCCAGCGCCGCGGCATCTGCCGCCACACGCACCCGGAAGCCGTGCAGCAGCAGGCAGTCGGCGATGGCGTCGCGGATGCTGGCGTCGTCGTCGACAACGATGACCTGGGCGGGAGCGTTCATGCAGGCAGTATCGGGCAGGTGTGTATCAGGACGGTATCAACGCCGATATTCCCGCGATACGCGCGTGCGCGCCAATGGTCGTCCCTCGATCATCGCGGAGACCTCCCTTGCGCCTCACCCTGCTTCCCCTGCTTGCTGCCTCGCTGCCTGCGTTGGCCGCCAATCCTCCCGAACACGTACTCCCGATGTGGATGCAGGGCGGCCATCCGGCCGTGGCCGTATCACTGGACGGTCGCGCCGAACCATTGCGCTTCGTGGTCGACAGTGCGGCGGGAGCGACGCTGGTCGATGGACGCGTGGTTCGACGCTACGGCCTGGACGACCCCGACGGGGCCGTTTCGCATGCCCAGGGGGCGAGTACGAAAGCTGCCGAGCTGCGACGCATGCGCTCCACGTCCTGGCAGCTGGGTGGATGGCAGCTGCAAGCCAGTGGCACCCAGGTTGATCTGTCCTCATTGGTGAAAGACGATGAACCTGCCATCGACGGCCTGATTGGAAATGATCTGACCGGGCGTTGGGATACGCGCTGGGACTTCGGCCGCAGCGAACTGGCGTTGTGGGCAGCGGGACGTCTCGCGTTCGGCGGAAACGGCTGCCAGTCCAACGCTCTGCCCGATCGCAGTGCGGGCCTGCGCCAGTTCGCCTTCATCACGCTGTCGCTGGGCGAGACCGGTGTGGAGGCTATCGCCGTGGTCGATACCGGCGCTGCGCAGACCGTGCTCAATGCCGAAGCCGCCCGTGCGCTGGGGGTACGAACCGATGGCAGCGATGCACGGGTACGCGTGCGTGAGAAGGGCACCGAGGGCCTGGGCGGCGGCAAGCAGGCCACCTGGCTGTACACCCTGCCAGGCATGATCAGCGCCGGATGGCAGCATCCGCCGATGGAGATCCGTATCAGCGAGTTGTCCGTATTCAAGGCGATCGGCCTCGATTCACGGCCCGCATTGATTCTCGGCGCCGATGCCATGCGGGGTGGGCAGGTGGACATCAGCGCCGGTGCAACACGCATCTGCCTGCGTCGGCCGGCCAGCTGAGCACCGGCCGACGCCTCTCCTGCTGCGTTACCAGTCCAGCACCTTCGGCGCCGGCCCCGGATGCGAAGGGAACAACGGCAGCACCTCTTCGGCCAGCTCCTGCAGCACGTCGCCGGCAGGACGCTCGGCGAACTGGATACCCAGCGCCGCGTGATTCACGCCCGCACGTTGCCAGGCCTGCAGCAGGTCGATCAGGCCCTTGCGGCCGGTGCGCAGGGTATAGCCCCCTTGCAGCGGCGTGCGTGGATGATCCGGGTCGTCCACCAGATCGATCCATTCGTTGGTTGTGTGTGGACGGAAGCCCCCGTCCGGGATCAGCGCGCGCCAGGCTCTGATCTTCGCAGCCAGACGTTGTGGCCCGGCGTCGTCGTGGGTGGATTCGGGATAGGTCAGCCAGCCATCGGCATGCTGGCCTATCCATTCCAGTGACTGGCGCGCACCGCCGGTGACGATCAAGGGAACACGCCCGCTCACCGTGGGTGGCAGCAGCTGCACTCCCTGCCCGGCCCACGCATGCGTCATGCGGCCATCGGTGCCCGCCTGCAGCCAACGCCGGACCTCGCCCACGGCGCTGGCGAAGCGTTCACCACGTGCAGCGTGCTCCAGCCCATAGGCCGGGAACTCAAGCGGCCGATCACCGGACGCCACGCCCATCACCAACCGTCCGCCGGAAAGCTGATCGATCGACGCCGTCGCCTTGGCCAGGTCGATCGGGTGGCGCAGTGGCAGCACCACGCTGCCGGTGGCCAGGGCCACGTGCTGCGTGCGCGCCGCCAGCCATGCCAGGTAGGTGAACGGGTCGAACAACTGTCCTGCATCGCCGAACATCGGGTCGAACAGCGGCACGTCGCGTACCCACACCGCAGCAAAGCCGCGGCGATCGATGTCTTCCACCAACCGCGCCTGGCCCTGCAGCACGCGCATGTCGCCCTGGTAGAAACGCAACGGCAGGTAGATACCCAGGGTCAGTGCATCGGTGTGGAACATGCGCTGGTAGCCGGGGTTTGTGGCAAAGGCGGGAGCTGAAGCGCCCGGCATCGCAATGGAATCACTCATTCGCTGCGCCTCCTTACGGACCGGTGGCCGGTTCGGGCAGCTGCACGCCACGTTGTACCGCAGGGCGTGCCGCCACACGCGCGAACCACGCGGCCAGATGGCGATGCCGGGAGAAGTCGATGTCGATGATGCGCGCGATATGCAGCCAGCCGAAGTGGGCGATATCGGCAATCGAGTACTGGTCACCGGCCAGCCACACACGCCCCTGCAGGCGCTGGTCAAGCACCGCGAACAGGTCCTCGCTCAGCCGGCGGTAGCGTTCGATCGCCATGGCATCGGCGGCCTGCGCGAAGTGTTCGAAATGCACGCGTTGACCGAGGATCGGGCCGACGCTGGCGGCATGGAACATCAGCCAGGTCAGCGCCTCCCAGCGAGCGGCGGGATCCGTGGGTAGCAGCGTGTTGGCGTGCTCCGCCAGGTACATCAGGATCGCGGCTGATTCGAAAATGACGATGCCACGCGCACGATCCTCCAGCACCGGAATGCGGCCATGCGGATTGAGCCGCAGGAAATCGGGATGGCGATGCTCGCCGTCGGCGATGCGCACGTGGTGCATGCGATACGGAACGCCCAGCTCTTCCAGTGCGATGGCGGCCTTGAAGCCATTGGGCGAGCTGTCGGTATACAGGTGCAGCGAAGGTTCGTTCATGGGGATTCCTGGACGGCAGGGAGCGACGGCATGCACCGGCCTTGGATGGACGAGGCCAGGTGATGCGGAAACAGGCGCTGCAGCAGCCGTGCAACCAGTCTAGGAATGCGCTGTTCGAGAGGGAAACGATGTCTCCTGCACGGGGAGTTGAGCGCAGCTCAACGTGCGCGGGAAGCGCGCGACAGCCTGCACTACGCTCGATATGCTGTCGTCGCGCGGCGCGTGCCGACGCAGCTACAGGAGAGTGGAAATGGGTGCGGTGCTGCCGCTGCTGGGCCTGCGGGCCTTCGTTGAAACCGGCCGTCATGGCAGCCTGACCGCTGCCGCCGAAGCGATGGGGGTCACGCCCGGTGCGATCAGCCAGCAACTGCGGCAGCTGCAGGAGCGGCTGGGCGTGAGCCTGTTCGACCGCACCCGGCATGGCGTGGTGCTCAGCGCCGCAGGCGCTCGCGTATACCCGGAACTGCTGCAGGCCTTCGAGCAGATCTCGCACAGCCTGCAAACCCTGGAGCGCTGGGAAACGCGGCGCACGCTGCGCATCAGTGCGGCTCCTAGTTTTGCCGCACAGTGGCTGGCACCGCGATTGGGCGCGTTCAGTGCGTTGCATCCGCAGGTGGACGTACAGCTGGATTCAAGCGCGGCGCTGGTCGATCTGCGCCGCGATGGCGTGGACATCGCGATCCGCCATGGCCTGGGTCGCTACCCAGGGCTGCACGCTAAGCACCTGATGGCGCCGGTGCTGCTGCCGGTGGCCAGTCCTGCATTGTTGGCCGGCACGCCGAAGATGGGCTCGGTGCAGGATTGCCTGCACCTGCCACTTCTGCAGGACGCCGACCGCAGCGATTGGCGGCTGTGGTTCCAGGCACTGGGGCTGGCCGCCGATGAACGCCTGGAACGCGGCCCTGCGTTCGATGATGACGTGTTGCTGATCCGCGCGGCGGTGGCCGGGCAAGGCATCGCCCTGGTACGCGACATCCACGCAGCCGAAGAACTGGCCAACGGCCGCCTGCAGGTGGTGATCGACCAGCCATGGCCGCAGGCCTTCGCCTACTACGCAGTCACGCGTGCTGATGCGGAGGGCAATCCTGCACTGCCTGCCTTCCTGGCGTGGCTGCGCACAACACTGCAGGCCCGGTAGATCCGCGCCATGCGTGGATGATTGACCCGCTTACCGCGCCTGCTCGAAGAACATCAGGTACACCAGCCGGCCATTCTCCGGGCGGTCACCGAATGCCGGCCCGGCGGTATGCCAGAACCAGGGCCGCAGCAGCACCAGCCGGTTGAAGCGCATGGGGATGCGCATCGTCATCTCCCACTGGCTGTCGTCGATGCTGTCGCGCTCGATGATATCGCGATGCATGTCGCCGCCATTGGCATAGCCCAATGCAGCCAGCTCATGGGCATCCAGGGCCATGCGTTCGGTGTTGGTGCGGCGGTGGCGGAAGAACTCGGTACCGCCTTGGCAATGCTCGGGTGCGCTCAGGTAGAGGATGCCCGACCAGTGCGAATGGTCGGCGTGCACTTTCGCACGGCCGACATCACCGGCCAGGGTAAGGCGGAACTTGCCGTGCGACTGCAGCGGGTTGACCGGCCGCAGCGGTTCATTGACCAGTCGCGACGCAGCCCCGGACAGGCCGTCCAGCTCCAGCCGCTCCAGGGAGTTGCGGCCGGGGAACGCGCCCTCCTGCACGGGATAGGTCAAGCCCAGCGCCGCCTGGCGCAATCCCTGCGCGTCGGCGGGAGAGAGGAAGTCGTCAACAACGATGAACGAGGTAGGCATGGTTACCGAGCGTAGCGATGCGCTGACGCGGCGGCAACCGGGCAACGAAAAACCCCGCCTTGCGGCGGGGTTCTTCTTTACATCGGGGAAGGCGTGCCGACCAAGGTCGGCGACTACCTCCGGGAGCGTGGACTTAGAAGTCCATGCCGCCCATGCCACCCATGCCGCCCATGCCACCGGCGCCACCCATGGCCGGCTCGTCCTTCTTCGGAGCTTCGGCAACCATGGCTTCGGTGGTGATCATCAGGCCAGCGATCGAAGCGGCGTTCTGCAGGGCCGAACGGGTCACCTTGGTCGGGTCCAGGATGCCGAACTGCAGCATGTCGCCGAACTCGCCGGTGGCGGCGTTGTAGCCGAAGCTGCCGGTGCCTTCCTTGACCTTGTTGACGATGACCGACGGCTCTTCACCGGCGTTGGCAACGATTTCGCGCAGCGGGGCTTCCATCGCGCGCAGGGCGATCTGGATGCCGTGGTTCTGGTCTTCGTTGGCACCCTTCAGGCCGGCCAGCGCGGAGACCGCACGGACCAGGGCAACGCCGCCGCCCGGAACCACGCCTTCTTCAACGGCCGCACGGGTGGCGTGCAGGGCGTCGTCGACGCGATCCTTCTTTTCCTTCATTTCGATTTCGGTCGAAGCGCCGACCTTGATCACGGCAACGCCGCCGGCCAGCTTGGCCACGCGTTCCTGCAGCTTCTCGCGGTCGTAATCCGAGGAGGTGTCCTGGATCTGGGTCTTGATCTGCGCAACGCGCGAATCGACCGCAGCCTTGTCACCCACGCCATCGATGATGGTGGTGTTTTCCTTGGAAACCTGCACCTTCTTGGCGCGGCCCAGATCCTTGATGGTGGCCTTTTCCAGCGACAGGCCCACTTCTTCGGAGATCACGGTGCCGCCGGTCAGCACGGCCATGTCTTCCAGCATCGCCTTGCGACGGTCGCCGAAGCCCGGTGCCTTGACGGCCACGACCTTGACGATGCCACGGATGGTGTTGACCACCAGGGTCGCCAGCGCTTCGCCTTCGACTTCTTCAGCGACGATCAGCAGCGGCTTGCCGGCCTTGGCGACGCCTTCCAGCACCGGCAGCAGATCACGCACGTTGGAGATCTTCTTGTCGTGCAGCAGGATGAACGGGTCATCCAGGTCAGCGGTCTGCGACTGCTGGTTGTTGATGAAGTACGGGGACAGGTAGCCGCGGTCGAACTGCATGCCCTTGACCACGTCCAGCTCGTTGTCCAGGCCCGAGCCTTCTTCAACGGTGATCACGCCTTCCTTGCCGACTTCCTTCATCGCATCAGCAATGATCTGGCCGATCGACTCGTCCGAGTTGGCCGAGATGGTACCGACCTGGGCGATCGCCTTGTCGTCAGCGGTCGGCTTGGAGATGCTCTTCAGCTCGTTGACGGCGGCCACGACGGCCTTGTCGATACCGCGCTTCAGGTCCATCGGGTTCATGCCGGCGGCAACTGCCTTGGCACCTTCGCGGATCAGGGCCTGGGCCAGCACGGTGGCGGTGGTGGTGCCGTCGCCAGCGTCGTCGTTGGTGCGGGAAGCCACTTCCTTCACCATCTGCGCGCCCATGTTCTCGAACTTGTCAGCCAGTTCGATTTCCTTGGCGACGGAGACGCCGTCCTTGGTGATGGTCGGAGCGCCGAAGCTCTTTTCCAGCACAACGTTGCGGCCCTTCGGGCCCAGGGTGGCCTTGACGGCATTGGCGAGAACGTTGACGCCGCGCACCATGCGCGAACGGGCGTCTTCACCGAAACGAATATCCTTGGCAGCCATTGCGATTACCTCATTGGTAGCGCCGGGGCGTGCCCGGCGGCTGGGAATTGGAAGTCAGGTTGAAACAGGTCGCGCCGAGGCTCAGCCGATGACGGCGAGCACGTCGTCTTCGCGCAGGACCTTGTACTCGACGCCTTCGCTCTTGTACGAGCTGCCGGCGTACTGGCCGTAGATGACCTTGTCACCGACCTTCAGCGACGGAGCGCGCACGCTGCCGTTGTCCAGCGGCTTGCCCGGGCCCACGGCCACGACTTCACCCTTGGTGGACTTTTCCTTGGCCGAATCCGGAATGACGATGCCACCGGCGGAGATTTCGTCGGCTTCGATCGGCTTGACCACAATGCGGTCGTGCAGCGGCTTGATGCTCATGAGAGACCTCTTAAGTTATTGATTGGTCTGAAAAAGTCTGGCGATGTTAGCACTCACCCAAGGTGACTGCCAGCATCGCTCGCGAAAAAGCCCGACGAATCGGGAGCAGGACAGAGATGGAGCTGGCCCCGGGCCTTTCAAGGCCGATCCAGGAAAAAATTTCGCTGCCGCCGACGGTGCAGGTTCCTGCCCTGCGCGAAGGCCTTGATGCCGGTGCAGCGCGGCACCGCCATGTCCGCGCCCTCGACATTTGGTGATCCACGTCGCACTGTCAGATATCTGACGTTCATTTACGACAAAGTGTCACTGGATCGGCCTTAGGCTCGGCCGCGCATTCCCAATCACAAGGAGTAGTCGATGCGATTGCTGTCCCCGCTCGCCGCCGCCTGCCTGTTGGCACTGGCCGCCGCGCCGGCCCAGGCCGAAGTCTTCATCAACGAACTGCACTACGACGACAGCACCGCCGCCGGTGACGTCGGCGAAGCCATCGAAGTGGTCGCTACTGCCGGAGAAGACCTGTCCGGCTACCGCCTCTACCTCTACAACGGCAGCAACCCGTCGGCCGCCACGGTCTACGCCAACAATCCGGTCCCGGCCGGCACCACCGCCGGCTGCGGCAGCGCCAGCATCGCCGTGGTCAACTACCCGACCAACGGCCTCCAGAACGGCCCGAACGACGGTATCGCCCTTGTCGATGCCAGCGGCAAGGTGGTCCAGTTCCTCAGCTACGAGGGCGCCATCACCGCCTCCGGCGGTCCTGCCGCCGGCATGACCAGCCAGAACATTCCGGTGGCCGAGACCAACAGCACGGCGCCAGGCACCTCGCTGCAGCTGACCGGCAGCGGCAGCCAGTACACGCACTTCACCTGGGCCGAATCGGCCAGGCAGACCTTCGGCAGCTGCAACAATGGCCAGACCTTCAGCGGTGGCGGCACCCCGGGCCCGAACACACCACCGTCGGTATCCACCACCACGCCGGCACAGGGCAGCAGCACCTTCCCCGCCGCCGCCGACCTGGAAGTGGTGTTCAGCGAAACGGTGAACCTGGCCAGCGGCGCCTTCGCCCTGAGCTGCGGTACCTCCGGCAGCGTGCCGCTCACGTTCCCGGCCAGCGGCCGCAGCGTGAAGCTGTCCACCAACACCGCTCTGGTGGCCGGTGAGGCCTGCCGCTTCGACATCCGCGCCGCGCGCATCACCGACCTGCAGGGCGCACACCCGGCCGCCGACAGCCGCATCGCCTTCACCGTGGCCAGCACCGGTGGCAATCCGGACCCGGGCAACCCCGGCGTGCCCGCCGGTTACTACTCCAAGGTCAACACCAGCAGCCCCAGCCAGCTGCGCTGCTCGCTGCACGCCACCATCAAGGGCCACACCGCCTACCCGTACAGCGGCTCGGGCACCAGCACCTGGACCATCCTGGAAATCGCCGACGAGGATCCGAACAACAGCGGCAGGATCCTGGATGCGTACCGCAACCGCAGCTACGCCAAGGTGACCGACCGCGCCGGCAGCGGCGGCGGCCTGAAGTACAACCGCGAGCACACCTGGCCGAACTCGCTGGGCTTTGCCAGCACCACCGGCGACAAGGGCCTGCCGTACGCGCCGTACACCGACACCCACATGCTGTACCTGACCGACGCGCAGTGGAACGCCGATCGTGGCAACAAGCCCTTCGGCAAGTGCGACGCCAACTGCGGCGAGCGTGCCACCGAGGCCAACAACGGCCAGGGCGGCGGCAGCGGCGGCTACCCGGGCAACTCCAACTGGGTACGCACGCCCGACGGCAACGGTGGCACCTTTGAAGTCTGGGGTGCACGCAAGGGCGACATGGCGCGTGCGGTGCTGTACATGGCCATCCGCTACGAGGGCGGCAAGGATGCGGCCACCGGCCAGTCCGAGCCGGACCTGGAGCTGACCGATGACCGCAGCAAGATCGTCAAGACCAGCAGTTCGCCGGCCTACATGGGTCTGCTGTCGACGTTGATCGACTGGCATCTGGCCGACCCGCCGAGCGCTGCGGAGCGTGCCCGCAATGACGTGATCTACAGCTTCCAGGGCAACCGCAACCCGTTCATCGACTACCCCGAGTGGGCCACCCCGGCCCTGTTCACCTCGGCCAAGCCGGCCACCTGCCAGCTGGCCAACTGACCGCGCAACGCAGCGGTCCACTGCCGCCGCCGGGCCCTGACCCGGCGGCGGCCCTATACTCGACGGTCATGTCGACCGTCGATCCCGTCCTGCTGCTGTTGACCACCTGCCCGGACCGGGCCAGTGCCGAGCGCATCGCGCACGCGCTGGTCGGCGAGCGCCTGGCCGCGTGCGTGACCCGCCTCGATGGCGCGCAGTCGACCTACCGCTGGCAGGGCGAGGTGACGACCGACACCGAACTGCAGCTGCTGGTGAAGACCACCGCGAGCCGCGTCGATGACGCAATCGCCCGGATCGTCGAACTGCATCCGTATGAACTCCCGGAGTGCATCGCGGTCGAAACCCGGGCCGGCCTGCCGGCGTATCTGGACTGGATCCGGGCTCAGACCCGGGAGGACACTGATTGAAGACTCTGTTTGCGCGTGGCGCCGCCTTGTGCGCCCTGTTGTGGCTTTCGCTGCCGGCCTTCGCGCTGGACGAGAAGGACCTGCTGCCGGTGGACCAGGCGTTCGCGCTGACCGCGACCGCCCCCGAACGTGGCCAGGTGCAGCTGCAGTTCAAGATCGCGCCGGGCTACTACCTCTATCGCCACCGCACCAGCGTCAAGGCCGATCCGGCCTTCAATGCCGGCGCGCTGCAGATGCCCAAGGGCGACAAGCATCACGACGATTTCTTCGGCGAGGTTGAAACCTATCGCGAGCGTCTGCAGGCCACCCTGCCCGGCGCACCGACCGATGCGGCCGGCACCATCAGCCTGGAAGTGCGTTACCAGGGCTGCGCCGATGCTGGTGTCTGCTACCCGCCGCAGAAGCGCGTGCTGCAGGTCACGCTGCCGGGTGCCGGGGCACAGGCCACCGCTCCTGCCGCGCGCCCCGCCGGCGCCAGCCCGTTCAACAACCCGCTGGCCGGTGCTGGCAACAGCGGCGGCCTGCGCCTCCCGGGTGCGGCCAGCAACAGCCAGGCGCTGCCGCTGCCGTCGGAACAGGCGTTCGGCTTCGATGCCATCGCCAGCGATGGCAACACCCTGCTGTTGCGCTTCAGCCCGGCGCCGGGCTACTACCTGTATCGCGATCGCACCTCGCTGAAGCTGGAGGGCAGCGCCGGCGTGCTGGCCGACAAGCCGCGCTGGCCGACCGCGCAATCGCATCGCGACGAGCACTTCGGCGATGTCTCGGTGTACTTCAACCAGGTGGAAGTACCGCTGCCGCTGCGCCGCTCCGTTGCCGACGCGGTCGGCACCACCCTGGTGGTGACCTTCCAGGGCTGCCAGACCGATGGCATCTGCTACCCGCCGATGACCCGCCGGGTGAAGCTGTCCATCCCGGCCGGCAAGATCAACGCCAGCGCCGATCAGGCGCCACCGCGCAACGAGGTGATCAGCCCGCTGCCGACCGCCGCCGATGCACCGCGCGAAGCTGCCAATGGCGCGCCGCTGCGCCTGCTGCCGACCGTCCCCAACGCCGACACCGACGCTCCGGCCGGTACTGGCATTGCCGCCGCTGACAACGCGTTCGCCGCCGACGCGCGCGGCGACAACGCCATGCGCACGCGCCCGCCGGTGGCCACGCCGAACCCGGACCGTTCGTTCCTGTGGGTGCTGCTGCTGGCCCTGGCCGGCGGCCTGGTGCTGAACCTGATGCCGTGCGTGCTGCCGATCCTGTCGCTGAAGGTGCTCGGCCTGGCACAGAGCGGTGAAAGCCCGCAGCGCGCACGCAGCCATGCGCTCTGGTACACGCTGGGTGTGCTGGTCGCCTTCGCGGTGATCGGTGCGCTGATGGTGGGCCTGCGCGCGATCGGCAACGCGGTCGGCATCGGCTTCCAGCTGCAGCATCCGGGCGTGGTAGCTGCACTGGCCTACGTCATGTTCGCGGTGGGCCTGAGCCTGTCCGGGGTGTTCACCCTCGGCGGTGGCCTCGGCAACCTCGGCCAGTCGCTGGCCAGCCGCAGCGGCCCGGCCGGGGACTTCTTCACCGGCGCACTGGCCTGCGTGGTCGGCAGCGCCTGCGTCGGTCCGTTCATGGGCGGCGCAGTGGCCTACGCATTCATCGCAACGCCACTGCAGGCGATGACCGTGTTCCTGTTCCTCGGCCTCGGCCTGGCCCTGCCGTTCCTGCTGATCGGCTTCGTGCCGGCGCTGGCACGCCGCCTGCCCAAGCCGGGCCCGTGGATGGAAACGCTCAAGCACGTGCTGGCCTTCCCGATGTATGCCACCGCGCTGTGGCTGCTGTGGGTGCTGGGCAAGCAGCGCGGGGTGGACGGCATGGCGCTGGTGCTGGGCGGCCTGCTGCTGTTCGCTTTCGGCCTGTGGCTGTTCGAGCGCAACCGCTGGACCGGCCCGCGTGCCGTTGCCCTGCTGGGCGTGCTGCTGGCCATCGCTGCGTTGGTGCCGGCCTGGGGCGTCACCCAGCTGGCACCGCCGGCGCGCGCCGCACAGGCGGCCACGGACAACGTGGTCGAATACTCGCCGCAGCTGCTGGACCGCCTGCGTGCAGACAAGCGCGTGGTGTTCGTCAACATGACCGCCGACTGGTGCGTGAGCTGCAAGGCCAACGAGCGCGCCGTGCTGTCGCGGCCGGAGTTCAAGGAACTGCTCAAGCGCACCAATGCGGTGTACATGCGCGGTGACTACACCAATGTCGATCCGCAGATCACCACGTTCCTGGAAGAGCACAAGGCGGTGGGCGTGCCGCTGTACGTGGTCTACGGCCCCGGCGCACCGCCGACGGTGCTGCCGACCCTGCTGACCCAGGCGGTGGTCGAGGAAGCGCTGCTGCGCACCGCACGATGAAGTGGCAACGGCCAGCGCTGCTGTGGACAGCGGTGCTGGCCGCCGGCCTTGGCCTGTGGGCCGGGTACCGGTTGGCTCCTGCGCCGGCTGCGCCTGCCGCAGCACCGGTCGCTTCCCCTGCAGCCCTCGCGACGCCTGTGCTGCAGGCGGGTGACCCACTGCCGGCGCTGACGTTGCCGGATCTGGAGGGCCGAGCGCTGGAGCTGCGCCAGCGCTTCGCCGGCCGCCCGCTGCTGATCAACGTCTGGGCCAGCTGGTGCGCGCCCTGCGTGGAGGAAATGCCCGAGCTGGCGCGCTTTGCCGCTGCACAGGGCGACCAAGGCGTGCAGGTGCTGGGCCTGGCGCTGGATACGCAGGAAGACGTGCGTCGCTTCCTGCAGCGGGTGCCGGTGGACTACCCGATCGTCATCGAGACGCCGGGCCCGCGCGACGCCAGCGTGCAGCTGGGCAATACCCAGGGTCTGCTGCCCTACAGCGTGCTGTTCGATGCGCAGGGGCGGCTGCTGAAGGCGAAGCTGGGACCGTTCGCCCACGGCGAGATAGACGGCTGGGTGAAGTGAGGGTTCGGCAGGGTTGCACCCTGCACCCGCGGTAGTGCTGGCCGCTGGCCGGCAACCTCAGAAGCAACAGCCGAAGCAACTCCGTATTTCTGAGTGTTGGGCGGGGCGGTGTGGGGCTGCAGGACACGCCGTAAACCCCCAGACCGGCCCAGCCGCTGGCGGCTGGGCGTTCGGGCGCTTGCGAAGCAGTGCTTCGCAAGCAA
>NZ_SRHZ01000082.1 GCF_004684085.1 Stenotrophomonas maltophilia
GAAGCAGTGCTTCGCAAGCAAAGCGCCCTCACCCATGGGGGCTCGATGGCGCCATCCATGGCGCCAACGGTCCTGCAGCCCCACACCGCCCCACCCCCGACAGCTTCAAGGCGCGGTTGGTAGATGTCGACCTTGGTCGACACGGTAGATCCACGCCATGCGTGGATGAATCTCCATCGAAATCGAATATTTCGACGTTTCAACGAGGAGCATCCACGCATGGCGTGGATCTACTGCAGGACGTACTTGCAGCGGCCCCCGCAACCGGACCCACCCCCTCCATCCCACGGAATGCACGCTGTTGCTTCTGAGGTTGCCGGCCAGCGGCCGGCACTACCGCGGGTGCCGGGCGCCGCCCGGCCGATCCCCCCTGCTTGACCGCAGGCAGGGCGCCACGGAGAATTCCGCGACTAATTCTCATTTGCTGTTGCGCAGGATGCGGGCGGCAGCCTTCCGGGCCCTCCTCCTTCGATGTTCAAGAACGTCCTGTTCCAACTGCACTGGCTGCTGGGCATCACCGCCGGTGCCGTACTGGCCGTGATGGGCCTCAGCGGTGCCGTGCTGTCTTTCGAGGATGAACTGCTGCGGGCGGCCAATCCCGGCTTCGCCGAGATCGCCGAGCACCATGCCGACGGCCAGCTTCCGCTTGAACTCAGCGAACTGGTGCCACTGCTGCAGGCCGGCAGTGATCGTCCCCTGCAACGCCTGCGCGTGGATGCGACCGGCCAGCGGCCGTCGGTGGCACGCTTTGCCGGTGGCAAGGAACACTGGGTGTACTTCGACCCGTACAGCGGTGAGCGCTTCAGTGCCCTGCGCGGGCAGGCGTTCTTCGATTTCGTCGAGGACCTCCATCGCCACCTCGCCGCCGGCGAACGCGGCAAATGGATGACCGGCAGCTGTGCCATCGCGCTGCTGTTCTTCACCCTGTCCGGCCTCTACCTGCGTTGGCCCCGGCGCTGGTGGCACTGGCGCAGTTGGCTGGCGGTGGAGTGGAAGCGCAGCGGCCGTGGCTTCCTGTGGAGCCTGCACTCGGTGATCGGCACCTGGGTACTGCTGATCTACCTGATGAGTGCGCTGACCGGCCTGTGGTGGTCGTTCGACTGGTATCGCAGCGCGGCCAACACGCTGCTGGGCGTGGCGCCGGCGGCAAAGCACAAGGTCGCCACCGACGCGGCACTGGATCTGCACCGCGTCGAGGCCACGCTGTATGCACTGCCCGGCGTACGCACCGGTTACATCGATCTGCGCCTGCCGGAGAAGCCCGGGCAGGCACTGAACGTGCGCGTGATGGCCGGTGATCCGTCGCAGCGCGGCGGCCAGCATGACCGCGCGCATGATCTGCTGCAGCTCGACCCGGGCACGGGTGCCACTCTCGATGCCCGCCCCTACGCACGCCAGGGCACCGGCGCGCAGCTGGCCACCAGCGTGTTCGCGCTGCACTCGGGCAGCTACTTCGGCGTGCCCGGGCGTGTTGTGGTGATGCTCAGCAGCCTGGGCATGAGCCTGTTCTTCATCACCGGCTGGATGCTGTACCTGGACCGTCGCCGCAGTCAGCGCGCCGCGCGAGAGCTGCGTCAGTCGTTGCCGACAACACCTGACGAAGGCAGCGGCACGGCGTGGCTGGTGGTGCATGCCAGCCAGAGTGGGCTGGGCGAACAACTCGCATGGCGCGCAGCCGCACAGCTGCAGGCGTCCGGTCATGCGGTGCAGGTGCTACCGCTGGCGCGCGTTGATGCCGCGCAGCTGGGGCGCACCGCGCAGGTGCTGTTGGTACTGAGCACCTTTGGCGATGGCGAACCACCGGATGCGGCGCGAGGCGCTGCACGCCGATTGATGACACAGACGCTCGATCTGTCAGGCCTGCAGTTTGGACTGTTGGCGCTGGGTGATCGACAGTACCCGCACTACTGTGGGTTTGGTCGCCAGGTCGATGGCTGGTTGATCAGCAACGGCGCGCGTCCGTTGTTCGAGCGCATCGAAGTCGATGCCGCCTCGGTAGCGGCCCTGCGCCAATGGCAGCTGCAGCTGGGCGCGCTGACCGGCATCGTCACCGATGACAGCGTGCTGCCGGCGGCCACGCAGATGCATGAGTGGCGGCTGCTCGGCCGCGAACGTCTCAACCCGGGCAGCGTGGGCGGCGCCATCTGGCGCATCCGTCTTGCGCCACCGGCCGACGTGCAGTGGCAAGCAGGCGACATCCTGCATATCGCGCCCCGGCATAACGCGCGGCATGCCAGCGCGGTACTGAGCGCGCACGCTCTGGATCCGCTGCAACCGCTGCTGATTGACGGCATGCCGCGCACGCTGCTGGCACTGGCCAGCGAACGTGAGCTGCCCGACGCGGATGCCGCGCTGGCGGTGCAGGATGCCTGCCTGTGGTTGTCCGGATTGCCGATGCTGCCCGGGCGCGAATATTCCATCGCCTCCTGTCCTGATGACGGTGCGGTGGATCTGGTCGTGCGCCTGGTGCATGACGCGTCCGGTCGCGCCGGGCTGGGTTCCGGCTGGCTCTCGCTGCATGCGCCAGTCGGTGCCAGCATTGTGGCCCGCGTGCATCGCAATCCCGGTTTCCATCGCATTGGCGGTGCGCCGATGGTACTGATCGGCAATGGCACCGGTATCGCGGGCCTACGCAGCCTGTTGCGCGAAGCCGTACATACAGGTGAGCACGGGCACTGGCTGCTGTTCGGCGAACGCCAGCGTGCGCACGACTTCCTGTTCGCCGATGAGATCGAAGCGTGGCAGGCCGATGGCCATCTTGCGCGGGTGGACCTGGCGTTCTCGCGCGACGGCGAAGGTGGTTATGTGCAGGCTCGACTGCATGCGGCCGCCGATGCGCTGCGTGACTGGATGCAGCGCGGCGCGGTGATCCACGTCTGTGGTTCGCTGCAGGGCATGGCCGAAGGCGTGGACCAGGTGCTGCGCGAGGCACTGGGCAATGACGCGGTGGAAACGTTGTTGGAGAACGGGCGCTACCGCCGCGACGTGTATTGAGCCACACGAGTACTGCCGGCCGCTGGCCGGCGTGATCATGGACGTGCCGGCCAGCGGCCGGCACTACCGGAGCAGGATCAGGCCGCGGCGCGCGCCTGTGGCATCGACTGCAGGCGGAACACACCCACTGCCTCCGCCAGCGCATGCACCTGCGCCTGCATCTGCGCTGTCGAGGCACCGGCCTCTTCCACCAGGCTGGCATTGCGCTGGGTACTGGCTTCCATCTGCACGATGGTCTGGTTCACCTGGGCGATGCCGGCATGCTGATCCTGCGATGCACCGCGGATCGCGGCCAGCAGATCCACCAGCTGCTGCACGCTGCCGACAATCTCGCCCATCGTGGTGCCGGCCTGTTCGGCCTGCTGGTTGCCCTGGCCGACGCGCGCCACTGAATCCTCGATCAGGCCCTTGATCTGCTTGGCCGCCTCCGCACTGCGTTGTGCCAGCAGGCGCACTTCCGCAGCCACCACGGCAAAGCTGCGGCCCTGCTCACCCGCGCGCGCGGCTTCCACCGCGGCATTCAGCGCGAGGATGTTGGTCTGGAAGGCGATGCCGTCGATCAACTGGGTGATGTCGCCGATCCGTCGCGAGGCCTCGCTGATGCCATGCATGGTCGCGACCACCTGGCCAACGGCCTCGCCACCGCGCTGGGCCACTTCCGCCGCACCCTTGACCAGCACGTCGGCACGGCCCGCGGCATCGGCATTGCGGCCAACGGTGTCGGTCAGCTCATGCATCGACGCTGCGGTCTCTTCCAGGTTGGCCGCCTGCTGTTCGGTGCGCTGCGACAGATCATGGTGACCGGCAACGATCTCACCGACACCGGTATCGAGGCTGGACGTCGCCTGCTGGATGCGGGTGACGATACGGCCCAGTTGCGCGACAGTGGCGTTGGCATCGTCGCGCATGCGTGCGAACACACCCTGCAGGTCGCCCTCCATGCGCACGCTGAGATCGCCGCAGGCCAGCGCTGCCAGAAGCGCCTGCAGATCGCCGAGGTTGGTCTCGAAGGTGGTCAACAGGCGATTGATGCTGGTCGACAACGTACGCACGAAGCCCTGCTTTCCCTCCAGCGCGATGCGGCCATGCAGGTCACCGTGCGCGGCGGCATCGACCAGTGCCGCCACTTCGGTTTCCAGCAGTGTTTCCAGCGCCCGGCTGCGCCACTCCACTGCCACGCCGAGAAAATGCCCTTCGTCGGTGATGGCATTGGCGATCAACTGGTAGCGGACGCCGCCATGGCCGATCTCGCGTTCCTCGCGCTGGCGCACGCCGGCCAGGCTGGCCAGTGCCGGATGCAGGCGCACCGCATCGCTGCCCATCAGGTCTTCAGCCCGCAGTTCCAGCTGCAGCAGCAGGGCCGGATTGGCATACGCCACCAGGCCTTCGGCATCGATCACCATCAGGCCGGTCTGCGCGCTGTCCAATGCCTGGCGCACCCGGGTGTTGCCACGCGCGACGGCACGCTCGGTCTCGATGCGCGCGCGCAGGCGCTGCTGCATGTCGACCAGGCGCTGGGCCAGCTGGCCGATCTCATCATTGGCGTTGTAGACACGCAGGGTGGTTTCGAGGCGATCGTCGGCGATGTCGCTGGCGAAGCGCAGGGTGTCCTGGATCGGCTGGCGCACCGCACGCAGCACCAGCACCAGGCTGGTGATCAACACGCCGGCCACCAGCAGCAGGGTCAGTGCGAACAGGACGCTCATGGTGCGCGCGCCTGCCTGCTGGCGCGCCTGCGCCTTGGCCAGCGCCGCCACCTGCGCCTGCTGGAATGCGGCCAGCGCCGGCGTTACGCCCGCTGCGGCATCCAGCAGTGACTGCGCTTCCACATCCAGGCCGACGCGGGCAGCGGTATACCCCAGCAATGCGGCCTGATACGCCTCCATCCCGGTGCGCAGGGTGTCCTGCGCATCCGCGGGCAGCCCCGCCAGCGCGAGGTCGAACGGCAGCTTCTCCTCGCTGGCGCGGTCGGCGTGGGTGGAATCACCGTCGAGCAGCAGCAGCGCCTCCTGCCTTCGCATCTTCTGCAGGGACAACGCCAACGACGGCCGCTGCAGCGCATCCACCTGCGTCTGAAGTGTGTCGGCAGCCTGCTGCAGCTGCGCGGCGAGTCCGGCGTCACCACGGCCCATCTCATCGACACGTTCGAACAGGGCGGCCACACCCTGCGAGAACGCGTCGGCGGCTTCAGTCAGCGCCTGCAGGGCCTTGCGCCGGCCAGCATCCATCGGCATCGCGCGCAGCGCCTGCAGATCGGCCTGCAGCGCCTTCTGCGTGGCCAACAGCTGCGCGCGGTCGGCATCATCGAAACTGCGTGCATACTGGGTCTGCAGGCGACGCGCTTCGGCCACCCGGGTGGTCAGGCTGGCAGCCAGATCGCTGCCGCGCTGGTAGCTGGCCTGACTGCGTGCAGCCTGCGCGTTGGCATGGGCGGTCCAGGTGTAGACGGCGGCGATCGCCACCAGGCCCAGGCCGCAGATCCACAGTGTGGCCTTGAGCTTGTTGGCCACGCTGAGCCGATGCGGCTGCAACCACCGCAGCAGGCCGGGGGATGCCGAGTGCAACGCAGCAAGGCGCGTGCGCAGGAACCGGAGGTGGGGGACAACGGCCGACATGACAGACTCCAGGCGGAAAGACGCACCTGTATCGGCCGGATTCAGGACAACTTTAGCGCTTTCTTCGTCTACGTCCCCCCATCGCTGGTGGACGCGGCCTTTGTACCGGGTGCAGGCGACGGGGGCATGACACCGCCGCCACGCTTGACCTCAACCCCGGTTGGGGGAGCACAGTGGACCTCCCTTCCCGGCCCGGTGCCTCCATGACCACGCTCGACGTTCCCCGCTACCTGCAGCGCCTGCAGCTGGATGCGCCGCCACCGCTGACCCTGGCCGGCCTGACCCTGCTGCAGCAGCGCCACAACGCACTGCTGCCGTTCGAGACCCTCAGCTGCCTGCTGCGCGATGCGGTGCCGATCGACCTGGACAGCGTGCAGCGCAAGCTGCTGGACGACCGCCGTGGCGGGTACTGCTTCGAACTCAATGGCGGGTTGCTGGCGCTGCTGCAGGCATTGGGCTTCGACGCGCAGCCGTTGAGCGCGCGCGTGCTGCTGGCGGCACAGGACGGTGAACTGACGGCGCGTACCCACCTGCTGCTGCGCGTGCAGGTGGATGGCGATGATTGGCTGGTGGATGCCGGTTTCGGTAGCCTGACCCCGACCGTGCCGTTGCGCCTGCACGACCCGCTGTCGCAGGCCACGCCACACGAACGCTATCTGCTTCAGCGGCTGGGCGATGACGGTGATTTCGTGCTCTCGGCCGAATCCAACGATGGCTGGCGGGCAATGTATCGCTTCGACCTGCAGCCACCGGCGCCGATCGACAACGTGGTGGGCAACTGGTACGTGTGCACTCATCCGGATTCGAGCTTTCCCGGACAGCTGCGTGCGTCACTGACCGGGCCGGACTGGCGCCGTACCATCGGCAGCGGCAACTACACCGAATATCGCCCCGGGCAGGCGCCGGACAAGCGCCCGCTGCATGATGTGGGTCATGTGCGCGACGTGCTGCAGCAGCGCTTCGGCATGCAGCTGCCGGACGACCCGCGGCTGGACCCGGCAATCAACGACTGGCTGCAGCGCTCACGCGCCGCGACCCACGTGTAGCGTCGAGCCATGCTCGACTGACGCATTTGTAGAGTCGAGCCATGCTCGACGGGTGCATTGGCGGCGTAGTCAACAGTAGCCGAGCATGGGCTCGACGCTACATGGACGCGCGCGCCTGCAACGCAATCCGGTTGCCTTCGCTGTCGCGGATCTCGGCCACGCGCCAGTCACCCGCGTCGGCCGGGCCGAAGCGCAGCTCGGCTCCTGCTTGTAGTGCACGCTCCAGGCTAGCGTCCAGGTCATCGACCCCGACATAGATGCGCGCACCCTGCTCGGAAGGCAGATAGTCCGCACCCTGCACCAGCGCCATGCTCGCACCGGCGGCCTCATCGGCGAACGGAAGATAGGCCATCCGGCAGTCGTGCAGCACGATCGGTTCATCTGCCCTCACCTGCAACCACAGCTGGTAGAAGGTGATGGCACGGGCCAGATCACTGGCTGGGATCTCGACATGCAGGATCGGATTCATCCACGCAGGATAACCGGACGCTGACATCGCCTGCGCAGCGGCACTGGCATGCTGGGCTTCCCCTGCCCTGCGGAGCCCTGCATGCCTCTGTCCGACCATCGAAGTTCGCTGGCACCGCAGGGTTTCCTGCGCGTGGCGATCAACCTGGGCAACCCGGTGCTGGCACAGGGCGATGCGCGCTCACCGCGCGGCCCCTCGCTGGAACTGGCTACCGCATTGGCGCAACGGATGGGCGTGCAGGCACGCTTTACCTGCCACGATGCCGCAGCCTCGGTGGTCGCCGCGGCAGGCGAAGACGGCTGGGATCTGGCCTTCCTGGCCATCGATCCGGCACGCGCCGACCGCATTGCCTTCAGTGCCCCGTACGTGGAAATCGAAGGCACCTATCTGGTGCGCGAGGACAGCCCTGCGCAGCAGGTGGCCGACCTCGACCGCGAGGGGCTGCGCATCGCGGTGGGCCGCGGTGCAGCCTACGATCTGTTTCTCAGCCGCGAACTGCGCCACGCCATGATCGAGCGGGCAGAGACCTCGGCGGCGGCCATCACCCTGTTCCACCAGCAGAATCTGGATGCCGCTGCCGGTGTACGCCAACCGCTGGAAGCATGGGCGCAGACGCATCCCGGCCACCGCGTGCTGGCCGACCGTTTCACCGCGATCCAGCAGGCGGTGGCGGCGCCGGCCTCACGCCCGGCCGTCGCACTGCAGGCGTTGTTCGAGGCAGTGGAGGCGATCAAGGCAGGCCCGTTGCTGGAGGAAGCATTCGCCCGTGCCGGGCAGGCAGTCACCCTGGTGCGATGACTGTAGAGCAGAAGCAGTCGAGATCCTATGTTCGCGGTCAAGCCTGCTGGAAGCAGGCTTGACCCACCCTCAGCATGGCCGGATCGAAGTC
>NZ_SRHZ01000083.1 GCF_004684085.1 Stenotrophomonas maltophilia
TGACGGTCCCTCCACCCTGGCTCCTACATACCGCGTAGGAGCCGGGAGGAACATACAAGCATGGCTCGACTCTACAGATGCGGATGGGATGGTCGAGCATGGCTCGACGCTACAAATGTGCGTCTGCCATATGCCGCACGTGCTCGGCGGCCTGCGCATGCAGCCAGTCGCGGAAGGCGAGGAAGCCGCGATGCCGGGCCGAGCGCTGCGGGTACACCAGCCAATGCGGCCAGGCGGTTTTCAGACGCTGGCTGGACAGTGCGACCAGCTGGCCGGAATCCAGCAGCAGCCGCGCCCGTGTTACCCGCCCCAACGCCACGCCCACGCCATCCAGGGCCGCGCGATGGTGCGCCTCAGAATCATCCAGCACTGCCACGAAGCGCGATGGCGGGCTCTGCCCGCTCAACGCGAACCACGCGCCCCACGCACCGTCCGGATCACCAAGAAGCGGCCACTGGTTCAGTGGCATGCGGCCAATGCCTCCCATGCGTTCGATCAGCGCCGGGCTGGCCATCGGCAGCAGCCATTCGTCGAACAACGGCTCTACCACCAGCCCCGGCCACTGTCCGCTGCCCAGCCGCAGCGCGGCATCGAACTGCCGCTGCCGCTCGAAATCGATCAAGCGCTCACTCGACTGCAGGTTGATCTCGATCTGCGGATGCGCAGCCACGAAGTGACCCAGCCGTGGCACCAGCCACGCAGACGCCATCGATGGCACCGCGCTGATCGTCAGCACGTGCTCGGCGCGTGCCGCATAGGGCTGGAAGGCTTCGTTGATCGCATCCAGATGCGGGCCCACCTGGTCGAGCAGGCGCTGGCCTTCCAGGGTAAGGGTGACGCCGCGCGGCTGGCGGATCAGCAGCGGCTGCCCGAGCCGTTCTTCCAGCTGGCGCATCTGATGGCTGAGCGCACTGACGGTCAGGTTCATCGACGCTGCCGCGCGCGACAGGTTGCCGAGCCGGGCGGCGGCCACGAAGCCTTGCAGGGCATGGAGCGGTGGGCGGGACATCAGGCTTGAATTCCTCTCAAGGCATGCTTGCGGAAATGTCGCTTTTTGCCCTTCCATGCTGCCCGTATCGTGCAATCCACTCAAGTGGAGGCACGCTCATGAACATCTTCGGCGGCTTGTTGTTCCTGCACGGCCACGTGGCCAGCGCCGAGCTGGCACGCCAGTTGGCCAGCCCGTCCCCGACGCCCAGCAGCCCCCCCGGTAGTGCCGGCCGCTGGCCGACAACCTCGCCGACCGGGCAGCCTGCAGCTGCCGGCCAACGGCCGGCACGTTCCTAGCGCTGCAGCGCCTCCTGCACCGCCGCAGCCACGTCGGTGTTGTCGATGTAACTGCCGTCGTTCCAGCGCACATGCTGTCGGTAGCCCGCATCGACGCCACGCACGCGCTTGCCGAGCAGTTCCGCGCCCGCCCCCTTGGCCCACAGCGGCACCAGCGCGTTGGAATGGTTGCCGGTGGGACGGAAGCTGATCCCCGGCATGCGGCCACGGCCATTGTTGCGCACCGGCTCGAAGGCCACACGCTGTGCATCCGGCCCCATCGGCATGCTGTTGTCGTGGTCGGTGGTGACGATCAGCAGGTTGCGCTCCCAGCCACCATTGCGTTCGATCCAGTCGACCACCGCCGTCACCGCGTCGTTGAACTCCACCGTTTCCTCGATCAGCCGGCCGAACTGCGGCTGGTCGCTGCACTGGCCGTAGTGCCATTCGGTGCCGCAGGCGCTGGTATGCGCAGCCCAATCGGTGGCGCCACCTTCCACCATCAGGAACAGGCCCTTGGCCGAACGCTGCTGCAGGAACTGCAGCGCGCCGCGGGTCATGGTCGCCAGGTCGGGCACGCTGTCGATCTTCCTCACACCGGAAGGCGTGGATGCGTCCTTGCCCAGCACCTGCAGCTGGCGCGCCTGCTGCAGCGTAGTGGCCACGCGCGGCACGCCGATCAGCGGCCGATCGGCAGGCATCCGCCCCTGCGCCAATGCGGCGAACGCTTCCTTGCTGCGGATCAGGCGCCACGGTCCCGCCGGATTGCCGGCAATGGCCTTGCCCGCTTCCAGCTGCTGCCAATCCTGCTGCGAAACCCATTCCCACGGATTCGCGCAGCCCTCGGCCTTCCCCGCATCCGCATCACCGTCACAGGCGCGACCATCAACGCTGTAGCCGGGCCCACCGGTGCCCATCACCAGGTCCATGTGACCCTGCGCCAGCATCTGGTGCGCAATGGCGTGGTAACTGTTGCGCGATTCGTTCTGCGCAGCGAACGCAGCTGGCGTGGCGTGCGCGAACGGCACTGAGGTGACCACGCCGGTGGCCATGCCCAGGCGCTTGGCGCGCAGCGTGTTGAAGTTCACCGGCCGGCCATCGTTGTCGTAGTTGATGGCGTTGTTGTAGGTCTTGATGCCCGAGGACAGCGCGGTGCCCGCCGCTGCGCTGTCGGTGGCCACCGCAGCGAGGTACTGGTAGCTGGCAAACGGCAGGTCCGGCGCCGGCACCGCGGTGTCATCCCAGGCCTTGGCCGGGTCGTAGCCAAGGGTCTGCGCATTGTCGCGGGTCGGCTGGCTGGCGGCATTCAACGGGAA
The DNA here is from genome assembly GCF_004684085.1 of Stenotrophomonas maltophilia. GTDB lineage: Bacteria > Pseudomonadota > Gammaproteobacteria > Xanthomonadales > Xanthomonadaceae > Stenotrophomonas > Stenotrophomonas maltophilia_AS. The sequence continues at coordinate 2,583 of NZ_SRHZ01000083.1, forward strand.
GGTAGTTACCGCCAGGCGCTGCGGAAAGTCCGCATACGGCGCACCTTCGCGGCCACCGTACTGCCAGTAGGCAGCGGCGTCCCAGGTACCCCAACCGGCGCCGTCGTTGATCATCACGATCACGTTGTGCGGGCGCGCATCGGCGGAGGAAACAGCCTCGGCGCGCAGGTTGGGCTGGCAGCCGCCAAGTGCGGCCAGCGCGAGCAGCAGCGAAGAATGAAGCCAGCGGCGAGGAATACGTGCAGTCATCGGATGTCCCGTCGGGCCATCGGCGGCCCACAATGACGATACGTTATATCGTTGCAATATTGCAGCTTCGTGCAGCCACTGCACACTATCCTCCAGGGCCCCACTGTTATCGCCGCCTCCATGCCGTCTCCTGCCCCTGCGCGTGCACCGCTGTCCTCCATCACCCTTGATGCGACGACGCTCGAAGTGATCCACCAGCACCACGCGGACATCGCACGGCAACCGGCTTCGCTGACCAAACTGATGACCGCCTACGTGGCTTACGAGTGTGTCGAGGAGCACGGGCGCTCGTGGGACGACGAAGTTACCGTCGCCGCCGACGATGTGCATGTGGTGGCCGATGATGAGACGCGCATGGGCCTGGTGCCCGGCGAAACAGTCACCCTCGCGCGCCTGCTGGAAGGATTGATGATCGTCTCCGGCAATGACGCGGCGCTGGCGGTCGCGCGCCACCTGGACGGATCGCAGCCTGCGTTCCTGGAGCGCATGAACCGGCATGCACGCCAGCTCGGCCTGCGCAGCACCTGGTTCGCCAGCGTCTCCGGCATTACCACGCCGCACCATGCATCCAGCGCGCGCGACATGGCGGTGCTGGCCGCCTGCCTGCTGAACGATCATCCGCAGATCCTGGCGGTCACCGCGCAGCGCGCGTTCGCGCACGGCAGCTTCAGCCGCAACAACCAGAACGCCCTGCTTGGCGACGACGGCGTGGATGGCTTGAAGACCGGCTACACCCAGGCCGCAGGCTTCTGCCTGGCCGCGACAGCGTGCCGACCGGTGCCCGGTCGCAACCAGCCGGTGCGGCTGATCACCGTGGTACTGGGCTCTGACAGCCGCAGCGCGCGCGACGCACTGGTGCGCGATCAGCTGGCGGCAGGATTCGCCGCACTGGCCGGCGGCTGACCGCTCGCGCGGCTCAGCGACGCTTGACCGTCGCCACGATCAGCCGCTGCAACTCGGCCTCGGCGTCGGTCTTGTCCAGCGCGCCTGCGGCCACCCCCTCGGACAGGGTTTCGGCCGCACCGAGAATCGCCCAGCGTCCCGCCAGCGGCACCGTACCGTCGCTGGCGAACGGGCCCAGCCAGACCTGGCAGCTGTCGATGAAATCCTGCTGGTAGCGCTGCCGTACCACGTGCAGCTCCGGCGCGCCCACCAAGGCCGCCAGGATGCCCTGCACCTCACGGCCCTGGCTGAGGATGCAATCGATATAGCCGGAGGCGATGGCCGCAGCACGATCGGCGAGCTGCGCTTTCGCGTGGCTGATGCGTTCGTGGAACACCACCGTCTGCCGACCGTCATAGTCGTCGTAGAGCGCGGCCAGCAGACCATTGCGGGTCACGAAGTGATCGTAGGCCACCGGCTTGGTCACACCCGCCGCCTCGGCCAGCCGTCCCAGCGTCAACGCGTCAGTGCCTTCTTCGCCAACCAGCGCCCAGGCCACATCCAGCAACTGGCGGGCGCGTTGCTCGCGGGTCAATCGGCGGCGCGTGGGAGCGGCGTTGGCAGGCATCGGCGGCACACGGCATCAGCTCATCGGAGTACCGATTTTACGACCGATCTCATCGGCCGACTGCAGATGCGCCCCGGCTGCGCCGGAATCAGCGTCCAGCAGCAGTTCCGACGACAGTACGCGCGCACCGCAGTAGTCGAAGATGCCCATGTCGATCTGGGTCTTCATCGCCGCGCCGTAGCCGCGTCGCTCGATCATCTCCGCGCCCGCGCCGCCAATGCCGACCAGATGCACGTGCAACCGATGCAGCTTCTTCTGCACCTTGCCGTCGGCACCGTCCTGGTAGGCCCAGCCCTGGGTGAACACGCGATCGATCCAACCTTTCAGCAGCGCAGGGAACGACCACCAGTACAGCGGGTACACCAGCACCAGCGTATCGGTTGCGTCCAGACGGGCCTGCTCGGCGGCCACGTCGGCCGGTTCCCCACCGGTACCGCGGAACAGCGCCTGGTCCTGCTGGTTGAAGCGCGGATCGAACCCTTCGGCCATCAGGTCGGCAAGGTCTACGGTGTTGCCGCCATCGGCAGCGCGGATGCTCGCGCCGATACGCTGGGCGATGGCGTGTGTCAGCGAGCCGGGTTCGGGATGGGTGACGACAATGAGGCTGTGCATGCGGGATCTCCAGGAATCACTAACTACCAATAGTAAGTAGTGACTGAGCTGACACCAGCGCTACCGGCAGGACGCTGTATCCGCCTCGGTCGTATAGTGCGGCGGTTCCCCAGAGACACCCGAGAATGGATCGACGCCTGCTTCTGCCTCTGTTGGCCCTGCTGCTGTCAATGACGCTGCCCCCCGCCTTCGCAGGTGAACTCAGCCCCGGCGATTCAAAGGCATTGCGCGAAGACGTGCAGGCGATGCTGGACGCGTTCGGCCGCGGCGATGCCGAGCTGATCATCGCGCGTACCCACCCCAGCCTGAAACGGCTGGCGGGCGGCGATGAGGCCTATGCACGGATGACCCGCGAGACTGTAAAGGAACTGCGCAAGGCCGGCGTCACCGTCATCAGCGACGACGCTGGCGTGCCCGGCCGCACTTATGCCGCCGACGATGAAGAGGTCAGCTTCGTGCCGCGCCAGTCACTGTTGCGCGTGCGCGAATCGCCGATGCGCAGCACCTCGTTCATGGTGGCTGTGCGCCGCGTCGGCACAACCCAATGGCGTTTCATTGACGGTGCTGCGTTGCTGGACAACCCCGCGCTGCTGCGTCAACTGCTGCCGGCGCTGGAGCCTGACGTGACGCTGCCCAAGGGCGGAATGGAAGCGCTGTAATCGCAGGCACATCCATCCACGCATGGCGCGGATCTACTGCTGCCGGCGCTGGAGCCTGGTGTGACGCTGCCCAAGGGCGGAATGGAAGCGCTGTAATCGCAGGCGCATCCATCCACGCATGGCGTGGATCTACTGCTGTGACGCTGCCCAAGGGCGGAATGGAAGCGCTGTAATCGCAGGCGCATCCATCCACGCATGGCGTGGATCTACTGCTGCCGGCGCTGGAGCCTGGCGTGACGCTGCCCAAGGGCGGAATGGAAGCGCTGTAATCGCAGGCGCATCCATCCACGCATGGCGTGGATCTACTGCTGCTGGCCTGTGCCCAGGTTTCCGTCAGCGGAACAACGCGTTCAACGCGGTGCCCGAGGCGGCCTGCTGCAGTCCATCGAAGCGGCCGTCCTGCACGATCGGCTGGGTGGCCTGCATCAAGCCGCCCCACGCCGCACGCGCCAGCGCACCGCCGAGGCTGACCCGGCGCACGCCGAGCGCAGCGATGTCCTGCAGGCTCAGCGGTGTCGGTCCACCGACCAGCAGGTTCACCGGCTTCGACCCTGCAGCGGCAACCACCGCGCTGATCTGCTCGCGCGTGCTGATGCCAGGTGCATACAGCACGTCTGCACCGGCCTCGGCATAGGCGCGCAGGCGCTGCAGGGTGTCCTGCAGATCAGGCACGCCAACAAAGAAGTTCTCGGCACGGCCGACCAGCAGCACGTCGCCGCCGGCGCGGTCGATGGCCGCACGTGCCGCGCGCAGGCGCTGGACCGCCTCGTCGATCGGCCTCAACGGCGCGTCCACCACGCCGCAGGCGTCCTCGATCGACAGCGCGGCGACGCCTGTATCGATCGCCGCGGCTACGGCCGCTTCAACCGCCTGCGGTGTGGCACCGAAGCCATCACCGAAGTCGGCGTTCAACGGCAGCGGTGTGGCCCCTGCCATCAGCCGCAGATGTTCCAGCGTGGCCTGCAGGGAAACCGCGCCGTCCGGCCGCCCTTCGCTCCAGGCGCACCCGGCGCTGGTCGTGGCCAGTGCCTGGAAGCCCTGCCGCTGCAGGTAGCGGGCGCTGCCCACATCCCACGGGTTGGGCAGCACGAAACAACCGTGTGCATGCAGTTGGCGGAAGGTCGCGCGCTTGCGCCGTGCGTCGGCATCGAGCGAGGTCATGATGAGCTCCAGGGCGGCAGACCTGCACCCTAGCCCGGTCACCGGCCTTGCTCAATGCCAACGCAGGCGAAGGTGCATGAGGTGATGTCACCTGCTTATTGGACGCTGCCGAGGCAGGTGCCTGAGCGTGCTTGCCTGCCCTCGCTGCACGCTGCCTTGGAGCCCTTCATGCACCCGGACCCACAGTCTTCCCCCGCCGATGCCCTGTTCGATGCAGACGACGACGCCCAGTGGGCTGATCTGCTCTCACCCACGCGGCGACGGCTGATCGCCTCGGCCGGGCTGGCCGCCGGTGGCCTGGCCAGTGCCAGCGCGGCGGCCGCCCCGGCAACCGCGCGCACCGAAGCGGCGGCGAACACCACCGAGCCGGGCCGCCCGGGCTTCCGCGCCATTGTTCAGCCCGCCCCTCAGGGCCGCAGCCCCTGGGGCGAGGCCACGGTCAGTGAGCCGACTCCACGTCCAACCAGTGTGCGCCCCGGCGAGGCCACGCTGCCGGCCAGGCCACGTGCCTACACCGATATCAGGAGCTATCACGCGCATATCTACTTCGACGAGGACAGTTTCGAGAAGGCCGCGCTGCTGCGGCGCTGGGCCGCCGAGCGCTTCCCGGTGGAGCTGGGCAACTGGAACCTGGAGCCGCGCGGCCCGCACGTCACGCCCTCGTTCTACTTCGGCTTCAACAACGATCTACTGCCGGTGCTGGTGCCGTGGCTGCAGCTCAACAGCCTGGGCCTGACCATCCTGATCCACCCCAATACCGGCGATGGCCGCGCCGACCACCTCCATTACGCGCTGTGGGTGAACCGCGCACAGCCGGTGAACGCCTACAACTGGCCGGCACCCACGCCAGGGGAACGGGAGCCGCTGGAGGAGGTGTTCCCGAACGTGGTACCGACGGTGCCGCTGGAGACGTGAGCGGGTGCGTGGCGGGGGGCGGTGGGTGGCGTGCAGCGCACCTTGGGCTGCCCCTCGGTGGGTGCGTAGCTTGCTGCGCACCGAACTTCCTTCATCCACGCGTGGCGTGGATCTACCGACCGGCGGTCCTTCATCCACGCGTGGCGTGGATCTACTGATCGGCGGCCCCATCCACGCATGGCGTGGATCTACCGCATCACGGCCCAATTCGACATCAGCCATGGCCCGGCCTGCCGTCATCGTCGGCCTACGTGCAAGCATCCCCTGCCAGCACGGCGTTCAGCGCGCCTTGATCCGGCGCCCGCCATACGGCCGCAAGCCCTTCGGCAGATTTCAAACGATTGATTGAAACACGCCAAACTTCGCCGAACTGGACAGCATCCGCCGGTTCCGCCAGACTGCCGCCCTTTCCCGTCTTCCGGATCCCATGGCGAAGCTGCTGGTCCTGCACGGCCCCAACCTCAACCTGCTCGGCACCCGCGAGCCGGAGGTCTACGGCCACACCACGCTGGCCGACATCGACCTGGCCCTTGCGGCCCAGGCATCCGCTGCCGGGCACTCCATGGAGAGCCTGCAGTCCAATGCCGAGCATGTGCTGGTGGACCGCGTACAGGCTGCGCGCGATGACCGAACCGCCTTCATCCTGATCAATCCCGCCGCCTTCACCCACACCTCGGTGGCCCTGCGCGATGCGCTGGCAGCGGTGGCAGTGCCGTTCATCGAGATCCACCTGTCCAACCCGCATTCCCGCGAACCGTTCCGCCAGCACAGCTATTTCAGCGACAAGGCGGTGGGCGTGGTCTGTGGCTTCGGTGCCGACAGCTATCGCTATGCGATGGATGCGGCGCTGGCACGGGTACAGGCGGCCGGCGCGTGATGATGTTGCCGCGCGTGCTTGCCGGCGTCGTGCTGTGGGCTGGCCTCTGCGGCGCGGCCATCGCCTTCGACCGCAAGGACGAAGGCATCGACTGTGCGCATCCAACCACCACGATGGAGAGCGACCTGTGCGCCTCGGACGTGGCCGCCGCTGCCGACATTGAACTCAATGCCACCTATGCCCTGGCGCGCCAGCAACTGCGTACGCCGGCCAACGGTGGCAGCTGCAGCTACTGCGGCGAGGCCGAACAGCAGCTGGTGCTGGCCCAGCGTGCCTGGATCCAGCTTCGCGACCACGACTGCAATGCCGTCTATGCACTCAATTCCGATGGTACAGCGCGCAACGGCGCACAGATGCGCTGCCTGACCACCCTCGCGCGCGACCGTACGCGGCAGCTGCGCGAGTTCTATGAACTGCTTTGACCCGAGCGCGACGCGCTTCCCACCACACTGACATCAAGAGCAAAGAGGCCACCATGGATCTCCGCAAAATCAAGAAGCTGATCGACCTGCTGGAAGAGTCGAACCTGGCCGAAATCGAAATCAAGGAAGGTGAAGAGTCGGTGCGCCTGTCGCGTGCCCCGGTGGCCGGCTATGCCGCACCGATGCCGGCACCGATGTATGCCGCTCCGGTCGCCCCGGCACCGCAGGCGATGCCGATGCAGTCGCCGACCGAAGCCTCCACTGGTGGCACCGCCAAGCCGGGCCCGGTGCTGCCGGAAGGCCACGTGCTGCGCTCGCCGATGGTCGGCACCTTCTACGCCTCGGCCGCCCCGGACAAGCCGGCCTTCGTCAGCGTTGGCCAGCAGGTCAAGGAAGGCGAGACCCTGGCCATCATCGAAGCGATGAAGATGTTCAACCCGATCGAGGCCGACAAGTCCGGCACCATCGTCGCCATCCTCGGTGAGAACGGCCAGCCGGTGGAGTTCGACCAGCCGCTGTTCGTGATCGGCTGAGGGGCACGCCATGCTCGACAAAGTCGTCATTGCCAACCGAGGGGAAATCGCGCTGCGCATCCTGCGCGCGTGCCACACCCTGGGCATCCGCACGGTGGCCGTGCATTCCACGGTCGACCGCAACCTCAAGCATGTGGCCATGGCCGATGAGTCTGTCTGCATCGGTCCGGCACCGTCGCCGCAGAGCTACCTCAACATCCCGGCGCTGATCGCGGCCGCTGAAGTCACTGACGCCCAGGCCATCCACCCGGGCTACGGCTTCCTGTCGGAGAACGCCGACTTCGCCGAGCGCGTTGAAGAGTCCGGCTTCATCTTCATCGGCCCCAAGGCCGACACCATCCGCATGATGGGCGACAAGGTCGAAGCCATCCGCGCGATGAAGTCCGCCGGCGTGCCGTGCGTACCCGGTTCGGGCGGCCCGCTGGGTGATGACATCGTCGCCAACACCAAGATCGCCCGTGAGATCGGCTACCCGGTCATCATCAAGGCGGCCGGTGGCGGTGGCGGCCGCGGCATGCGCGTGGTGCACGCCGAAGCTTCGCTGAAGACCTCGATCGAAACCACCAAGAGCGAGGCCAAGGCCGCGTTCGGCAATGGCGAGGTCTACATGGAGAAGTTCCTGGAGAACCCGCGCCACGTGGAGATCCAGGTGCTGGCCGACGGCCAGGGCAACGCCATCCACCTGGGTGAGCGCGATTGCTCGATGCAGCGCCGCCACCAGAAGGTGGTGGAAGAAGCGCCGGCGCCGGGCATCAGCGCAGAGCAGCGCGAGCAGATCGGCAAGGTCTGCACCGAAGCCTGCGTGCGCATCGGCTACCGCGGCGCCGGTACCTTCGAGTTCCTCTACGAAGACGGCCGCTTCTACTTCATCGAAATGAACACCCGCATCCAGGTGGAGCATCCGGTCACCGAAATGGTCACCGGCATCGACCTGGTGGCCGAGCAGCTGAAGATCGCCGCCGGCCAGAAGCTGTCGATCAAGCAGAGTGACGTGGTGCTCAATGGCCATGCCATCGAATGCCGCATCAATGCCGAAGACGCTGAAACCTTCGTGCCGAGCCCGGGCACCATCACCGGCTTCCATCCGCCGGGCGGCCCCGGCGTGCGCGTGGACACCCACATCTACAGTGGCTACCGCGTGCCGTCGAACTACGACTCGATGATCGGCAAGTTGATCGTGCACGGCCCGGACCGCGAGACCGCCATCGCCCGCATGCGGGTGGCGCTGAGCGAAATGGTGGTGGACGGCATCAAGACCAACATCGCGCTGCAGCAGCGGATCATGCGCGACAAGGGCTTCCAGGCCGGTGGCCAGAACATCCACTATCTGGAAAAGCGCCTTGCCGAGCGCAAGAACAAGCCGATCGCGTTGACCTGATCGGCGCCAGCTGCTGGACATGAAAAGGGCGGGGATATCCCCGCCCTTTTTGCGTTTTTACGGTAGCGCCGGGCCATGCCTGGCGGCTTTCTGTTGCCACCGTCCACCCGCCGGGCATGGCCCGGCGCTACCGGCTGGAATCAGCGCTTGTCCGCTGCTTCGGCCGGAATCTGCGACTTCGCCAACGGGCGCACGCCATTGGGCGACGTCGGGTCGATGATCACCATGGTCTCGGTCGAGCCATCGGGCCACACCACCTGGAAGGTGCTGCCGGCCGGCAACGAGGCGAACGGCATGCCGCTCTGCGCGCGATACACCGCTGCGACCTGGCTGGCGCCCGCGCGGCGCACGTCTTCCTGCGCCTTCACCGTGGTCAGCTCCACCTTCGACAGATGCCGGTAGCGATCTTCATAGGTGTCGATCATCAACAAGCCGACCGCACCGGCCGAGTAGGCCACGAACAGCGCCACCCAGAACCAGAACTTGGCCCCATGCAGGAATCGACGGTAACTCATTGCCCGTCCCTCTTTCCAACCAATCGCTTGATCCATTGCCTCATCTTCCCCGCACCTTGCCGCGAAACCGCAGCGTCATACACGAAATCCCGGAAATCCTGTGTCCCATCCTGCGAACAGATCCCTCCGTTCGCACAAAAACTGTTGACCAGCACGCTGTCTGCCCCACACGGTAGACCGAGTTCGCAGGCCGCAAGCCGCCATGCGAGCTCACTGAGCTGTTCGCCGGCCACCAGGCCGTTCAGCGCGCGATCGCCCGATGCACGCACGCCCATGCCCGGCGCAATGGCCATGAACGCCTCCGGGTCGCGCGAGGTACGCACCCGCTCGACCAGGTCGCGGCGGTACTCGGGGCTGTCCTGCAGCGGCTCGCCTTCGGCGAACAACGCTGCCTCGGCCGCCAGGTTGCCCTGCTCAGCCGCCTTGCGGCGCTCGGCCAGCACCAGCGGCGGACCCAGCTTGTCACCGGGCACGAAGCCACCGCAGCGCTGCGCGACACGTTCGCGTGCCTGCACCATCGCCGGCGCGGCAGTCAGCCCCAATCCAGCCAGAACGTTGTTGTCCAGGCGGTAGCCGCCCGGGTCGACCGCATACTGCGCGCAGTAGTCATAGACACGGCTGAGCATCCAGCGCGCCTCGTGGTTGCCATCATCGGCCTGCACGCGCAGGCGCTGCGCGTACGCATACAGGTCGGTGGCGTCTTCGATATCGGCGCGCAGATCCAGCGGCAGGCCTGAAGGCAGCGCATTGCCGCGTTCGAAGGCGGACAGGCGGCGCGCCAGTGCTTCCGGCATCACCTGCAAGGCTGCTGCGCTGTCATTGGTCACCGCGACGCCCGGCAGATCGGTCTGTACCGTGGACGAAGCCACGTGGCCGCTGGCCCGATACCCAGCCACGCCCAGCACGGCCACCGCCGGCAGCACAAGCAACCAGGTTTTCAGGGTCGGAGCAAAGGCCATCGGCGGCGGTGGAGCATCACGGCGCACAGGAAAGCACGGAGTTTAGCAAGGCCCGACACGCCTGTCTGAATCGAGTTCGTTCATCTCAGGACGGCATCTCAGACAATACGGAGACGCCCCGATGGTCTAGCATGGCCCCCTTTCCCGCGATTGCCTCCATTGCCATGCCGTTCCTGGAATTGACCCTGCGCTGCACCGAAGCGACCCAGCCCCGCTATGAAAATGCGCTGGAGGACGTCGGCGCACTGGCCGTGACCCTGCTTGATGCAGAGGCCGATACCAGCAACGAACAGGCCATCCTTGAACCCGGCGTGGGCGAAACGCCGCTGTGGGACACCCTGGTGCTGAGTGCGTTGTTCCCCGCCGACAGCAATGCGCTGCTGCTGCTGGCCGCGCTGGAAGCATTCGATCCGGAGCTGGACTGGAGCGGCGGCAGCTTCCGCGCGGTCGAGGACGAGGACTGGGAACGCGCCTGGCTGGACCAGTTCCAGCCGATGGATTTCGGCAGCCGGACCTGGATCGTGCCGTGGAACCATGAGCTGCCCGAGGCGGCGCAGGCGGCCGACGCCGCCGTGGTGCGGCTGGACCCGGGCCTGGCCTTCGGTTCGGGCACCCACCCGACCACCGCGCTGTGCCTGCGCTGGCTGGACCAGCTGGCCGTGTCCGGCCTGCTGCAGGGCCAGCGGGTGCTCGACTTCGGTTGCGGTTCGGGCATCCTCGCGCTGGCCGCGCTGAAGCTGGGCGCCGCCGAAGCCATCGGCGTGGACAACGACCCCCAGGCACTGGTCGCCACCGCTGACAATGCCGAGCGCAACGGCGAGCAGGCGCGGATGCACGTGTACCTGCCGCAGGACGAACCGGTCGCCACCTATCCGATCGTGGTCGCCAACATCCTTGCTTCGGCGCTGGACGCGCTGGCCGAACTGCTGGCCGCACGCGTTGCTGCCGGCGGTCGCATCGCCCTGTCAGGCATCCTGCACGGCCAGGAAGACGAACTGCTGCAGCGCTATGCGGCGTGGTTCGACGACCTGCAGGCCACCCAGGATGGTGACTGGATGCGCATCACCGGCGTGCGCCGCGCCTGATCGTGGTTGAATGACCGCTGGATCCGAGCCCGCACCCTGAGCATGTCCGAGCCGAACCCACCACGCCGTCCCCTGGCCACCTTCCTGCGCACGACGCCGAACGGTGAGCCTGCGCCTGCGACCGATGCGCGCACGCAGGACGAAGCCGGTCACGCAACGCCCGTGGAGCAGGTGCCGGCCGAGCCCATCGACCTGGCACGACCACCGGCGACAGAGATGCGACACGACGATGACGTTGTCATCGTTGATGATGCGGTGGCCATCGAGCCGGCGCCGGTCGCGGCGCAGGCAACGGCGGTCGCCAGTGAGGCCCCCAGCTTCCTCGGCAGCGCGCGCGCGCGCACGCTGCCGGCACCCCGCTGGCACTGGCTGCTGGTCGCCGGGCTTGCCCTGCTCCTGGTCCTGCAGAGCGTGCTTGCCGACCGCGCACGACTGGCCGCCGACGCCGGCAACCGCGCATGGCTGGGCACACTGTGCAGCGTCCTGCGCTGCGCTCTCCCTGCCTGGCATGAACCGACCGCGTTCACCATGACCAGCCGCGAGATCCGACCGCTGCCCAACCAGGCGGGTGTCCTGCAGGTGCAGGCCAGCATCCGCAACGATGCACGCTGGGCGCAGGCCTGGCCGAAACTGCGCCTGTCGTTGTCCGATGCCGATGGCCGGGTGATCGGCAGCGGTGTGTTCATGCCGGCGCAATATCTGGGCGAAGACCCCGGCCCGGCCCTGCTGGAACCGGGACAGAGCGCGCGTATTGCCTTCCGTGTACAGGAGCCGGCCGCGTCCACTGTCGCATTCACCTTCGACTTCCTGTGACCAGAACGGACACCCCTGGCCGTGGCAGGCCGGGCACGCTCGCGCTAGACTGACCGCCACCACCTCGTCCGGCCGCGCGCTCCGCGCGCACGGGCCAACCGAATCGGGAACCCCCTTGAACGCTGTCCTTTCTCGTCCTGACAACAGTCGTGGCGCTGCCCGGCCACCGCTGCGTGAACATGTCGCCCAGTCCGTGCGCCGTTACCTGCGTGACCTTGATGGCTGCGACGCGGACGATGTCTACGAGATCGTGCTGCGCGAGATGGAAATTCCGCTGTTCGTGGAAGTGCTCAACCACTGCGAAGGCAACCAGAGCCGCGCCGCCGCGATGCTGGGCATCCACCGCGCCACCCTACGCAAGAAGCTGAAGGAATACGGCATCAGCGCCTGAGCGCGCGCGGGTAGTGCCGGCCGCTGGCCGGCAACCCCATGAACGATGGCAGGATGTT
>NZ_SRHZ01000084.1 GCF_004684085.1 Stenotrophomonas maltophilia
CGGCAACCCCATGAACGATGGCAGGATGTTGCAGTTGCCGGCCAGCGGCCGGCACTACCCGTAGATCCACGCCATGCGTGGATGAAAGCCCGGCCGAATCAACCGCCGCCGCCCGCCCGTAGATCCACGCCATGCGTGGATGAATGCCCGGCCGAATCAACCGCCGCCGCCCGCCTTCCAGTAATACCGCACCACATGGAAGAACACCGGTGCGGCGAAGCACACCGAATCCAGCCGGTCGAGCATGCCGCCATGGCCCTCGATCATGTGGCCCCAGTCCTTGATGCCGCGATCGCGCTTGATCGCCGACATCACCAGGCCGCCCCAGAACCCCATCAGGTTGATCAGCAGCGACAGGCCGAACGCCTGCAGCGGCGTGAACGGGGTGATCCACCACAGCGCCGCACCCAGCGCGCTGGCGCTCAGCACGCCGCCCACGAAGCCCTCCACCGTCTTGGATGGCGACAGCTTCGGTGCGATCAGGTGCTTGCCCAGCAGCTTGCCCCAGATGTACTGCAGCACGTCCGAGGACTGCACCACGATCACCAGGAAGGCGAACAGCAGCACGTTGCGCGACGGGTCGTGACCGGGCACATGCAGGTTCAGCAGCAACGGCACGTGCGAAATGCAGAACACGCAGATCATCAATCCCCACTGCACCTTGGCCGTGCGTTCCAGGTAGTGCGTGGTGTCGCCGCCGATGGTCGACAGGATCGGCAGGAACAGGAACGCATAGACCGGAATCAGCAGCGTGTACATGCCATACCAGTCGATCCACACCAGGTAGTACTGCCAGGGCAGCACGATGTAGAACGCCGCCAGCAGCGCGTAGTAGTCGCCTGATCGGGTCGGCGCCAGGGTGATGAACTCGCGCAGCGCGAACAGCGAGATGATCGCGAACAGCACGATCACCCCGGCACGCCCGAAGAACAGCGCCAGCCCGACCACGATCGCCATCACCCACCAGGCGCGGATGCGCGATACCAGATTGGCGATCACTGCACTCGGCGTCCCGCGCTGGCGCCAGCGCAACGTCTCGGCCACCACCGTGGCCAGCACCAGCACCGCGCCGACCCCGCCGAACAGCAGACTGGTCTGCTGGCCGACACTCTGCGTAGCCAGGTCACCAGACACATCGATCAGGAAGCTCATGCCTTGCCCCCGTTCGGCGCCAGGTCCAGCAACGCCTGCCGGCTGCGCGCCAGGAAGGCGGCCTTGTCCTCATCGGCCTGCAACCGCAGCGGCGTGCCGAAGGTGGCCGTGCACAGCAGCGGCAGCGGCAGGAACCGGCCCTTCGGCATCACCCGCTTCAGGTTGTCGATCCACACCGGCACGAACTCCAGTTCCGGCCGTTGCCGCGCCAGGTGATAGATGCCGCTCTTGAACGGCAGCAGCGGCTCATCGCCCACGTTGCGGGTACCTTCCGGAAACAGGATCAGCGAGCAGTCTTCGTCCACCGCATCACGCAGGGCCTGCAGCGGATCCTGCTGGCGATGGCCGGCCTCGCGCTCGACCAGCACGCCGTTGAACACCGCATCGATCAGGTAGCGACGCAGGCCATCGCGCTGCCAGTATTCGGCCGCGGCCACCGGGCGCACCTGGCGCCGCAGTGCGGGTGGCATCGACGACCAGATCAGCACGAAGTCACCATGGCTGGCGTGGTTGCCGTAATACACGCGTCGCTCGCTGGACGGCGCACAGCCGATCCACAGCGCGCGGGCGCCGGTCACCACATGGATCGCGCCACTGCAGGCGCGGGCAATCAGTTCGGCGAACATCGGTCACTCCCGTTCACGTCTGCGGCCACAACACGGCCAGCACCAGCAGTGCGAACTGCACCGCGGTCAGCAGGTACTGGCGCAGCAGCAGGCGACGCATGCCGGCCCAGCGCGCATCCCAGCCGCGCAGTGGCGCATCGGGCGACGCGCGACGCAGGCCACTGGCGTGCAGCAGCTGATCGGTGCGGCGCGCGGCGGCTTCGCCGTCCAGGCCTTCATCGCGCAGCAGCTGCAGCAGGCTGGCATCCAGCCCCACCCGCCACGCGTGGTAGGCCTGTGCGATGCCCGCGGCAACACTGAGCAGCAACAGGCCGGCAGCAATCATCGCCAGCCCCGGCTCGATGCCGAGCAGCAGCAGCGCCACCAGCAACAGGCCCAGCGACAGCAACGCCGGCCAACGCCCCTGGCGCAGCAGCAGCTGCATGGTCGCCAGACCGGGATCTGTACTCATGCGCGCGCTCCTGCTGCCACAGTGATGGCATGCAGATGCGCCGCGCCCAGCACGATGCCGGGGCGTGCAGCACGCACGACCGCCACCGCCGCGTCCGCATCGGCCGCACGACCACTGCGCAGCAGCCAGGTGGCGACGCTGGCGGCGCTCCGCGAATAGCCCAGCGCGCAGCACACCAGCAACGGTCCGTGCGCATGCAGCCGCTCGATGGCCTCGGCCGCCTCGCGCAGCTGTTCCGGTGCAGGGAGCACCAGGTCCAGCGTCGGCACGCTGGCATACGCGGCGCCCGGCGCGCGGCAGGACAGCTCGGCACAGGTATCGACCACGCCCACCAAGGGTGCCGGCAACGCCGCGCTGGGAATGCGCCCCAGCCACACGTCATCCATCACCGGCACCGGCTGCGGCGCACGCCGCGTCCACAGCCGCGAGTTGATCCAGGCTGCGCCCAGGTATGGCGCCAGCAGCCAGCGCGCTGCCATGGTCAGGCGACCGTCGGCGCGCTTCTGGAACACCGCCGTACCGAGCCCGGCATACGCCAGCGCCACCAGCAGCAACGACACCACCGGCCACAGCAGCCACAACGCCACGCCACGCAGAAGCACCACCGGCACCAGCAATACAGCGGCCCCCAGCAGGTACAGCACTGCCAATCGCCAACGTTTGGCATCACGCGCGGTGCGCCAGGCACGCAAGGGTGGCGTGCCCTGCTCCGGCCACAGCCAGATGCACAGCCAACCGGCCAGCAGGCCGGTCGGGATATCGATGAAATGATGCTGGAACGTAGTCAGCACCGAGACACCGATCAGCAGCGCCCACACGTGCAGCACCCAGCGCCACACGCCGTGCAGGTACTGCGCGAACTTCACCCACAGCACGATCAGCAGCACGATGTGCAGCGACGGCGCCTGGTTGAATGGCTTGTCGAAGCCCAGCAGCACATCGAACAGCCAGCCGAACACACCGCCGATCTCAGGACGTTCGAAGCTGAAGCGCAGCGGCCACAGCAGGAAGCAGGCCACTGCGATCAGCTGCGCACTGAACAGCCGCAGCGCGTGCCGGTCCAGTTCGAGGCGCTGACGGCACAGGAAGAACGAGATCGCGTAGAACAGATCGATCGACCAGTACGGCACGATCGTCCACGGCACAAACGGGATGCGTGTCTCCCACGCGAACGCCATCACCGGCAACGCGGCGTGGCGACCGGCCATCCAGTTGGCGAAGCCATAGCTGGCGAAGAAGAACGGGCCCAGCAGGGCAAGCCACAGCAGCGCGCGCCGCCAGGGGCGCCCTTCCGCGACCAGCGGGGTTGCAGCGAGCGTCGCCATCACGCGGTCCGGCGCGCCAGCGACACGGTGAAGATGCCGAAATCGTCGATGCGCTGCGCCACCTTTTCGAATCCGGCCAGGCGCACCAGCTCATCCATCTCCTGCTGGGTACGGCGGCGCATCACCCATGCCGCGCCACCGCGATGGCTGGTCAGCGCACGGGCGATGAATTCCAGCTGCGGGTGCCAGGGCTGGCCGGTATAGGCCAGGTAGCCGCCCACCGGCACCGCCGCGGCGATGCCCTGCAGCGAACGCAGCACCGCATCGTTGTCCGGGAACAGTTCGTACAGGCCAGACACCACTGCCAGTGTCGGCGCCGGGTCCACCGCTGCCAGCTGCGCCGGATCGAACGCGTCGCCCTGTTCGAAGCGCGCGATGTCGGCCGCACCGAGGCGCTCGATCAAGGCCTGACCCTGGGTCACGTTCAAGTCGCTGAAGTCACGCAGCACGATGCGCTCGGCGCGCTGTTCGGCCTGGCCCAAGGCTTCCAGCACATAGCGGCCATGGCCGGCAGCCACGTCCAGCACGCGCACCGGTGTGCCCTGCCCGCGCAGGCGTTGGGCCGCGTCGCGCAGCAGTTCCTGCAGGTGCTGGCCGCGCACGCGGATGCCGCGCCAGCCGATCGCGTCCAGGTAGTTGCGGTCGACCATGCGGCCCAGCGGGCCTTTGCCACGCGCTTCGTCGCGATAGATGTAGTCGAGCGTACTGCCGGAATCGAAACCGGTCTGCAGGCCCAGCGCGATGCCTTCGGACAACGTGCCACCAAAGCGCAGGCCACCGCGCACCACGCGCCAGCGCAGGTCGGCCAGGCTGTTGCGTTCCGGCGGCCAGGCCAGGATCTCCGACTCTTCGAAGGTCGGCCCATGCCGGTGTGCGTCACGACGTGACAACTCGCGCAGCGGTTCGGCAAAACGCGCCTGGATGAAGCTGCGGATGCGCGCCAATGCTGGTGCACGATCACGCTCGCCCAGCGTGTCGTGGAAGAAGCCCGGCAGATGCACGCGCTCCTTGATCGGGCTGGACAGGCGCTCGTAGAAGCGGTCCTGCGGGCCACGGTGCACCACGAAGTCCGAGCCGGACACCAGCAGCTGCACCGGCACACTGATCGCCTGCGCATCGGCGACAATGCGGTCGGCCGCGTCGTACAGGCCCAGCAGCACGCGCACCGAGATCGGGCGGGTGATCAGCGGATCGGTGCGGTAGCTCTCCACTCGCGCCGGATCATGCGTCAGCCACTGCGGCTTGACGTAGCTGTTGACGAAGAAGTTGCCGCGCAGCTTCTGCATCAGCGCCAGGCCCGGCCGTGCAAATGGCACGTACAGCTTCACCTTGAACGCCGGCGAAGCCATCACCAGTGCGCGCAGGCGCGGTGCGTAGTCGTGTACCCAGGTCGCGGCGACCACCGCACCCACGCTCTGCGCGATCACCACGATGTCCTCCACCGCGATGCCGTGCTCGGCACCGATGTGGGCGATGAAGCTGTCCAGGTCGCGCACCAGCGCCGGGAAGCCCGGTGCATCGCCGCGCGCACCCGGCGAACGGCCATTGCCGCGTGCATCCCAGGCAAAGAAGGCAGTGTCGGGCAGGTCCAGCTCATCGACCAGGTGGGTGACCCGCCCGGAGTGCTCGTGGCCGCGGTGCAGCAGCACGATGGCCTTGCTGGCGGGCGTTGCGGTGGTGCTCGCCCAGTACCGGTAGAACAGCGGTACCTGGTCGAAGCTGTGGAATTCCCGTTCCTGCGCCTGACGCATGCAATCTCCTGATTGTCTTTTTGTATCTGCTTGGTTAATTCGGCGAAACCGCCGCTTCCCGCAGTCCGCGACGGACGCGGTTGATCATCGTCAGCACGCACAGCACCGCCATGGCCGCGGCCACGCCCGTGACCGTCATCGCGCCAACCCATTCAAACGCCAGCAGCAGGCCCAGCGCACCGATCACGAAGGCGCGGTCGCTCTTGCCCATCGGACCGTCATAGCGGCGGCTGGCCCCGACCATCAGCCCCAGCACCCCGGCGTACTCGCTCAGGGCCGCGGTCCAGGCCAGCAGCCACAGTGCTTCCGGGCGCACGCCCGGTACGCTGAGCAGGCTCAGGTACAGCGCCGCATCGGCGATCACATCGCACAACTCATTCAGATAGGCGCCCAGCCGCGACTGCTGGCCGAACTCGCGGGCCAGCATGCCGTCCACGGCGTTGAGCGCCATGCGCAGCAGCATCCACAGCGGCAGCAGCAGGTACAGCAGCGGTTGTGCCGGCGCGCAGCACCAGACGGCGGCGGCCACCAGCAGCGAGACCACGGCAGCAGCCACGGTCACCGTATTGGCGGTGATCCCCATGCGGTACAGACCGCGTACGGCCGGACGCAACAGGTCCTGGAAACGTCCTTTCAATGCATAGATCGACACGATCTGTACCCGCTAATCCTTGGCAGTGCGGGCACAGCCTACCCCATCGTCGGCAGATTCCGACAACCGGGCCCCGGTCCGCAGCCCAGCTCCCGGATCGGGCCGGATCGATGTGCCCGACCCGGTCATACGCCGATGGACGCGGCAAATTACCCCTTCCGGCGCCCGCCACCGGCCCCCACCGCCTACAATATCGGCCCCGCTCCGCTGCCGATTCTGTCCCATGACTGCTGATCTGTTGCCCGTCCGTCGGGCCCTCCTCTCCGTTTCCGACAAGACCGGCCTGGCCGAGCTGGCCACTGCACTGGCGGCACGCGGCGTGGAGCTGCTGTCCACCGGCGGCACCGCCAAGGCCATTCGCGACATGGGCCTGGCCGTGAAGGACGTGGCCGACGTCACCGGTTTCCCGGAAATGATGGACGGCCGGGTCAAGACCCTGCACCCGATGGTGCACGGCGGCCTGCTGGGCCGTTCGGGCCTGGATGATGCGGTGATGGCCGAGCACGGCATCGGTGCCATCGACCTGCTGGTGCTGAACCTGTATCCGTTCGAGTCGGTCACCGCAAAGGCCGACTGCACCTTGGCTGATGCGGTCGAGAACATCGACATCGGCGGCCCGGCCATGCTGCGTTCGGCGGCCAAGAACTTCGCCCGCGTGGCAGTGGCCACCGACCCGTCGCAGTACGCCGAACTGCTGGCCTCGCTGGACGCCAACGACGGCCAGCTGTCGGCCAGCACCCGCTTCGCCTTCTCGGTGGCCGCGTTCAACCGCGTCGCCCAGTACGACGCGGCCATCAGCAACTACCTGTCGGCGGTCACCGCCACCGACGCCGCCGTGCCGGCGCGTGCCGAGTACCCGGCACAGATGAACTCCACCTTCGTGAAGGTGATGGACCTGCGCTACGGCGAGAACCCGCACCAGAGCGGCGCCTTCTACCGCGACCTGTACCCGGTGCCGGGCACGCTGGCCACCTTCCAGCAGCTGCAGGGCAAGGAACTGAGCTACAACAACCTGGCCGATGCCGATGCGGCGTGGGAATGCGTGCGCCAGTTCGATGCGCCGGCCTGCGTCATCGTCAAGCATGCCAACCCGTGCGGCGTGGCCGTCGGTGCCGGCAACGGCGACGCCTACGAGCTGGCCTACGCCACCGACCCGACCAGCGCCTTCGGCGGCATCATCGCCTTCAACAAGCCGCTCGATGCGGCCACTGCGAAGGTCATCCTCGACCGCCAGTTCGTTGAAGTGCTGATCGCCCCGGACTACGAGCCCGCCGCGTTGGAATACGCGCAGAAGAAGGCCAACGTGCGCGTGCTGCGCATCCCGCACGGCGACGGCCTGAACAACTTCGACAGCAAGCGCGTGGGCTCGGGCCTGCTGCTGCAGTCCTCGGACAACCGCGGCATGACTCGCGACGAGCTGAAGGTGGTGAGCAAGCTGGCACCGACCGACAAGCAGTTCACCGACCTGCTGTTTGCGTGGAAGGTGGCCAAGTTCGTGAAGTCCAACGCGATTGTGTATGCCAAGGACAACCGCACGATCGGCGTCGGCGCCGGCCAGATGAGCCGCGTGTACTCGGCGCGCATCGCCGGCATCAAGGCGGCCGACGCGAACCTGGTGGTGGAAGGTTCGGTGATGGCCTCCGATGCGTTCTTCCCGTTCCGCGACGGCATCGATGCCGCTGCCGCCGCCGGTATCAAGGCGGTCATCCAGCCGGGCGGTTCGATGCGCGATGCCGAAGTGATCGCCGCCGCCGACGAACACGGCCTGGCCATGGTGTTCACCGGCGTGCGCCACTTCCGCCATTGATCCTGGAGCGACACGGATGTCCACAGTTTCGATGAAATCGCTGACCGTGCTCGCCCTCGCGGGCGCGGCCACGCTTGTCGGCTGCAAGCCTGCTGCCGAACCCAGCGTGGCCCCGAAGGCGGATGCGCCGGCGGTGGCCCCCGCCTCACCGGCACCGCACGTCAGCCGCACCGCGCGACTGCAGGCCTTCCTGGTCCAGCGTTACGGCGGCAACGCCAAGCTCTCCGGTGAATGGCGCAGCAACTGGACCCAGGACGGCGACACCCGTCCGGTGGACTGGCAGGTCTGCGCGGAACAACCGGTGGTGAGCGGTGACAGCTGGCAGCAGCTGCTGGCGGTCTGTGGCGCGCTGGCCGATGGCGCTCACATCGACCCGGGAACCATCGACTTCTTCGTGCTGCGCCCGAAGGGCGATGGCTTCGAGGTGGCCAGCGAACTGACCGGCGAGCGCTTCGGCAGCGGCGGCCAGCCCGGTAGCGCCAGCATCATCCGCGCCGGCAGCGACTTCTATGGTTTCCGCGTCGAGGATGGCTGGTTCGGACAGGGCTTTTCGCTGCTCTCGCAGACGCTTGTGCTGCCAGGCCCGAAGGGGTTGGTAGCCACCGGCAACGTGCGCAGCCATATCGACAATGACGCCCAGTACGAGTGCGACGCT
This sequence comes from Stenotrophomonas maltophilia, assembly GCF_004684085.1. GTDB lineage: Bacteria > Pseudomonadota > Gammaproteobacteria > Xanthomonadales > Xanthomonadaceae > Stenotrophomonas > Stenotrophomonas maltophilia_AS. Next base: position 8,420 of record NZ_SRHZ01000084.1, read on the forward strand.
GCCGACGCCAGCACCGACCCGGATACGGCCAATGACTGCCGCACCCGCCGCTTCAGCATCGATTTCGCCCTGCGTTTTGACGACAGCGACCGCAGCGCGCGCGTCTGGCCGCTGCTGATCGAGGAAACCGGAACCACCTGTGGCGGCAAGCAGGTCCGGCAGCAGCACCGCTTTACCCTGGACCCGAAGACCTGGGCCTATTCCTTCCCCGAATCGCTGCGACGCGAAGGCTGCGAGTGAGCCACGCGCGCCGCCGGGGATATCGATCCTCCCTTCCCACGCAATCTGGAATCTCGTGATGAACGTACTTGTCATCGGCTCTGGGGGCCGCGAACACGCCCTGGCATGGAAGCTGGCCCAGTCCTCCCGTGTCACCGAAGTGATCGTGGCGCCCGGCAACGCCGGCACCGCCAGCGAAGACAAGTGCCGCAACGTGGCGGTGAAGGTGACCGACATCGACGGCCTGCTGGCGCTGGCCCAGGCGGAAGACGTGGCGCTGACCGTGGTTGGCCCGGAAGTGCCGCTGGTGGCCGGCGTGGTCGACCGCTTCCGTGCGGCTGGCCTGCGCGTCTTCGGGCCCACCGCTGCCGCCGCGCAGCTGGAAGGCAGCAAGGCGTACGCCAAGGATTTCCTGGCCCGCCACAACATCCCTACCGCGTTCTATTCCGTGCACACCGAGATCGAGCCGGCACTGGCGTACCTGCGCGAGAAGGGCGCGCCGATCGTGGTCAAGGCCGACGGTCTGGCCGCCGGCAAGGGCGTGATCGTGGCGATGACCCTGGCCGAAGCCGAAGATGCCGTGCGTGACATGCTCTCGGGCAACGCGTTCGGCGATGCCGGCGCGCGCGTGGTGATCGAGGAGTTCCTCGACGGCGAGGAAGCCAGCTTCATTTCCATGGTCGATGGCGTGCACGCACTGCCGATGGCCACCTCGCAGGACCACAAGCGCGTCGGCGACGGCGACACCGGCCCGAATACCGGCGGCATGGGCGCCTACTCGCCGGCCCCGGTGGTCACCCCGGAGGTGCACGCGCGCGTGATGCGCGAAGTGGTGAACCCGACCGTGCAGGGCATGATCGCCGACGGCATCCCGTTCACCGGCTTTCTCTATGCCGGCCTGATGATCGACGCCAGCGGCGCACCGAAGGTAATCGAGTTCAACGTGCGCTTTGGCGACCCGGAAACGCAGCCGGTGATGCTGCGCCTGCAGTCGGATCTGGTCGAACTGGTGGAAGCCGCCATCGACGGCCGACTGGATCAGGTGGAAGCACACTGGGATGCGCGCCCGTCGCTGGGCGTGGTGTTGGCTGCCAGCCCCTACCCGGAATCGCCGATCACCGGTGACGTGATTTCCGGCCTGGACGACGTGCCGGCCAGTGCCAAGGTGTTCCATGCGGGGACTGCATTGGACGCGCAGGGCCAGGTGGTCAGTGCCGGTGGCCGCGTGCTGTGCGTGGCTGCGCTGGGCAACAGCGTGCGCGATGCACAGGCCAATGCCTATGCCGGCGTGGCCAAGGTGACGTGGGCCAACGAGTTCCACCGCACCGACATCGGCTGGCGCGCGATCGCACGCGAGGGGTGAGGCCCGCGCGGTATCAGGGCAGCCACGCATGGCGTGGATGGAGGCCCAGCCTTGCCGGGCCTCCTCCCGAATCACTGTCGTTGTGTTCAATCAGGTCGCGTCGTGGACGGCCTCGTTTTCCTTGCCTGCGAACTGTCGCACTCGGGATCATGCCCAAGACAAAGCGCCTCGTAGATCTTCAAACGAGGCGTATCGATGACGCCATGACCGTGCAGGCTCACAGCTGTATCGTATATCGCCTCCAGTAGTGTTTCTTTTGCACGCATTCTCTTCGGAGCCATGATGAGTGCACACCTTCTGCGCTGTTTCGCATATCCCAGCAGAATCAGCTCGTCAGTTCGATAGCTGATCACGTCAGACCATGGCTGCACTGCATCCACGCATGGCGTGGATCTACTGGTTCTGCATAGCTGGGTAAATCCACGCCATGCTTGGATTGAATACCCAAAAAAGAAAAGGCCCGGCAGTGCCGGGCCTTTTCATTGTTTCAATGCCCCCCGCCTTACGCGGTGAACAGCGCCTTCATCTTCTTCAGCGCGTTCGCTTCAACCTGGCGGATACGCTCAGCCGACACGCCGTACTCGTCAGCCAGCTCCTGCAGCGTCACCTTGCTGTCGGCATCCAGCCAGCGACGGCGGATGATGTCGCGCGAACGGGCATCCAGCTCAGCCAGGCCTTCGCGCAGCAGCTGCATCTGGTTGTCTTCGCTGTCCGCACGTTCGTAGGCCATCGACGGATCTTCGTCGTTGGCGACCAGATACGCAGCCGGCGACGGCGGCGCATGCTCGTTGTCCTCGTCGGTCGGCGCATCGAAACCAATATCGCGACCGGACAGGCGCGACTCCATTTCCATGACCTCGCGTTCGGACACGTTCAGGTCCTTGGCCACCGCGCTGACTTCGGCCGCGTTCATCCAGCCCAGGCGCGTCTTCGACTTGCGCAGGTTGAAGAACAGCTTGCGCTGCGCCTTGGTGGTGGCGACCTTCACGATGCGCCAGTTCTTCAGGATGAACTCGTGCATCTCGGCACGGATCCAGTGCACAGCGAAGGAGACCAGGCGCACGCCCATCTCCGGGTCGAAGCGCTTGACCGCCTTCATCAGGCCGATGTTGCCTTCCTGGATCAGGTCGCCCAAGGCAAGGCCGTAGCCGTTGTAGCCGCGGGCCACGTGCACCACGAAGCGCAGGTGCGAATGCACCAGCTCGCGGGCGGCGTCCAGATCGTTGCCGTCGCGGAAGCGACGGGCCAGGTCCTGTTCGTCATCGACCGACAGCACCGGGATCTGGTGCACGGCACCGATGTAGGCGTCCAGCGAACCGAGCGCACTGGGAATCGGGAGATTGTTTGCCACAAGGGCAGTAGAGGTGTTCTGGCTCATAGGCACCCATCTTAGCAGTCGGAGATTTGGACTGCTAAAGGAGGAAAAAGTTCCAGCATCCTATTGATGCAACACTGGTCCCAAACAGAGCCCTACCGTAGCGCGATTTGATGACAGTGGCGAGCACGCTTTTCGGGATTCACAATCCCTTGGAATTCAAGCAATTAACCGCTGGAAGCCAGCCGATTCCGGTCAAGCGGAGCTGAACGGGCCATTCTTGAGGCCCATTCAGGAGTCAAAACGTTGCCCGCTGTTCAGGCCCGGCCGCTCGCCCACGCTCAGAGCGCCGAACGCGGCGGCAGCGACCAGTCGATCGGGGCCTGGCCGCGACGCTGCAGGTACTCGTTGGCCATCGAGAAATGGCGGCAACCAAGGAAGCCTCGGTGGGCCGACAGCGGCGAGGGGTGCGGCGACTTCAGCACGCGGTGGCGGCGGGTATCGATGACCTTGCCCTTCTGCTGCGCATAGGCACCCCAGAGCAGGAACACCAGGCCTTCGCGTTCGCGGTTGAGCACATCCACCACGTGGTCGGTGAAGCCTTCCCAGCCGCGCCCCTGGTGGGCGCCGGCCTTGCCCTCTTCCACCGTCAGCACGGCATTGAGCAGCAGCACGCCGCGCTGCGCCCACGGAATCAGGCAGCCGTGGTCCGGACGCGGAATGCCGAGATCGCTCTCGATCTCCTTGTAGATGTTCAGCAGCGATGGCGGCACCGGTACGCCCGGCAGCACCGAGAAGCTCAGGCCATGGGCCTGGCCGCGGCCGTGGTAGGGGTCCTGGCCAAGGATGACCACCTTCACCTGTTCGAACGGCGTGGCGTCGAACGCGGCGAAGATCTGCGGGCCGGGCGGGAACACCGCCGCGCCGCTGGCCTTGCGCTGGCGCAGGAAACCGGACAGCTCGCGCATCTGCGGCTGCAGCAGGTAATCGCCGACATGCTGCTTCCAGCTCGGCTCCAGCTGGATCGTCGGGGAGTCGGCTACTTCGTCAATCATCGCGCCACTTCATCGAATCAGGGGTCCATCGTTCAATCGGGCCAGCCGCAGCTGGAACAACACCTTGGTGACCAGCAGCCGTTCTTCGATCGGCTTGAGCACCAGGTCGTTGGCACCGGACTGCAGCAGCCCGGTCTGGTTGTGCGGGTTGCCGTCGCCGGTCATCACCAGCACCGGCAGGCGGCGCTTGCCGTAGCCGAAGTCCACGCGCACGCGCTGCACCACGTCGCGGCCGCTCAGTTCTCCCTTCAGGGTGACGTCGGTCAGTACCAGGTCGATGCGATGGCGGCTGCGTCCCAGCGACTCGGCAGTGAGCAGGGTGAACGCCTCTTCGGCGCTGACCACGTGCAGCACGTTCAACTTCTGGCGTTCCAGCATGCGCTTGGTGGCCTCGGCCACTACGCGGCTGTCCTCGATGTAGAGGATGGTGGCGCCCGGAATGATCTGTGGCTGCACATAGCCGCGGATGAAGGTCGCCAGTGCTTCATGGCCGAGCGATTTGTCGAAATAGTCGGTGACGTACTCGGTGAAACGGCGCTGCTCCAGGTGCTGCTGGGCATCGCCGGAGACCACGATCACCGGCACATAGGCCTGGCCCGCAGCTTCGCGGACCATTCGCGCCAACGCCAGGCCGTCGCCATCGCGCAGGGTCAGCGAGGTGGTCACCAGATCCACTGGGCCCTGCGCCAGCGCCTGCTGCGCTTCCTCGATGCTGTCGCAGCCGACCACGTCCACGCCCGGCAGGTCACGCCTCAGGACGTCGGCGATCAGCTTGCGCACCAGCTTCGAGCCATCGACCACCATCACCCGCGTCGCGGGTCCTTCAAGGTGCTTCAACGCTTGCGGTTGCATGCCGGTCTCAGGTGTCGGTCGGTCGGGTCTGGCGCAGGAAATGGCCAGTCACCAGCCACGCACCCAGCCAGCCCAGCAACAGCGTGCCGAGCAGGACCAAGCTGCCATGCAGCAGGTCCAGGCCGTGCAGCACGAACGGGCTGCCGTAGCTGCGCGAGAGTTCGGCCAACGGCAGACGCAGGGCAGCGCCGGCGGCAGCGATCAGGGCCAGCGCCACCGCACCGGCGCCCAGGCCATACCACGCACCCAGATACAGGAACGGGCGGCGGATGAAGCCATCGCTGGCACCGAGCAGCTGCAGCACGCCGATTTCCTCGCGGCGGGCCTGGATATCCAGGCGCACGGTGTTGCCGACCACCAGTGCGGCGCCCACGCCGAGCAGCACCGACAGCACCTGCACCAGCCGCGCACCGAAGGCCAGCCACGCATCCAGGCGCTGGCGCCACAGAGCGTCGTGCTGCACCAGGTCGGCCTCGGGCAGGCTTTCCAGCGCACGCGCCAGGCGTGCGTCGTCCTTGCCCTGGCCCGGGGTGATCACCAGCAGCGAGGGCAATGGGTTGTCGTTGAGGGCATCGATCGCCTCACCGAGGCCGGCATCGCGCAGCTCCTGCAGGCCCTGTTCGGGCGTGCGCACGTTCACTTCGGCCACGTCGTCGCGGTCGCGCAGCTGGCCGGCCAGGCGCAGCGCACCGGGACCATCGACGTTGCCCTTCAGGAACACGTTGATGTCGCGCGACTGCTGCACGCTGCCGGCGAACTGCTTGAGGTTGTCCAGCGCGATCGACAGGCCCAGCGGCAGGGCCAGCGCCAGCGCCATGACCATCACCGTCAGCAGGGTCGCCCACGGCTTGCGGCAGGCGCGGCCGAGGCTGAACACCACGCTGTGTACGTGGTGCTGGAACCAGACGCCCACGCGCGAGGGGGCGGCGGCTTCGCTGTTTTCGTTCTTCGCCATGGTTACTCCGCCAGGTCCTGCGGCGAGATGTCATCCACCAGCCGGCCGTGGTCAAGGATCAGCACGCGCTTGCGCATGCGGCGCAGCAGCGGCAGGTCGTGGCTGACCACCAGCACACTGGTGCCGCGCGCGGGCAGTTCGGCGAACAGGGCCATGATCTCCGCCGCCAGGGTCGGGTCGAGGTTGCCGGTGGGTTCGTCGGCCACCAGCAGCTTGGGTTCGCCGACGATGGCGCGGGCGATGCCGACGCGCTGCTGCTCGCCGGCCGACAGCTGCGAGGGCAGCGCCTTCTCGCGATGGCCCAGGCCCATGCGCTCAAGCACCGAGCGCACACGCTTGTTGATGTCGCCACGGCGGGTGCCGCGCAGGATCAGTGGCAGCGCCACGTTCTCGGCGATCGAGCGGTCCATCAGCAGGCGATGGTCCTGGTAGACCGCCCCCACCGCGCGCCGGTGGCGGGGCACGTCGCCGCCGCGCACCTTCAGCAGGTTGCGTTCGTCGAACACCACCGCGCCGCGGCTGGGCCGCTCGTCGAGGTGGATCAACTTGAGCAGGGTGCTCTTGCCCGCACCGGAATGGCCGGTGACGAACAGCATCTCGCCCGGCGCGACCTCGAAGCTGACATCGGTCAGCGCCTCGTGGCCACCGGCGTACTGTTTGCTGACATTGTCGAAGCGCAGGACACTCATGCCCCGATTATGCAGGACCGGCGCCGCGGATCGGTAGCGCCGGGCCATGCCCGGCGGAATCTTCGATCCGCCGCTACGTCCGCCCGACCTGCGCTGGCGCTACCCCTCCCTGCGGGCGTGCAGTACCACCAGCGCGTTGTTGTCCCGGTATTCATCCCAGAAGCCGGGAGGCCGGCCCCGGCACTCCTCCGCTGTCGGCGCCGGCACCTGCCACCGCAGCCCGGGCAGCCCCGCGCGGGCTGCCGCCTGCTCATGCTGGTCCGCACGCCATTGATGGTCGGTGACGCGTGCCACGGCTGCGTCGGCGAACTCCACCTCCACCAGGTGATGATCGTCCAGCACCTGTTGCCCGACGATGCGTGCGCCATAGCGGGAGAAGTCGCCCCGGGCCAGGCGGAATGCCGGATGGGTGACGATAGCCAGCAGCCTTCCGCCCGGTTTGAGGACGTTGGCCGCGGCCCGGTACATGCGCTCCAGTTCCTGCAATGTATCGGCATGGTTGAACAGCCAGACCGCTACGGCAAGGTCGAAACGGGGCGGCATATCCAGGCGCGTCGCATCGCCATGCAGGAACTGCATGGCGTCACCGCCCTGCGCCGAAAGCTGGCGCGCCTGTTCGATCATCGCTGCGGACAGATCGACGCCGAGGGCGCTTCGTGCACCGTGAAGCAGAAGGTGACGGCCGAAGTCACCGGAGCCGCAGGCTAGGTCGATGACATCCCGCCCCTGCAATGGTCCGGCCAGCTCCAGCAGAGTCCGGCGTTCCAGCGGACGGGATGCAGAGGCCGCCACGTGCTGTGCGTAGTGCAGATCGAATGTGTCGTAACAGGGTACGGATGCCATCGCGTGACGCCTCCGGATGCAGGAGGAGTCAGCTTGGCTGCAGGCCGACAGGCGCGGCCAGAGTCAGACGCGACAGGGTTGCCTGGCCGGCGACTGCGCGGCAAGCCGGCCAGCGGCCGGCACTACCCTTCAAAGCCACCCGACCAACGGTCGGGTGCTACCGGTCCGCATGGTGGGTGCCGACCGTTGGTCGGCACACCTTTCAAAGCCACCCGGCCAGCGGTCGGGTGCTACCGGAATCAGCTGCCCGACAGCATCCGGCGGATCTTGCGGCCGATGCGGGTCAGGAACGAGTCGCCGGTATCGGCGGCGGTGCGCACCGGCTTGGCCACCACCTGCACCGGGGTGACCGGGCTGGCACCATTGCCGGCGGCGTTCTGCACGCCCTCGGCACCTTCAACCGGACGGCCGTGGCGACGACGACGGCGCTTGCGCGGCTTGTGCTCGCCGTCCACCGCACCTTCCGGTGCACCTTCAGCACGCGGCGGGCGCGGCGGACGCGGTGCCTGGGCCACGGCGCCCTCGGCGGCCGGGGCGGCAGCGCCCTGCTCGCCTTCCACGCGCGGCTTGCGCGGGCCACGCGGGCGGCGCTCACCGCTGCGCTCACCGTCGCGACCACCACGGCCACCACCACCGCCGGAGCGGCCGCCACTGCGGCCACCGCCACGACGCTCTTCCTCGGCGGCGCGGGCTTCGCGCGCTTCACGGAAGATCTGGCCGACGCTTTCGTTCTCCTCGCCTTCCTCACCTGCGGCCGGGGCCGGGCGTTCCGGGCGCGGCAGCGCGGTCATCAGTTCCTTGGTGACCGGCTCGGACGGAATCTTCTGTTCGATGTACGCCTCGATATCCGGCAGACCCATCGCGTAGCGCTCGCAGGCGAAGCTGATCGCATCACCCTCTTCGCCCAAGCGCGCGGTGCGGCCGATGCGGTGCACGTAATCTTCGGCGTCGAACGGCAGGTCGTAGTTGTAGACGTACTTGATGCCGTCGATGTGCAGGCCGCGGGCGGCCACGTCGGTCGCTACCAGGATTTCAAGCTGGCCCTTCTGGAAGCGGTTGAGCAGGCTCTCGCGCTTCTTCTGCGGCACGTCGCCGGACAGCACGCCGACGCGGTAGCCGGCCTTTTCCAGCGAACGGGCCACGCGCTCGACGAACACCTTGGTGTTGACGAAGACCATGGTGCGCGCGCCTTCGCTGCGCGACAGCAGGCCCAGCAGCAGCGGGATCTTCTCGTCGTCAGCCGGGAAGTAGATGCGCTGGCGCACACGCGCGGCGGTGATGGTCTCGGCTTCAACCACCAGCTTCTGCGGTTCGTTCATGTGCTCATAGGCCAGCTCCAGCACGCGGTGGCTGAGGGTGGCACTGAACAGCAGGGTCTGGCGGGTGGTGCGCTCCGGCATGCGGCGCAGCAGGAAGCGGATGTCCTTGATGAAGCCCAGGTCGAACATGCGGTCGGCTTCGTCCAGCACGCAGATCTCGCAGGCATGCAGCGAAACCACCTTGTGCTGCTTGACGTAGTCGATCAGGCGACCCGGGGTGGCGATGATCACGTCCACGCCCTGCTGCAGCAGTTCGCGCTGCTTGTCGTAATCCACGCCACCGTAGACCAGCGCGAAACGCAGGCCCAGATCGGAACCGAACTTCACTGCATCCTTGTGGATCTGGATGGCCAGCTCGCGGGTCGGGGCCAGGATCAGCGCGCGCGGGTCCTCCGGCTTGCGATCGGCAAGGGCCGGACGCGTCAGCAGGCGGTTCACGACGGCGACCAGGAAGGCCAGGGTCTTGCCGGTACCGGTCTGGGCCTGGCCGGCAACATCACCACCGGGCAGCGCGACCGGCAGAGTCAGCGCCTGGATCGGGGTGCAACGAGTGAATCCGGCTCCTTCAAGACCAGCCTGCAGGGCCGGATGCAGCTCGAAGGAGGAAAAGGTCAAATCGGTCAGCGGTTTGTCGCTCATGAGTCCGTCTTGGTATGGCCGCCGGCCCGTGGGGCGGCTGGCACTTCATCGTCTAGGGGCACCGTCGCAAACTGCGGCCCCTGCGGCGGGTTGGCAGGCTGGGACCACCGGGTCCGCACGCCGCACAATGCCCCAGTTTAACGCACTCGGGCCGGCAAACCGGAATGATCCGTCTCACAAAGTCAAGAGACGATACCCTTCACCCAGCCACACCGTACTTGAACGGCGCGATGGGGTGCGCTGGGGTCCGCCACTGCCAGCCCCATCTAAAGGAAGACAGTGAAATCCGACACATACCGGGCATCGAAGCGATCACGATACGCTGGGTTCCAGCCGGCGCCTGTCCCCGCCCTGCGATAGGGGTACACTGCCGGCCGTGAGCGTCCAGGCATCCCGCCGAACGCACCGCGGCAGTGCGCCGCGAGGCAACGACGAGGGTCGCGCCACCGGGCATGGCCCAGTTCACCCACCTCCGGCATGGCCGGGTGCAATCCAAGACGAGAAACCAAGATGAGCGACAAGGTTGTACATGTCGGCGACGCCGACTTTGATAGCGCAGTGCTGAATTCCAAGGAACCGGTGCTGGTCGATTTCTGGGCCGAATGGTGTGGCCCGTGCAAGATGATCGCCCCGGCGCTGGACGAACTGGCCGATGCCTACCAGGGCCGCGCCAAGATCGCCAAGGTCAACGTCGACCACAACCGTGCGCTGGCCGCCAAGTACCATGTGCGCTCGATCCCGTACCTGGTGGTGTTCAAGGACGGCGAGAAGGTCGGCGAGCAGATCGGCGCGGTGGGCAAGGCCCAGCTGGCCGGCCTGCTGGACAAGGCCCTGGCCTGATCCTGCGTGACAGCACCGGCGGCCGCCATCCGCGGCTGCCGGTGGGCGCATACCGCGCCAGCATGAATGCAGTTCCCGGTGGCCCTTGCACGGCGCCGCAGGCCGATGATAGTGTCGGCATATCCGGCCGCGTTCGCGTGCCGCACCCTCTGGACGCAGTTTCTTCCAGACCCATTCCCAACGTTCGCCGCCCCAGCCGGGCGCTCGCACCTTCAAGCGAGGAATAACGCTCTTGTCCGATAACACTCCCGAAACCGGCAGCGCCGAAGCGCCCGCCGAAAAGCGCGTGCGCAAGCCCCGCGTAGCCAAGGCTGCCGCTCCGGCCGCCGCCGAAACCAGCGCCGCACCGGCGCAACCCGCTCTGCCGCTGGCGGCCGCGCCCGCAGCGCCGGCACCGGCCGCAGCCGCACCTGCACCGAGCGCGCCCGCCCCCGAGGCCCCTGCCAGCAGTGGCGGCGGTGACGGTGGTGAGGGCCGCGAATCCGGCCAGCCGCGGCAGCAGAACCACCAGGGCGGTGGCCAGAACCAGAACCCGTACAACCAGAACCAGCAAGGCCAGGGTCAGGGTCAAGGCAATCGCCGCGATCGTTTCCGCAACCGCCGTGATCGCGACCGCAATGGCGGCGGCGGCGGCGGCGGTGGTCGCTTCCGTGATGACGGCATGCCCAACGACAACGGCGAGCAGCAGCCCTTCGTGCCGCGCCCGCATGCCAGCGTGCCGGAAGGTTTCCCGGTCTACTCGCTGAGCGACCTCAAGCGCATGCCGGCACAGAAGCTGCTGGAAATCGCCGAACAGCTGCAGATCTCCGAAGGCGTGGCGCGCGCGCGCAAGCAGGACGTGATCTTCGCCCTGCTGAAGGTGCTGACCCGCCATGGTGACGGCGTTGCCGCCGACGGCGTGCTGGAAATCCTGCCCGACGGCTTCGGCTTCCTGCGCGCGGCCGAAGCCAGCTACCTGGCCGGCCCGGACGACACCTACATCTCGCCCAGCCAGATCCGCCGCTTCAACCTGCGTACCGGCGACCACCTGTCCGGCCGCATCCGTTTCCCCAAGGATGGCGAGCGCTACTTCGCGCTGTCGATCGTGGACACCATCAATGGTGAGCCGCTGGAAGCGTCGAAGAACAAGGTGCTGTTCGAGAACCTGACCGCGCTGTTCCCGCGCCGCCGCTTCACCCTGGAGCGTGGCAACGGTTCGTCGGAAGACATCACCGGCCGCATCCTCGACCTGATGGCTCCGCAGGGCAAGGGCCAGCGCTCGCTCATCGTGTCGCAGCCGAAGGCCGGCAAGACGATGATGATGCAGCAGGTCGCCACTGCCATCACCACCAACCATCCGGACGTGCACCTGATCGTGCTGTTGATCGATGAGCGCCCGGAAGAAGTGACCGAAATGCAGCGCACCGTGCGCGGCGAAGTCATCAGCTCGACCTTCGACGAACCGGCCGCGCGCCACGTGCAGGTGGCCGAAATGGTCATCGAGCGCGCCAAGCGCCTGGTCGAGCACAAGAAGGATGTGGTGATCCTGCTCGATTCGATCACCCGCCTGGCCCGCGCCTACAACAACGTGGTGCCGAGCTCGGGCAAGGTGCTGACCGGTGGCGTGGACGCCAACGCGCTGCATCGTCCGAAGCGCTTCTTCGGTGCCGCGCGCAACGTGGAAGAAGGCGGCAGCCTGACCATCATCGCCACCGCGCTGGTCGACACCGGCTCGAAGATGGACGAGGTGATCTACGAAGAGTTCAAGGGCACCGGCAACAGCGAAGTGCACCTGAGCCGCCGCATCGCTGAAAAGCGCGTGTTCCCGGCGATCGACATCAATCGTTCCGGCACCCGCCGCGAAGACCTGTTGATCGAGCCGGAGCTGCTGCAGAAGATCTGGATCCTGCGCAAGCTGCTGCATCCGATGGATGAGATGACGGCGATGGAATTCCTGCTCGACAAGATGAAGAACACCAAGTCCAACGACGAGTTCTTCGGTTCGATGAAGCGCTGAGCCCGGCCCAGTCCTGCATCGGAAGAAACCTGCCGCTCGCTGCGGCAGGTTTTTTTTTGCCTGCAGGGCGACCCACTTCACTTCGCCACTGCCGACTTTTGGCGATAATCCGCCAGCCCCCTGCCCGGCCATGCCGGCATGGCCACCGATTCCCGCTGTCGCCCCTTCCGGAGAACCGGTCGGGTCCAGCCTCCTGCCGGATCCGTCGACGCATGCGAACGCTGTCTCCCCGCCTCAACCTGGGCAAGCTGATCCTCGCCCTGGCCCTGCTCAGCGCCATCATCGCCCTGGCCAACACGCTGCTGGCCAGTTACCGGGTGCAGCGCGACCAGCTGGTCGGCAACACCCTGGAAGCCAACCGCGTCTATGCCACCAAGCTGGCCGAGACCACTCAGAACTTCCTGCTGGCCGCGCAGCAGGAGCTGGCCTATGCCGCCACCCGCCTCGGCCAGGGCGATCTTGACCCGAAGCAGGCCCAGGACGAAGCCAGCCGCCTGCAACTGCAGACCAACAGCTTCAACTCATCACTGGTGGTGGACGCCGACGGCCTGGTGGTTGCCACCTCGCCACAGACCCTGCAGCTGCAGGGCGAGGTACTGCACAGCGTGGGCAACAACGCCGCACTGGCGGCGCGCCAGCCAATGATCAGCGACCCGTACCAGTCAGCCACCGGCAAGCTGCTGGTGTCGCTGTCGCACCCGATCTTCGACCGCCAGGGCCACTATCGCGGCTATGTAAGCGGCACCCTGTACCTGCGCCAGCGCAGCGCGCTGCACACGCTGCTGGGCAAGCACTACTACCGCGACGGTTCCTATCTGTACGTGGTCGACCGCCATGGCCGCCTGCTGTATCACGCCGATGGAAAGCGCGTGGGCGACTATGTGGTCGGCAACCCGGCGGTAAAGGCGGTGGTACGCGGCGAACACGGTGCACAACAAGTGCGCAACAACCGCGGGGTGTCGATGCTGGCCGGCTATGCGCCGGTGGCGGCCACCGGCTGGGGCATCATCGCCCAGCGCCCGACCGAATCCACCCTGCAGCCGCTGTCGCGGTTGATGACCGCGGTGATCTGGAACGCGATCCCGCTGGGACTGCTGTCGCTGCTGGTCACCTGGTGGTTTGCACGCCGTATCTCGCTGCCGCTGTGGCAGTTGGCGCGCAACGTGCAGGGTGGCGAGGACACCGGCAACGCGATCAATCACGTCAGCGGCATCCGCGCCTGGTACTTCGAGGTCGCGCAGCTCAAGCAGGCGGTACTGCACAGTTTCAACGCGCTGCAGGACCGCATCGGCACGCTCAACCGTGCCAGCCGTACCGATCCGCTGACCGGCCTGCTCAACCGCCGCGGCCTGCAGCAGGCGCTGGAGGCGCTGCAGGTGCAGGGCATCCCGTTCGCGATCCTGGCGCTGGACATCGATCGCTTCAAGGCAATCAACGACGGCCATGGTCATGACGTCGGTGACGCCGCCATCGTCCACATCGCCGACCAGATGCGTCGCTACTCGCGCGACAGCGACATCCTCTGCCGCGCTGGTGGCGAGGAATTCCTGTTGCTGCTGCCGGGCATCGGCACCGAATCGGCACGGCAGGCCGGCGAGCGCCTGCGCCAGCACATCGCCGACCATCCGTTCGAGCCGGTCGGGACCATCACCGTATCGATGGGCGTGGCACATTTCCCCAGCTTCCATGTCGACACCGAGCAGGCGCTGAGGCTGGCCGACAAGGCGCTGTACCTGGCCAAGGAACAGGGACGCAACCGGGTGGTGGTGTACCCGCACGCCGACTGACGCGGAGCCGGTTGGCCCGGCTCCGCTCCAGCACTCAGCTTTCTTCCAGTGGGGTCAGCAGACGCACACCACGCTTGGCGCTATCGACCATGTAGACACCGCCCTCCGGCAGCAGGTCGCTGCCAGCCTGCTCGACCGGGTCCGCCTTGCGCCACGGCACGCTCTGCCGCGGGCCCGGAATGAAGGCCTGCCAGCGGCCATAGCGCTCCTGCCCTGCGTTGCGGTCATCGCCCAGGGCGAAGCTCACCGGGATGCGAACCGTCCAGCTGTCACGGGTGCTGTCCTCGCCGGTGATCGGCGGGTTGAAGGTCCACGTGCGGACACTGCTGATACTGGCCTTGGTCAGAAGGTCGCGCATCTTGGCCATGGCCCGCTCCGGCCCGACCACGGTCAAGTTCACCTGCTCGGCAATGATATCGGCCACCGTACCATCACGTGCCACCCTGACCACCAGCATTACTTCACCCTGACCACCGTTGCGGAGAGCTTCCTCAGGGTAGCGTGGTGGCGTCGTGCGCCCTCGGGTGATCGAATCGCTCGCCTTTGGATCATATTCATTGAAGTTGACGCTGGTCATGCTGACTTCGTAGCCGCCATCGGCCATCTGCGTCCCCCTCAATCGCACCCGCATCGGGGCGCGTGCAGCCACGGCCTTGCCATCGCGCAGCGTGGGTTCGAAGCGCCAGCCGCCGATTGTGCCTTCCACGAAGGAGGCGATGCTCGGAGTCAAGGCCGATTTCTGGTCCAGTACCAGCGAGCTGACCTCACCCTCCGGCGTGATCTCGATATGACCGGACAGCACCATGCTCATTTCCGCAGTCGCACGTACGGCACGCGAGGTCTGCGCAGTGGCATCGCCGGCAAGCAGCGGGGCGCCGGCACCTACGGCCAGCGCGAGAGCGAGAAACAGCGGGGAACGCATCATTGCCGGATCCTTGGTGATGAACGGCGAGCGTACCTCAGTCCCAGCACCCATGACAGTCGGCTCAGGCCAGCCGGTGCGCGCCCGCATAGGGCGGCGTATCCGGATAGTCACCGTGGGCGAAGCGTTCCTGCAGGCCCTGCCACCAGGCCGGGTCGAACAGGTGCCGGTAATGCTCGCGTACCGCTGCCAGTTCTGCGGCCGGCAGGCCCATGAACGGGCCGAAGCGCTCGGGAAACACGTCGCGCGGCCCTACATGGAACCAGGGCTCGTCGGCCATCGCCTCTTCCGGCGTGCGCGGCTGCGGCCAGGCACGGAACACGCAGTCACTGACCAGGCACAGCTCGTCGTAGTCGTAGAACACGGCGCGGCCGTGCCGCGAGACGCCGAAATTCTTTGGCAGCATGTCGCCGGGGAAGATGTTGTTGCGCGCCATGTCAGTGATTGCCTGCGCGTAGTCGAGCACCGCCGCGCGCACCGCATCCCCGCCCTGCTCGCGCAGGTACAGGTTCAACGGGCGGAAGCGACGCTGCACGTAGCACAGTGCGATTTCGACCTCGTCGCCGTCGATGCGTACGCTCTGTGCGCACTGCTGCAGCAGCTCGTCCAGCAATGCTGGCGCGAAACGTTCGCGCGGAAAACGCAGGTGGCGATACGGCTGTGCATCGAGCAGCCGACCAACGCGATCAAGGTTGAACACCAGCGCGTACTTCTCTTCCACCTGCAGCCTCGACATTGCCTTTGGCCAGGCGAAGCGATCGCGGATCAGCTTGAACACCAATGGGTAGCTGGGCAGGGTAAACACCGCCATGACCATGCCCGGCGTGCCCTCGGCATGCACCAGGCGTTCCTGTGAGTGCTCGTTGAAGTGGCGGAAGAAGGTGCGGTAGCGTTCGGTCTTGCCCTGCTTGGCCCTGCCCAGCACGGTATAGATCTCATCGATGGGCTTGCCCGGCAGCAGGCTGCGCAGAAACACTACGGCATCGCCCACCGTACCCAGATCGGCCTGGAAGTAGCTGCGCGACACGCCGAACAGGTGCGCGACGTCACGGCGCCGGGTCAGCACTGCGTCGGCACGCAGGCCACGCTCGTCGTTGACCAGGGCGATGACGCACGGCGAAAAGCGATGCTCGCCGAACACGCGACCGACCAGATAGGCGCGGCGCTCGCGGTAGAACACGGTATCCAGCAGCTCAATGCTGCGCACCGGCGTGTCGCCCCAGTGCGCGAGGTCATCCTGCAGGCGTACGGCGATGGCCGCCGCGCAGCGCAGCTGGTGCGCGTAGGGAATATCGAACCGGTAGTCAGCCAGCACCCGCTGCAGCGCCTCTACCGGCCGCGTCGGCGAGACCGCATAGGTATGCCGCGCGACAGGATGGGTGATTGCATCGGAGGGCTCGATGTCGAAGGCGATGAATTCCAGTGCCGGGTCCACGCCCCGGGTGGCGAACAGGCGCCGCGACAGCGTGTTGTAGAAGGTCTTGTACAGCTCGGCGTCGATCAGGCCCTGCAGCAGCGCGCTGTAGCGGGCGTGTACCTGCAGCCACAGCGCGCGCTCGCCGATCGCGTCACCGGCGAGGCGGCGCAACGCATCCATCTGCTCGGCAATGCACAGGTCGTACAGGGCGATGCGCTCGACTGAATCCTGGCGGGCACCGGCCCAGTCGCGCTGCTCGAAACGCAGGCGCGCGCGCGTGGTGATCGCCGCGAAGCGGGTGTGGTAATCCTCGAAACCATCGCGGATGGCGCTGGCGATGTGCGGCGCCAGTTGGGTTGCGATGACAGACTCGGACATGCAGGGCTCACCCGGAAGGACCGGCTTCACCATACGCTGGCGTGTGCGATGGCGTCGAGCGCGAAGGTAGTGCCGGCCGCTGGCCGGCAGCACCTGGACCGTCGATGGATCGATGCAGATGCCGGCCAGCGGCCGGCACTACCGGCTCAGATCGCCAGTTCGGCCTCCACGTCCTGCACCTTGCGCCGGGCCAGCGCCAGGTTGGACTTGGTACGGTCCAGCACGATGTAGAAGAACAGGCCCTTCTTCTTCGAGACCGGGCGCATGATGTGGTACGCCTTGCCCAGCGAGATCAGGATGTCCTCGATGCTGTCGTTGAGGTTGAGCGAGGCAGCGGTCTTCATCTTGGCGCGGATCACTTCGGTATTGCCGGCGGCGGCCACCTCCATGTCCATGCCGGCACCGGCCTCGCCCAGCAGCATGCCGCTTTCATAGTCGACCAGCGCCACTGCCTGCGCGCCGTCGATGCCCATCAATGCGTTCAACGATTCATTCAATCCAGCCACGTCGCACCCCTTGTCGATGTTGGTTCGAGCCCCTCGTTCCCCTGCGGCCGGGCTCACGATCCGCCGAGTTCTGCCAGGATCGCCTGGCCACATTCCCTGCTCTGCCACAGCACCTGGCCGATCACGCTGCGCTGGTCGCAGGCCGCCATCAGCAGCAGTGGTGCGCGGCCTTCGGCCTGGATCGCCAGCATCAGCACCTTGCCGCCAACCGCCTCCAGCATCAGCGTCTGCAGATCGCCCAGCACCAGTTCGCGTCCCACCGCCGCGGCCAGCGCCAGCATCGCGCTGGTCATCGCCGCCAAACGTTCACCACGCCCTTGGGCACCGGCACTGACCAGAGCAAAACCATCGACGCTGGCCAGCACCACCGTACGCACCCCTTCGACCCGCTGCCGCAGGTCCTGCAGGAGTGGCTGCAGGCGTTCGCGCTGGTCGGCATCAGGCAGTACCGCCACCTGGCCGTCAGCCATGTGCGGCCACCAACGCGTGCGCTTCCATTTCGCTCATCAGCACATCCATCAGCAGCAGTCCCTGTTCGCGGTCACGGGCATCCACCGCCAGCAGTGGCAGGGGCTGGTCGTCAAGGCAGGCGCGTTCGGTCCAGTCATCCAGCGCGGCGGAGGGCGCCTGGTCGAGATGGGTGACCGCTACCACCAACGCCAATGACGATGCGAACGGCTGCAGCACCTGCAGGTAGTCCTCCAGTTCGGTGGCCAACCCGGCACGGCGCGCGTCCAGCAGCAGCACCGCGCCACGCGCGCCCTGCAGCAGGATCGGCCACAGGAAATCGAAGCGCTGCTGGCCGGGCGTTCCATAGAGACGCAGGCGTTCGCCATTGGGCAGGTCGATGTCTGCGTAGTCCAGCGCGACGGTGGTGGAGGCCTTGTCCGCCCCCGCGCGGTCACTGTTGGCAACGTCGGTATCGATCACCGCACCGGCCGCGATGCTGCGCACCAGGGTCGATTTGCCACTGCCCATCCCGCCCAGCACCACCACCTTGTGCTCACGCATCGCGCTCGCTCCCACGCAGGTGCCGCCACAAACGGGCCAGCAGGCCGCTATCGCTTCCGTTGCTGCGCATCGACGTTACCGAAGCGGCAGGCGCGGCCTGCAATTGCGCATAGCCGCACAGGTAAGCGGCATGGATGAAATCCCGCACGGCCGCAGGCGGAAGCTCGAGCAGCATCGCGCACTCATCCACCGTGCAGGCCCGCTTGAGCAGCAGCGAACACAGGCGGAAGCCATCATGGTCGTGGCCCAGTACGCGGAAATCGGGCCAGCGCAGCAGCTTTACCGAAGCGCCGCGCAGGCGCTCATCCAGTGCCTGCCAATGACGGCTGCGTTGCGCCCATTGCCAGAGCAGTGGCCGCAACGGCTGGCGTGGCCGCTCGCAGGTCAGGGCCTGCAGGCGTGCCGATGTCAGCGCGTCCAGCTGCAGGCGCTCGAAGGCATCGGCCAAGCGCTCCACCAGCGCAGCGGCGGGCTCCTGCAGCAGCACCGCCTGGTCATGTTCCAGATCCATCAGCAGCAAGGGCTCGCCAGCATCGCTGAGCAACGCCTGCCCCTGCCGCAGCGGCAGGCGCTCGCGCAGCAGGCGGGTGATGGCGTGCGCACCATCGGCCAGGCGGATCGGTGCAGGGATGGACAGGGGCATTGCCACAACCTCCGGTGCCACTTGCATGCCCCGCAGCGCGCGGCCGATGGCGCCATCGTCGAGTACGTCCTGATGTCCATCGCCATCACGCAGTTGGCCACCCAGGTCTTCGATCCAGCACTGCAGGCGCGGGCGTTGCTGGCGCATGCGCTGGGCCGCGTTGCGCAGTGCCGGCGTATCGCGGATGACCAGCAGGTCGCAGTCGTCCAGGTCCTGGCTGCGCCGGATCTGGCTATCCGGCAGGGCCGATGCCACGCGCAGCCGCTGCAGCAGGGCCTGCTCGCCCTGGATGTCGGTTCCCACTACCAGCACGCGTGCCATCCGTGTTCCCCGTGCGGCCACCTCCCCGGTGGCCTCTCGTCGCCAAGGCTAGGACATCGCCAGCGGCATCCGTCGTGATCGACTGCTCAGATTGAGGGGGGGTGCAGACCCGCTCCTATCGGTTCTGCGACGGCCATCGCGGGCAAGTTTCATGCCTCTTTGACGGCATTCCGACAGCCGGCGGACGTCACGGTTCTGGCCCCCAGTAGATCCACGCCATGCGTGGATGAAGGGCGGCAGCAATCCTGCCCAAAAAAGAAACCCGCGCCGAAGCGCGGGTTCCAGAGTCACGACCGAACGGCGATGGATCAGCCGCGCAGCTGCTCCAGCGCGGCGTTGAAGGTCGCGCTCGGGCGCATCGCCTTGCTGGCCTTGGCCACGTCCGGACGGTAGTAACCACCGATGTCCACGGCCTTGCCCTGCACCGCGATCAGCTCTTCAACGATCTTCTGCTCGTTGTCAGCCAGCGCCTTGGCCAGCGGGGCGAAGCGCGCCTTCAGTGCAGCATCTTCGTCCTGCGCGGCCAGGGCCTGGGCCCAGTACAGCGCGATGTAGAAGTGGCTGCCACGGTTGTCGATGCCACCCAGCTTGCGCGACGGCGACTTGTCGTTGTCCAGGAACTGGCCGTTGGCCTCGTCCAGCGCCTTGGCCAGCACGCGGGCGGCGGCGTTGTCGTAGCGGTTGCCGAGGTGTTCCAGCGACGCAGCGAGTGCCAGGAACTCGCCCAGCGAATCCCAGCGCAGGTAGTCCTCTTCGACGAACTGCTGCACGTGCTTCGGGGCCGAGCCACCGGCGCCGGTCTCGAACAGGCCACCACCGGCCATCAGCGGCACGATCGACAGCATCTTGGCGCTGGTGCCCAGCTCCATGATCGGGAACAGGTCGGTCAGGTAGTCGCGCAGCACGTTGCCGGTCACCGAGATGGTGTCCTCACCCTTGCGGATGCGGTCCAGCGAGAAGGCCGTAGCTTCCACCGGCGGCAGGATGCGGATGTCCAGGCCGTTGGTGTCGTGGTTCTTCAGGTACTGCTCGACCTTGGCGATGACCTGCGCGTCGTGGGCGCGGGCGGCATCCAGCCAGAACACGGCCGGGGTGCTGCTCAGACGGGCGCGCTCGACGGCCAGCTTGACCCAGTCCTGGATCGGCGCGTCCTTGGTCTGGCACATGCGCCAGATGTCACCGGCTTCCACGGCGTGCTCGAACACCACGGTGCCGGCATCGTCGGTGACCTTGACCACGCCATCGGCGGTGATCTGGAAGGTCTTGTCGTGCGAGCCGTACTCTTCGGCCTTCTGCGCCATCAGGCCGACATTCGGCACCGAGCCCATGGTGGCCGGATTGAACGCACCGTGCGCCTTGCAGTCGTCGATGACGGCCTGGTACACGCCGGCGTAGCAGCGGTCCGGAATGACGGCCTTGGTGTCCTGCAGCGTGCCTTCGGCATTCCACATCTTGCCGGAGTCGCGGATCATCGCCGGCATCGAGGCGTCGACGATCACGTCGCTCGGCACGTGCAGGTTGGTGATGCCCTTGTCCGAGTTGACCATGGCCACGCCCGGGCGCTGTGCGTACTCGGCCGCCAGATCGGCTTCGATCGCAGCGCGGGTGGCTTCGGGCAGCGACGGCAGGCGCGCAGCCAGGTCACCGATGCCGTTGTTGGCATCGAAACCGACCTGCTTCAGCACGTCGGCGTGCTTGGCCAGCACGTCCTTGTAGAACTCGTTGACCGCCACGCCGAACATGATCGGGTCGGAGACCTTCATCATGGTCGCCTTCAGATGCAGCGAGAACAGCACGCCCTGGGCCTTGGCATCGGCGATCTGCTCACCAATGAACGCGGCCAGTGCCTTGCGGCTCATGACGGCGGCATCGACGATCTCGCCGGCCTTGACCGCGGTCTTTTCCTTCAGCACGACGGTGCTGCCGTCCTTGCCGTGGAAGGTGATCTTCAGCGCACCGGCGCTGGCCAGGGTGGCCGACTTCTCGCTGCCGTAAAAATCACCCGCGGCCATGTGCGAAACGTGCGACTTCGAATCCGACGCCCAGGCGCCCATGCGGTGCGGGTGCTTGCGCGCGTAGTTCTTCACCGACAGCGGCGCACGGCGGTCCGAATTGCCTTCGCGCAGTACCGGGTTCACCGCACTGCCCTTGACCTTGTCGTAGCGCGCCTTGTAGTCGCGCTGCTGGTCGTCGGCCGGGGTTTCCGGGTAATCCGGCAGCGGATAGCCCTGGTCCTGCAGTTCCTTGATGGCCGCCTTCAGCTGCGGCACCGAGGCGGAGATGTTCGGCAGCTTGATGATGTTGGCGTCCGGCGTGGTCGCCAGCTGGCCCAGCTCGGCCAGATCGTCGCTGACCTTCTGCGCGTCGCTGAGCAGTTCCGGGAACAGCGACAGGATGCGGCCGGACAGGGAGATGTCACGGGTTTCCACCACGATGCCTGCGGTGGCGGTGTAGGCGCCAACGATCGGCAGCAGCGACTGGGTGGCCAGGAACGGTGCTTCGTCGGTCAGCGTGTAGAGGATCTTGGACATGGGGGACTTGGACTCTGTAGCAGTGCTCAGGGGAAGGCCGGCGCCAGCGCCGGGCCACGTGCAACCGTGTCACTTCCCCCACCGCCGTCAGGGTAGGCGCGCGGCGGGGAAACCCCTGCATTGTCGCGTTTTCAGCCGCGCGGGGCAAAGCCGCGCCATACGCGGCGGTACTGGACCGCTGTGTTTCGTCGTTGGCTCGCTTCCGGTCTGAAATCTGAGGCTTGATGGCTAGTTCGACTTCCCGCTCGTGGAGGCACGCATGACCCACTCCGACAATCGCTGCCCCCACTCGGCACGCCTCGGACAGGTCAATGTCTGTGCGCGCTTGCTTTGCTGGAAGTTGCAGACGCGGAATCCCCCAACGACGGCGGCCAGGTTGGCGAGTTCATCAGCCGTCGCTGCAGAGCCTCGAATGTGCAGCGAACCGGCGCCGGACGATCCGGGTCGAACGTAGACGTCGTACCGGGTGGAACGCCCTTCCGCCCTTGCGTATCCCGACACGGCGTATCCGCGGTCCGTGAAGCGCAAATCCGGCGTGCTTCCTGGCAAAGGCTTTTCGGGGGCATCGCCCTCGTAGATCAAGGCGACTTCCCTACCATCATGCCTGATGCGGTGCAGACCAAAGTCAACAGGTGCCTCGTAGATCACGGACATGCCTGTCGGCACGCGCACACAGGCGCCGTATAGGAAGTGGTCGCAGCCGTAGCTCCAGAGATTCGCGGGTCCCATTGCGAGTGTGAGCGCAATCCAGCTGAGCATCCTGTCCTCCGACCTCTCCGTGTTCCGTTCAGCGTACCCCGCTAGCCTCCCTAAAGCGGGCATCGCCCAATAAAAAAGACGCAGCCTCGCGGCTGCGTCCATCGTGAGCCCTGCCGGGAGAGAGTCGGCAGGACTTACTTGACCTCGAACTCCTGCGGCGTTCCAGCCGCCTTGCCATCGACGGTGACCTCGGCGCGGTACTTGCCGGCCGGCCAGCCCTTTGCATTCTTGAACGTGACGTTGGTGGTTTCCGCACCGCTGGTGTTCAGGGTGGCGTTCTGTTCGCCAGCCACCTGGCCGTCCTGGTAGGTCAACTTGGCGCCAACGTTGACGTTGTTGGCAGCGCCGTCAGTCTTGACCGAGACGATGACGTCGTCCTTCGGCGCGAACAATGCCGCCGTTGCAACCGACTTGTCAGCGGCTGCGGTCTTGCCGACGGTGACCGCCGAGACGCTGACTGCAGCAGCCTCAGCCATCGGCGGCGGCGCGCCGGTCATCGGTGCCGGTGCCGCCTCGGCCGGAGCGGTTGCGGCGGGCGCGGCGTTGGTGTCGGTGGACTCTTCCTTCTTCTTGCAACCGACCAGGGCAACGCTGCCCAGCAGGGCTGCAATCAAGGCGGTCTGAAGCGGGGTGGTCTTGATCATTCGGGGTTCCTCCCAGGGATTGTCGGACGGCGTTTGATCGCCGTTTACTTCGGCGGCAGTTTCAGGGTCTGGCCCGGGAAAATCTTGTCCGGGTCGTCGAGCACATCGCGATTGGCTTCGAAGATCTTCTTCCAGGCATTGGCGTCGCCCAGATGCTGCTTGGCGATCTTCGACAACGAGTCACCCTTCTGCACGGTGTAGGTGCCGCCGCTGACGACGTCTGCGGTGCTGTCCACCGAAGCGCTGACGCCAGAGAAGTCTGCCTTCGGCACCTGCTCGGCGGTACTGTCGACGCTGCCACTGACGCCGGAGAAATCGGCTTTCTTCTCGGTACTCATCCACAACTCCCGTTTGCATGACTACGTGGTTCGCACGGTGCCATGGAGGTTGTTAAATGGGGATGGTGCAGATGTGAAGCCGCCCCCCGGGCCGGCTGAACAATCGGGGCGCAAGGCGCCCGTGGGCTTGCCGTTGAACCGGTAGCGCCGGGCCATGCCCGGCGGCTCTGGATAGGGGCGCTGCGCTCGCCGGGCGTGGCCCGGCGCTACCCGTGACAGAGCGGCCCCACGGTAGTGCCGGCCGCTGGCCGGCTTGGCCTGCACGCGGGTTCCACGCGGTTGCCGGCCAGCGGCTGGCACTACCCGTAACCGCCTGAGGCGGTTACTGGCGCAGCTCGCGGTAGGTCGCAACCGGGGCGGCAATGCCGGGGCTGGCACGCCAGGGATTGATGTCCAGGCCACCACGGCGGGTATAGCGGGCCTCCACTTCCAGCCATTGCGGCTGGCAGCGCGCAGACACCTCGCTGAAGATCCGCTCGACGCACTGCTCGTGGAACTCGGCGTGCTCGCGGTAACTGACCAGATAGCGCAACAGGCCGGCACGGTCGATCCTCGGGCCGCGGTAACGCAGGCTGACCGTGGCCCAGTCCGGCTGGCCGGTGACCGGGCAGTTGGACTTCAACAGCGCCGAGACCAGGGTCTCCTCCACCACCTCGCCCGCATCGGCGGCGAGGAAGTCCGCCTGCGGCGGGCCGTAGCAGTCGATCTCCACCTCCAGCCCGTCGATCAATTCGCCCAGCGGCGCCTCGAGAAGCTGCGGCAGGCCGAACTGCACCTGCACCGGCGCGCCCGCGCAGGCTGACAGATCAGCCACCAGGCGCTCGCGCAGTGCCTCGGCGCTGTCGATGCGGGTGCTGTTGAGGGAGTTCAGGTACAGCTTGAACGACTTCGATTCGATCAACCGCGGCGAGGTGCACGGCACCTGCACGGTGGCGACGGCGACCTGCGGCTTGCCGCGCGGGTCGAGCCAGCTCAACTCGAAGGCGTGCCAGCGGTCGTGGCCGACGAACGGCAGCGCAGCGTCATCGAGGCCGATCTCGGCGCGGGCGCCGATACGTGGGATGGGAAACAGCAGGCCGGGATCGTACTGCGACGGGTAACTGACCTCGCGACCGAGGCTGGAGTCCTGGGGGGTGTTCATGGTGCGCATTGTATCGCGCGGGGGTGGGCCTTCGGCCGGGTCGGCCAACGGCGGAGCCCCTCCGTGGTGGTTGTGTTGGTCGCGGGAAGCCCCGACTCCCGGATGCGGGCCGGGCGGGTGGGGCTGGCGGGGACGCCGTGAATCCGTCCTTGGAGGCTTAGCCGCGCCATCCATGGCGCGGATACCCCGCCATCCCCACCCGCCCGGCCCCCGGACACATTTCTGCCGCCGATCCACCACGGGAAAGATCAGAAAAATCAAAATCAAAAGCCGATGCTTCAGACGTTCATGACGTCCGCCGTGTCGACCAAGGTCGACACCTACCAGAAGCAGAATGTCGTTCCGACAGCCGCAGGAAACTGTCGAAGGCGGGGTGGGTCCGGTGGCAGGGGCGTGAGCCGCATGGATGCGGCGACCGAGCTTACATGGACGTACTTGCAGCGTCCCCTGCCACCGGACCCACCCCGCCATCCCTCAGGAAACCAGCTTTTGCCGTTGACGTGGCTTTGGCCTCGGCGGGTGCAGGGCGCAGCCCTGCCGGAAACCCTCACCCCGCAGGAGTGCCTGCACCGTGCAGGTAATCCAGGCTCACCTGCAGCAGCGCGCGCAGTCCCACGTCCAGCGCCTTCTCATCCAGCAGGAACTTCGGCGAATGGTTCGCCGGCGCCGTCGCCGGGTCGATGCCCACGCTGGTGGAGCCGACGAAGAAGAACATGCCCGGCACTTCCTTCGCGTACAGCGAGAAATCCTCCGCACCCATCTGCAACGGCGGCTCGTACACGTTGTCCTTGCCCACCACCGCCTGCAGGCTCGGCAGCATCTTCGCGGTCAGTGCCGGGTCGTTCACCGTCGCCGGGTTGCCCTCCGACTCGTAGATATCGGTTACCGCTTTCGCACCATGCGCGGCGGCGGTGTGCTCGGCCACATTGCGCAGGTCGGCGAAGATCTGCTGGCGCATGCCTTCGTCGAAGGTGCGGATGGTGCCGACCATTTCCACTTCATCGGGAATGATGTTGTAGCGGATACCACCGTTGATCGCGCCGAAGGTCAGCACCGCCGGTTGCTTGGACAGGTTGGCGCGACGGCTGACGATGGTCTGCGCGGTGCCGACCAGATCGGCGGTGGCCACGATCGGATCGACGCCGTTCCAGGGGGCCGAGCCATGCGTCTGGCGACCGATCACCTTGATCCCGAAACGATCGGATGCCGCCATCAGCGGACCACCGCGCACGGCGATCTGCCCGGCCTGCACACTGGAGAACACATGCAGGCCGAACACGGCTTCCGGCTTGAAGTCGGCGAACAGCCCTTCCTTCAGCATCAGCGCGGCACCGCCCTCTTCCGGCGGCGGCGCGCCTTCCTCGGCCGGCTGGAAGATCAGCATCACCTGGCCCGGCAGGTCCTTCTTCATCGCGACCAGTGCTTCGGCCACGCCGAGCAGGGTGGCGGTATGCGCATCGTGACCACAGGCATGCATCACGCCCACGGTCTGGCCGCGGTACTGGTCGGTGGCCTTGGAGGCAAACGGCAGGCCGGTCTGCTCGGTCACCGGCAGCGCGTCCATGTCCGCGCGCAGGGCGATCTTCGGGCCGGGCCTGCCGCCTTCGATGATCGCCACCACACCGTGGTGGGCGATGCCGGTCTTCGGCTTCAGCCCCATCGCGCGCAGGCGCTTGGCGACCTCGGCCGAGGTTCGCACCTCGCGGTTGGACAGCTCCGGATGCTGATGGAAGTCACGGCGCCATTCGACCACCTTGGCCTGCAGGCGCTGGGCGGCGGCGGTTACTTCGGGGCGTTGCCCGTCCTGGGCATGGGCGAGGGCCGGCAAGGCCAGCAGCAGGGCGGACAGCAGCAACGAACGGCGCATCGCGATCTCCACGGCAGGGGGTTCCAGCTGAATGTAGGGCAACGCCGCCGCCACGGGAACCTCCGCGGCCAGATCCGGTCTTAGCGCCCGTCCCATCCGTCATGCAGGAAACGTGATGTGGCGCAGGTATGCTTTGCGCATTGCCAACCGGGGCCGCGCCCCGTCCAGCCCTCTTGGAGTCCTTGAATGTCACGTGTTTGGAAGATCGTGCTGCTGGTCGTGGCGGTACTGGTGCTGGCCGTGGTCGGCCTGCGCGTACTCGGCGGGGGCAAGGACAAGGCCGATGGCGCGGCAGCGGGTGCGCGCCAGGGCGGTGAAGACCCGGATGCCGGCCCGGTGCCGGTGACCGTGGTGGATGCGGCACGCCAGGACGTGCCGGTCTATGCCAGCGCGCTGGGCACGGTGACGGCAATGAACACCGTCACCGTCAGCCCACAGGTCGGCGGGCAGCTGATGAGCCTGAACTTCCGCGAAGGCCAGGAAGTGAAGAAGGGCGATGTGCTGGCGGTGATCGATCCGCGCACCGCCCAGGCCAGCTATGACCAGGCCGTGGCATCCAAGCGCCAGAACGAAGCGCTGCTGGCCACCGCGCGTTCCAACTATCAGCGCTCGAACGCGCCGGAGTATCGCCAGTTCGTCGCCAAGACCGATCTGGATACACAGCGAAACCAAGTGGCACAGTACGAAAGCGCAGTCGCGGCGAACGAGGCCAGCATGCGCTCGGCGCAGGTGCAGCTGCAGTACACCAAGGTCACCGCACCGATCACCGGTATTGCCGGCATCCGTGCCGTCGACGCCGGCAACGTGGTCAACGCCGGCACCGCGCTGGTCACCCTGACCCAGATCCATCCGATCCACGTGCTGTTCAACCTGCCCGAGCGCCAGCTCGGCGATGTGCGCCAGGCGCAGGCCGCCGGCACGGTACCCGTCGCGGCACTGGACCGCGCCGATTCGCACGTGCTGTCCGGCGACGGCAAGCTCGACGTGGTCGACAACCTGATCAGTGCCGACAGCGGCACCTTCAAGGCGCGCGCGATCTTCGACAACGCCGACAACGGCCTGTGGCCTGGCCAGTTCGTCAACGTGCGCATGCAGCTGCGCACGATTGGCGGCGGTGTGGTGATTCCGACCCAGGCGGTGCTGCGTGGGCCGGATGGCGAGTACGTCTATATCGTGCAGGGCGACAACACGGTGAAAATGCAGACCGTGCGCAGTGGCGTGGAAGTGGGCGACAGCCAGGTGCAGATCGCCGAAGGCCTGAAGGGCGGCGAGCGCGTGGTCAGCGAAGGCCAGTTCCGCCTGAAACCAGGCAGCAAGGTAACTGCGCTGAAGCCGGGCGAAACCCCGGTCGCGCCGACCGAGGCCGAACTGAAGGCCGCCGAGCAGAAGAACGGCGGCGGTGGCCGTCGTGGCGGTGGCCCGCGCTGAGCGCAGGCCACAGCTCTTCCCCGCGCCGGCGATCCCGCCGGCGCTGCCATTGAAGTGCCAGCAAGGATCAGTCCGTGGGCTTTTCGACGATCTTCATCCGCCGTCCCATCGCCACCTCGCTGTTGATGGCGGGCCTGTTGCTGCTGGGCATCCTTGGTTACCGCAAGCTGCCGGTGTCGGCGCTGCCGGAAATCGATGCGCCCAGCCTGGTGGTCACCACCCAATACCCCGGCGCCAATGCCACCACCATGGCCTCGCTGGTCACCACGCCGCTGGAGCGCCAGTTCGGGCAGATCTCCGGGTTGGAACTGATGACCTCCGACTCGTCGGCCGGGTTGTCGACGATCATCCTGCAGTTCTCAATGGACCGGAACATCGACATCGCCGCGCAGGACGTGCAGGCGGCGATCCGCCAGGCCACCCTGCCCTCGTCGTTGCCCTACCAGCCGGTCTACAACCGGGTGAACCCGGCCGACGCGGCCATCGTCACCCTGAAACTGACCTCTGACACGCGCCCGCTGCGCGACGTCAACAACTACGCCGACTCGATCCTGGCCCAGCGCCTGTCGCAGGTGCAGGGCGTGGGCCTGGTCTCGATCGCCGGCAATGTGCGCCCGGCCGTGCGCATCCAGGTCAATCCGGCGCAGCTGTCGAACATGGGGCTGACCCTGGAGCAGCTGCGCAGCGCGCTGACCCAGGCCAATGTCAATGCGCCGAAGGGCTCGCTGAACGGCAAGACCCAGTCCTACAGCATCGGCACCAACGACCAGCTGTCCAGCGCCGCCGAGTACCGCGACACCATCATCAGCTACAAGAACGGACGTCCGGTGCGCCTGTCGGACGTAGCCCAGGTGATCGATGGCGTTGAGAACGATCAGCTGGCCGCTTGGGCCGATGGCAAGCCGGCGGTGCTTCTGGAAGTGCGGCGCCAGCCCGGCGCCAACATCGTGCAGACCGTCGAGCGCATCCGCGCCCTGCTGCCGCAGCTGCAGGGCGTGCTGCCGGCCGACGTGCACCTGGAGATCTTCAACGACCGTACCGAGACCATCCGCGCCTCGGTGCATGAAGTGCAGTTCACCCTGATCCTGACCATCGGCCTGGTGGTTGCGGTGATCTTCGTGTTCCTGCGCCGGCTGTGGGCCACGATCATTCCCTCGGTGGCGGTGCCGCTGTCATTGGCCGGCACTTTCGCAGTGATGGCCTTCGCCGGCATGTCGCTGGACAACCTGTCGCTGATGGCGCTGGTGGTGGCCACCGGCTTCGTGGTGGACGATGCGATCGTGATGATCGAGAACATCGTGCGTTACATCGAACAGGGCAAGAGCGGCAAGGAAGCGGCCGAGATCGGTGCACGCCAGATCGGCTTCACCGTGCTGTCGCTGACCGTTTCGCTGGTGGCGGTGTTCCTGCCGCTGCTGCTGATGCCCGGCGTCACCGGCCGCCTGTTCCATGAATTCGCGTGGGTGCTGAGCATCGCGGTCGTGCTGTCGATGCTGATCTCGCTGACGCTGACCCCGATGATGTGCGCCTACCTGCTCAAGCCCGATGCCCTGCCCGAGGGCGAGGACGCGCATGAGCGTGCGGCGGCGGCCGGCAAGCAGAACCTGTGGACGCGCACCGTAGGCCTGTACGAGCACAGCCTGGACTGGGTGCTGGGCCACCAGCGCCTGACCCTGGCCGTGGCCGGCGGCGCGCTGGTGCTGACCGTGCTGCTGTACGTGCTGATTCCCAAGGGGCTGCTGCCCGAGCAGGACACCGGCCTGATCACCGGCGTGGTCCAGGCCGACCAGAACATCGCTTTCCCGCAGATGGAGCAACGCACCAAGCAGGTGGCCGAAGCCCTGCGCCAGGACCCGGACGTGACCGGTGTGTCGGCCTTCATCGGCGCCGGCAGCATGAACCCCACGCTCAACCAGGGCCAGCTGTCGATCGTGCTGAAGGAGCGCGGCGAGCGCGACGGCCTGGATGAGATCCTGCCGCGCCTGCAGAAGGCGGTGGCCGGCATTCCCGGCGTGGCGCTGTACCTGAAGCCGGTGCAGGACGTGACTCTGGATACCCGCGTGGCCGCCACCGAGTATCAGTACTCGCTGTCGGACGTGGATTCGGCGACCGTGGCCACCCAGGCTACGCGCCTGACCGAGGCGCTGCGCAAGCGCCCGGAACTGGCCGACGTGGACAACAACCTGTCCAACCAGGGTCGCGCGCTTGAGCTGAACATCGACCGCGACAAGGCCAGCGTGCTGGGCGTACCGATGCAGACCATCGATGACACGCTCTACGATGCGTTCGGCCAGCGCCAGATCTCGACCATCTTCACCGAACTCAACCAGTACCGCGTGGTACTGGAAGTGGCACCGGAGTTCCGCACCAGCACCGCACTGATGGAACAGCTGGCCGTCGCCTCCAACGGTGCGGGTGCACTGACTGGCACCAATGCCACCAGCTTCGGCCAGGTCACCTCGTCGAACTCGTCGACCGCCACCGGCATCGGCGCGCAGAACACCGGCATCACCGTCGGCGCCGGCAACATCATCCCGCTGTCGGCGCTGGCCGAGGGCAAGGTCAGCAGCGCGCCGCTGCTGGTCAGCCACCAGCAGCAGCTGCCGGCGGTGACGGTATCGTTCAACGTCGCACCCGGTTATTCGCTGTCCGATGCGGTACGTGCCATCCAGGAAACCAAGGACAGCCTGGACATGCCGGCCCATCTGCATGCCGAGTTCATCGGCAAGGCCGCCGAGTTCACCGGCAGCCAGACCGATGTGGTGTGGCTGCTGCTGGCCTCGCTGGTGGTGATCTACATCGTGCTGGGCGTGCTGTACGAGAGCTACATCCACCCGATCACGATCATCTCCACACTGCCGCCGGCCGGTGTCGGTGCGCTGCTGGCACTGATGCTGTGCGGGCTGAGCCTGTCGGTGGACGGCATCGTCGGCATCGTGCTGCTGATCGGCATCGTCAAGAAGAACGGCATCATGATGGTGGACTTCGCGATCGAGGCACGCCGTGCCGGTGCCAACGCGCACGAAGCGATCCGGCGGGCCTGCCTGCTGCGCTTCCGCCCGATCATGATGACCACTGCCGCGGCCATGCTCGGCGCGCTGCCGCTGGCACTGGGTACCGGCATCGGCTCGGAGCTGCGCCGCCCGCTGGGCATCGCCATCGTGGGCGGCCTGCTGCTGTCGCAGCTGGTGACCCTGTACACCACGCCGGTGATCTACCTGTACATGGAGCGCTTCTCCGAATGGCTGGCGCGCCGCCGCGAGCAGCGCGCACTGCGCGATGGTTCGCTGCAGGAGCCGCAGGCATGATCCACGCCCCGCTGCTGCGGGGGACCGCACGATGAACCTGTCCGGCCCCTTCATCCGCCGTCCGATCGGCACCGCGCTGCTGGCCATCGGCCTGTTCATGGTCGGCCTGATCTGCTATCTGCGCTTGGGCGTGTCCGCACTGCCGAACATCGAGATCCCGGTGATCTTCGTGCATGCCAGCCAGTCCGGCGCCGATGCGGCGACCATGGCCTCCACGGTGACCGCGCCGCTGGAACGCCATCTCGGCCAGCTGCCCGGTATCGACCGCATGCGCTCGTCGAGCTCGGAAGGCAGCTCGCTGGTGTTCATGATCTTCCAGAGCGGCCACAACATCGATTCGGCCGCGCTGGACGTACAGACCGCGATCAATTCGGCACAGGCCGACCTGCCCTCGGGCATGGGCTCGCCGATGTACCAGAAGGCGAACCCGAACGACGACCCGGTGATCGCCATCGCGCTCACCTCGCAGACGCAGTCGGCCGATGAGTTGTACAACGTCGCCGACTCGCTGCTGGCGCAGCGCATCCGCCAGATCAGCGGCGTGGCCTCGGTCGACATTGCTGGTGCTTCAACGCCGGCGGTACGCGTGGACGTCAACCTGCGCCTGATGAACGCGCTGGGCCTGACTGCCGATGACCTGCGCAACGCAGTGCGCGCGGCCAATGTGACCTCGCCGACCGGCTTCCTCAGCGATGGCAACACCACCACCGCGATCATCGCCAACGATTCGGTGGCCCGCGCCGCCGACTTCGCCGACCTGGTGGTCAAGACCCAGGGCGATGGTCGGGTGATCCGCCTGAAGGACATCGCCAACGTCTACGACGGCCAACAGGACGCCTACCAGGCGGCGTGGTTCGACCACAAGCCGGCGGTGGTGATGTACGTGTTCACCCGCGCCGGCGCCAACATCGTGGAGACCGTGGACCGGGTCAAGGCGCAGATCCCCGCGCTGCGTGACTACCTGCAGCCGGGCACCACGATGACGCCGTACTTCGACCGGACGCCCACCATCCGCTCGTCACTGCATGAAGTGCAGATCACCCTGCTGATCAGCCTGGCGATGGTGGTGCTGACCATGGCGCTGTTCCTGCGCCGCCTGGCACCCACGCTGATCGCCGCGGTGACCGTGCCGCTGTCGCTGGCCGGTGCCGCGCTGGTGATGTACGTGATGGGCTTCACCCTGAACAACCTGAGCCTGCTGGCGCTGGTGATCGCGATCGGTTTCGTGGTGGACGATGCGATCGTGGTGATCGAGAACATCATGCGCCACCTCGACGAAGGCATGCCGCGGATGCAGGCGGCGCTGACCGGCGCGCGTGAGATCGGCTTCACCATCGTCTCGATCACCGCCTCGCTGGTGGCGGTGTTCATTCCGTTGCTGTTCGCCAGCGGCATGATGGGCGCGTTCTTCCGCGAGTTCACCGTCACCCTGGTGGCGGCCATCGTGGTGTCGATGATCGTCTCGCTGACGCTGACCCCGGCGCTGTGCAGCCGCTTCCTCAGCGCACATGACCACAAGGCCGCGCCGTCGCGCTTCGGCCGCTGGCTGGATGCTGGCCATGAGCGCATGCTGCGCATCTACACCGTGTTCCTCGACTTCTCGCTGCGCCACGCGCTGCTGCTGTCGTTGACGCCGCTGATCCTGATCGGCGTCACCCTCTTCCTGTTCGGCGCAGTGAAGAAGGGCGCGTTCCCGCCGCAGGACACCGGCCTGATCTGGGGCCGTGCCAACTCCAGCGCCACCGTGTCCTTCGAGGACATGGTCAGCCGCCAGCGACGCATCACCGACATGCTGATGGCCGATCCGGCGGTGAAGACCGTGGGCGTGCGCCTGGGCAGCGGCCGCCAGGGCTCCAGCGCACAGTTCAACGTGGAGCTGAAATCGCGCAAGGACGGCCGCCGCGAAACCACCGCGCATGCACTGGCACGCTTGAGCGCCAAGGCCGACCGCTACCCCGACCTGCAGCTGCGCCTGCGCGCGATCCAGGACCTGCCCAGCAACGATGGCGGTGGCAGCAGCCAGGGCGCGCAGTACCGTATCTCGCTGCAGGGCAACGACCTGGCGTCGCTGCAGGAATGGCTGCCCAAGCTGCAGGCGGCGCTGAAGAAGAACCCGAAGCTGCGCGATGTCGGCACCGACGTCGACAATGCCGGGCTGCGCCAGAACATCGAGATCGACCGTGCCAAGGCCGCACGCCTGGGTGTCTCGGTCGGCGCCATTGATGGCGCGCTGTACGGCGCGTTCGGCCAGCGCCAGATCTCGACCATCTACTCGGACATCAACCAGTACAGCGTGGTGGTCAACGCCCTGCCCTCGCAGACCGCCACGCCGGCGGCACTGGACGAGATATACGTGCGGGCGCGCAACGGCGACATGGTGCCGATCACGGCGATCGCCAAGCAGGTGCCAGGACTTGCACCATCGCAGATCACCCATGAAAACCAGTACACGACGATGGACCTGAGCTACAACCTGGCGCCGAACGTGAGCATGGGCGAAGCCAAGGCGATCATCGACGCGACCGTGGCCGGCATGCGCATGCCCGGCGATATCCGCCTGGCCGATGATGCGGGCTTCGGGTTCAACTCCGATCCCAGCGACATGCTGATCCTGGTGTTCGCGGCCATCCTGACCGTGTACCTGGTGCTGGGCATGCTGTACGAGAGCCTGATCCACCCGGTCACCATCCTGTCCACGCTGCCGGCGGCGGGCGTGGGCGCGCTGCTGGCGCTGTTCGGCACCAACACCGAGCTGTCGGTGATCTCGATGATCGCGCTGGTGCTGTTGATCGGCATCGTCAAGAAGAACGCGATCATGATGATCGACTTCGCGCTGGTGGCGCAGCGCGAACATGGGCTGGCCCCACGCGAAGCGGCACGTGAGGCCAGCATCGTGCGCTTCCGGCCGATCATGATGACCACGATGGTGGCGATCCTGGCCGCGGTGCCACTGGCGATCGGCCTGGGCGAAGGTTCGGAACTGCGCCGTCCGCTGGGTATCGCGATGATCGGTGGCCTGCTGTTCTCGCAGAGCCTGACCCTGCTCAGCACGCCGGCCCTGTACGTGATCTTCTCCTGCCTGTCCGAGCGTTGGCGGGCACGTCGCGCACGCAAGCGCGAAGCGAAGCTGCTCAAGCGCGCGCAGCGGGCCTGACTTCGGTAGCGCCGGGCCATGCCCGGCGGCCTTTCAGCAATCCGCGCTACGCGCTCGCCGGGCACGGCCCGGC
>NZ_SRHZ01000085.1 GCF_004684085.1 Stenotrophomonas maltophilia
CGGCCTTTCAGCAATCCGCGCTACGCGCTCGCCGGGCATGGCCCGGCGCTACCGGCCTCTGGTGGGTGCGGACCGTTGGTCCGCACGCCTCCGGGTTTGACGTGCCGTAACGAAAAGAGAACAATTCTCATCCAGCCATGGTCCTGCGCCCCGTTGTGGCGCCCCGCTGCCGGCTTCCGGCACGCCTGCGTGATCCCAGCCACTGCCCCTTCCCCCACCCGTGGGCGGATGGCCTGTGGCCGTCCGTCGAGGACCACCATCGATGCTGCCTTCCCGTCTCCCCCGCCTGGCCCTGCTGGCCACCGCCCTGTCCGTCGCCTGCGCTGCCCATGCCGAAGCGCCGGCCGCCAGCCGTAACGCCACCGATCTGGATGCGGTGAAGGTCACCGCCGAACGCACCCATACCGACGCCGGTGCACTGGGCGACCGCGCCCTGCGCGACACTCCGTTCGCGATCACCGCTGTTGGCCGCGAGCAGATCGAGCAGCGCCAGGTGGTCTCGCTGGGCGAAGCCTTCCTGCTCGACCCCTCGGTCACCACCCAGGTCAGCGCCTATGCCAGTGGCTGGAGCTCGCCGATCCGCAATCGCGGTATCGAACTGAATTTCGACAGCTATCGCGTCAATGGCCTGCAGGTCTCTTCCTGGGGTACCGAATGGCCGCTGGAAGTGATGGAACAGGTCGATCTGCTGAAAGGCCCGGGCGGATTCCTGTACGGGTTCGGTGCACCCGGCGGCATCGTCAACTACATCACCAAGAAGCCGACGGACACGCCCATCTTCTCCGCCCAGCTGGGTTGGCGCGAACAGGGCATCGTCAGCGGTGGCATCGACGTTGGCGGCCGCTTCGGCAACGAGGAGATGTTCGGCTACCGCTTCAATGCCTTCCAGGAAAAGGGCGAGACCTTCAATGGTGGTCACGTCGATCGCAAGGTAGGCGCACTGTCGCTGGATGCGCGCCTGAGCGATGTACTGACCTGGACCGCAGAAGGCGTGTTCCAGTCACGCGATTTGAGCAACGAAGCACCTCAGTACTCCTTCAGCGGCTTGACCTCGTTGCCGCGTCCGATTGCCGGTGATGTCGACAACAGTGTGCCCGGCACCTACTACGACACCCGTTCCAGCCTGCTGTCGACCGGCATGAACTGGCAGATCAACAGTAACTGGAAGGCCAGCCTGATCTACGGCGTCACCACCTCGTGGAACGATGTCAACAAAATCTTCGCCCCTCTGACGAACAGCGCCGGCGATATGGGGGTGTACGCCTATGAACTGGGCGGCAAGAGCGAGTGGAAGCTGACCCAGGCGATGGTCCAGGGCCGTCTGCAGACCGGCCCGCTGCAGCACCAGATCGTCGCCGGCGTGAGTCACCAGAGCGGACTGGGCTGGGATCGTCCCAATGTCTACAGCAATGTGGGCAAAGGCAACCTCTACCAGCGCAGCACCCTGCGCCATGATGCGGTGGCCAGCCGTGCGACGACCCGCGGCGATGAAACCGTGCAGCAGGCGGTGTTCTTCAGCGATACCGTCGACTTTGGACGCGGTTGGTCCGCTCTGGCCGGCTGGCGCTACAACGACTTCCAGGTCAAATCCAGCAGCGGCTACCACACCTACCCGGTAACGCCGACCTATGCGCTGATGTTCAAACCCAGCGATGCAGTCACCCTCTACGCCAGCTACATCGAATCGCTGGAGGCGGGCAGCCGCGTTGGCATCGACTACGTCAACGCGAATGAACTGCTCGATCCCACCATCAGCAAGCAGTACGAGATCGGAGCCAAGATCGAAGCCGTGCGCTGGAGCGCCAACGTGGCTGCTTTCCGGCTGGAGCGCGGCGCCAACATCGACCAGCCGATCGCCGGCAGCCTGCCTCGCCTGGTGCAGGATGGCATCACGCTGTACGAAGGCATCGAAGCCAGTGGCGACCTGCACCTGACAGACGCGCTGACGGTGGGAGGCGGCGTGACCTGGCTGGACCCGACCTACGACAAGTTGTCGCCGGGCAGCGCCTCGCAGGAAGGCAAGCGCACCTCAGGTGCTGCACGCTGGAGCGGGGTACTGCATGCCAGCTATCAGCTGCCCTGGGTGGATGGGCTGGAGACCTACGCCGCCGTGCGCTACTACGGCGATGTCTGGTATGACGCCAGCAACACCCTGAAGCTGCCCGACTACACGCTGGTCAATGCAGGCATCGGCTATCGCCTGCTCGCCTCGGGCCACCCGGTGACCGTGCGCGCCAGCGTGGAAAACCTCGCCAACCGGAAGTACTGGTCGAACGCGGGTGTCGGCCTGCCGCGCACGTTCGCTGTGAGCGTGCGGTTCGACATGTAAGGCGCGGCAAAAACGGTAGTACCGGTCGCCGGCCGGCTCCTCGCACCTTCGTCTGGGCGCATGAGAGCCGGCCAGCGGCCGGTACTACCGGGTATCGAGCGGAAAATCATCCACGCATGGCGTGGATCTACCATTTCACGCGTGGCCCGCAATAATGGTGGGAGACCCTTCCACCGAGCCTGCATGTCCGCCCACGAATCCCGTCTCAGCCGCCTGTGGGCCCACGAAAAGGCCAGTTACGGCCTGCGCGTGTTCATCGCCCTGACTGCAGCGCTTGCCGTGTGCTGGCAGCTGGATGCGCTCACCGCGCTGCCCGGCGTGTTCCTCGGCATCATCGCCAGCGCCATCGCCGAGACCGACGACAACGGGTGGGGCCGTACCAAGGCGGTACTGCTGTCGCTGCTGTGCTTCTGCCTTGCCGCCGCCTCGGTGATCTGGCTGTTTCCGTGGCCGTGGATCTTCATCGGCGCGCTGGCACTGTCCACCTTCGGCCTGACCCTGCTGGGTGCGCTCGGCGAGCGCTACGCGTCGATCGCCCAGGCCACGGTCACGCTGGCCATCTACACCATGATCGGGCTGGAGCAGCATGGCGCCAGCGACCTGCACAGCGCGCTGGAAGCGGTCAGCCACCTGCTGGCCGGTGCGGTCTGGTACGGCCTGCTGTCGATCCTGTGGACCGCGCTGTTTGCCAACCGCCCGGTACGCGAACGCGTGGCACGACTGTACGTTGAGCTGGGCCGCTACCTGCAGTTGAAAGCTGCGCTGTTCGAGCCGGTACGCGAGGCCGATCTGCAGCGTCGCCAGCTGGACCTGGCCGAACAGAACCGGCGCGTGGTCGGTGCATTGAACGAGGCCAAGACCGCGATCCTGGCCCGCTTCGGCCGCTCCGGCCGGCCCGGCGTCAATTCCGGCCTGTACCTGCGCCTCTATTACATGGCACAGGATTTCCACGAGCGCGCCAGCTCTTCGCACTACCCCTACGGCGCGCTGGTCGATGCCTTCTTCCACAGCGACGTGCTGTACCGCTGCCAGCGCCTGCTCGACCTGCAGGGCCAGGCCTGCGCGCGGCTGGGCGAGGCGATCCGCCTGCGCCGTCCATTCGTGTATGGCGAAAGCAACCAGCAGGCCGGGCGTGACCTCGCC
Source organism: Stenotrophomonas maltophilia (assembly GCF_004684085.1). Lineage (GTDB taxonomy): Bacteria > Pseudomonadota > Gammaproteobacteria > Xanthomonadales > Xanthomonadaceae > Stenotrophomonas > Stenotrophomonas maltophilia_AS. The sequence goes on from NZ_SRHZ01000085.1 coordinate 3,473, forward strand.
GACGCCCTGTCCTACCTGCGCGACCAGCAGCGCCCGCAGTGGCAGCGTCTGCTCGGTTCGCTGGACCTGCTGGTGCACAACCTGCGCAGCATCGAGCGCCGCCTGCTGGATGCGGAGCGCTCCGAGGCCAGCCTGGACAACGTTGATACGCGCCTGCGCGACAGCAATCCGCACACTCTGCGCGAGATGGGTGTGCGCGTGCGCCAGCAGCTCACGCCCGGCTCGGTCCTGTTCCGCCACGGCCTGCGCATGGCATTGGCACTGATCGCCGGTTTCGCGGCGATTCGGCTGTTCAACGCCCAGAACGGCTCGTGGGTGCTGCTGACCATCGTCTTCGTGTGCCGCCCCAACTTCGGTGCCACGCGCCAACGCCTGGCGCAGCGCATCGTCGGCACCGTGGCTGGTCTGGTACTGACCTGGGCACTGTTGCAGCTGTTCCCGCAGCTGCACGTGCAGCTGCTGATCGCGCTGCTGTCGGCGCTGTTGTTCTTCTTCACCCGTACCGACCGCTACCTGGTGGCCTCGGCGGCGATCACGGTGATGGCCCTGACCTGCTTCAACCTGATCGGCGATGGCTTCGTGCTGATCGTGCCGCGCATGGTCGATACGCTGCTGGGCTGTGCGATTGCCGCCGCCGCTGCGTTCCTGATCCTGCCCGACTGGCAGGGCCGCCAGCTGCACCTCGTGCTGGCGCGCGTGCTGGACACCGCCGCGCGCTACCTGGATTCGGTGCTGGGCCAGTACCGCAGTGGCATGCGCGATGACCTGGCCTACCGCATCGCCCGCCGCGACATGCACAACGCCGATGCCGCGCTGTCCACCGCGCTGTCGAACATGCTGCGCGAGCCGGGCCACGTGCGCCGCAACCTGGATGCCGGTTTCCATTTCCTGGCGTTGTCCAACATGCTGCTCGGCCATCTTTCGGCGCTGGGTGCGCACCGCGATCAGGTGGACAGTTACGCCGGCGATCCGCTGGCGCTGGCCGCCGGTGAGCGCGTGCGCAAGGCGCTGCAGCAGCTGTCCTCGGCCCTCACCGCACGGCAACCGGTCAGCGAGGACGACAACGACGCCGACCGCGCGGTGGCGGCCGAGCTGGAACAGATAGAGGACACCATGCCGCCGAAGCTGCAGCTGATCCGCACGCAGATGGCACTGGTGCTGCGGATGCTGCCGAAGGTGCGGGCGGCGGCCAATGAAGCGGTGCGTACGCTCACCTGACAGCCTGGCGCCGGGCATGGCCTGGTGCCGGACCGCGTTCCCTCCACGCATGGCGTGGATCTACTGCGCCGCCTGCAACATCGTGTTGCGCTTGGCGATGCGCCCCGATCACGTTCCTGCGCAGATACTGGGTGATCCCCTGCTCCCGGACTCCCCATGAAGATCGAACTCGGCGGCCGTACCGCGCTGGTCACCGCCTCCACCGCCGGCATCGGCCTGGCAATCGCCCAAGGCCTGGTCACGGCGGGTGCGCAGGTCATCCTCAACGGCCGCAGCACCGACAGCGTTGAACGTGCACGCCAGCGCCTGCTGGATGCTGTTCCGGGCGCCGTCGTGCTCGGCATCGCTGCCGACCTGTCCGATGCGGCCGGCGTTGACACGCTGCTGGCCGACCTGCCCAAGGTCGACATCCTGGTCAACAACGCCGGCATTTTCGGGCCCGAGGACTTCTTCGAGACCGACGATGCCACCTGGGAGCGCTACTGGCAGACCAATGTGATGTCCGGCGTGCGCCTGTCGCGTGCACTGCTGCCGGCGATGGTCGATGCCGGTTGGGGCCGCGTGCTGTTCATCTCCTCCGAATCGGCCCGCAACATTCCGGCCGACATGATCCATTACGGGGTCAGCAAGACCGCGCAGCTGTCGTTGTCGCGTGGCCTGGCCAAGCGCGTGGCCGGCAGCGGCGTCACCGTCAACGCAGTGCTGCCCGGCCCGACCCTGTCCGATGGCTTCGCGGCGATGTTCGAAGGTGAACGCCAGCGCAGTGGCAAGCCACTGGAGCAGATCGGCCGCGAGTTCGTGATGGCGCAGCGGCCGTCTTCGGTGATCCAGCGCGCCGCGACGGTCGAAGAGGTAGCCAACATGGTGGTGTACCTGGCCTCGCCGCAGGCCTCGGCCACCTCCGGTGCGGCACTGCGCGTGGATGGCGGCGTGGTTGACGATATCGTCTGAGATCGCTGGAGGTGTGCGGACCAACGGTCCGCACCCACAGTTGTGGGGGTCTGGGTAGATCCACGCCATGCGTGGACGCATCCCGTGACGGTCCCGACGGATAGGCAGGAATGCTAGGCTGCGCCGGTCAAGGAGGTTCCATGTCCGGTCACAACCAGTTCGCCCTGCTGCGCCAGCGCCGTTTCCTGCCGTTCTTCGTCGTGCAGGCGCTCGGTGCGTTCAACGACAACGTGTACCGGCAGGCGATCATCAGCATGTTGCTGTTCATGGCCGTGCCGGAGGAAGAACTGGGGCTGTATGCCACGCTGGCCCCGGCCATTTTCATCCTGCCGTACTTCCTGTTCTCGGCACTGGCCGGGCAGATCGCCGACAAACTGGAAAAATCGCGGCTGATCGTGATCACCACCAGCATGGAGATCGTGATCATGTCGCTGGCGGCCACCGGCTTCCTCACGCAGAGCCTGCCGGTGCTGCTGGTCGCCCTGTTCTGCACCGGCATGCAGTCGACGTTGTTCGGCCCGGTGAAGTATTCGGTGCTGCCGTCGGTGCTGAAGCCCGAGGAGCTGACCGGCGGCAACGGGCTGGTCGAGATGGGCACCTCGATGTCGATCCTCACCGGCATGATCGTGGGCGGCCTGGTGTTCACCGTGGCCGGCAGCCACGGCACGATGGTGGCGGCCTGCGCGATCATCGGCCTGGCGATCTGCGGCAACATCGCCGCGCGCCTGATTCCCAAGGTCGACGCCGGCGACCCCGGCCTGAAGATCAACTGGAACCCGCTGCCGGAATCACTGGCGGTGCTGCGCATGGCGCGCCAGCAGAAAGCGGTGCGCAACGCGATCCTGGGCGTGTCCTGGTTCTGGTTCGTCGGCACCGTGCTGACCTCTCAGCTGCCGGCCTATGCGGTGACCAACCTCGGCGGCGAACCAACGCTGTACATCTTCGCCCTGGCCCTGTTCTCGGTGGGCACCGGCGTCGGCTCGCTGCTGTGCGAGAAGTTGTCGGCGCGCACAGTGGAAATCGGCCTGGTGCCGCTGGGTGCGTTCGGCATGACCGCGTTCCTGCTCGACCTGTACTTCGCGCGCAGTGGCGAAGCAACGGTACACGGGCTGACCATCGGGACGTTCCTGCAGCAGCCGGGCAGCATTCGCATCGTCATCGACCTGATCGGCATCGGCCTGTTCACCGGCATCTTCGTGGTGCCACTGTTCGCGTTGATCCAGAGCCGCACCCCGAAGGCACAGATGTCGCGCGTGTTCGCGGCGTTGAACATCCAGAATTCCGGCTTCATCGTCGGCGCCGCGCTGCTGTCGCTTGCCGCGCACAAGCTGCTGCACTGGACCATTCCGCAGCAGTTCCTGGCGCTGGCCATCGCCAACGCGCTGGTGGCGATCTACATCTTCACCATCGTCCCCGAATTCCTGATGCGTTTTCTCAGCTGGGTGATGGTGCGCACTCTTTACCGCCTGCGCCCTCACGGCATCGAGGCCAACGTACCCGACGAGGGCGCCGCGCTGCTGGTCTGCAACCACGTCAGTTACATGGACGCGCTGATCCTGTCAGCGACGATTCCGCGACCGGTGCGCTTCGTCATGTACTACAAGATCTTCAACATCCCGGTGATGCGCTGGATCTTCCGGACGGCCAAGGCGATCCCGATTGCCGGTGCGCGCGAGGATCCGGCGCTGATGCAGCGCGCGTTCGACGAGATCGACGCAGCCCTGGCCGAGGGTGAGCTGGTCTGCATCTTCCCGGAAGGCGCACTGACCAAGGATGGTGCGATGGCGCCATTCAAATCCGGCGTCGAGAAGATCCTCGAGCGGCGGCCGGTGCCGGTGGTACCGATGGCCCTGCGCGGCATGTGGTCGAGCATGTGGAGCCGGCGCGACAGCCGCCTGGGCCGCATGCGCGTACCACGCCGTTTCCGCGCCACCATCGAAGTGGTGGCGGCACCCGCCGTGGATGGCCACACCACCAGCGCCCCGGTGCTGGAAGCCCAGGTGCGGGCCCTGCGTGGTGATCACGCCTGACGGAATCGGCCCGCCAGGCGGGCCCGGCGGCCTTCCCGCCTACGCCGAGAACACCACATGCCGTGGCTGTAAACGCATACATGCAACGTCGGTTGCGGTAGATTACGCACCCACAGGGGGGAGGTCCGGCCGTTTCATCACGGCTGGCCACCAAGGAATGGAGTCTTGCTTTGAATCAACCACCACCGCTCAGCCGTCCGGTCTACATCCCCAACCATCTGGTCTGGGCGATCCTGACGACGCTGTTCTGCTGCCTGCCGCTGGGCGTGGTGTCGATCGTCTATGCCTCCCAGGTCGATGGCCGTCGCGCGGCCGGCGACCTGCCGGGGGCTTACAGCGCGTCGCGCAAGGCGGGCTGGTGGGCGGTGGCTTCGGCCGTGTCCCTGCCGGTCCTGTTGCTGTTGTGGTTCGGGCTGTTCGGCGGCTTGGCCGTGCTGGGCGCTCTTTCCGACCAATGATTCACCACCACCACCCATCAAGGAGCTTGAACCCATGAATACTGCTACTCCGCAGGTCCCGAACAACCTGGTCTGGGCCATCCTGACCACCCTGTTCTGCTGCCTGCCGGCCGGCATCGTGTCGATCGTCTACGCCGCACAGGTCAACGGCAAGCTGGCCGCCGGCGACATCGCAGGTGCCCAGGATTCGGCCGCCAAGGCCAAGAAGTGGGCCATCTGGTCGGCCATCGCCTGGGCCGTGCTGGTCGTGCTGTACGTGCTGTTCTTCGTTGTGCTCGGCGGCATGGGCGCAATGAGCAACAGCGGCTACTGATACGCCTGGACGGATCCGGCGCCTGCGCCGGATCCGTTGCTGCATGTCCGCGCTTCCTGCTCGTTCCCGACTCGCCCGCTGGGCGCCGCTGCTGGTTTCCGCCGGCCTGGCCGTGGGCGCCACGGCGGTGCTGCGCAACGTCAATCCGTACGTCGCCGGCAACCCGTTGCCGAGCTGCCCGCTGTACGCACTGACCGGTCTGTACTGCCCGGGCTGTGGCAGCACGCGCTGCCTGTATTCCCTGGTCCACTTCGACCTGCCCGGCGCGATGGCGATGAACCCCCTGCTGGTCATCAGCCTGCCGTTCCTGTTGCTGATGCTGCTGAACATCGCCGGCATCCGCCCCCGTGTGCTCGACCCGCTGATGCGGGTGCTGGCCAATCCCGTGTTCTGGCTCTGGGTGCTGCCCGGGTATGCGCTGCTGCGCAACCTGCCGTGGGCACCGTTCACTGCGCTGGCACCGATCTAGGTTTCCAGCCAACGGCGCAGCCCCTCGTGGTGGGCGGCGTTTGAAGGCAGAAGCCTTGGGGTTGGCCGGGCGGGATGGGTTTGCGGGGGACGCCGTGAATCCGTCCGTGGAGGCTTGGCCGCGGCATCCATGCCGCGGACACCCCCGCAAACCCATCCCGCCCGGCCACGGACAGTTTCCGTGCGCGTCCACCACGGAAAAGAAAGAGAAGATCAAAAGCGGAAGCGGATCGCTTCGCTCTGCATCCACACATGGCGTGGATCTACCGTGTCGACCAAGGTCGACACCTACCGGCAATCGCAGTTGACCCACCGTCACCGGGAAACTGTCGGGGGTGGGACGGTGTGGGGCTGCAGGACCGTTGGCGCCATGGATGGCGCCATCGAGCCCCCAGGGACGGGTTTACGGCGTGTCCTGCAGCCCCACACCGCCCCGCCCAACCCTCAGCAACCCAGAGCCGCTTTGGCTTTGGCTTTGGCTTTGGCTTTGGCCTCTGCAGGTGCAGGGCTGCAAGCCCTGCAAAGCAACTACGTCACCCAGCCTGCAATCACCAGCAGGGCGAGAATCGCCAGCCACAGCAGCAGCATCCGCCACACCAGGCTCATCGCATCACGCAGGTCCGGCAGCCGCTGCCACACCGGCAACAATCCTGCCTCGGTGTAATCGTGCGCATCCTCGCGCAGTTCGGCGTTGACACTGGCCCGGGCCACCGCGCCCAGGAAGCCTATGTTCCCGGCCAGACGCTCGCCATGGGCCTGACGCCACGCCTTCCACGCCGTATCGAAGTTGCCCACCAGCGCCATCGAAAACGCCATCAGCTGCGCCACCGGCCACTCGACCCAGCCCAGCAGGCGCTGCGCCAGCGCCAGTGGCTCCACCGGCACGCGTGCGCGCATCGGGCTTTCCGCCATCAGCGCCAGCAGCCGGTAGCCGAGCGCACCGGCCGGACCCAGCAACAGGAACCAGAACAGCACCGCGAACCAGCGTCGCAATGCATTGAGCACCGTCGCTTCCACCAGTGACGGAATGTCATCGCGCAGACTGCCGCCGGCCGACTGCAGGTTGCGCACCGCCGCCTGACGCGTCGCCGCATCGTCGGCATCGATGATCGCTTCGATATCACGGTCCAGGTCGCGCGGGCCCCAGCACCAGGCCAGCACCGCCACGCCCAGCAGCAGTGACGGCAGGCCGAACAGCACGCCGCGCAGCAGCCAGGCCAGCAGCGCCATCAGCAGCAGCGGCGGCAGCAGCGCCAGGGCGACGCCTGCCGGCCCCTGCCAGGCCTTGCCACCGCGTGCGTCCAGCCAGCCCAGCCAGCGCCGGAAGCCGTCGAAACGGCGCAGCGAAGCGGCAGCGGCCGGGGCCACATGGCCCAGGGCCAGTGCCACCAGCACGGCAGCCAGAGTGGTGAACATGGCAGGTCTCCCTACGAAACAGAACGCTCGGCGTCGCTACCTTACCTGTCGCAGCGACGCCTCCCGCGATGGATCGCACTGTAACCCGAGGCGTGTTCAGGTGGCGGCAATGCTGGCACCAGGGCACACCTTGCAACCCCTTGCCATCAGCCCTGCTGCTGGCGGTACCAGTGCTCGATCAGCCCCCGCGAAATCGAGATCGGCGGCGACAGGCGGATGCCCTGGCCATCGTCCTCGACATCACGTGCCAGTGCCGCGCCGACCTCTTCGGCACTGAACCAGCGCGCGTCTTCCAGCTCACCGTCCACGGTCGGCAGGTCATCCTGCGCCTGTGCGCGGAAGCCGATCATCAGCGCGCCAGGGAACGGCCACGGCTGCGAACCGAGGTATTGGCAGGCGGTCACCCGCACCTTGCTCTCCTCGTGTACTTCGCGCACCACGGTCTGTTCGAAGGTCTCGCCCGGTTCGACAAAGCCGGCCAGCACCGAGTAACGGCGCGGCGCCCAGTTGGACTGCCGGCCAAGCAGCAGCCGGCCCTGGTTCTCGACGGCCACGATCACTGCCGGATCAACCCGTGGGTAGTGCTCGGTGGAACACTGCGCGCAGCGACCGACGAAACCGCCGCGGGCAAACGCCACGGCGCCGCCGCACACGCCGCAGAAGCGGGTGCGCGAATGCCAGTAGGACATGCCACGGGCATAGCTGAAGGCGGTTGCATCGGCCATCGACCACAGCAGCGCGGCCTGGCGCAGGTCGAGGCGGCGGGGCGCGGTGATGGTGATGCTGGCGGCTTCGACCGAGAACCAGGCCTGTTCGCCACGCAGACCGAGGAAGATCGCGGCACCGGGGCCTCCACCGAGGTCAGCGCCGGTCAGCGCCAGTGGCTGGTCGTCATCGGCGGTGAAGGCGGTACCGTCCTGGTCGAGCACGAGGATGCGCGCGCCCGGCCACAGGCGCGCCAGTGCATCGGCATCGTCGCGCAGGGCATCGGCGCGCTCCAGCGGTTCGCCAACGAAAGCGAAACCGGAAAGCGGCGAAGAAATAGTGGGCATCCGGCAAGCGTGCCGCCAATCGATGCGGGTGGCAAGGTCGGCGCTGTGCGCAATCGGCTGTTGTGGGCGTGGAGTCACAGACCACCCACGCATGGCGAGGATCTACCGAAGGCAGCGCGGGGCACATGCCCCACGCCCGCAATCACATGCTGAAGCTGCTGCCGCAGCCGCAGGTGGTCTTCGCGTTCGGGTTGCGGATCACGAACTGGGCACCGGTCAGGCTCTCGGTGTAGTCCACCTCGGCACCCATCAGGTACTGCAGGCTCAGCGGGTCAACCAGCAGGGTCACCCCGCTGGTCTGCACGGCCAGATCATCTTCGGCGCGGTTCTCGTCGAACTCGAACCCATACTGGAAGCCCGAACAGCCGCCCCCTTCGATGTACACGCGCAGGGCCAGCTCGAGGTTGCCCTCTTCCTGGATCAGGGATTTGACCTTGGCGGCCGCCGACTCGGTGAAGTTCAGCGGGCGCTCCAGCGACTGGTAATCGGGCGCGGCAACCGGGGTGGTGCCGGGCAGGGAGACTAGCGTGCTCATGGTGTCAGCATGGGGGCGCCGACGATGGCTTTCAAGCCATCGCCTCGGCCAGCTTGCGGCGCGCAGCGGTGTCGCCCTTGCCACCATTGGCCTCGTCGCTTTCCGGGGCAGGCAGGGCCGCCATCGGGGCGCTGGCATGGATCAGGCGTCCGTTCAGCTGGGCGCCCGCATTCATTTCCACCACCTGGTAGTGGACATTGCCGTTGACCCGCGCGCTCGGGGTCAGTTCGACCTTTTCGGTGGCATGCACGTCGCCATCCAGGCGGCCGCTGATGACCACCACCTGGGCACGGATCTCGCCCTCGATCACGCCATGCTCGGCGACCGTCAGGGTCGCGCCACTGGCGCCTTCGGCGGCAATCACCTTGCCGTGGATGCGGCCTTCCACATACAGGCCACCACTGAATTCCACATCACCGCGGATCACCACCTGGTTGCCGATCAGGGCATCCACCACCAGCTGGCCTTCACGGTTGGATTTGCTGCTTCCGAACATCTGCCTACTCCCCTTTGGCGGCCGGCGCACCGGCCTGTTTCCAGTCGAATACCTGGGTGGTGCCCCCCGCACCACTCCCCAATGTCACCCTCACCCGTTGCGGGGTGAAGTCAGCCGGCAGCATCACACTGCCGCTGATCTGCTGGAAGTACCGGAACGAGTAATCCTGTCCCGGTACCTTGCTGCGCTGGTGCAGATCATCCCAGCTGATCGTGGCCAGCTTGCCGTTCTTCACGCCTTCCACGGTGAAACGCATCTGCCCCTGGCTGATGGCACCGCGGTTGAGGTTCTGGGTCAGCACAGCGGTGTACTGCCAGGTGCCGGCCGCTTCGGGGCTGAACTCGATCGAATGGGTGTTCAGGCCCTTGCGCTGGCTGGTCGAACCCACCAGGCGCTCATAGAAAGCAACGTCGGCACGCAGGCCGGCGATTTCTTCATCACGCTCGGCCAGCGAGGACTGCACCTCGGTGTTGGCGGCGCGGCTGATGCGGTCGGAGGCTTCCAGCGTGGCCTGCTTCTGGCGCAGCTCGGTCAGCTGCGCCTGCAGGTTCTCGGCGCGCTTTTCGGCGGCCTGCAGTCGCTGGCCCTGCGCATCGCGCGGGGCGGCCATCCAGCAGCCCCCCAACGCGGCCAGCACCAGGCTGAGCAGCCAGATGCCACCGATCACCAGCAGGCGGCGGCGGTCGAGCGGTGGTTGCGGCGCGCCGGGCAGACGAACCTGCACGCGCATGGGAGGGCGGTTGTTCATGGGTGGTTTCCGGGGCATCGCGCGGGCGACACCGGTACGGCCCCTGTGGCAAACGACGGGCTAGTGTATGACAGGACAGGTGGGTTTCCTGCGCATGGGCACGCGGCGGTCTGTGGCGTTCAGGCACGCCATCGTCGATAGTGTGGCCCCCTGCACAGTTCCGTCGCCGGAGCATCGCCATGACCGAAGCCCACCTGTTCGTGATCGGCATCCTGCTGGCCTGGCTGGCCGGTATCCGTGTCTACCTCACTGTGTTCGGTGTCGGCCTCGCCGGCCTGCTCGGCTGGGTCGACCTGCCACCCGCCCTGCAGGCCACCGAGTCGTGGTGGGTGCTGGGCACCTCTGCGGCGCTGGCAGTCGCCGAATTCTTTGCCGACAAGATTCCCGGCGTGGACTCGGCCTGGGACCTCGTGCAGACATTGGCCCGCGTGCCAGCGGGGGCCTTCCTCGCCGCCGCCACGCTGTCGCCCGATGGGCAACTGGGCACCGGCGCACTTGCCGCCGGTGCCGGTGTGGCGTTGGCCAGCCACGGCCTGAAGGCCGGCACCCGCGCACTCCTCAACACGTCACCTGAGCCAGCCAGCAACTGGGTCGCCTCCGCCGCCGAAGATACCGTGGTGATTGGTGGCCTGGCGCTTGCCCTGGCGCACCCGTGGATCGCGCTGGTGGTGGTGCTGGCCTGCAGCCTGGCCGGTGCCCTGCTGGTGTGGCTGGTCTGGCGCACCTTGTGGAAAGGCGTGCGCTGGCTGGCACGCGGTGTCTCCGCAGACAGTCCGCGGCAGCCCGGCACCGGTTGAGCGCCGGGCTTGTCGCATAATGGACGCGAACACCAGGAGCACCGATGGCCGCAAACGAATCCCCCGCGGGCGCCCGCCCGGGACGCGCTGAAACCCCTCCGGCCGATCATTGGCAACGCTGGACCGCAGACCCGGCAGGCCCGGTCGCGTCAGCACCGGCGGCAACCGCGCCATTGGCCGTTGTCGATGCGCCGGCAACGATCGGCAGCGCACCGCCACCGCTTCCCGGCGCACCCGCGCTGGCCGAAGCCGGCAACAACGACCAGGCACCGCCCCCCTCTGATTCGCCCTACCGCGTCCTGATCGTCGAGGATGACCGCGCCCAGGCCCTGTTCGCGCAGAGCGTGCTGCATGGGGCCGGGATGCAGGCGATCGTGCACAGCGATGCCGACGGCGCGCTGCAGGCGATCAAGGAACATCGCCCCGATCTGATCCTGATGGACCTGCACCTGCCCGGCCTGGATGGCATGCGCCTGACGGCGCTGATCCGCCAGCAGCCTGGCCTGCAGTTGCTGCCGATCGTCTTCCTCAGCGGCGATCCCGACCCGGAGCGCCAGTTCGAAGTCCTCGACAGTGGCGCGGATGACTACCTGAGCAAGCCGATCCGCCCGCGCCACCTGATCGCTGCGGTGGCCAACCGCATCCGTCGCGCACGCGCCCAGGCCGCGACCCTGCCCGGTGCTGCCGGCGCACCGGCCACCAGCAATCCGGAAACCGGCCTGCCGACCCGCCATCACGTGCTGCAGCAGCTCAACACCGCGCTCGCCCACCGCGACCACGGTGGCGTGTTCTTCATCGAAGTGGCCAGCGCACTGGGGCTGCGCGAGCGCTATGGCTACGCCGCATTCGAGCGCCTGATGGTGCAGGCCGGACAGCGCCTTGCCGAGGCCGGCCATCCGCACTTGTTGGCGCGTTTGAACGACAACAGTTTCCTGCTGCTGGCCCGACGCGCTGACGAGGAAAGCCTCGAAGGCATCGCCGCGATCCTGCGCGAACAGTTGTCGGCACGGGCGTTCGTGATCCGCGACGACGAATCGGTGCATCTGCGCGGCGTGGTCGGTTATGCGCCGATGTCGCCGGGCTTCGATGATGCCCACAGCGCCCTGGAAGCGGTTGAACGCACCACCCTGCAGGCGCGGCTGCTCAGCGCCGGCGTCGCCGGCCACGTGCATCGCCAGGCGATCACCGAACAGGAACACCTGGCCCTGCTGGAAGGCCAGCTGGAGCTGGCCTACCAGCCGATCGTCGCCGTCGCCGGCGGCAACACCGCGCAGTACCAGCTGCTGCTGCGCCTGCGCCAGGCCGATGGCACGGTGCTGGCGGCCGGCCAGGTCATTCCGGCAGCGGAAGCAGCTGGCCGCATCGCCGACCTCGACCAGCAGGTGATGGACCATGCGCTGGGCCTGCTCGATCTGTACCGGCATGCCACGCAACCATTGAACCTGTTCGTCTCGCAGTCGCTGCGCACCCTGCAGCGCGACGCCTTCGCCGACTGGCTGCTGGAATCGCTGCAGCGGCGCGACCTGCCCGGCAGTGCGCTGGTGATCGATGTACGCCTGCCCGACGCGCTGATCCATACCGTGCCACTGCAGCAGTTCTGCCAGCGCATGGCAGGCGCCGGCGTGCGTTTCTGCCTGAGCCAGTTCGAACCCAGTGGCGAGGCCGATGCGTTGCTGACCCAGTTGCCGCTGTCGTTCGTGCGCATGGCTGCGCGCTTCTCCAGCAGCCACGCCAACCCGGCCACCCGCGAAGAGCTGCGCAAGGCGATCGAGCAGGCGCATGCCGCCGGCCTGCAGATCATCGGGCAGCAGATTGAAGACCCACAGGCCGCAGCCGCGATGTGGGTCGGTGGTGTCGACTACATCCAGGGCAACATGGTGCAATCGGCCGGCAGTGACCTGAACTTCGACTTCCACAACGCGGTGCTCTGACGTGCCGCTGTGGGCCGCGCTGCTGGTTGCCCTTGCTGCGGCCACCATCGTGCTGCTGATGGGCCTGCGCCAGCGCACGCGCAACCGTGCGCTGGCCCAGCTGCAGCGCGAACGCGACGCGCTGGTCGCCGAGCGCGACCAGCTGCGCCGCACCACCGAACGCCAGGGCCAGCTGGAACAGCAGCTGCTGCAGGCCAAGCAGGCCGCCGAAGCGGCGGTGCTGGCCAAGGGTGAATTCCTGGCCACGATGAGCCACGAGATCCGTACCCCGCTCAACGGCATCCTGCCGATGCTGGAGCTGATCGCGCGTGGACCGCTGGGCGAGGACCAGCGGCAGATGCTGGCCACTGCCTCGGCCAGCTCACAGCAGCTGCTGCGCATCGTCGATGACATCCTCGATTACTCGCGCCTGGAAGCGCAGGCACTGGAACTGGAGATCACCAGCTTCAACCTGCGCGACCTGCTCGACGGCGTGGTGCAGCTGCTGCAGCGCGCAGCCGAAGCCAAGGGCCTGACACTGAGCCTGCAGCTGGACCCGGCCGTGCGCCTGCCCGTGCGCGGCGACCCCGTGCGCCTGCGCCAGGTGCTGGGCAATCTGCTGGCCAATGCCATCAAGTTCACTGCACGTGGCCAGGTGCAGCTGCGCGTGCAGCGGCTGGGCGAAGGTGCGGCGCAGCATCAGCTGCGCTTCGAAATCATCGATACCGGCATCGGCATCGACCAGGCACTGCAGGCGCGCCTGTTCCAGTCCTTCAGCCAGGCCGATGCCTCGACTACCCGCATCTATGGTGGCACCGGCCTGGGCCTGGCCATCTGCAAGCGCATCATCGACCTGATGCAGGGCCGCATCGGCGTGCAGTCCACGCCCGGCCAGGGCGCCACGTTCTGGTTCGAGATTCCGCTGCTGAAGGTGCCCGGCGATCTGCCCGCAATGGCGCGCGCACCGGCACCGCTGCTGTTGTTCAGCGCCGATGCCACACTGCAGGCACGCATTGCGCGTATCGCGGCCCACCACGGCCTGGAGGTTCAAGCGCTGTCGCAACTGGATACGCTGGTCGAACGCCTGCGCGCGGTGCCACGCCCGGGCCAACAGGCGCCCGCCTGGCTGCTGGTGGATGCACGTGTCCGCCGCAACGGCGAGGTGACGCTGCAGCGGGCATTGGCCGAACGCGGCGAGGACGACGCGCTGCGGGTGCTGTGGCTGCAGGACCAGGCGCCTTCGCTGCCCCCGCGCCAGCACCAGCTGCCCGCCCAGTTCGACGATGCCGCCCTGCATGCACTGCTGGCCGTTCCTGTGGTGCCTGCACGCCCGTCCGCGCTGCTGGCCAACGCGGACGACGGACAGCCGGCAGCGTCATTGCCGCCGCTGCAGCTGCGTGTACTGCTGGTGGAAGACAATACGGTCAATCGGATGGTGGCCGAACAACTGCTGCGGGTATTCCAGTGCAACGTGCGCAACGCCAGCGATGGCGAACAGGCGCTGCTCGCCCTGCGCGAGGGCGGCGTGGACGTGGTACTGATGGACTGCCAGATGCCGGTGCTGGATGGCTACGCCGCCACCCGCCTCTGGCGCGCCGAAGAAATGGAAACCGCCCGCCCACGACTGCCGATCATTGCGATGACCGCCAATGCCATGGCCGGCGACCGTGAACGCTGCCTGCAGGCCGGCATGGACGACTACCTGTCCAAGCCGATCACGCGCGCCACGCTGCACGCGCTGTTGCAGCGTTGGGGTGGCGGGAAAGCTGCATCACCTGGACAACCTTCTGTAGCGCCGAGCCATGATCGGCTGACAGCCAATTGCATTCGCACTCCATCAGCCGAGCATGGTCCGGCTCTACAAGGCACGAAAAGCCAAACGGTGACGCATCCGGTACTCGACCGTGATGTGCTGGACGAACTGCACGCGGTGATCGGCGATGCCGCCCTCCAGATCGTCTCGGTGTTCCTGGAAGATGCACCGGCAATGGTCCAGCAGCTGCAGAAGGCCGCGCAGGATGGTGACGAACCAGGCCTGCAGGCTCTCGCGCACACCCTGAAATCATCCAGTGCGAACGTGGGCGTGCTGTCGCTGTCGGCCGTAGCACAGCGCATCGAGCACGAAGCCCGTGCCGGCAGCCTGCAGCGCCCTGCCGTGGCAGTGGCGCTGCTGGTTGCGGAGTTCGCCCGTGCGCGTGTGGCGCTGACGGGCTACCTGGCACAGCATCGGTAGAGTCGAGCCTGCTCGACTATCGCCATGCTGATCACAGTCGAGCAAGCTTGATGCTACGTCACTCTTCCAGCTTGCTCAGCAGGTACTTCGGCTCACCGATACGCTCGATCAGATCGAGCTGGGTTTCCAGCCAGTCAATGTGTTCCTCCTCCGAATCGAGGATCTTCACGAACAGCTGGCGGCTGACGTAGTCGCCAACCGAATCGGCATGCGCCACCGCCTCGCGCAGAGTGACCACGCCATCGCGTTCCAGCGACAGGTCGCACTGCAGGATCTCGGTCGGGTTCTCGCCGATGCGCAGCTTGCCCAGCGCCTGGAAGTTCGGCAGGCCTTCGAGGAACAGGATGCGGTCGGCGAGCATGTCGGCATGCTTCATCTCGTCGATCGATTCCTTGTACTCGTGTTCGGCCAGTTCCTTGATACCCCAGTTCTTCAGCATCTTGGCATGCAGGAAGTACTGGTTGATCGCGGTCAGCTCGTTGTAGAGGACCTTGTTGAGGAATTCGATGACCTTGGTGTCGCCCTTCATGGGGATGCTCCTGCACGCTGAAAACGCAGGCACTTTAGCGCCTTGCGTGCGGTCGTGAAGGAACGCGAATCGTGCGCATTGGCCTGTGCGGCCGCACGTGAAGGATGCGAAAGCGCGGCGTCAGCGCGCCGCGAAAGAGGCGATCAGGCGACCTGGGCCAGACCGAGTACCGGCAGCGGCAGATCGTGGGTGGCACGCGCCTTGGCCAGCAGATCGCCGGCCATGTCCAGGCAGGAACCGCAGGTAGCGCCGCAGCCGGTACGCATGGTCAGTTCGGCCACCGTGCTGACGCCATGGCTGGCGGCTTCGCGGATCTGGTGGTCGGTGACTCCGTTGCAGATGCAGACGTACACAGGCGTGAACCGGGCTGACAGGCCAGAGGTGGCCTGTTGGCTATTCCAATGGAAACGAGAATGGTTGTCAATCAGAGAGCTGAACCATTCTCGATACGGTTCAGAGTGCGATCGAATACAGCAGCGCCAGCACCGGCGTGCTGAAGAAGATGATCAGCCAGTGCAGGCCGCCGCCTGCCGCCCTCAGGCGCAGCAGATAGTCGGCCAGAAACAGGGCACCGGCACAGTTCGCCATGGTGAGGACCAGGCCCAGCCCAAGCGGGATCGTTGCGCTGCCGCCGAGCACCACCAGGCCCATCGCCATCCAGGGCAGACTGGCCAGCCGGACAGCCAGCTCCTGCTGGAAATACCCGGCGGGGACGCGTTGTGGCGGATCGACCCGCGGCCTACGCGGCCTCCCCATCAAACCGCCCCCGGCTCTCCCTTGGCCTTGCGCGGCCAGTAACCCCCGCGATTGGGCATGCGTTTGCGGGGCCTGTCGTGACCAGCGGCGTGGCCCGGCATCCAGGCTTCGGCAGCGCTCTTGGGCATGGCGGTAACGCCCTGCCCGGCCACCCCGCGCGCCAGTGGCGCCAGATGTCGCAAAGCGCGTGCGTAGACGCCACGCTTGAACATCACCACGTGCTCCACCGGGTACCAGAAATCCACCCAGCGCCAGTGGTCGAACTCCGGCGAGTCGGTATGGTCCAGGGACACATGGGATTCGTCACCGGTCAGGCGCAGCAGGAACCAGACCTGCTTCTGGCCGATGCAGACCTGCCGCTCGTTGCGACGGATGGCCCGTGCCGGCAGCTTGTAGCGCAGCCAGCCGGGCGTTGCCCCGAGCACTTCCACGTGCTCAGGCAGCAGGCCGGTCTCTTCCTGCAGTTCACGATACATGGCCTCGACAGGCGTCTCGTCGGTATTCATGCCACCCTGCGGGAACTGCCAGCCGTCCCGGCGCACACGTCGTGCCCAGAACACCTGACCGTCCTGCCGCATCAGCACAATGCCGACGTTCGGTCGATAGCCGTCCGGATCGATCACGATGCGGACTCCTAAAAAATCTACTGGTTGGGACTATCCCATGCCGCCTGCCAGCCTACAAGCGCGATACAAAAGTGTTGACAGGGTCGATACACATCAGCAGAATAGCGGGCTCACCAAGGCTATGTAGCTCAGCCGGTTAGAGCACAGCACTCATAATGCTGGGGTCGGTGGTTCGAGTCCACCCATAGCCACCACACTGAAAATCAAGTTGTTTTTCAGCGTGAAAAGTGAGAAAATCGTTCTACGTTACATTGCCCCTTAGCCAAGCGGTAAGGCACCTGACTCTGACTCAGGCATCGGTGGTTCGAATCCATCAGGGGCAGCCAAATTAAAAAAGAAAAGGCCCGATCGAAAGATCGGGCCTTTTCTTTTTTAATTTGGTCACGCATTCCACCTTATCCCCCGCGCCTGTCGGCGCACCCCCTTGAACATCAAGGGGGCCCCTCTCCAGAGAGAACTCCGGGGTCGGACATGCAAAAGACGGGTAGTGCCGGCCGCTGGCCGGCAACCAGGAAATGCACGACCCCGAAACGACAAAAGCCCGGCCGAAGCCGGGCTTTTGCTTTTCCATCCAGCGGGCCCCCGAAGGAGCCCAACCAGGCGCGGAAAATCAGCGCTTGGAGAACTGGGTGGCGCGGCGGGCCTTGTGCAGACCGACCTTCTTACGCTCGACTTCACGGGCGTCACGAGTCATGAAGCCAGCCTTGCGCAGCTCGGACTTCAGGGTCTCGTCATACTCGACCAGCGCACGGGCGATGCCCAGACGGATCGCACCGGCCTGGCCGGTGGTGCCGCCGCCAGCGGCGGTGACCAGGATGTCGAAGCTTTCGGTGTTCTTGGTCAGCTCGAGCGGCTGGCGCACGATCATGCGCGCAGTCTCACGACCGAAGAACTCGTCCAGCGGACGGCCATTGACGGTGATGTTGCCCGAACCCTTGCGCAGGAACACGCGAGCGGTGGAGGACTTGCGGCGGCCAGTGCCGTAGTTTTGAGTGATAGCCATGATTAGATATCCAGAACCTGCGGCTGCTGTGCGGCGTGCGGATGCTCAGTGCCGGCGTAGACCTTGAGCTTGCGGTACATCTGGCGACCCAGCGGGCCCTTCGGCAGCATGCCCTTGACGGCAGTCTCGATCACGCGCTCCGGGTGACGCTCCAGCGCCTGAGCCAGGGACTCGGTCTTCAGGTTGCCGATGTAACCGGTGAAACGGTGATACATCTTGTCCTGCAGCTTCTTGCCGGTGACGACAATCTTTTCTGCATTGATGACGACCAGGTAGTCGCCGGTATCAACGTGGGGGGTGTAGACCGGCTTGTGCTTGCCACGCAGACGGCGGGCCAGCTCGGTGCAGAGACGGCCCAGGGTCTTGCCCTCGGCGTCGACGAGGTACCAGTCGCGCTGGACGGTCTCGTTCTTGGCAGTGAAAGTGCTCATGAAGAACTCTAGGTTAGGTCGGGCTCATTGCGGCGAAAGACTCGCCGGAACTCTGCCACGCGTTGTGAAAAGGTGAAGCGCAAGAGGTGGGATTGTACGCAGATCAGACCGCCGGCGCAAGCACCCTCCTCCCGGGTTGGCAGGGCGCCGGGGCCGGGCGAGAATCGCCGGGTCTTCCGCCCCACCGTGTACCGCCATGACCGCGCTCCGCCAGACCACCCCGCTGGACCACCTGCTGACCGAGGCGCAGCGCGCCCTGGACACGGTCTTCGGCAACCCGCCGGCAGCCCGCCCCTACCCAGCCGCGGATACCGATGAGCCCGGCATGGACAGCGCCCAGCGCCGCCATGCAGCTGGCCTGATGCGGATCAACCACGTGGGCGAAGTCTGCGCGCAGGGCCTGTACTTCGGCCAGGCGGCCGTGGCCCGCGACCCGGCCACGCGCGAGCACCTGCTGGAAGCGGCACAGGAAGAAACCGACCACCTGGCGTGGTGTGCCACCCGGCTGGGCGAGCTGGACAGCCGTCCGAGCCTGTTCAACCCGCTGTGGTATGCCGGCAGCTACACCATCGGCACCCTGGCCGGGCTGCGCGGTGACGGCTGGAACCTGGGCTTCGTGGTCGAAACCGAGCGCCAGGTGGAGGCCCATCTGGACGAACACCTGGTCGAACTGCCGGCCGGCGACCTGCGCAGCCGCGCGGTCATCGCGGTGATGAAGGAAGACGAGGCCCGCCACGCGGCGCACGCCGAGCAGGCCGGCGCACGCCGCCTGCCGTTCCCGATCCCGGGCGCGATGGCGCTGGCCTCCAAGGTGATGAAGACCATCGCCTACCGGCTGTAACGCCGCCTGTCGGTAGTGCCGGCCGCTGGCCGGCAACCACGCACGGGTCGCCGCT
>NZ_SRHZ01000086.1 GCF_004684085.1 Stenotrophomonas maltophilia
GCTGGCCGGCAACCACGCACGGGTCGCCGCTGGTCTTGAGGTTGCCGGCCAGCGGCCGGCACTACCCGGGCTTAATTGGGCGAGACCAGCTTCAGGCCGATCACGCCGGCCACGATCAGGCCCACGCAGGCCAGGCGGGCCGGCGACGCACTGTCGTTGAACAGGTAGATGCCCAGCACCGCCACGCCCATGGCGCCGATACCGGTCCAGATCGCATAGGCCGTGCCGACCGGGATGCTCTTCATCGCCTGGCTCATCAGGTACAGGCTGATCAGCGCGGCTACCACCGTGGCAGCGGTGGGCAGGGGTTTGCTGAAGCCTTCGGAGTACTTCATTCCGAGGGCGAAACCGATCTCGAACAGGCCGGCCAGCAGCAGGTAGATCCAGGGCATGGGTGGGGGCTCCTTACCTTTTTGGGAAAAACAAAACGGCCCGGTGTTTTCACACCGGGCCGTGGGTCGGCACATCGCCGTGGAACTGAAGATTGCGCAGCACACACGTTCCACGGGGCGGGTCGTCCCGCCTGGGTGGCGATGCCTGCCGGCATCGCGCACGGGTCACTCGGACAGATTGCGACCGTGGAACAGCTCTTCGATCTCACGCTTGAGCAGCGCTTCGATCTTCATGCGTTCCTTGAACGACAGGTTCTTGGCCTTTTCCTCGAACAGGTACTGGTCCAGGTCGAAGTCCTTCAGGTGCATCTTCGTGTGGAAGATGTTTTCCTGGTAGACGTTGACGTCGAACATCTCGTAACGCGACTTGATGTTCTTGGCCAGGAAGTTCTGGATCGAGTTGATCTTGTGGTCGATGTAGTGCTTCTTGCCCTTCACATCGCGGGTGAAGCCACGCACGCGGTAGTCCATGATCACGATGTCCGATTCCAGACTCTCGATCAGGTAGTTCAGCGCCTTCAGCGGCGAAATGACGCCACAGGTAGCCACATCGATGTCGGCGCGGAAGGTCGCGATACCTTCCTGCGGGTGCGTTTCCGGATAGGTGTGCACGGTGATGTGCGACTTGTCCATGTGCGCGACCACGGCATCGGAGATCAGCTCCTTGCCGGCCTGCTTCTTGTCGATCACCGGTTCTTCGGAGATCAGGATCGTCACCGAGGCACCCTGCGGATCGTAATCCTGGCGGGCCACGTTGAGGATGTTGGCGCCGATGATCTCAGCGACATCGGTCAAGATTTGAGTCAGCCTGTCGGCGTTGTACTCTTCATCGATGTATTCAATGTAACGCTGACGCTCCTCTTCGGTGCGCGCGTAACACACGTCATAGATGTTGAAGCTCAGCGCCTTGGTGAGGTTGTTGAAACCCTGCAGCCTCAGGCGAGGCAACGGCTTGACCACGGCGGTCGATTCCTGTGTAAGAAGGGAAAGGGTGAATTATGGGGCAAACTGTCTCCGGGGGGAACGTGAAGACCGCTCACATCTGGCACACTGTTTGCCCTTAACAATTGCGCTGGTTAAGCTCCGCTATCGACCCCGTGAATCCGTTCATGCGCAGAGGGAGCGCTCCTATCGTGTCAACCGTGCGCCTAGCTAGCAGTCCACTGGCCCTGGATATCGCCACAATCGATCGTTTCCTGGCGCACAGCCACAGGCGGCGATACCCCACCCGTACCGACGTCTTCCGACCCGGTGACCCGGCGGGAACCCTGTATTACGTCATCAGCGGCTCGGTTTCGATCATGGCCGAGGAAGATGACGATCGCGAGCTGGTGCTGGGCTACTTCGGTGCCGGCGAGTTCGTGGGTGAGATGGGTCTGTTCGTCGAATCGGACCGCCGCGAGGTGATCCTGCGGACCCGTACCGCCTGCGAACTGGCCGAAATCAGCTACGAGCGCCTGCACCAGCTGTTCCTCGGCCCGCTGTCGGCCGACGCCCCGCGCCTGCTGTACGCGCTGGGCCAGCAGATCTCCAAGCGCCTGCTCGACACCAGCCGCAAGGCCAGCCGCCTGGCATTCCTGGACGTTACCGACCGGATCGTGCGCACTCTGCACGACCTGGCGCAGGAGCCGGAGGCCATGAGCCATCCGCAGGGCAGCCAGTTGCGCGTCTCGCGCCAGGAACTGGCGCGTCTGGTCGGCTGCTCGCGCGAAATGGCTGGCCGCGTGCTGAAGAAGCTGCAGACCGACGGCCTGCTGCATGCACGGGGCAAGACCGTGGTGCTGTACGGCACCCGTTGACCGTTGAGCACCCGGTGGGTGCGGACCTTGGTCCGCACTCCTTCGCGCGCTAGGCTCGGTGCATGGAACTGAGCAGCGAATTCTGGTGGTTCATCCTCATCGGCCTCGGCGCACAGCTGGTGGACGGCGCGCTGGGCATGGCCTTTGGCCTGGTGTCTTCCTCGGTGATGCTGAGCATGGGCCTGCCTCCGGCGCAGGTCAGCGCCAGCATCCACACCGCTGAAGTGTTCACCACCGGCGCCTCGGGCGTGTCGCACCTTGCTGCCGGAAATGTCGATAAACGCCTGTTCCTGCGTCTGGCCCTGCCCGGCGCGGTGGGCGGCGCCGTGGGCGCCTACGTGCTCACCCAGATCCCGGGCGACATCATCCGCCCCCTCATCTACCTGTACCTGCTGGCGCTGGCGATCATCATCCTGGCCCGCGCCGCCGGGCGCTGGATGCCCAAGGGCGAGATCCGCCGGGTGCCCGTGCTGGGCTTCTTTGCCGGCCTGCTCGACGCCAGCGGCGGCGGCGGCTGGGGCCCGGTGGCCACCTCCACCCTGCTCGCCCGCGGCGGCCAGGCACGCACCACCATCGGTACGGTCAACGCGGCCGAGTTCATCGTCACCCTGACCATCTCGGCCACGTTCCTGCTGTCGATGGGCGTACAGCACCTGCAGATCGTCGCCGGCCTGCTGATCGGCGGCATGATGGCCGCGCCGGTGGCGGCGATCCTGGTCAAGCGGGTGAAGGAACGCTGGGTGCTGGTGGCCGTCGGCGTGCTGGTGCTGACCATCAGCCTGTTCCAGATCGGCCACGCGGTGTACGGGCACCTGTACCGCTGAGCGCGCTCGCCGGCCAGCGGCCGGCACTACCCGCGCCTGCTCCGGTAGCGCCGGGCCATGCCCGGCGGATCCGTGATCGTGCAACGAGGTCAGAGCCCCTGCGGGGATCTGACCCCGGACTACGCCTTGTCGCCGCCGCGGTCCACGCAGCCCCAGTTGAGGATGCGGGTGCCGGCCGGCAGCACGCGGCGGAAGAAGTCCACCTTGGCAGGCTTCGGGTTGACCACTACCGGCGCTTTCGCTGCCAGCAGCAGCGGCAGGTCGGCGGTGCTGTCGGAATATGCGATGTCGATATCGCCGTAGCCGCGCTCGCGCAGCATGCGCATCTTCTCTTCGTTGTGGCAGTGCCGGGTCGGGCCCACACCGCCCAGCCGTGGGCCGACCTCGGTGCCGATCACCGGCACATCCTGATGGGCGACGAAGGCCAGGATCGCCCGTGCCAGCTCCGGCGGCGCGCCGGTGGCGACCACCACGCGGTCGCCCTTGGCGCGATGCGCAGCAAAGACCTCCAACGCCTGCGGCAGCAGCTTGGCGCGCATCTGCGCCTCGTTGCGAAGCACATAGGCGTCGATGACCTTGTTGAAATCGCGCGCGCGGTGCAGGCCGAAACTGCCGATCCACACATAGACCGAGATGCCGGTACGACGGGTCGGCAGCATCGCCACCAGCGGTCCGGCGATCGGCGTGACCAGCAGCGCCGCCAGCATCCGCAGCGGATTGCGCTTGATCAGCGAGGCGAACAGGTGGGTGCCCGAATCGCCGTCGTAGAGGGTGTGGTCGAAGTCGAAGACCACCAGCGGCGCATCGTCGCGCGGCGTCGGATAGTGCGTTTTCATGCCCCGAAGAATAGCTGACGCAGACCCTCGCCCGGCTCTTCCACGCGCATGAAGGCCTCGCCGACCAGGAATGCATGGATGCCGGCATCGCGCATCAGCGCCACGTCCTGCGGCCCGAGAATGCCGCTCTCGGTCACCAGCAGGCGGTCACGCGGCACCGCCTTCTGCATGTCCAGCGTGGTCTGCAGTGACACCTCAAAGGTGCGCAGGTTGCGGTTGTTGATGCCGATCATCGGCGCCGGCACCTGCAGCGCGCGCTCCAGTTCGTCGATGTCATGCACTTCCACCAGCACGTCCATGCCCAGCGACAGCGCCAGTTCGGACAGGGTGGCCAGCTGGGTGTCGTCCAGCGCCGCGACGATCAGCAGGATGCAGTCGGCGCCCAGCACGCGCGCCTCGTACACCTGGTAGGCGTCGATCACGAAGTCCTTGCGCAGCACCGGCAGCGTGCAGGCCTCGCGGGCCTGCTGCAGGTAGGCGTCGGCGCCCTGGAAGAAATCGACGTCGGTCAGCACCGACAGACAGCTGGCGCCGCCGAACTCGTAGCTGACGGCGATGTCGGCCGGGCGGAAGTCCGGGCGGATGACGCCCTTGGACGGACTGGCCTTCTTCACCTCGGCGATCACCGCCGGGTCACCATTGGCCACGGCAGCCTGCAGCGCGCGCACGAAGCCGCGCACCGGTGGCGCATCGGCCAGCGCCGCCTGCAGCTCCTCAAGCGGGCGCTGGGCGCGGCGCTGGGCTACTTCTTCGGCCTTGCGGGCCAGGATCGTCTGCAGGATATCGCTCATCGTCGTCGGGTCGGTGCGGGGGCGGTGAGGACGACCATTATCGGCCATCGGATGGGTCAGGCTGAACCGCGCGCTCAGGCTACCAGCGCACGGGTGGTGTCAACGTACTGCTGCAGGCGCTGGCGGGCGCTGCCGTTGGCGATGGCGGCACGGGCACGGGCCAGGCCGTCGCCGATGTCACTGGCTACGCCGGCCACGTACAGCGCGGCGCCGGCATTCAGCGCGACGATGTCCAACGCCGGACCGGGGGTGTTGTCCAGCACCGCGCGCAGCATCTGGATGGACTGCTCCGGGCTGTCAACGCGCAGGTTGCGGCTGGCCGACATGGCGATGCCGAAGTCCTCCGGGTGGATCTCGTACTCGCGCACCTTGCCGTCGCGCAGCTCGCCCACCAGGGTGCCCGCGCCCAGCGAGATCTCGTCCATGTTGTCGCGGCCCCAGACCACCATGGCACGCTCGGTGCCCAGCTCGCGCAGCACGCGTGCCTGGATACCCACTAAATCGGGGTGGAACACGCCCATCAGTACCGACGGTGCGCTGGCCGGGTTGGTCAGCGGGCCGAGGATGTTGAAGATGGTGCGCACGCCCATCTCGCGGCGTACCGGCGCGACCACCTTCATCGACGGATGATGGATCGGGGCGAACATGAAGCCGATGCCGGTCTTTTCGATGGCTGCGGCCACCTGCGCCGGCTGCAGCTCGATGGCCGCACCCAGCGCCTCGACCGCGTCGGCGCTGCCGGACTTGGACGATACGCTGCGGTTGCCGTGCTTGGCCACGCGCGCACCGGCGGCAGCGGCGACGAACATCGCGCAGGTGGAGATGTTGAAGGTGTGCGAGCCATCGCCACCGGTGCCGACGATGTCGACCAGGTGGGTGCTGTCGGCCACCGGCACCGCCAGCGCGAACTCGCGCATCACCGTGGCCGCGGCCGCGATCTCGTCGATGGTTTCCTTCTTCACCCGCAGGCCGGTGAGGATGGCGGCGGTCATCATCGGCGACACGTCGCCACGCATGATCTGCCGCATCAGGTCGACCATTTCGTCGAAGAAGATTTCGCGGTGCTCGATGGTGCGTTGCAGGGCTTCCTGGGGGGAGAAGCTCATGGGAATGCTCCTTGGATCAGGCCGCCGGGCGCTGCAGGAAATTGCGCAGCAGGGCGTGGCCGTGTTCGGTGAGGATGGACTCGGGGTGGAACTGCACGCCCTCCACCGGGAACTGGCGGTGGCGCAGGCCCATGATCTCTTCGATCGAGCCGTCGTCGTTCTCGGTCCAGGCGGTCACTTCCAGCGCGTCGGGCAGGCTGTGCTTGTCCACCACCAGCGAGTGGTAGCGGGTGGCCTGGTAACGGTCCGGCAGGCCGGCGAACACGCCCTTGCCTTCATGGCGGATGGGCGAGGTCTTGCCGTGCATGATGTTGCCGGCACGGATGACCGTGCCGCCGTAGACCTGACCGATACCCTGGTGGCCCAGGCACACGCCGAGGATCGGCGTGGTCGGGCCCAGGCGCTCGATCAGCTCCAGCGACACGCCCGCTTCGTTGGGCGTGCAGGGGCCGGGCGAGATGACGATGCGTTCGGGCTTCTGCGCGGCGATCTCGTCCACGCTCATCGCATCGTTGCGCACCACCTTCACCTCGGCACCCAGCGTCTGCAGGTACTGCACGAGGTTGTAGGTGAAGCTGTCGTAGTTGTCGATCATCCACAACATGGTCAGGTTCCGTCGCTTATCAGGAAAATGGCGTACACGTTTTCGGTGTAGGTAATGGGGCCGGCTTCGATGGATTCGGGTGCAGCAGGCGCAGGCGCCGCCTTTGCTGGGTAGCCGCCGGTGACCGAGATCCTGTCGAGGCTCCCACCGTCCTCGCCCGACTGCGGCCACTGCCCGGCCTGGATGCCGTAGGCGAAGTCCGGTGCCACATCGGAGATGCTGTACAGGCCGCGCACCTGGGTTCCATAGGCCTTGGCCAGGCCCTGCGCGGACTCGCGGGTCCTGGCCGCCGCCTCACCCTTGAGTTCGCGGCGCAGCGCCACTTCACCTGAGTAGGTCGGGGCCATGCTGCTGACCTGTACGTTCTCGTTGGCCTTCAGCGCGCCCAGCACGTCCTGCATCGCCTTCACGCTGGCGAAGCTGGCACGCAGCTGGCGCGACACGCGGGTGCCAATGAAGACCTGCCGGTTCTGCTCGTAGCGGGTAGCTGGACCGATCTGGAGGTTGTCCGCACGCACGCTGCCTTCCACTGCCTTGTGCTGCTTGAACAGCGCCAGCACGCGGGCAACGTTGTCCTGCACGCGGCGCCGCGCCGCATCTGCATCCATGTCGGTCTCTTCGATGTTCAACTGCAGGCCGAACCGGTCCGGCATCACCACACGGCGCGCCTCGCCCTTCACCAGCAGGTGCGGCTGCGAGGGAATGGTATTGGCCTGCGCCCACGCAGACGGGGCCATCGTGGCCAGCAGCGACGACCACAGCAGAATGCTCAGCAGCTTCATGCGGTACTCCTTGTCTTGAATGGGAACAGCGGTAGGTGCCGCGGCGCAGGCCACGGCACGGTGAATCTCACAGGCCTTTGGCAGCCTGGGCGACGGCGCGGAACAGCGCGCGGCCCTTGTTCATCGTCTCGTCCCATTCCTTGTCCGGGTCCGAGTCGTAGACGATGCCGGCGCCGGCCTGCACATACAGACGGCCGTCCTTGATGACGGCGGTGCGGATCGCGATCGCGGTATCGGCATCGCCGTGCCAGCCGATGTAGCCGATGCTGCCGGCGTAGACATTGCGCTTGATCGGTTCCAGCTCGCGGATCACTTCCAGCGCGCGGATCTTCGGCGCGCCGCTGACCGTGCCGGCCGGGAACGTAGCGCGCAGCACGTCGGCATAGCTCAGGCCCGGCTGCAGCTGCCCGGTCACTTCGCTGACGATGTGCATGACGTGGCTGTAGCGCTCGATCACGAACTGCTCGCCCACTTCCACGGTGCCGGCCTTGGACACGCGGCCGGCATCGTTGCGGCCGAGATCGATCAACATCAGGTGCTCGGCGCGCTCCTTCGGGTCGGCCAGCAGTTCGGCCTCCAGCGCCAGGTCCTGCTCGACAGTGGCACCGCGCGGGCGGGTACCGGCGATCGGGCGCACGGTCACTTCGCCATCCTGCAAACGCACCAGGATTTCCGGCGAGGAGCCGACCACCTGCAGGTCGCCGACATCGAGGAAATACATGTACGGCGACGGATTCAATGCACGCAGAGCGCGGTAGACATCCACCGGGCGCGCCTTGAACGGCACGCTCAGGCGCTGGCTGAGCACCACCTGGAAGATGTCGCCGGCGCGGATGTATTCCTTGCTGCGCTGGACCGCATCAACGAAGCCTTCGCGGGTGAAGCCAGAGATGAAATCGGACTCGTCCAGCACGTCGCTGGTCAGCGGCGCGGGATAGCCCGCACCCGGCGCACGCAGCTTGGCGGTCAGTGCATCCAGGCGGGCCTGGGCCTGATCGAAAGCCCCCTCGACACGCGGGTCGGCATGCACGATCAGGTACAGGCGGCCCTTGAGGTTGTCGAACACGGCCAGTTCGTTGGAGTCCAGCAGCAGGATGTCCGGCGTGCCCAGCTCATCGCGGCCGGCCGGCGGGGCCAGGCGCGGTTCGATGTAGCCGATGCATTCAAAGCCGAACCAGCCGACCAGGCCACCGGTGAAGCCCGGCAGGCCTTCCAGCTTCGGTACCGAATGGGCGCTGCGCAGCGCCTCGACTTCGGCGAACGGGTCGGCCACCTCGCGGGTGTCCACCACCTGGCCATCCTCGCGCACGGTCAGGGTGTGGCCGTGGAAGGCATACACGCGGCGCGCCGGCAGGCCGATGATCGAGTAACGACCAAAGCGCTCGCCGCCTTCGACGGATTCAAACAGGTAGGTATTGGGGCCGTCGGCGAGCTTCAGATAGACCGAAAGCGGCGTGTCCAGGTCGGACAGCACTTCACGGACGACGGGGATATGGGTGTGGCCTTCAGCGGCCTGCAGCTGAAACTGAGCGTGCGAGTTCAAGACGACTTTCCTTCCGGGACACAGCGTTATGGGGACGGACGACGGCAACAGGCCACCATCGCCACCAACGGCGTGCGGAAGAAAGGGTATGCGGGGTCGTCAGGCTGGACACCCCTTGACTGTATCGCAGCTTGGACGGGAGGGGAACCCCGCGACCTAGCCCATGCGTCGCGCCTGCTCCTGCGACTCCTGCACCTGCTGCTGGGCCAGACCGGCGTCCTGGGCCGCGACGCGACCGGCATTGAGGGCGTCGACCTGGGCCGTGCTGACGGCCAGCGGCTGGGCCATTCCGGTCGCCACGTCCACATGCGCATGCCGACGGTGAGCTGCGTCCAGATCCGGGGTGTCGACCGCGAATGCCCGCGTGCGGTCATCACTGAGCAGCACATGGGAAATGGCCTGAAGCCCCTCACGCTTGGCCTGCGCAGCCAGCGCGCCGGCCAGCTGGTCGCTCTGCAGGTCGGGCATGCGTCCATGGCGCGTGTCGAGGCCGTACACCCCCGATTGCGCCCCCTTGAACAGGTGGAAATCGGTGTGGGCCGGATCGTTCAGCGCGGGCACTTTCGCGCCCCCGTCCTGCAGCTGCGCATGCGGCTGGCCGAGCAGCTTGCGTGCGGCTGTCTCCTGCCTGGCGATTGCCGCATCCAGGCTGGGATTCATGGTCTCGCTCATGCCATGGCGCTCCACGGATTCACCCAGCGTCGCCCCGCCACGCCCAACCACCCACGACGTCTTGGCCAGGTTGATCAGGTTCTGAGGCAACGCCGGCGTCGGCAGGTGCGTGGCGATGCCCTTGTTGGCCATCGCGCCCAACCCGACGGTGCCGGCCAGCACGGCCGGCGCCTGCGACGACAGGCCGGTGATCTGATGGCTGCTCCAGTTCATGCCCATGTGGAAGGTTGCGCCATACACGGCATAGCCGTTGCGCAGGCCATTGGCTACGCCGTGCACGCCGTCCTGCACCTGGCCGCCCAGATGATGGCCACCGGCGCGGATGCGACCGGCGTCTGCCGTCGCTTCACGGGTGGCTTCACGGGCCTTGGCCTCGTGCTGGCCACGCGTGGCATCACCGTGCTCGCGCCACTGCTTGGCCATGTCATCGGCACCGAGTGCACCCAGCACGCTTGCCCCGATGTTCCAGCCGTAGCTGCCCTTGGCCTGCACGCGGTGGCTGACCGATTCGACCAGACCCTGCAGCTCGCGTCCCTTGGCAACAACCGTCGCACCGCCTTCGATGCCCACCCGCATGCTCTTGCCACCGTAATCCACCACGGTGCCGATGGCATTTCCCTGCAGGGTCGACGCACGTTCAACGGCAACGCCGGACAGGCTCATGCCGCGGCCCGCCAGCGCGCCCGCCTGCTCGATGTGTTCACCCGCAACCCGGCCAACACGCATGCCCCGGGCACCGGCAATCAGCACCTCCGCCAACGGCCCACCGTACTCGGCAAGTTGGCTCGGTGCCTCACGATGGCGGCGGTCCACGACCTTGCCATTCACCTCGGTCTTGGCATCCAGCAGCAGCTCCATCCTGCCGGCGGCCACCGGAACATTGCGCAGTGCCTCGGCACCGGACTTCGAGGCCAGCTGGTCAACCAGCTGGGCGGTGGCGGTCTGTGCACCGGCCGGCATCATTTCCTGCAGCTTGCGGGTGACCATCTGCTGCACGCCCGGCTGGCGCAGCAGCTGGCTGGTCTCGCTGGCCAGCAGGCCAAACCCCTGCCGATGATGCTCGTTGAGTCGCTTCAATCCATTCTGCACATCGTTGAGCACCTCGCCCGACGTCTGGTAGGTGTGCACCGTGTCGCGCGTGTTGAACACCGGCAACCCGTGGAATTTGGCGTAGCGATCAGCGGTGACCGGATGCAGGCCTGCCGAGTTGAACGTGGTGGCACGCGCACCGGTGACGGCCGACGCGGCCGACGCCATGCCGCCGCCCAGGGAGTGGCCCGCGAGTTCAAAGCTGAGGCCCGAGGTCTTCAGTCGGCTCGCCAGACCCATGGCGCGATCGTAGTAATCGCTCTGCATGCCGACGCCCTGCCGCCCGTTGTTGAGGAAATCCTCACCGCCCGACTCGCGCCGTCCGCCTTTGGCCCGGGGATCGATGATTTCGCCGGTTGATCCCTTGAACACCAGCACCGGCTTGGCGTCATCACCAAACACCCTTTTGTCCGGAATGTAGATCTCTGCGCGGAAACCCGAGTCGTTCGGTCGCATCAGCTTCTTCAGGTCGGCCGCGCCCAGCGTGATACCTGCCGCCTTGAGCGTGTCCGGGTCGGTCACGGCGCTTGCACGCGTCCACCCGACCGGCGGTTCCCCTTTGCCCTTTGCCGAGGCATACACATCACCGGCAAGCGAACCCAACTCGCGGGCGTGATAGGTCTCGCGCAACCGCGCCGCTTCGGTGGCGTGTCCATTTCCCTGCAGTTGCTCGACCAGGTGCTGCTGCGCCTGGATGCTCTTGGCCCGTGCCTGCAGCAGGCGTTCCTGCTGCTCGGGATCGTGACCGCTCATGGCAGACTCCATTGCTCATCAGTGAAGACGCGGTCACCCAGGACCTGCTGGAATGACCACGGCCAACGCTATCATCCCCCGAACGGGTCCATGTCAAGGAATCACATGCGCCGCCACCTTCACAGTTCCTTTACGCCATTCTCCTGCGTGGCGCTGATGCTGCTGATGCTGCTGAACGCCTGCGCGCGCACGTCTTCGCACGGCGCGGAGCGTTATTTCGAAGGCAAGGCACTTGAACTGGCCATCGCCGCTGAACAGGGTGATGCGGCGACGATCACGCGCCTGATCAAGACCGAAGGCGTGAACCCCGACAAGGAATTCTCGAAACAGGATGGCATTCCGCTTATCGCGTGGCCGTTACGCGCGCAGAACCTGGAAGGCCTGCGCGCGATGCTCGACAACGGCGCCGACCCAAATGCACGGCGTAGTGAAACGCTGGACGGCGAGACGTTCCGCCACAACAACGCCATGGTCTACGCCGCGAAGATGGATGACCCGCGCTACCTGGCCCTGCTGCTGGATCATGGCGGCGATCCGGACACCCGCAACTCCAACACCGAAACACTGCTGTTCCAGGCCTTCATTTCCGGCAACCTGTGGCAGAACATCCAGCTGCTGGTGGAGCGCGGCGCGCACGTCAACGAATCCAACATCGGCCAGGCCGATACGGTCCTGAGCTGGTACACCGGGCGCGGGGGCTTCGAGCAGGCCTACTGGCTGCTCGAACATGGTGCGGACCCTACGATTGCATCGCCGTCATCGGCCCAACCCGGTGCGCCGGATCGGATGGCCATGGTCGAAGCGATCTACTGGGAAATCACCACACCGGACCTGCTGCCCTGGCAGAAGAAGTGCCAGCAGTGGCTGATCGATCACGGCATTGCCCGGCCGCCGCTGCCGCAGTACATCCGCGAGAAGCGCGAAGCGCTCGGGTTCCCGGCGACGGAGCAGGATATCCCGGCGCTGTAGCGCTTCCATTGCAGCTCAACGTGGCGTCGACAGCAAGGCGCACCCGACAGGCAGATGCATGCGCACTCTGCCGGGCACGCACTCGATGCGGAACTGCCGGGCCTGCACGGGTTCACCGTCCAGGTTGAGGGTCAGCGGGCGCTCCGATGCGATCTGCAGCCACGGCAGTCGCGCGCGCGTGGCCAGCTGCTCCAGTGCGGCCTGGGTGCCGGACTTCAGCATCTGGCCGAGGGTGGCGGCGACCTCTCCTTCCAGCTCCGGAAGCACCGTCACATCCAGCCGCCCATCATCGATCAGTGCCTGCGGGCACAACTGCTGGCCACCACCGGCCTGGCGGCCATTGCCGATGCCGAGCGCAATGAAGTCGCCCTCCCATGCGAAATCCGGACCGGACAGCCGCGCGGTGATCGGTTCAATGCGACCGAGCTTGGCGATACCGGTGATCACGTAGGCCAGCCCGCCCAGCATCTTCTTCAGGCCGGCATCGGTCTCCACCGTCACCTGCGTGCCGAAGCCACCGCTGGCGAGGTTGGCGCACCACCATTGCGTGCCATCGGCGTCCACGCGCAGAAGATCGATCGGATGCGGCATCGCCTGCCCGATCAAAGCGAAGGCCTCCTTCGGCTCGGTCGGAATGCCGGCCGCAGTCGCGAAGTCGTTGGCGGTCCCCATCGGGATCAGCGCCAGCGAGGGCAATGATTCTGCCGATTCCTCACGATGCGCCAGGGTTTCGGCCACCGCACTGAGCGTGCCGTCGCCGCCGGCGGCAACGATCACGTCCACGCCATGATCGATCGCCTCGGCCACATAGCGTTCAGCGTCGCCGTCCTCCCAGGTCACCCGCACTTCCAGCTGCACGCCCTGCCCGCGCCAATGGCTGACGGCGTCGCGCAAATCATCGTTGCCAGCGGATTTGCCATTGAGGATCAGGCGCCAGCGCGGGGTGGTCATGCAGAGCTTCCAAGGAGCGGGCGGCACAGGCTAGCAATGCGCTGTTTGTCCACAGTGAATGTCACGCAGGTGTCATTCAGCTACCGGAGAATGGAAGGCCATAGCAGGGACGACGGATGGAGGCAGGATCAGCCTCCCACGCATGCAGCAAGGCCACGCCAGTGTTTGGCGTGGCTTTTTTTTGGTTCTTCTCCCAGCTGGTTGGTAGATCCACGCCATGCGTGGATTGCACTTCGCCTCAACCGTTGGCGAAATCGTGCAGCGCCTGGCCCTGCAGCCGGTACACGGTCCACTCGTCCTGAGGCTTGGCACCGGCGGCGGTGTAGAACTCGATGGCCGGGGTATTCCAGTCCAGCACCGACCATTCGAAGCGACCGCAGCCTTCGGCCACGGCCTGGCGTGCGATGTACTTCAGCAGCGCCTTGCCGGCGCCCGCGCCGCGTTTTTCCTGGCTCACGTACAGGTCTTCCAGGTAGATGCCCTTGCGGCCCAGCCACGTGGAGTAGTTGTAGAAATACACCGCATATCCGATGGCCTCGCCGTCGGCTTCACAGATCAGCGCGCGGGCGGTGGCGTCGGCACCGAACAGGCTTTCGGCGATGCCGATCTCATCGGTCTGCACCGAATGCTCGGCCTTCTCGTAGATGGCCAGCTCACGGATGAAATGCAGGATCAGGCCCGCGTCGGAGACGGTGGCCGGACGGATGTTCAACAGTGCCATGGGCGGAAAAGGGGGACGGAGGGAATTAAGCGAGCTTAATCCCCTCCGTCCCCTTTTTGTCAGCGTGCCGCAGCGACGTTGGCGCGCATCTGTGCGATTACGTCCTGGTAGCTGGTCTTGGCGTTGAAGATGGCCGAGCCGGCGACGAAGGTGTCAGCGCCGGCAGCCGCGATTTCGCCGATGTTGTCGGCCTTCACGCCACCGTCGATTTCCAGGCGGATATCACGGCCGCTGGCATCGATCATCTTGCGCACCACTTTCAGCTTGTCCAGCGCCGAGGGGATGAACGCCTGCCCGCCGAAGCCCGGGTTGACCGACATCAGCAGCACCAGGTCGAGGTCATCCAGCACCCAGTCCAGGATGTCCACCGGGGTGGCCGGGTTCAGCACGATGCCCGGCTTGCAGCCCAGCGAGCGGATCAGCTGGATGGTGCGGTGCACGTGGCGGCTGGCCTCCGGGTGGAAGCTGATGTAGGTGGCTCCAGCCTCGGCGAAGTCCGGAATGATGCGGTCCACCGGCTCGACCATCAGATGCACGTCGATCGGTGCGGTCACGCCGTGCTTGCGCAGCGCGTGGCAGACCATCGGGCCGATGGTCAGGTTCGGCACGTAGTGGTTGTCCATCACATCGAAGTGGACCCAGTCCGCACCGGCAGCGAGGACGTTGTCGACTTCCTCGCCGAGGCGGGCGAAGTTGGCGGACAGGATGGACGGGGCGATGAGGCAGTGGGACATGGCCGGGCCTTGCAACGAGGGGAAAGAGGGTCAGCGCTTGCGCAGGGTCTTGATGCGGTCGTAGGCAGCATTGATCCGCCGCGACTTCTGCTCGGCCTGCTGCTGCA
This sequence comes from Stenotrophomonas maltophilia, assembly GCF_004684085.1. Taxonomy (GTDB): domain Bacteria; phylum Pseudomonadota; class Gammaproteobacteria; order Xanthomonadales; family Xanthomonadaceae; genus Stenotrophomonas; species Stenotrophomonas maltophilia_AS. The sequence continues at coordinate 14,674 of NZ_SRHZ01000086.1, forward strand.
GCTCGGGGGCGGCGCCGCCAAGCTTGTCGGGGTGGTACTGCGAGATCAGCTTGCGGTAGGCACGCTCGACCTCGGCATCGGTGGCCTCGGAGGTCAGCCCCAGCTCCCGGTACGGGTTCTCCTTGTTCAGGCGGAACCAGTCCGAATCGAAGGCATGGCCGAGCAACAGGCCGACCACCGCACCGAACAGCGGATTGGGCCGGAACAGCAGGGCACCGGCGATGAATCCGAGCAGTTTTCCGTACCAGCGCATGGCGCTCCGGGGTCGACCGACGAAATGGACGCTCATTTTACGTCACAGCGGGCCCGGACGGCTTTACACTAGGCCGCCCGCTGGTCAGCGGGCCCGCCGGGTCCGTTGGGCAGCCGTATCGACAACGCCCCAGGAGTGCCCGTGCCAACCACGCTGTTGCAATCCGATCTCCCCGGCCTGCCCTTGCGCCACCGCGGCAAGGTGCGTGATGTGTTCGATATCCCGCGCGAGCGGCTGCCTGCAGGGACCCCGCCGGGCGACTACCTGCTGATGGTGGCCACCGATCGCCTGTCGGCGTTCGACGTGGTCCTGCCCGACCCGATCCCGGGCAAGGGCGAGATGCTCTGCCAGGTCTCCAACTTCTGGTTCGCCAAGACCGCGCACCTGATGCCCAACCACCTGACCGGCATCGACGTGGCCAGCGTGCTGCCCGAGGGCGTGGACCCGACCCTGTACGCCAAGCGTGCGGTGGTGACCCGCAAGCTGAAGCCGGTGCCGGTGGAAGCGATCGCCCGCGGCTACCTGATCGGCAGCGGCTGGAAGGACTACCAGCGCACCGGAAAGGTCAGCGGTATCGACCTGCCCGATGGCCTGCGCCAGGCCGAGCAGCTGCCCGAGCCGATCTTCACCCCCTCGACCAAGGCCGCCGTGGGTGACCATGACGAGAACATCGATTTCGATGCGATGGTGAAGCAGGTCGGCGCCGAGATGGCCGAACGTGTGCGCGATGCCACCCTGCGCATCTACAAGTTCGCCGCCGATTACGCCCGCGAGCGCGGCATCATCCTGGCCGATACCAAGTTCGAGTTCGGTACCGACGCCGATGGCCGCCTGTACATCATGGACGAGATGCTGACGCCGGATTCCTCGCGTTACTGGCCGGCCGACGAGTACGAAGTGGGCACCAGCCCGCCGAGCTACGACAAGCAGTTCGTGCGCGATTACCTGGAGACGCTGGACTGGGGCAAGACCGCCCCGGGCCCGAGCATCCCGGCCGAGATCATCGAGCGCACCCGCGCCAAGTACGCCGAGGCGCTGCAGCGCCTGGCCGGGATCAGCGTCGATTGATCCCCTTGCGCCCCCGGCTGGAAAGGCGGGGGGCGTTCTGAAGGGTAGTGCCGGCCGCTGGCCGGCAGCCTCGGCGAATCCGAAGCCAGGCATGGCCTGGCTCTACTGACGGCCCGGGCCGGAGTATGCTGGCCGCATGCAGACATCCACCGAGCTTGCGCGGCCGATCGACCGCTATTTCGCCAGCTATTCCGACGACCACCGCAATGTGATCAACCAGCGCATCCACGTGATGGCGGTGCCGGCGATCCTGTGGTCGGTGGTGGCGCTGCTGTGGTGCCTGCCGCCGCTGATCACCTGGTTCCAGTACGGCATCTGGTCGGCGTTTGCGATGTTCAGCGCCTGGTGCTTCTACAACAAGCTGTCGCGCTCGCTGGGCATCGGCATGCTCATCCAGTTCTTCGTGTTCGGCTGCCTGTGCCGGCTGCTGGAGGCGGAAATCGGCCTGCACAACCTGTTCTGGCTGGCGGTGGGCGTGTTCGTGGTGGCCTGGATCGCGCAGTTCATCGGCCACAAGTTCGAGGGCCGCAAGCCGAGTTTCCTGACCGACCTGACCTACCTGCTGATTGGTCCGGCCTGGGTGATGGCCAAGGCCTACCGCAAGCTCGACTGGCGCTACTGACCTGACAGCGGCAGACGGCATCCCCCGTTTCCTGAACGGGCAGGTTCCGTCACCCGTAGTCCACGGCGGCCCTGCCAGCCTGCGCCCGTGACCCGCCCCCCACCTCCCGCCCGTTGACGGCAGCCCCTGTGCGACAGGGCCTGCGGTCTCCCTGCGTGGGCGTAGGGTGATCCCCGAGGGCAGCCAGAGAGGTACCGCAGGAACGTGATGCTGCGCCGCAGAAAAAATGAATCAGCGAACGTTACATGCAATTGATCGCTGTTCGATGGGTTTCGGCGACATTTCGCAGCCTGTTATCCTCCCTGACCTGCTCGTGAATCATGGATTCCCTGCATGCTCCCCAGCCTGCCCCTGCTGCTGGCCCTGCCGTTCCTGATGGCAGTGGCTGTTGCGGCCTTCCCCCGTAGTTCGCGCTCGACTGCTGCCTGGCTGGCGGCGCTGGCGCCGTTGGGCGGGCTGGCCATCCTCGCCTGGCTGACCCCTTCGGTCCTCGACGGCCAGGTGGTGCGGACGATGGTCCCCTGGCTGCCGCAGATCGGCCTCGACTTCACCCTGCGCCTGGACGGGCTGGCCTGGATGTTCGCCGGGCTGGTGCTGGGCATCGGCGCGCTGGTGGTGCTGTACGCGCGCTACTACCTGAGCCAGCAGGACAACGCGCACCGCTTCTACTGTTACCTGCTGCTGTTCATGGGCGCCATGCTGGGCATGGTGGTGTCGGGCAACCTGCTGTTGCTGATGATCTTCTGGGAAATGACCAGCATCAGCTCGTTCCTGCTGATCGGCTTCTGGTCGCACCGCCAGGACGCCCGCGAAGGCGCGCGCATGGCGCTGGTGATCACCGGCGGCGGCGGCCTGGCCCTGCTCGGTGGCGTGCTGCTGATCGGCCGCATCGTCGGCAGCTTCGACCTGGACGTGGTGCTGGCCGCGGGCGAGCAGATCCGCGCCAGCGCGCTGTATCCGTACGCTCTGTTCCTGGTGCTGGCCGGCATCTTCACCAAGAGCGCGCAGTTCCCGTTCCATTTCTGGCTGCCGCACGCGATGGCTGCGCCGACGCCGGTCTCGGCCTACCTGCACTCGGCCACCATGGTGAAGGCCGGCGTGTTCCTGCTGGCGCGCCTGCACCCGGTCCTGGCCGGCAGCGATCTGTTCTTCTACACCGTCAGCGGTATCGGCGCGCTGACCTTGCTGATCGGCGCCTGGAACGCGATCTTCCAGCATGACCTGAAGGGCCTGCTGGCCTATTCGACGATCTCACACCTGGGCCTGATCACCCTGCTGTTCGGCCTGTCCACGCCGATGGCGGTGGTGGCCGGCGTGTTCCACATCCTCAACCACGCCACCTTCAAGGCGTCGTTGTTCATGGCCGCCGGCATCATCGACCACGAGACCGGCACCCGTGACATGCGCAAACTGGGTGGCCTGCGCAGGCTGATGCCGTTCACCAGTGCGCTGGCGATCATCGCCTCGCTGGCGATGGCCGGCATCCCGCTGCTCAATGGCTTCCTGTCCAAGGAAATGCTGTTCGCCGAAGCGCTCTCGGCCGGTGGCACGGACACCATGCGCACGGCCGTGTCGATCGCCGCGCTGCTGGCCGGCGTGTTCGGCGTGGCCTACAGCCTGCGCTTCGTGCACGACACGTTCTTCGGCAAAGGCCCGCATGATCTGGATCGCGTACCGCACGAACCGCCGCGCTGGATGAAGGTGCCGGTGGAACTGCTGGTGGTGATCTGCGTGGCGGTGGGCGTGGCCCCGGCACTGACCGTGGCGCCGGTGCTGCATGCCGCTGCGGCCTCGATCCTCGGCAGCGCCATGCCCGAGTACAGCCTGTCGGTCTGGCATGGCTTCAACCTGCCGCTGGCGATGAGCGCGATCGGCGTGGTCGGTGGCGTGGCGCTGTACTTCGGCCTGCGCAAGCTGATCAATCTGCATGGGGTGACCAATACCAGCCCCGGGCGCAATGTGTTCCACCATCAGCTGGACCTGCTCTCGGCCGCAGCACAGCGGCTGACCCACGGCATCGCCAACGGCAGCCTGCAACGCATGCTGCTGGGCCTGGTGCTGGTGGCGATCGTGGTCGCGGCCGCGCCGTTCGTGGCCAACCCGGCCTCGCCCAACTGGACCGCGCCACAACCGATTCCGCTGCTCGGCTGGGTGCTGTGGCTGGTGATGATGGCCTGCGCCGTCGCCACCCTGCGCGTCTACAAGCAGCGCCTGCTGGCAGTGCTGCTGGTGGGTGGCGTCGGCCTGATGGTGGCGCTGACCTTCGTGTTCCTGTCTGCCCCGGATCTGGCCCTGACCCAGCTGCTGGTGGAGATGGTGACCCTGGTGCTGATGCTGCTGGGCATGAACTACCTGCCCGCACAGTCCGGGCCGGAGCGGCCGCGCTGGCGCAAGCGCCGCGATGCAGTGATCGCGATCATCGCCGGTGCCGGCCTGGGTGCACTGGCCTATACCGCGATGACCCTGCCGCCGAACACCATGGCCGGCGAGCTGCTCGCCCGTGCCCTGCCCGAGGCCTACGGCCAGAACGTGGTCAACGTGATCCTGGTCGACTTCCGCGGCTTCGATACGTTTGGCGAGATCACCGTGTTCGGCATCGCCGCGTTGGTGGTGCATGCGCTGCTGCGGCGCACGCGGATGGCGCCGGAACAGATCATGCCCGGCCCGCCGATCAAACTGCCGGTTCCGGCCGATCTGGCACAGATCATGTTCCCGCTGACCCTGACCGTGTCGATCTTCCTGTTCCTGCGCGGCCACAACGCACCGGGCGGTGGCTTCATCGCCGGCCTGGTGCTGGCCGTGCCACTGCTGATCCAGTACGTGATCCAGGGCACCGCGTCGGTGGAATCGCGCTTCGGCTTCGATTACATCCGCTGCATCGGCATGGGCCTGCTGATCGCCATTCTCAGCGGCAGTGCGTCGATGTTGTTCGGTGTGCCGTTCCTGACCAGCGGCCATCTCGACCTGCATCTGCCGCTGATCGGCGACGTACCGCTGGCCAGCGCGATCGGCTTCGATATCGGCGTGTACCTGGTGGTGTTCGGCGGCGCGATGCTGATGCTGTCGATGATGGCCACCGTGAAACCTTCTCGCACCCGCAGCGCGCGCAAGGGCGAGATCGACCTGCAACGCCGTTCGGCACGTACCGGGGAGATGCACTGATGGAACTGGCCCTGGCCTCCGCGATCGGCGTACTCACTGCGATCGGCATCTACCTGCTGCTGCGTGCGCGCAGCTTCGATGTGATCCTCGGCATGACCTTCCTGTCCTACGCCACCAACCTGCTGATCTTCGCCGGTGGCCGCGTGGTGCTGGGCAAGGCACCGGTGCTGCAGGAAGGCGTGGACAGCCACCTCGGCAACTACACCGACCCGCTGCCGCAGGCGCTGGTGCTGACCGCGATCGTGATCGCCTTCGCGATGACCGCCGTCAGCATCGTGCTGGCCATGCGCAGCCGCAGCGACAACCACAGCGACCACGTGGACGCGCACGAGCCGGATGACGACCTGCAGGATGAGCGCGTGCCGCCGCGCCAGGGCGAGGACCGCGCATGAACCATCTGGTGATCCTGCCGATCCTGGTTCCCCTGCTTGGTGCCGCGCTGTCGCTGTTCGTCGAGCACCGCCGCTATGGCCCGAAGGTGCAGCGCGCGGTGGCCTGGACCTCGCTGTCGGCGCTGGCACTGGTGGTCGGCCTGTTGTTTGCAACTACCGCCAGTGGCGACGTCAGCGTCTACCTGCTCGGCGACTGGCCGTCGCGGCTGGGCATCGCGCTGGTGGCGGACCGGTTGTCGGCGTGGATGCTGCTGACCACCCTGCTGCTGGCCATACCCTGCCTGCTGCATGCCTGCTCGGGCTGGGACCGCCGCGCACCGCACTTCCACGCACTGTTCCAGTTCCAGCTGGTCGGCCTCAACGGTGCGTTCCTTACCGGCGACATCTTCAACCTGTTCGTGTTCTTCGAGGTGATGCTGATCGCCTCCTACGGACTGCTGCTCAGTGGCGGCCGGGGCCTGCGCATGCGCATCGGCCTGCACTACGTGGTGTTCAACGTCACTGCTTCGACCCTGTTCCTGATCGCGCTGGGCCTGCTGTATGCCTCGCTGGGCTCGCTGAACATGGCCGAGCTGTCGCAGCGCATCGCCGAGGTGCCGCCGGCACAGCTGACCCTGGTGAAGGCGACGATGGGCCTGTTGCTGCTGGTGTTCTGCGCCAAAGCCGCGCTGATGCCGCTGTACCTGTGGCTGCCAGAAGCCTATTCGCGCGCACCGGCCGCGGTGGCCGCACTGTTCGCGATCATGACCAAGGTCGGCCTGTACGCGGTGCTGCGCATCCAGATGCTGTGGTTCGGCGACGATGCCGGTGCGATGGCCGGCTACGGCCGCGACTGGCTGCTGTGGGCCGGTGTGGCAACGCTGGTGCTCGGTGGCCTCGGCGCACTGGCGGCCACCCGCCTGCGCGTACTGATCTCGTACCTGGTGATCGTCTCGGCCGCCACGCTGTTCATCGCCTTCTCGGTGGGCACGCCACAGGTGCTTTCGGCCGGCCTGTACTACCTGCCACACAGCAGCTTCGTCGCCGCCGCACTGTTCCTGATTGCCGACCTGATCCGCCGCCGCCGTGGTGGCGCCAGCGACCGCAAGGAAGTAGTGGCGCCGATGCCCGGCAAGGAAACGCCGGCCGTGCTGTTCCTGATCGGCGCGGTGTCGGTGGCGGGCCTGCCACCGCTGTCCGGCTTCCTGGCCAAGGCCGCACTGCTGGCCGGCATGCCGGCGCAGTACACCGCCCCGGTCTGGACCGCCGTACTGGTCAGCAGCCTGCTGGTGATCATGGGCCTGACCCGCGGCGGCATCCGCCTGTTCTGGCGCGTGCCGCCCGTCGAGGCAGATGCACCGAAGCCGCGCAAGGCACGCCTGCGCCGGGTCGAGCTGTACGCGGCCTGCATCCTGCTGGCCTACGGCATCGGCATGACCCTGGCCGCTGCACCGCTGATGCGCTACACCGACGCCACCGCCGCACAGCTTCTGCACCCCAGCGAGTACGTGCAGCAGTTGCGCGCGACCACGCCGGAGATCCGCCAGCCATGACCGCCCAGCGCTCCCTGTTCCGCCGCGTCATTCCCTCGCCGATGCTCAGCATCATGGTGGTGGCGTTCTGGCTGCTGATGTCCGACAGCTTCACCCTCGGCCAGATCGTGCTGGGGCTGGTACTGGGCGTGGTGGTGCCGCTGTTTGCCGCACGCCTGGACCGCGAGTTTGCCCGCATCGGCACCCTGCGCCCGCTGCCCAAGCTGCTGTGCGTGACCCTGTGGGACATCCTGATGTCCAACATCCGCGTCGCCATCCAGGTACTCGGCCCGGAGAAGAACATCCACCCCGGTTTCATCTGGTTGCCGCTGGACATCGCCAACATCCACGGCATCGCCGCGCTGACCAGCATGATCACCCTGACCCCGGGCACGGTCTCGGCCGCGCTCAGCGACGACCGCAAGTTCCTGCTGGTGCACGTGCTGCACCTGGAGGACCCACAGGACCTGATCGATACGATCAAGCGCCGTTACGAGGCGCCGTTGATGGAGATCTTCCCATGACCGGTTTTGAAGTCATCCAGACCACCCTGGTGGTGTGCATGCACGTGGTCGGCCTGGCCATGCTGCTGGCCACCTGGCGCCTGCTGCGCGGGCCCACCGTGCCCGACCGCATCCTCGCGCTGGACACCCTGTCGGTGACCGCGATCGCCGAGCTGATGCTGTTCGGCATGTACCTCAACTCGCCGATCTACTTCGAAGCGGCGCTGATCATCGCCATGCTCGGCTTCGGCAGCACCGTGGTGCTGAGCAAGTTCGTGCTGCGCCGGGACATCGTCGAATGATCACCGCGATCCAGATCGGCCTGTCGATCCTGCTGCTGTTCGGCTGCTTCTTCATCCTGGTCGGCGCACTGGGCCTGGTGAAGCTGTCCACCTTCTTCAAGCGCCTGCACGCGCCGACCAAGGCCAGCACGCTGGGCGTGGGCTGCGTGCTGGTGTGCTCGGTGTGCTACCACATCTTCCTGGGCCAGGACCCGCAACCGCGCGAGCTGCTGATCACCGTGTTCCTGTTCATCACCGCACCGATCAGCGCGCACATGATGGCCAAGGCCGCGCTGTCGCTGCTGATGGAGACCCGGCCCAGCCTGCCGGGCAACGAGCCGGCTGCTGAAGAGCAGCTGCCGCCGCCGGAACCGGTGCGGGAAGAAGAAACCACGCAGAACCGGTAGTGCCGGTAGAGGCCGACCTTGGTCGGCGCTTTTTCCCCGAGTGCCAACCAAGGTTGGCACCCACCGGGTGATCGGTGGTGGGTGACGACCGTTGGTCGGCACGGAACCAACCGCATCCACGCATGGCGTGGATCTACCGACCGCAATGCCCGGTAGGTGCCGACCTTGGTCGGCGCTTTTTCCCCGAGTGCCAACCAAGGTTGGCACCCACCGGGTGATCGGTGGTAGCTGCCGACCGTTGGTCGGCACGACATCAACCGCATCCACGCATGGCGTGGATCTACAACACCGGTGCGCCCACCAGCAGCAGCTCCAGCACGAACCAGCCGACAAAGGCGACCAGCAGGATCGCGCCTTCGCCGCGGCTGATCTTCAGGTCGCCACGCAGCATCGGGTACAGCACCAGCGCGAAGGCCAGCAGCGCCGGCAGTTCCAGGCGCACGAACGAGGCCGGCAGTGCCAGCGGCTGCAGCACCGCCATCGCACCGATCACCAGCAGCAGGTTGACCACGCTGGAACCCAGTACGTGGCCCAACACCATGTCGCCATGACCACGGCGTGCGGCAGCAATTGCGGTCGCCACCTCCGGCAGCGCGGTACCGATCGCCACCGGCAGCAGACCGACCAGCAGCGGTGTCCAACCCAGGGCCACGCCGAAGTCCGCTGCCGCACCCACCACCAGGCGTGCGCCCCAGTACAGGGTCAGCGCGGCGATCAGCACCCGCAACACGTTCAACGGCAGGCTGGTACGACGCAGAGCGGATTCGGCGATAGCCGCCTGCACCTCGGCGTTCTCGCTGCGGCCACGGCGCAGCAGCAGCACCTGCACCACGATGAAGCCGGCCAGCAGTACACCACCCTCCCAGCGCGCCAGGCCGCCATCGAGCCCGAACAGGATCAACAGCACGCCGGCCGCCAGCAGCGACCACCACAGCACCGTCTGCAGCCGCGCGCGCAGCAGCAGCGGCGCAGCCATCGCGGCAACGGCCAGGGTCAGGCCCAGGTTGACGATGCTGCTGCCCACCGCATTGCCCAGTGCCAGCTCCGGCTGGCCGACCGCCAGCGCGCGCGCGTTGACCGCCAGTTCCGGCAGCGAGGTGGTCACCCCGAGCAGCAGCAGTCCGGCAGTGAACGGACTGGCCCCGAAGCGCTGGGCCAGACCGGACACGGCCTTGACGATGGAGTCCCCGCCCAGCGCCAGCAGCAGCAGGCCAAGCAGGAACCAGGCAATGGCAATGGCGATCATCGAGCACTCCCCCAGCAGTGGTGGCGCGATTCTACGCTTGGCCCGCGCGCGTGGCTGGGCCGTGGATCAAGGATCAGCCACAGCCTTCCACATAATCGACCTGCGGGGTCTTTCCGACCCGCCACGCGCCGACCCGGCCATCCGCACCGAGTGCGAAGTCGATCACCGCCCCGCCCTCCTGCGCCGGACGCACACGCAGGTGCTGGGCCTTCTCGTCGTACTTGTCGGGACCGACATCACCGCGCTCGGGATACAGCACCTGCAGCTCGCCCAGAGTCATGCCGACCTTGCCACCACCCGGTGCAGTGATCGCCGCACTGCGTACGTCATAGCGCACCAGCTTGCGGCCTTCGATCATCAGGCGCGGGTCCTCGGCATCCTGCGGGCGCAGGAAATAGCAGCCATCGTTGCCGTCGTCGGCTGGCAGCGGCTTGCCGGCCGCGTCGGTGCCCAGCCCCTGCAGTGGCGTTCCGAAACCGCTGCGGACTTCGGCGATGCCAGCGCCCAGCTTTGCGCCGGCGAATCCATCCAACTGCGCCGGGCTGTCGGTGCGGGGATCGGCCGGCGACCGGGTTGCCAGATCGGCATCAGCCGCGGCAGCAGCCGGCGTCGCGCCCTTGGCCGCGGCATCAGCAGGTGGCTCAGGCGTGCGGTTGCAGGCAGTGAGCGACAACAACAGCAGACCAGCAATCGGGAGGTGCTTCATCGGTGCGGTTCCCTGGCACGAAGGTGGCTGCACGCTAGCCCACCCCGTGTGCAGGTGCTGCATTGTCATCGCGGTTTCATCGCCTTCGTTCAGGCTCGGCGAGCACCGACCTGGCCGTCCCCCCATGCAACCGCGCAAGACCGATCTCGCCCGAACCGCGCTGCAGGCTCACCGCGCGCCGCTGGACATGCGCCAGCGACGGCTGCTGATCCTGTGCGACGGCCAACGTACCGTCGTCGACCTGACCGGCCTGCTGGGCCCGGAAGCGCCAGCGATGGTCATCCAGCTGGTACAGGCGGGGTACCTCAGTACCGGTACTGGCGCCACAGCCCCGGCACCGTCGCCCGCAGCCGCAGTAGAGCCGGCGCCCGAACCACCGGCAGCCGCACCTGCTGCACCCGCGGTCGAACGTCGCCGTTCGCTGGTGGCCGCGCGCATCTACGTGCTGGGCATCCTCGAGATGCAGCGCCACCCACAGGCCGCCGCCGTGTTCCGCGACCTGCAGCAGGCGCGTGCGGAAGGCGAAGTGCTGCAACGGCTGCAGTCAGCCCTGCAGGTGCTGCCCGCGCTGACCTCCGACGGCTATTGTCAGCGCGTACGCCAGCGCCTGCTGGAGGCGCTGCCGCTGGAACATTGCGACGCGTTCGCGGAGGCCGCCTGAAGAAAAAGGGGACGGAGGGGATTAAGTCGTTTCAGGCACACGTGTGCTGATTGCGACTTAATCCCCTCCGTCCCCTTTTCGGGTCAGCGGTAGTTGTTGCGCAGTCCGTTCCAGCACTGCTGGTAATCGCCCTGGCGATGGCTGGCAGCCAAGGCCTGTACGGTCGGGCGGATCACCGCGCGGGTCTCGAACATGAAGGCCATCGTGTCCTTGATCACATCGGCCTTGGACAGGTCCGCATTGGACGCCTTGTCGAAGGTCGGTGCGTCCGGGCCGTGACCGCTCATGCAGTTGTGCAGCGATGCACCGCCGGGCACGAAGCCTTCGGCCTTGGCATCGTAGGCACCGTGCACCAGGCCCATGAACTCGCTGGCGATGTTGCGGTGGAACCACGGCGGGCGGAACGTGTTCTGTGCCACCAGCCAGCGCGGCGGGAAGATCGCGAAGTCCATGTTGCTGGTCCCCGGCGTATCGCTGGGCGAATGCAGTACCAGGAAGATCGACGGGTCCGGGTGGTCGTAGCTGATCGAGCCGATGGTGTTGAAGCGGCGCAGGTCGTAGCGGTACGGCGCGTAGTTGCCGTGCCAGGCCACCACGTCCAGCGGCGAATGGTCGATCGGGGCGCGCCACAGGCGGCCTTCGAACTTGGCGATCAGTTCGAATTCACCGTCGACATCCTCGAACGCCGCGTGCGGGGTCTCGAAGTCGCGCGGATTGGCCAGGCCGTTGGAACCGATCGGGCCGAGGTCGGGCAGCTTCAGCAGCGCACCGTAGTTCTCGCAGATGTAGCCGCGGCTCGGGCCATCGGGCAGCTCCACGCGGAAGCGCACGCCACGCGGAATCACCGCGATCTGCTGCGGTTCGATCTCGATCACACCCAGTTCGGTCAGCAGGCGCAGGCTGCCCAGCTGCGGCACGATCAGCAGCTCGCCATCGGCATCGTAGAAGTAGCGGCCGACCATATCGCGGTTGGCCGCATACAGATGGATGCCCACGCCAGCGTGCGCGTCGGGTGAGCCGTTGCCACCCATCGTGTACAGGCCCTCGACGAAGTCGGTCGGCAGTTCCGGCAACGGCAGTGGGCTCCAGCGCAGCTGGTTCGGCGAGGCCGGTTGTGCGCCGAAATCACACTGCAGCTGCGACTGCGCAAATGGAGTGAACTCGCCATGGGTCACCGCCGGGCGGATCCGGTACAGCCAGCTGCGGCGATTGCTGCCACGCGGCGCGGTGAAGGCGGTGCCGGTCAGCTGTTCGGCGTACAGGCCGTGGGCGACCTTCTGCGGCGAGTTCTGTCCGACCGGCAGCGCGCCGGCGACGGCCTCGGTGGCGAATTCGTTGCCGAAACCGGACTGGTAGCCGCGGGCGGTGATGGCGGGGGACATGAGGACTCCTGACACGGCGAGACCGGAACGGAAAGCAGCCGAGCATGGCTCGACTCTACAGGTGAACAGGCGCCGGGCATGACCCGGCGCTACTGTTGAACGTTACAGCACGCCGCGGCGGATCTGGTCGCGCTCGATGCTCTCGAACAGCGCGGTGAAGTTGCCTTCGCCGAAGCCTTCGTTGCCCTTGCGCTGGATGATCTCGAAGAAGATCGGGCCGATGCAGTTCTGGGTGAAGATCTGCAGCAGCTTGCGCTGGTGGGTTTCCGGATCAGCGTCGATCAGGATCTTGTTCTTCGCCAGGCGCGCCACGTCTTCACCGTGGTTCGGCACACGCTGGTCGATCACGTCGAAGTAGGTCTCCGGCGTATCCAGGAAGTCCACGCCCTGCGCGCGCATCGCTTCGACGGTCTCGTAGATGTTCTCGGTGAAGCAGGCGATGTGCTGGATGCCCTCGCCCTTGTACGCGTCCAGGTACTCGTTGATCTGGCTGCGCGGGTCGGACGATTCGTTCAGCGGGATGCGCACGATGCCGTCCGGCGCGGTCATCGCCTTGGACACCAGACCGGTCTTCAGGCCCTTGATGTCGAAGTAGCGGATCTCGCGGAAGTTGAACAGACGCTCGTAGTAGTCCGACCACTGCTGCATGTTGCCGAAGTACAGGTTGTGGGTCAGGTGGTCGATGAAGGTCAGGCCGAAGCCCTTCGGGCGCAGTTCGGCGCCGGCGATCAGTTCGTAGTCGCCATCGAAGATGCTGCCGGCATCGCCATAGCGGTCGACCAGATACAGCATGCAGTCGCCGATGCCCTTGATGACCGGGGCATTGACCGCCTTGCTCTCAGGCTTGAAGGCGATGGCTTCGGCGCCGTTGCCCAGCGCGGTCTGGTAGACCTCCGCGCCCGGCTTCTTGAAGCGGATGGCGAAGCCGCAGGCGCACGGGCCGTGCTTTTCAGCGAAGTCGGCCGCGAACGAATCGGGGTCTTCATTGACCAGGAAGTTGACGTCGCCCTGGCGATAGACGGTAATCGGACGCTGCTTGTGCTTGAGCACCGCGCTGAAGCCCATCTTCCGGAAGTACTCGTGCAGCTCCTGGCCACGGCCGGCCGGGGCGGCGAATTCGACGAACTCGAAGCCGTCGATGCCCATCGGGTTCTCGAAGGTGGTGACCTGCATGCCGGGGTTGGGATGCGAGGCGGTCGGGACTGCGGTATTCATGGCGTGGCTCCGAATCGGTACCGCATCGGTACAAACCAGGTGCGGGCAGGTAGGGACCCGGCGAGAATGCAGGGTCTGGACCTACCCCTTATAGTTACACTTGAAACCACCAGCAAGGTGCACCGCAACATGAGCCCCGCCGATCCCGTTTCGACCCGCCTGCGTTCCTCGCACGTCCTGCTCGACCTGGAACAGTTCCTGCCGTACCGGCTGAGCGTGCTGTCCAACCGGGTCAGCGGCAACATCGCCAAGCTATACGGAGATCGTTACGGCCTGGCGATCCCCGAATGGCGGGTGATCACCATCCTGGCGCTGTACCCGGGCTCCTCGGCCAGCGAGGTCTCCGACCGCACGGCAATGGACAAAGTGGCGGTCAGCCGCGCCGTGGCCCGCCTGCTGGAGCGCGGCTTCATCAAGCGCGAGACCCACGGCGACGACCGCCGCCGCTCGGTGCTGGCGCTGTCGGCAGCCGGCTTCGAGGTCTACGAGACCATCGCGCCGATGGTGATCGAGATCACCCGCAAGCTGATGTCGGTCCTTAGCGAAGAGGAAGAGCAGGTGCTGGAGAAGCTGATCCAGCGCCTGGCCGGTGATGGTCTGGAACGGATGGGCGAAGGGGTCTGAGGAAAAAAGGGGACGGAGGGGATTAAGTCGTTTTGAGCACATCTGTGCCGATTGCGGCTTAATCCCCTCCGTCCCCTTTTTCAGCTCAGATGCTTGCGCCGGGCATGGATCCACGGCACCGCCAGCGCCGCAATGGCACCGCCGGCAAAGCCGAGCGAGGCCGCAACCGTGGCCGCTTCGATGGCCCCCGGCAGCGCCAGCGCCGCAGCCACCAGCAGCAGTGATGGCAGGCCGACGAAGGTGCCCAGGAAGAAGTGCCAGCGTGGCGACCAGGTGTTGAGCTGCAGCAGGCTGACCGGCTGCCAGGCGTCGGAAGCGGCGTCCTCTGCGATCTTCGCCACCGCCTTGGCCAGGTCCACTTCGGGCAGCGCGCGGCCCTGGCGTGCGGTCGCCAACAGGTCGGCCACGGCCTCCACCGGCGGGAAACTGGACGGCCATGCGACCGGTGCCGGTACGCCGTAGGCGGTCAGCAACGGCACGCTCAACCAAGGCGCAACCAACGGGCGCATGCGGCGGCGGCCATGCACGCACCAGATCTGCGGCTGGCCGTGCGCGGTAACGCTGTACAGCGCCAGTTCGTTGGCCGGCGGGTAGCCGAGCATGGTGACCCGCGCCGCCAGACTGTCCTGGCCCATCGCGCGCAGGAAGCCGGGGCGGCTGCGCCCTTCCTGCATCCACGCCAGCCCGAGTGCACCGACCAGATACGCCTCGCCCACGTCCTTGCTGCCCGCGGTGGCGCGTTCGTCGCTGGCCAGGTACCAGGCCAGCGATTTCGGCTCGGAGACATCCTCCAGGCCCCAGCGGCTGTCGTCACCCAGCACATGACGCACCGGCAGGCGCGCGGGCGCGGTTTCGCCGCGTTCGCCCGGCTGCAGGAACGGCAGCACGCCCTGGATGAAGGTGGACAGTTCGATGGCGCGCACGCCATGGCCCTGCCATTCCGGCGGCAGCAGCCCGGCCAACTGGCCTTCGGCGGCCAGCGTATCCAAGCGTGATTTCTGCTCGACCAGCTTCTGCACCGCGCCCTTCAGCACCACGTTGTCGGGCAGCGCAATCTGCGGCAGGCGGTGGCGCGGCGGCGCAAGTTCAACGGTGTCCTCGCCGGTTCCGGCGTCATCGAGCAGCGCTTCCTGTGCCGGCAAGGTCACGCCCTCGTCTGCTCCGCCCTCGGCCAATGCGCTGGCAGGTTCGGGCAATCGTTCGGCGTGGTCGCTGTGCATGGGCGTTCCGGTAGGGTGCGTCGACGGGGCGTCGACTGAAGTCCTTGCCGGTAACGGCGCGCGTGCGTTGAAGTTGAGACGCCGATTCTGAGAGTGTGACGGCGCGCGCAGTAGGGCTACGCCATGCGTGGATATGCCTCAGTGCCGACCAACGGTCGGCACCCACCAAAGCTGCCGGCCAAGCGCCCAGCACCACAGTAGATCCACGCCATGCGTGGATGCGATCCGGCATCAGTGCCGACCAACGGTCGGCACCCACCAAAGCTGCCGGCCAGCGGCGGGCACTACCGGTCAGGCGCCCACTGCTTGAGGAAGGCGGTCACGCGCGCGGGCTGGAAGGCTTCTCCCTTGCGCAGCTCGCCGGTGGCCTGCGATACCAGCAGTCCGCCATCAGCATCGAGCACCAGCAGGTACGGGTAGTCGCGTTCCATCACCGGGAACTGCGCGAAGAAAGCGGTGTTGGGCTGTTCGTCGCTGGCGTTGACCTTCACCCACACATAGTGGGCATCGCGGAAGCGGCGCAGGTCGCCGTTGCCTTCCACCGTCTCGTCCAGTGACTTGCAGCGCTCGCAGGCGGCGTTGCCGACCTCGAGCAGGATGCGCTTGTTGCCGCGCTGGGCTTCCACCTTGGCGGTGGCCAGATCGTCGGCGGGGTCGCGGCTCGGGTCGAACTGTGCACCGAGCCCGGCGATGGCGGCGATGTCCGCCGCCACCGGGGTGTTGCCCGAGGCCACCGGTTCGCTGGGGTCAGCGACCGGTGGCTCGGTGGGTCGGGTATCCAATGGCTGCGCAGGCTCGGCAGCTGCAGGCGGTTGCGGTTGGGAACAGGCGCCGATCAGCGCCACACAGACCACCACCACCGCAGTACCGAGCTTGCTACGCATGCCATCTACCCTCTCATCATTACTTGACGCCGTGCATCAGCTTGTTGATCAGCGGGGCGACCAGGAACAGCACCACGCCGGAGCCGATCAGGGCCCAGAACCCGAAGGTATACCCCTTCAGGGCCGACTCGACCGTCATGCCACCTTCACCACTGACAACACCAGCGAAGATGCCCGACAGGTTGTTGCCGATGCCGGTGGACAGGAACCAGCCACCCATGCCGAAGCCGACCAGGCGCACCGGGGCCAGCTTGGTCACCATCGACAGGCCGATCGGCGACAGGCACAGCTCACCGACCGACTGGATGACGTAGACCATGAACAGGGTCCAGAACGGGATCTTGCCGTCCACCACCATCTGCGACAGCGCGTACATCAGCAGCGCGAAGGCCGCGCCGTTGAACAGCAGGCCGAGGCCGAACTTGCGCGGAATGGACGGATTGGCGCGGCCCAGGGCCACCCAGATCCAGGCGATGATCGGCGCCAGGGTGATGATGGCCACCGAGTTGACCGACTGGAACCACGCGGTCGGGAAGGTCCACTCACCCATCTGGCGGTTGACGATGTTCTCGGCCAGGAAGGTGAACGAGCTGCCGGCCTGTTCGAAGAACATCCAGAACATCACGTTGAAGGCGAAGATGATCAGCATGGCGATCACGCGGTCGCGCTGCACCTTGCCCTCGCGGATGCCCTCCACCAGCAGCAGCACGGCCAGGGCGGCGAACATCACGCCCAGGATCCAGGCCAGCGCGGTGGCACCGGTGGCGAGCAGGAAGTAGGCCACCGGAATGGCGAACAGCGAGCCCACCAGCACCATGACCACGCGGCCGAAACCTTCAGCGCCGGCCGGCGGCGCGCCAATGCCCTTCAGGCCGGCACGACCGATGTAGAACCACACCAGCGACACCAGCATGCCCACGCCCGAGGCGATGAACACGACCTTGTAGGACGGCATTTCCGAGGTGCCGAAGACCTTGCGGGCCAGGTACTCGGTCAGCACCGGGGCGATCATCGCGCCGATGTTGATACCCATGTAGAAGATGGTGAAGCCCGAATCGCGACGCTCGTCCTTCAGGCCGTACAGCTTGCCGACCATGGTCGAGATGTTCGGCTTGAACATGCCGTTACCGACGATGATCGTGGCCAGGCCAAGCTTGAACAGATGCTCTTCCGGCAACGAGATCATGAACAGGCCGGCAGCCATGATGACCGCACCGGTCAGGATCGATCGCTGGTACCCCAGCACCCGGTCGGCCACGTAGCCACCGAAGATCGCCGCGGCGTACACCAGCGCCAGGTAGGCACCATAGATGCGGCTGGCGTCGGCTTCACCGGCGGCGCTGCCATCGCGGAACTGGGCGACGATGTACAGCACCAAGGCCCAGCGGATGCCGTAGAACGCAAAGCGTTCCCAGAACTCGGTCATGAACAGCATCCACAACGGGCGCGGGTGGCCCATCATGGTCTTGAAGTCCGGCACGGCCGGCTCTGGGGTGTTCGCAGTGGCGTTTACGCTCATGCGGGTTTCCTGGTTCGGTGGATGACGAGCACGTCCAATGTGCAATGGAGCAACGCGCGAGGATCACCGACTTCTGGCGTTCACGTCAAATACACGCCGTTTGAGGCAGGTGGCAACCTGCTCGCTGAACTTGCATCTGAAACAATCAAACCGGGGTCGGTGGCCAAGCTGAATGGGAGTCAGGCCAGATCGGCCGGGGGCGCGGCCTGCAGGCTGGTGCGCACCTGGAACAATTCGGGGAAGAAGGTCAGCTCCAGCGCCTTGGCCAGGAAGCCCACGCCGGACGAGCCGCCGGTGCCGCGCTTGAAGCCGATCACCCGCATCACCGTGCGCATGTGTCGGAATCGCCATAGCTGGAAGGCCGTTTCCAGGTCCACCAGGTCCTCGCACAGCGAGTACTCGCGCCAGTAGCGGTCGGTGTCCTGGTAGATGCGTTCGAAGACCGGCTGCAGCGCGTCGTCGGCCACATGCGGCTGGGTCCAGTCGTGGGCCTCGTACACCGCCGGCACGGCGTGGCCGAAACGGGCCAGGTACTTCAGGAATTCCTCGTACAGGCTGGGCGCTTCCAGCGCGATGCGCAGCTGTGCCTGACCGGCCGGATCATGCTCGAACACCTGCAGCATCTGCGCGTTCTTGTTGCCCAGCAGGAACTCGATGTAGCGGTACTGCAGCGACTGGAAGCCCGACGACGGGCCCAGCACGTCGCGGAAGCCCATGTACTCGGACGGCGTCAACGTTTCCAGCACCGACCACTGCTCGGTCAGCTGGCGCAGCACCTGCTTGCTGCGCGCCAGCACCTTGCGGCATTGCCAGACTTCATCGCGCTGCAGGAAGCCGATTGCGGCACGCAGCTCGTGGCCGAGCAGCTTCAGCCACAGCTCCGAGGTCTGGTGCTGGATGATGAAGAGCATCTCGTCGTGGTGCGGCGGACTGGACAGCGGCTGCTGCGCACTGAGCAGCTGGTCCAGCCGCAGGTAGCCGCCGTAGGTCAGCCGTCCCTGCAGGTCGGTATGGATGCCGGCTTCGAGATCGCGTTGGTTGTTGTCGACGGACATGGGCGGGACCAGATCGGGGGCGGCAAGGGTAGCGCGTTGCCGCCACGCTGGCAGCCGCCGCGTCCATACCGGGGCGTCCGGCGGGCCGTGGAGCATCCGCCGATGCCGGGCCTGCGCGTGGAACCGTTCGGGCCGTTGTACGGGCAGTCAGCCAGAGGCGTATTCTGATGCTTTGCAGCAACGACTGAATACGTTGTTGTTATTGGCCCCCCACCCGCCGGCAGGGGTAAAACAGGGCATCGCCGTGTTGCGCCGCAGGAAGGCTATTCCGTACGCGTTCCTTAACATGGCGATTCATATCATTTGTAACTTCTCTGTCGAAGGTGCAGTACGCAATGACGGTTGCCGCTGAATTCAAGATCGAATACCTGCAGTACCTGGATACGGACGGCACGCTCGTCCGCGATGACCTGCCCGCGTCGCTGCGCGACCCCAAGGTCCTGGTACCGCTGTTCAAGCAGATGCTGTTCGTACGTACGTTCGACAGCAAATCCATCGCGCTGCAGCGCACCGGCAAGCTCGGCACCTATGCCGCCTGCCTGGGCCATGAAGCCGCGCACGTGGGCATCGGCGCTGCGATGCAGAAGGACGACGTGTTCGCACCTTCGTACCGCGAGTATGGCGCGATGTTCATGCGTGGCGTGCGCCCGCACGACGTGCTGATGTATTGGGGCGGCGACGAACGCGGCAACGATTACGGTGGCAACGCGGCCAAGGACTTCCCGTTCTGCGTGCCGATCTCCACCCAGTGCCTGCATGCCGCAGGTGCCGCGCTGAAGTTCAAGCTCAACAAGGAACCGCAGATCGCGGTGGCCGTGTGCGGCGACGGCGGCAGCTCCAAGACCGACTTCTACGCGGCACTGAATTCGGCCGGCGCCTACAAGCTGCCGCTGATCCTGTGCATCGTCAACAACGGCTGGGCCATCTCGGTTCCGCGTTCGGCCCAGACCGGTGCCGAAACGCTGGCGCAGAAGGGCCTGGCCGGCGGCCTGCACTGCCTGCAGGTAGACGGCAACGACCTGATCGCGGTGCTGGCGGCGATGGAGCAGGCGCGCGAACGTGCGCTGGCCGGCAACGGTGGCACTGTGCTGGAACTGATGACCTACCGCCTGTCCGACCACACCACCGCCGATGACGCGCGCCGCTACCGCGACGACGCCGAAGTGAAGGATGCCTGGCAGCGCGAGCCGATGCTGCGCCTGCGCAAGTACCTGATCAACGCCGGTGTGTGGAGCGAAGACGAGGAAACCGCTTGGGTCGCCGAGTGCGGCAAGCGCGTGGACGAAGAAGTGAACCTGTACCTCAACACGCCGGTGCAGCCGGTCGAGGCGATGTTCGACTTCCTGTATGCCGATCCGCCGCAGGACCTGCTGGCCCAGCGTGCCCAGGCGATTGCGCTGGAGCAGCGCCATGGATGAGATCAAGAACGGCGCGCCCGGCGCGCACACCAACGCCGCCGACAGCGCCGCCGTCGCGCGCGGAGAAGAGAGCATGACCACTACCCCCATCACCCTGATCGAAGCCATCACCCAGGCACTGGCCTGGGAGCTGGAACACGACCCGTCGGTGCTGGTGCTGGGCGAAGACGTGGGCGTCAACGGTGGCGTGTTCCGCGCCACTGCCGGCCTGCAGCAGCGCTTCGGCTCCGAGCGCATCCTCGACACCCCGCTGGATGAAACCACCATCGCCGGCCTGACCATCGGCCTGGCCGCACAGGGCATGAAACCGGTGGCCGAAGCCCAGTTCGACGGTTTCATGTACCCGATGGTCGACCACATCATCTGCCACGCCGCCCGCCTGCGTTATCGCACGCGTGGCCGCCTGCACTGCCCGATGGTGCTGCGCGTGCCGTGGGGCGGTGGCATCCGCGCGCCGGAACACCACAGCGAAGCCAACGAGGCGATCTTCACCAACGTGCCGGGCCTGCGCGTGGTGCTGCCGTCCTCGCCGCAGCGTGCCTATGGCCTGCTGCTGGCCGCGATCCGCGAGCCGGATCCGGTGATCTACATGGAGCCCAAGCGCATCTACCGCCAGTACAAGGAAGTGGTCGTCAACGACGGCGAAGCCTTGCCGCTGGACGTGTGCTTCGTGCTGCGCGACGGCACCGACGTGACCCTGGTGACCTGGGGCGCACAGGTGAAGGAAGCGCTGGAAGCGGCCGACAAGCTGGCCGGCGAAGGCATCAGTGCCGAAGTCATCGACGTGGCCACGCTGCGTCCGCTGGACTTCGCCACCATCGCCGAATCGGTGGCCAAGACCGGCCGCTGCGTGATCGTGCAGGAGGCCCCGAAGACCGCGGGCTTCGGCGCCGAGATCGCCGCGCGCCTGGCCGAGGAATCGATCTACGACCTGCTGGCCCCGGTCGAGCGCGTCACTGGCTACGACACCCACATTCCGCTGTTCCGCCTGGAAATGAAGTACCTGCCGAGCGTTGAGCGGATCGTGGCTGCGGCCAAGCGCGCGGTGGCGGCAGGCTGACATGCGGGCCCGCCTTCTGGGGGCTTACCGCAGCCAGTATCCCAACCCGCTCCGGTTCCGCACCGGCCAGATCGTCGAAGTAGGTGTACGTGACGAGGAATGGCCGGCGTTTGCCTGGGTACGCACCAACGATGGGCGCGCTGGATGGGCGCCCATCGCCTGGCTGCAGCTGCTGGACGAGGGTCGCGCCGAAGCGCTGTGCGACTACGACGCCCGCGAGCTGGATGTGGAAAACGGCGAGATGGTGAAGCTTCATCACGAACACGGCGGGTGGTGGTGGTCCGAGCGCGCCAATGGCGCGACGGGTTGGCTGCCGGCCCGCGAACTGGAACTGCTGGAAGAGAACTGCAAATGAGCCAGACCAAGAACTTCAACCTGCCCGACCTGGGCGAAGGCCTGCCGGACGCGACCATCGTCGAGTGGTTCGTCAAGGAAGGCGACGTGATCAAGCTGGACGAGCCACTGGTCTCGATGGAGACCGCCAAGGCCGTCGTGGAAGTGCCCTCGCCGTTCTCCGGCAAGGTGCTGAAGCTGTCCGGCGGGCCCGGTGACATCATCCCGACCGGTTCGGTGCTGGCCAGCTTCGAGCTGGACCCGAACCTGCCGCAGCGTGCCGATGGCCAGGACACCGGCCACAGCCACGGTCATGCAGCGCCAGCTGCTGCACCGACGCCGCCGCCGCTGCCGGCCGCACCGGTCGCCGCGGAAGCAGCCAAGCCCGCCGCTGCCGAACGCGATGACGCCGGTACCGTGGTTGGCGCGATGCAGAGCTCCAACGCCGTGCACGCCGAGCAGGCGCTGGCCGTCGGTGGCGTCAAGGCCGTGCCAGCCGTGCGTGCCACCGCGCGCAAGCTGGGCGTGGACCTGAGCCGCGTGCGTGCCACCGGCACCGACGGCGCGGTCACCATGGCCGACGTCAAGCAGGCTGCGGCCGATGGCAGCGCCAAGCTGGGTGCCGCTCCGGCGCCGGTCGCTGCCGCCGCGTATGCCGCGCCGGCCCCGGCGCAGGTGTCTGCCCCGGTGCAGAGCGACGCCCGCACCCCGCTGTCCGCCGCCGGCAAGCCGATGCGTACCCAGCCGCCGGGCGTGGTCGCCAAGGGCCAGCCGGAACCGCTGAAGGGCGTGCGCCGCAACATGGCCCGCGTGATGGCCGACGCGCACAGCAAGGTCGTGCCGACCACGCTGAACGACGACGCCGACATCCACGCCTGGCTGCCGGGCAACGACGTTACCGCCCGCCTGGTGCGTTCGATCGTGGTCGCCGCACAGAAGGTGCCGGCGATGAACGCCTGGTTCGACGGTGAAGCGCTGACCCGCACCCTGCACGCGCAGGTGGACATCGGCATCGCCGTGGACACCGACGACGGCCTGTTCGTGCCGGCCCTGCGCAATGCCGACATGCTCGACGCACGCGGCATCCGTGAAGGCGTCAACCGCCTGCGCGAGCAGGTGGAATCGCGTTCCATCGCCGCCTCGGAACTGAGCGGCTACACCATCTCGCTGTCCAACTTCGGCATGTTCGCCGGCCGCTACGCGACCCCGGTCGTGGTGCCGCCGTGCGTGGCCATCGTCGGTGCCGGCCGTGCCCGTCACCAGATGACCCCGGTGATGGGCGGCGTGGAAGCGCACAAGGTGATCCCGCTGTCGGTCACCTTCGACCACCGCGCAGCCACGGGTGGTGAAGCCGCCCGCTTCCTGCGCGCGATGATGGACGACCTGGCACTGGCCAGCTGATCGGCATCTGATCGGTGGGTGCCAACCGTTGGTTGGCACATGAACGGGAAAAACGCCGGGCATTGCCCGGCGTTTTTTTGCCCGCATCCACGCATGGCGTGGATCTACACAATGCGGGCGATCAATCGCGCGCGACCATGCCTTCGGCGCGGCTGTACACGCGCAGGCGGTGCCCATCAGGATCGGCACCGACGAAGGTGTGGCCGAACTCCAGCGTCACCGGCGCCTGCAGGATCTGCACGCCGAGTACGCGCCAGGCATCGTGCATCTGCTGCACAGCCTCCGAGTTGGCGACCACCATCGCCAGTTCGGCGGCGCCGGCCTGCGCGGACACCGGCGGCTGCACGTCATCGCGCTGCCACAGGCCCAGGGCGGCACCATCGCCGAGCAGGAACAGGGCAAAGCCTGACGACTGCTCGACCGGCGGTTTGCCGAGGATGCCGCTGTAGAAGGTGGCGCTGGCGGCGACGTCGCGCACGTACTGCAGCAGGGTGCTGGGCTTGAACATGAGAAAGCTCCGTTGTTGGGAGCGATCATGGTGGAACCCGCCTGCTGACAGATTCTGTCAGTAGCGGCGAACTTGCTCGACGGCTGTTGCCGTTGCCTTGGTAGAGGTCGAGCTTGCTCGACTGCTGTTCGCGAAGATCAAGGGCAGTCGAGCAAGCTCGACATCTACCAGGAGCGAAGAACAAAGGCCGTCACCCCATCGCGCCAGCAGCAGGAAGCGAGGCGCGGAAGCAGGCGGACAAGCCCAACGCTACGAGCGGTCCAGCCAGTCCGGCGCAATGCCCTGCGCCTTCTGCCAGCGCCGCAGCAGGGTGGCGCGCGGCACGAGGTAGTGATCCTCCAGCACCCGCACTTGGCGGATGCGGTCCAACCTGAAATGGCGGAAATCCTCGCGGCTCTCGCACCACGCCGCCAGCATCGGCACCTCATCGAAGTAGCCCAGCGCGAACGGCCAGACGATGCGCTCGCTGCGCTGGCCCTGCGCATCCTCGTAACCGAATTTCAGGCGCTGCTGCGAACCCACGGCCTCACGCACGGCCTGCAGACGTGCGGCGGGAACCTTGGCCGCCGCACGCGAAGGTCCCACGCGCAGGCCACTGTCACGCAAGGCTTCCCGGCGCGCCGCAGGCAACACATGCGCGATACGCGCCAAGGCATCACGCGCGGCCTCGGCCAGCGCCGGCTCCGTGCGCGCGGCGACCCAGCGCAGGCCCAGCACCAACGCGTCAATCTCGGCGGGCGGCAGGGTCATCGGTGGCAGGGTATCGCTCGGCGCCAGCTGGTAGCCGACGCCAGCCTCGCCACGCAGGTCAGCGCCCTGCTCGCGCAGGGTCTCGATATCGCGGTACAGCGTGCGCAGGCTGATGCCCAGCCCGTCGGCCAGCACCTGCCCGGCCACCGGTCGTCGATGGCGGCGCAGCACCTGCAGCAGCTGGGTCAGACGCAGCGCACGCGACATCAGCCGGCCAGCGCGCTCGATGCCACCACATGCTCACCCGGTTGCGGGGCCAGCGCGGCCTCGACCAGTACCTTGGCGATTTCGCTGGCCGGGTTGATCCGCCACGCCCGTGGCAACACCGGCCCCAATGCACCCAACACCGTCAGTGCGAAACGCTCGCCACGGCGTACCTCGTTGCGCTCGCCACCGATCAGCCCTGGGCGGACCAGGGTCAATGAGTTGAAGCCCAGCGCGCGCAGATCGCGCTCCAACTCACCCTTCACCCGGCTGTAGAAAATCGACGACTGCGGGTTGGCGCTGGCTGCAGAGTTCAGCACGTAGGTCTGCGCACCCTGCGCCTGCGCCAAGCGAGCGAAGGCCAACGGGTAGCCATGGTCGATGCGGTGAAAGGCCTCGCGGCTGCCGGCCTGGGCAATGGTGCTGCCCAGCGCGCAGATGACGGAGTCCACCTGCGCCCACTGCGGCGCGGCAGGCAGGGCGTCGAAGGCCAATACCGGGTTCTCCAGCGTCCCATGGGACACGGCCAGCGGGCGGCGGGTGGGAGCAACCACGGCACTGCAGCGCGGGTCGTCCAGCAGCCGGGACAGGGTCAGCCCACCGACCAGGCCGGTCGCCCCCAGCAACATCACGCGCATCACCACCTCCACTGCGGCATCCTGTCGCCCATCCTAGCCGTTCAAGCCATCGGCAGCCGCGCCGATATGCTGGAACCAGTCCCTGCCAGCCCCCAGGATGTGCTCCATGACGGACCAGCCCGCCCCCCTTCCCGCCGCACCCGGTACCGCCCTTGGGCCGCCGGCACGCGTGCGTGCGGTGGTGGATGACGGGCTCGGTGACCGCGTGGTACTGCAGGGTGGTGGTGGCGTGGCCCTGCAGCAGCTGTTCGCCGGCGCCGACGCGCCCGAGCCGCTGCTGGCCGCGTTCGCCAACGGCATGGCCACCCTGCCCGGCGAACTGGGCGACATGGGCGACCGCCTGCAGTCGGCCCAGGCCAGTGCCGATTGGCCGCGCTATGGCCGCGCGATGCGCCAGCTGATCGACAAATACATCCGCACCATCGAGCAGCACTCGCCGGACGGGCAGCCGGAAAGCCTGCGTTTGTCCGAGCAGCTGCGGCTGCTGCTGGGCGGCGCCGTGGTGGCCCTGCTGCAGCACGACCCGGATCTGCGCGAGCAGGCGCAGGCGCTGGCACTGCGCCTGCGGCAGTGGCAACCCGGTACCGCGCTGGAACCGATCGAACAGGGCGTGCGCGAACTCGGCCACCAGGTCGGCGTGCGCGCCGAGAGCTGGCAGGAGCAACAGGCGCTGCTGCTGGAGCTGTTCGCGCTGCTGCTGGAGAACGTGAGCGAACTGCTGGATGACCGCAGCTGGCTGCAGGGCCAGATCGCCGCGGTGCGCCAGTTGCTGGATGGGCCGCTGGAAGCTGAAGCAGTCGAGCGCACCCGCGCCGAACTGCGCGAAGTGATCTACAAGCAGGGCCTGCTGCGCCAGGGCATCGACGATTCCAAAGCGGCGATGCGCGGGTTGATGGGCGAATTCATCGAGCGCATGGATGGCATGGCCACCAGTACCGGTGAGTACCACGACCGCATCGGCAGCTACGCACTGCAGTTGCGCGAAGCGCGCAGCATCGCCGACCTCAACCAGTTGCTGCAGGAGGTGATGCGCGATACCGGCAAGGTGCAGCAGCAGGCCGCGCAGGCCCGCGATCATCTGGCCAGCGCGCGGCAGGAAGTGGAACGCGCCGAACAGCGCATCGCCGAGCTGGAACAGGAACTGCGTGCCGCCGGTGACCTGGCGCGCATCGATCCGCTGACCCAGGCACTGAACCGCCGTGGCCTGGACGAGCTGCTGCAGCGTGAGCTGGCCCGTGCCGCACGCAACGGCTCGCCGTTGGGCGTGGCCGTGATCGATCTGGATGATTTCCACTTGACCAACGAGGCGCACGGCCACGCCGGTGGCGATGCATTGCTGCAGCACCTGGTGGCCGTGTGCAAGCTGCTGCTGCGCGCCACCGACGGCATCGCACGGCTGGGCGGCGACGAGTTCGTGCTGGTGCTGCCGGAAACCCAGGGCGCCGACAGCATGGCCACCGTGCAACGCCTGCAGCGTTCACTGGCGCACCGCGTGCTGACCGTGCAGGACCGGCGCGTGCCGGTGCATTTCAGCGCCGGGCTGGCGCAATGGCAGCCGGACGACGATATCGAAACCCTGCTGCGACGTGCCGATGACGCGCTGTACGCGGCCAAGCGGCAAGGCAAGAACCGGGTGCAGGCGGGGTGATCGTGGAATGGGGTCAGATCCCTTTTCCGTTGGAAAAGGGATCTGACCCCGAGGGTCTACTGGCTTATTTACCGCGCAGCTTCTGCACGCCGGTCACCACAGCCAGCACGATGGCGCCGGCGACGATGCCGACCACCATGTTGGCCGCCGCGCTGATCAGCCAGCCCCACTGTCCTTCGCCACCCAACGCCTGCACCGCGTGATGCAGCGCCGGCACGTTGTGCACCAGGATGCCGCCGCCCACCAGGAACATGGCAATGGTGCCGGCTACCGACAGGAACTTCATCAGCCACGGCGCCGAGGCCACCAGGCCGCGACCGAAGGCGGCGATGGCGCCACCCTTGCGCGACAGATACAGGCCAACGTCATCAAGCTTCACGATGCCCGCGACCAGCCCGTAGACGAAGACCGTCATCGCCAGTGCAACCACGGCCAAGGTAACGACCTGGTTGGTGAACGGCGCGCTGGCAACCACGCCCAGCGTCAACACGATGATCTCTGCCGAGAGGATGAAGTCGGTACGGATCGCACCCTTCACCTTGTCCTTCTCCCACGCCACCATGTCCACCTGCGTATCGGACAGTGCCTTGCGCCGTTCGGCCTGATGCTCGGCGTCGTCCTCGGCTGAGTGCAGGAAGCGGTGCGCCAGCTTCTCCACGCCTTCAAAGCAGAGGAAGGCACCGCCGATCATCATCAACGGCACGATCAATGGCACGTTCCAGCCACGGCTGTGCAGCCAGGCCTCCAGCGCGCTGATCGCCAGTGCCGCCGGCACCAGGATCACTTTGTTGACCAGCGAACCCTTGGCCACCGCCCACACCACCGGCAGCTCGCGGTTGGCATTGACCCCGGTCACCTGCTGCGCGTTCAGCGCCAGGTCGTCACCGAGCACACCGGCGGTCTTCTTTGCCGCGACCTTGGTCAGGACCGAGACATCGTCGAGGAGGGTGGCGATATCGTCGAGCAGGGCAAACAGGCTGGCACCGGCCATGGGGCGTCCAAGAGAGGGAATGAGCGGATTCTGACCGATCCGGTGCGGGCTGAGGAAGAGATCGGGTTCACCGCGTGACGACCCCGTTGTGGGGACACTGGCGGTGTCCCTCTTTCGCCGGGCATGGCGCTACCTGCGCGGTGCATCCGCCGGGCATGGCCCGGCGCTACCGGCCGTCGTCTGCAAGGAGTTCCGCTTGAGCAATCCGCCCACCGCCAATGGCAATCCTCCTCTGGTCAAGGGCATGAACCGGCGCAGCCAGATCCTGCGCCTGTTGATGCGCTACCGCCATTCAGGCGTGTTCTCGGGCATGAATCTGGATACGGCCAGCAGCCAGACCGAAGTACCCGCCGACGGCAACCCGGAACAGTTCGTCAGCGATCTGGAGGCACTGGGACCGACCTTCGTCAAACTCGGGCAGATGCTGTCCACGCGGCCGGACATGGTGCCGGTGGAGTTTGCTACGGCGCTGGAGCGCATGCAGGAAAAGGTGGCCGAGATTCCGGTCGAGCGCATCCATGCCATCGTCGAACAGGAACTGGGCGCGCCGGTGAACAAGCTGTTCGCCGCGTTTGATCCCGAGCCGCTGGGCTGTGCGTCGATCGCGCAGGTGCACCGCGCGGTGCTGCATGACGGCCGCGAGGTAGCGGTGAAGGTGCAGAAGCCCGAAGTGGCTGCACAACTGCGCTCGGACCTGGAGGCGCTGCGCAGCTTCGCGCTGGCGGCCGATCATCTGACCCAGGTCGGCCGCCGCGTGCGCCTGCGCGACTGGCTCAACGAATTCGCCAAGACCCTGATGCAGGAGCTGGACTACCACGCCGAGGCGGAGAACCTCGCCCGTTTCGGCCGACACCTCAAGCCGTTCCGCCGCCTGTGGATACCGCAGCCGCTGTGGGACTACAGCAGCCAGCGCGTGCTGACCATGGAACTGGCCACCGGCGTGCGCGTGGATGCGATTCCCGATGTGCGCCGCACCGAACAATCGATGGATCCACTGGCGGCGGCGCTGATCCGCGGCTACCTGGACCAGATCTTCGTGCACGGCGAGATCCACGCCGACCCGCACCCCGGCAACCTGCGGGTGATGCCCGATGGCCGGCTGGCGATCTTCGACCTGGGCATGGTCGCGCACATGCCGCCACGCCTGCGCGAGCGGTTGCTGAAGATCCTGTTCGCGGCGGTCGATGGTCGTGGCGAGGAAGTGGCCGATGACCTGATCAGCATCAGCACGCGGCTGGAGGCGTTCGACGAAGAGCGCTACCTGCGCGAGACCGGCCAGCTGATCGCACGCTATGCGGCCAGTGGCAGTTTCTCCGAAGGCCGCGTGGTACTGGACCTGGTGCGCATCGCCACCGCCTGCGGGCTGCGTACACCACCGGAGCTGAGCCTGCTGGGCAAGGCGCTGCTCAACCTGGAAACCGTATGTCGCTTGCTGGCACCGGATCTGGATACCCGCCGCATCGTCGAACGCCAGCTGCAGCACGTGATGCGTGCGCGCCTGAAAAAATCCCTGTCTGCGGCCAACCTCGCCAGCGAGGCGATGGAGTTGCAGCAGCTGCTGCGCGATGGGCCACGCAAGCTGTCGGACATCATGGCGCTGCTGGCCGAGAACCGCCTGCAGATGAAGGTGACCGGGCTGGAAGAATCGCGGTTGATGGAAAACCTGCAGAAGATCGCCAACCGCGTGGCGGCCGGCATCATCAGCGCCGCACTGATCATGGCGGCGGCAATGATGATGAAGATCGATACAGGCTGGCACTTGTTCGGGTACCCGCTCATCGCGCTGGTGCTGCTGCTGATCGGCGTGGTGCTGGGGCTTGGCATCGTCACCAGCGCATTGCTGTTCGATCGTCGCGCGCGGGCACGCGAGGAACGTGGGCACCGCTAGCGTGTCGACAAAATCGCCGTATTCATGCGGTTTTTAATGCAATCCAACGGACCCTTTCACGCTCGTTTTACCTTCTGAGCGCGATTGCGCGCGCGTCATTTCAACAAACATTTCAGTCAGGTTCGTGCATGCACTATCGGGTCATCGGCCTGTCATGTGTATGTGCTTGCGACAGCGCCGGTCGGATGGACACGCGTCGGTACGACGTCCATCAACATCCCGTCACTGCCGAAGCTGCCTATGCTCTGGATACTGTTGTTGTCGTTGTTGCTGCTGTGCTGGCTGTTCCTCGCGTCCGACAAGTGGGTGTGGTGGAAGGCCAGTGCATTCTCGCTGCTGCTGCTCATGCTCAGCGCATGGTGGCTGATCGACAAGCTGTCCGGTGATGGGCTCAACGCTGCAACCCTGTACCACCTCGGCGCCGACATGGAAGGCGCCGGTGTGTCCGACTTCAAGGGCTATATCGCCGGCTTCATCGTGCTGGCGCTGGTCTCGCTGCTGCCGCTGTTCGCCACGCGGGTGAAGCGCTGGCGCCGACCCAGCCACGGCGGGGCGTTGTTCGCCGGTTTCGCGGCCGTATGGGTGGCCACGATCATGATCAGCCCACTGGCCCGCGATGGCCAGCGCCTCTACCAGCAGCTGCGCCCGGTTGACTTCGCGCGCATCGCCCCCGAGTACCAGGTGCCGACGCAGCCGCTGCAGCGCCCGCGCAACATCGTCTGGATCTACGGTGAGAGCCTGGAACGGACCTACCTGGACGAGACCGTGTTCCCGGGCCTGATGCCCAACCTCAACCGCCTGGCGTCCGAGTCGCTGGACGTGCGCGGGCTGGCCTCGGCCGAGGGCAGCGGCTGGACCATCGCCGGCCTGGTGTCGTCGATGTGCGGCGTGCCGCTGACCACCTCGCAGGGCGATGAGAACAGCATGGACCGGATGGGCAGCTTCCTGCCCAAGGCGGTGTGCCTGGGCGACTACCTGAAGCAGCAGGGCTACACCAACCACTATCTGGGCGGTGCCAACGGCCAGTTCGCCGGCAAGGGCCAGTTCCTCGCCAGCCACGGCTTCGACGAAGTGCATGACCTGGCGTGGTTCAAGCAGCAGAAGAAGATTGGCCGCATCCACTACTCGGCCTGGGGCGTGCACGACGACGTGCTGCTGGATACCGCCTACCAGCGCTTCGAGCAGCTCTCCCGCGCCGGTTCGCCGTTCATGCTGACCACGCTGACCATGGATACCCATCACCCCGCCGGTCATCTGCCGGTGTCGTGCAAGGGCGAGCACTACCAGAGCCCGTACGGCAACATCGGCCTGCTCAATGCACTCAAGTGCACCGACCGCCTGATCTCGCAGCTGGTCGAACGCATCCAGGCCAGCCCGTACGGCAAGGACACGCTGATCGTGATCGCCTCCGACCACCTGGCGATGCCCAACGACCTCAGCCACGTGCTGGCCAAGCAGAAGCGCGAGAACCTGCTGCTGTTCCTGGGCGATGGCATTGACCCGCAGCAGCTCAGCGCCGACGCCGGCACCACCCTGGATTCGGGTGCGACCCTGCTCAGCCTGCTGGACCCGAACCTGAAGACGATGGGCTTCGGCCGTTCACTGATCGATACCCAGCGCGCGCCCAGCGCCAGCGTGGCCACCCAGCGCGATGGCGGCCGCGATTACCCGCAGTACCTGGCGTTCGCGCGTTCGCTGTGGCTGGGCGAACCGACCCGCGAACTGAAGATCGATGGCGACGACCAGGTGGTGGTCGGCCTGCAGCACGTGCAGCCACCGGTACTGCTGGAGTACGACAAGGACTGGGGCTTGAAGTCGGTGTACCTGGAAAACACCTCGCGCCAGTTCGATGATGCCAACCCGGACAACACCCTGGCCTACGTCGATCGCTGTACCGCGTTCGAAGATGGCTCGGCCGACGGTGACTGGTGTGCCCTGCTCGTCAACCGCGACAACGGCATCAAGCTGTACCGCGACAACGACCTGCGCGGCGGCATTGCCGTGGATGCACCGCTGGACGCATTCCAGGGCCCGCGCCCGAGCGTGCGCCAGGCGCACATGATCACCCAGAAGGGCCGCCGTACCCGCGCCGGCCAGTACATGCTGCAGCTGGTGGCAAGCACGCGCCCGGATCGTGGCTTCTGGATCGAGGCCGTGTCCTCGCAGCGCAAGGTAGTGCTGGCGCAGCAGTGGGTGCAGCCCGATGCCAACGGCAAGATCAACGTGTCGTTCGGGCTGGACCACGAAGTGGATGATCTGGAGATCCGCGCGTGGTTGAACCATGCCGAGAAGCTGGCGGTGGATACGTTCGCGCTGGTGCCGTCGCGCAGCCGACCGCGGGGGTAGGGTTCTTTGCAGGGCTGCGCCCTGCACCCGCTACAAGCCGGAGCAACAGCAACGGCAACAGCGCGCATTCCGTGGTTGGGCGGGGCGGTGTCGGAGTGCGGGGACGCCGTAAATCCGTCCCTGGAGGCTTGGCAGCCGCATCCATGCGGCTGACACCCCGCACTCCGACACCGCCCCACCTTTGACAGATTCCAGCGGCTGTCGGTAG
>NZ_SRHZ01000087.1 GCF_004684085.1 Stenotrophomonas maltophilia
TGAGCCGCATGGATGCGGCGACCGAGCTTACATGGACGTACTTGCAGCGTCCCCCGCAACCGGACCCACCCCGCCATCCCACAGGAAACCAGCACTTGCCGTTGCTGTTGCTCTTGCTTCGGCCGTTGCTTCGGCGGGTGCAGGGCGTAGCCCTGCAAAAACCCCCTACTCCTGCGGATCGCGGGTGATGTGGATGTCGGTCGGGGTCGACAGCGGAATGTTCCGCTCCGCCAGGATCTGCAGCAGGCTGAAGTACAGATCGCTGCGGGTGGCGTAGACCTGTCGCGGGCTGGCTACGTACGCGAAGCTGTTGATGGTGATCTGGCCACCGGCAATGCTGTCGATGTAGACCGTCGGTGCCGGCTGCTTCAGCACGTTGGTGTGCGCGGTGTACGCATCCAGCAGCGCCTGCCGCAGGTTGCCGACATCGGTGCTGGGTGGCACCGCGAACTGGATCTGGATGCGGCCCTGGTTGTTGCCCATCGTCATGTTGCGCACGGTCTTGGTGACCAGCTCGGAGTTGGGCACGATCAGGGTCGACTTGTCGCCCACCTGGATCTCGGTCGAACGCAGGCTGATGCGGCGGATATCGCCCTCCTGGTCACCCAGCTTCACCCAGTCGCCGATCTTCACCGGGCGCTCGGCCAGCAGGATCAGGCCGGAGACAAAGTTCTGGGTGATCACCTGCAGGCCGAAACCAATACCCACTGATAGCGCGCTGACCAGCAACGCGAGCTTGCTCAGCTGCAGGCCCATGGCCGACAGCGCCCAGATCACCGCGATGATGATGCCGACGTAGCGGGCAACCGTACTGACCGAATTGCGTGCGCCCAGGTCCAGTTCGGTCTTGGGCAGGTAGGTGTCGGTCAGCCAGCGCTGCACCAGCTGGGTGATCGCAAGGCCGGCCAGCAGAACCAGCACCGCCAGCACGATGCGCACCGGCTCCAGCTTCGTTCCACCTACATCGAATCCAGAGGTAAACAGCGACGAGAAGCGCTCCACCACCGCGCCGATGTTGCCGAACGGTGCCACCAGCGCCAGCAGCGTGATCAGCACAACGATGGTACGCAGCGCCGCCGACAGCAGCACGCCGGCCTGTTCCAGCCGCGACACGCTCAGGCCGGTACTGAGCAGGATGGTCTGGCCCACCTTGCTGTCGGCATTGAGCGCCCACGTGCTCAGGTCATCGACGAACTTGAACAGCAGGGTCGCCGCCAGCACCACGATGCTGCCGTTGATCAGCTGCTGGTTCACGAACTTGGCGAAATTCAGGTAGCCCATCAACGTCGCGACGATGGCGGCCACCACCGCGACGTTGCCCGCCACGCGTGCCAATACCAGCCAGCTGCTGCGGCGCACCGGCGTACTCGCACCGAGGCCATCGGCCTGCGCTTCCAGCTTGGCCTCGGCCTCTGCGGTCTGCCGGCGATGCAGGCGCGCCAGGGTCACCAGCATGGCCATGATCAGGCCGAGGTAGGTCAGCGCAATCAGGCCATCCAGCGCCACCGTGGTGACGTCGCTGGTACGTGTGGCCTGATCGAGGGCGACCAGCACCGTGCTCAGCCAGGCCAGCGCCGCCGCGCCCCACGCGTACTTGCGCAGCTTGAGTGCGGCGGTGTCATCCAGATTCAGCAGCCGCCACGACGGACGCTTGGGCACCAGCATGCAGGCGCTGAGTGCGGCGATGAAGGCGGCGCGGAAGGTGGCAGTCTC
This sequence comes from Stenotrophomonas maltophilia, assembly GCF_004684085.1. Lineage (GTDB taxonomy): Bacteria > Pseudomonadota > Gammaproteobacteria > Xanthomonadales > Xanthomonadaceae > Stenotrophomonas > Stenotrophomonas maltophilia_AS. Next base: position 1,714 of record NZ_SRHZ01000087.1, read on the forward strand.
CAGGCCGTCGGCCACCACCTGCAAGCGCGGAGCGATGGCATTGATGGCATCCAGCGCCGCCATCAGTACCACAACGGCATAGCCGGGCAGCAGCGTGCCCACCAGCAGCAGCCACATGGCCAGTCCGGATCGACGCAGGCGACCGTCCGGCGCGCGCTCGGAGGCTGCGAACCCGCGCCCCAGCCTACGCAGCCACAGCCGCAGCGGGAACATCATCACCAACGCGGCGATCAGGCCCAGCAATGGTGTGCCCCAGCCATTGGCCCGGACACCAGCGACAAACGTGTCGCGCCCCTGCTCGGCCAGTGGCGCGACGCGTGCGATATCGATCGGCAGGCGCTCGGCAACCTTGCTCCACAGCGCGGGCGACAACGGCGAGGCAACCTTCTGCCCCATTTCTTCGGTGCGTTGCGCGGTGCGCTGCTGGTCGATGTCGGTCGCCAACTGCTGGGCACGCACGGCACTGGTCTTGGCCTGCGCCACCGACGCGGCCAGGCCGTCGCGTTGCTTGTTGATCGTGCGCCGTTGCGCCGCCAGTTCGGGCGGCTCGGTAGTGCCCTCGGCAGGCGTACCCAACTGCGCCAGTTGTTCGTCGAGGCGAACCAGCTGTGGCTGCAGCTCCTTTTCCAGCGCCTCGGCGTCACGCCGTGCCTTCGAGGCATCCTCGGACAGCATCGCCAGCGTCTCGATGGCTTCGGCGTCGCCGCGCTTGCGGTCGATCTCCTTCAGGCTGGACTCGATCTGCGCCAACTGCTGCTTTGGCGTGAGGTCCTCATCCTGAGCCAGCACCGGCGCGGACAGCAGGAAGGCGGTGCACAGCAACAGGACCCACCAGGGCCCCCGTGCACGGATCGATCGCAGGAAAGAAGACAAGCCAGCCACACCGGTTCGCGCGGACCACCGCGCCTGCGCGCGACTATACGGCAGAGGCGGTAAAGGGCGGATGGGCGGCCCCGGCAGCGTCGAGCATCAGTACTTCAGGCGCAGCTCTTCCACGGCCGGCTGTTGCAGCGCGTACCAATCCTGGAACTCTTCCTCGGTGATCTCATCGGGCGCGTACACCGCCACCGGGTGCCAGTCGTGGTCGGTCGGCAGCGGCTGGCGCGGGCCGGCACGCAGGCTGTAGGCCACGCCTTCGTAGTCCACCAGGTCATCAACCTGCGGCCACTGTTCGCGTGCGAACGCGGATTCACTCTTCAACAGGATTATCTGGTACATCGGCACCTCCACCTCGTCTGGATCAGGAAAACACGGCGCTGGCTGCAGGATACCGCCACGCCGGTGACAACGGGCGCTCCGCCGGGGCGACGGAACGTTCTGGACACGGCCGTCGCCCCGGCTTCACCCGCCCATGGCAAGGCCATCGGCATCGTGGAGGCCCACCCCTGCCACGATCACCGATGACCGAGCACCCGCCGCTGAAAACCGTCGCCGAACTCAAGCTGCCCCGCTACCTGGGCACCTGGTACGAGATCGCGCGCCTGCCGATGCGCCATGAGCCGGAAGGCTGCACCGACGTGTCGGCGCACTACGCCCTGCTGGACAACGGCAACGTCGGCGTCACCAACCGCTGCCGTATGGACGGCGAGGTCGAGGAAGCCACCGGCGAGGCCTGCGCCGTCGACAACGACAGCGCGCGCCTGGAGGTGAGCTTCCTGCCCAAGGGCCTGCGCTGGTTGCCGTTCGCCAAGGGTGACTACTGGGTGATCCAGGTCGCTCCGGACTACAGCGTGTCGCTGGTCGGCAGCCCGGACCGCAAGTATCTGTGGCTGCTGGCGCGCGAGCCGCGCCTGGACGCAACCGTGCAGGACCATTATCTGGCGGCCGCCCGCCTGCAGGGCTTCGATCTGTCCGAACTGATCCAGACCCCGCACACCGGCCACCCCACCGCCTGAGCAACGCACGACCATGGACCTCAAGAGTGGCTACCCGTGGTGGGCGGTACGCAACGGCCTGATCCACGCCTTTCCTCCGCTGCAGCAGGACCTGCGTTGCGACGTGCTGGTGGTCGGCGGCGGCATCACCGGTGCGCTGATCGCTGACGAGCTGTCCCAGCATGGCCATGACGTTGCGGTGATCGAACAGCGCGACATCGGTTGGGGCAGTACTGCGGCCAGCACCGCGCTGTTGCAGTACGAGATCGATACCCACCTGCTGGAACTGGCCCAGCGCTATGGCCAGGACGCCGCCGCGCTTGCCTACCGGGCGTGTGCCGAGGCGATCCCGGCCCTGGGAGAGGTCGCTCGCGGCCTGAAAGACGTTGATTTCCAGCGCATGGACAGCCTGTACCTGGCCAGCCGCCACCGCGACGTACCCAGCCTGATGGCCGAGGGTGAGGCCCGGCGCAGCATCGGCCTGGACGCACGTTGGCTGGGCCCGGAGGCACTGCAGGAACGCTTCGACGTGGACGCCGGTGGTGCCCTGCTCACGCGCCAGGCGGCGCGGGTCGATCCCTATCGCCTGACTTATGGGTTGCTGCAACGTGTGCGCCGTCGCGGCGGCCAGGTGCATGACCGCACGGTGCTGCACACGCTGCAGGCCAGCGCCCGGGGCGTGACAGCGTTGACCGAAACCGGCGTTACCCTGCGTGCCCGCCACGTGGTGCTGGCAATGGGCTATGCCAACCAGCGCTGGCTCGATCAGCGGGTTGCACGCAACCGCAGCAGCTACGCGTTCATTACCGATCCCATCGACGCGGACGTGTTGGGCCGGCTGCGGAGCACGATGGTGTGGGAGAGCGCACGCCCCTATCTGTATCTGCGCGCCACCGGCGATCGCCGCTTGCTGGTGGGCGGACTGGACGACGCCATCGACATCCCCGCCCGCCGCGACCGGCGCGTGGAGCGCAAGGCCGACACGCTGATGAAACAGCTGCTGCATTGGTTCCCACGGCTGGATCCGGTGCCGGCGTTCTCCTGGGCTGGCACTTTCGCCGAAACCGCCGATGGCCTGCCGTTCTTCGGTCCACACGATCAATGGGGCCCACGGGTGCACTTCGCCATGGCCTACGGCGGCAACGGCATCACCTATTCGATGATCGGCGCGCAGCTGCTGCGGGCCAGGATCGAGCGGCGCACGCACCCGCTGCAAGGGCTGTTCGGGTTCGGGCGGCTCTAGCTCGCAGCCAGGCATGGCCTGGCTCTACCCCAATCCGGCGCCGACAGGCATCATTCAAGCAGCCCCTGCTAGCGTCGGCCTGTACCGCCGCGTGTTGCGTGGCCACCTGTCCGCTGGAGCGCCGTGATGATCCGCCCCCTGACCCTGTTGCTGTGCCTGGCCCTGCCGGGAACCGTGCTGGCCCAGTCCGCTGCGGGCGCGACCGCGCCGCAGGCAACCGGCCTGGATCTGTCGCTGCCGCAAGCACCGATGCGCTATCTGAACGATGCGGGCCTGAAACAGGATCCGCCGGGCACGTACTACGGCGACAAGAGTGGCCCGCGCGTGCACAACGATGCCAGGATCGCCGACGTGACCGACGACAAGGTCAAGGTGTCCGGCAGCTTCACTACCGGCATCGGTTATTCCAAGAATGGCGGCAACAGCCACTACAACGCGGCCACGCTGAACCTGAGCAAGAACTACACCACCGATGAGGGCAAGACCCACGGGGTCAACGTCAACATCCACGTCAGCGAAGGCAAGGGCCCGGGCTTCTTCGGCCCGTACGACGGCTACTACGGCCGCGGCCCGGGCTATTGGGATTACCCGCCGCCGTTTGGCTGGTAAAAGCCTGCGGGTAGCGCCGGGCCATGCCCGGCGGCTTGATGCATCCGCTGCGCTCGCCGGGCATGGCCC
>NZ_SRHZ01000088.1 GCF_004684085.1 Stenotrophomonas maltophilia
TCCGCTGCGCTCGCCGGGCATGGCCCGGCGCTACCTGGGCATCAATCCAGCCAGCCATCGCGCTCGCTGTGCAGGATGCGGCCGTCATAGCCGCTCAGGCGCACTTCCACCTTCTGGTTGCGGGCATTGCGGGCTTCCAGCGACCAGGTCGCACCATCGCGTTCCAGCGAATGAATCTCGCGCAGGCCATGTGCCTGTGCCCGTGCCAGCACCTGCTCGGTGGTCAACAGCGCGCGGCTGCTGTGCTCGTCGAAGATCTCGCCGGTCTTCGGGTCCACGTAGACCTCGCTGAAGCGACCATCGGCGCGGCTGACGTCGGCCTCCCACAGGCCATCATCGCGTTCAATCTCGTGGATCTGGGTGTAGCCGGCCTTGCGCAGGGTCTGTTCAACCTGGGCCATGCCCAGCGGCGCGGCCTGGGCGGCCGGTGCGATAGCCAGCAGAGCAACAGTGGCGAGGGTGAGCGACTTCAACATGAGGGTTCTCCTGTTCGTGTTCGTGGCCGGACCATCCCGGCAACGCCACAATGCACCCCGTGGTTAACAGCGACTTAGCCGCCTCTGTTAGCCAACGGTTAGTCACCACCGGCACACTCAGGCCCGTTCCCCTTACCTTTCCGCCGCCACCATGCTTGCAACCCTGCCCCTGCTGCTGGCCCTGGCCAGCGCCCCGACCACCGCCGCACCGGTGCAGGACCCGGCGCAGCAGGTCGCGCGGCGCGCGGTGCAGCAGGGCCGCTACGTGCCGCTGGAAAGCGTGGTGCGCGATGCACTCAAGCGCTACCCCGGCCAGCTACTGGAAGTAGAGCTGGATGACGGCGTCTACGAAGTGGAGATCCTGCGCGGCGACGGCGTGGTGGTGGAGCTGGACTATGATGCGCGCAGCGGAAAGCTGCTGAAGACGGAGCTGGACGACTGATGCGCATCCTGTTGGCCGAAGACGATGCTGCGCTGGCACAGCGCCTGTTGCCCCTGCTGGAACAGGCGGGCTACGTGGTGCACGCGGTTGCCGACGGGCGCGAGGCCGAGGAAATCGGCCAGATCGAAGATCTGCAGGCGGCCATCGTCGACCTCGGCCTGCCCGGGCTGGATGGACTGAGCGTGATCGAGCGCTGGCGCGGCAACGGCCGCAGCTTTCCGGTGCTGGTGCTGACCGCACGCGGGCGCTGGCACGACAAGCTGGCCGGCTTCGATGCCGGCGCCGACGACTACCTGACCAAACCATTCCAGGCCGACGAACTGGTGCTGCGCCTGCGCGCCCTGATCCGCCGCAGCCACGGCCACGCCAGCCCGCGCCTGCACTGCGGCCCGCTGCAGCTGGACGTCAACGCCGGCCGCTTCGAGCTGGACGGCCAACCGCTGGCGCTCAGCCCGCAGGAGTTCCGCCTGCTCAGTTACTTCATCCACCACAGCGGCCAGGTGATCGGCCGCGACCGCCTGGGCGAACAGGTGTTCGAGGGCGGCCACGACCCGGATTCCAACGCGCTGGACGTGCTGCTCGGGCGCGTGCGCCGCAAGCTCGGCACCGACCTGATCCAGACCGTGCGCGGCCAGGGCTGGCGGCTGGCGGCGCCGTGAGCCGGCAACCCTCGCTGCGACGGCGCCTGCTGCTGGCTGGCGGCGCCGGCCTGCTGCTGGTCTCGCTGCTAGCCAGCGCGCTGCTGGGCGAACTGTTCAAGCGCAGCGCGCGTGACCGCCTCGACCACGAACTGCAGCAGGACATGTTGACCCTGCTGGCGCAGGCCGAAGTGGATCCGGAAGGACAGCTGCGCCTGCGCCAGGAACCCAATGACGCACGCTTCCAGCGGGTGTTCTCCGGTGCCTATTGGCAGATCGCAGGTGCCGATGGCCGCGTGCTGCTGCAGTCGCGCTCGCTGTGGGATGAAACGCTGCCGGCCACGGCCACAGGTGCGGCTACGCGCAACCTGGCCGGGCCGCTGCAGCAATCCTTGCGCGCACGTGTGCAGCAGGTGCGCCTGCCACGTGCCAGTGAACCATTCGTGGCGGTGGTTGCCACCGACCGCAGCGCGCTGGATGCGGATGTGGCCGCATTCCGTCAGCGCACCGCCATCGCGCTCGGGGTACTGGTTGCCGCGTGGCTGGCGGTGCTGGCCAGCCAGGTGCACTTCGGCTTGCGTCCGCTGCACCGCCTCGGTGCGCAGCTGGAACGGGTGCGGCGCGGCGACGCGCAGCGCATCGACACGCAGGGGCTGGGGACGGAGGTCGCGCCGCTGGGCGAAGAACTCAACGCGCTGCTGGAGCACCAGCAACGCATGGTCGCGCGTGCGCGCACCAGCGCACAGGATCTGGCGCATGCGCTGAAAACCCCGCTGAGCGTGCTGGCCACCGAAGCCGACGGCGCCGGCGCGGACTGGCGGGCGACCGTGCGTGAGCAGAGTGCCCGCATGCAGGCCAGTGTTGACCGTTACCTGGCCGCCGGACTGGCCGCCGACCATCGCCAGCGCGCCGACGTGGCGACTGTCGCACAGGCGCTGTGCCGGTTGATGACACGCGTGCACGGCGAACGTGGCATTGCGTTCACGGCGGCAGGCATCGATCCGGCGCTGCAGTTCGCCGGCGCCAGTGCGGATCTGGAAGAGATGCTGGGCAACCTGCTGGACAACGCGGGGCGGTGGGCACAACAGCAGGTCACTGTCGAAGCGGAAGCCAGCGACGGGGAGCTGCGCATCGAAGTACGTGATGACGGGCCGGGCCTGGCGGCGGATGCGCTGTCACAGGTCACACAGCGTGGCGTGCGGCTGGATGAGCGCGAGGGCAGCAGCGGGCTGGGGTTGGCCATCGTGGGCGACATCGCCGCCAGTTATGGCGGGCGCGTGGCGCTGGAGAATGCGCGGCCGGGGCTGCGTGCGACGTTGTGGTTGCCGGGCGGGTGACACCCCGCTGCGCTCGCCGGGCACGGCCCGGCGCTACCGGTTCACACGCCCCGGTAGGTGTCGACCTTGGTCGACACGCATCAAATGCGCCGACCAAGGTCGGCATCTACCAGAGCAGTCCGTCAGTTCCGTCCGCCATCGTGCTCCCGGTAGGTGTCGACCTTGGTCGACACTCACCAGGCATCAACGGTGATGCATCCACCAGCAATCAATCGCATCCAGCACGATGTGGATGATCAAACCGATGCCGAACAACCGCGTTTTCTTCGGCACGCACAACCCTGCATAGACCGCAATCGCCGGTGCGGTGTGCAGCGGGTGGAAACCGATGCTGCAGCGGTTCGGTGCGTAGATCGGATCGGCCAGCAGGTGGTCCAGATCGATGATCCAGCCCAGCAGCATCAGCAGCCACGCCGAGGCGAAGCGCTTGCGCCAGAACAGCCATGCCAGCAAAGCTGGCACGGCGGCATGCAGGAACAGGTGGAAGATCGCGCGCGCGCTCATCAGGACCGGTAGCGCCGGGCCATGCCCGGCGCCTCCGTTTACCTCACACCAGCGGTTCGTCGGACAGGTAGGTGTAACCGGTCAGGCCGGCTTCCAGCGCCTCCGACAACTCCTGCGCGCGTTCCGGCGACAACTGGGCCTCGGCCACGCGCTGCGCATAGGTCGCACGCAGTTCGTCCAGGCGGTAACCCACGTAATCCAGCATCACGTCGGTGGTGTCGCCACGGCGCTGCTGGGTGATGGCATAGCCATCGGCATCGGCCAGCACTTCCACCGCGTCGGTATCGCCGAACAGATTGTGGATGTCGCCCAGAATTTCCTGGTAGGCGCCGACCATGAAGAAGCCGATGCGGTAGCTCTCGCCCGGCTTCATCTTGTGCAGCGGCAGCGAGCTGTCCAGGCTCTCGTTCTCGACATAGGTTTCCACCATGCCGTCCGAGTCGCAGGTCATGTCGGCGATGATGCCGCGACGGTCCGGGGTCTCATCCAGGCGCTCGATCGGCACAATCGGGAACACCTGGTCGATCGCCCACACGTCGGGGATCGATTCGAACACGCTGAAGTTGACGAAGTACTTGTCGACCAGGCGCTCGTTCAGTTCGTCCAGCACCGGCCGATGGCTCTTCTCGTCATAGCTCAGGCGCGCACGCACGCCGTGGGCGATGGCGTAGAAAAGGTCGTCGATGCGCGCACGCTGCGGCAGGTCGATCTGGCCCAGCGCATAGCTGGCCAGGCCTTCGGCATGGAAATGCTGCGCTTCCTGGAACAGCTCCACCGCCGGGCGCACGTCCAGCTCGTCGTGGATCTCACGCAGGTGGCGGATCGCCGCCGGCTCGTCGTCGTGCTGGTCCGGCACGCGGCCTTCCTGCGCCTCTTCCACTTCCGAGACGTTGGCGATCAGCACCGCGTGGTGCGCGGTCATCGCGCGGCCGCACTCGGTAACGATGCGCGGCGGGGTCAGGCCGTGTTCTTCGCAGGCATTGGCCAGCGGCTGCACGATGTTGCTGGCGTAGGAATGCAGGCCGTAGTTGATCGAGCAGAAGCTGCGCGAACGGGTGCCTTCATAATCCACGCCCAGGCCACCACCCACATCGACGTGGGTGATCTTCGCGCCCAGGCGCGACAGTTCCACGAAGTAGCGGGTGGCTTCGCGCATGCCGTTGGCGATGTCACGCACATTGGAGATCTGCGAACCCATGTGGAAGTGCAGCAGGCTCAGGCAGTCGGCGTACTCGGTATCGCGCAGCGACTTCCACAGGTCCAGCAGCTGGCGCGGCGACAGGCCGAACTTGGCCTTGTCGCCACCGCTGTTCTGCCACTTGCCGGCGCCCAGCGAAGCCAGGCGCATGCGCACGCCCAGGCCCGGCTTCACGTCCAGCGCCTTGGACTCTTCCAGCACCAGCTTCAGTTCGGACGGCTTCTCGATGACGATGAAGGTCTGCAGGCCCAGCTTGCGGCCGATCAGGGCCAGGCGGATGTACTCGCGGTCCTTGTAGCCGTTGCAGACGATCAGGCCACCCGGGCGCGACAGCGCCAACACCGCCATCAGCTCGGGCTTGCTGCCCGCTTCCAGACCGAAGCCTTCGCCATGGTGGCTGGCCAGGGTGCCGGCCACGCCACGGGTCTGGTTGACCTTGATCGGGTACACGGCGGTGTAGCCGCCGCTGTACTCCCAGTCCTGCTGGGCCTGGCCGAAGGCCGCCTGCAGCTTGCCCAGGCGCTGGCCGAGGATGTCCGGGAAGCGCACCAGCAGCGGCAGCTTGGCACCGGCCGCGCGCGCCGCATCGACCACCTTGGGCAGCGACACCACCGGGCCGTCTGCCCCGGTCGGTCTCACCACCATGTGCCCGGCCTGATCCACGTCGAAATAACCGTCCGCCCAATGCGGGATCGAGTAGGTCTTGCGGGCTTGGTCGAGGGACCAATCGGTCATTTCAGTCGGCCTTGTTGGCAATAAAAGGGGGGGCATGATAACGCCTATATGCCCACAGGTTCGTTATCATGCGCGCCCGCGCCCGTGACAGGTTCCAACCTGAACAGGCCGATCCGTCCGGATGTGGCATCTGTGCCACGCGGCCCCGCCCGCCAGCCCGGCTTCACCCCTCCGAACAGGACTGTTTTCAAATGACTGACAGCAACAACTGGTACATCGAACACTTCGAGCGCACCGGCTCGGCCATCGGCTACCGCATCACCGGCAAGCTGGACGAGGTGCAGTCGCCGTTCCAGAAGATCGAGATCTTCCAGACCACCGACTGGGGCAACCTGATGACCATCGACGGGGCCATCATGCTGACCAGCAAGGACAACTTCTTCTACCACGAGATGATCAGCCACCCGGTGCTGTTCACTCACGCCGCACCCAAGCGCGTGGTGATCATCGGTGGCGGCGACTGCGGCACCCTGCGCGAAGTGCTCAAGCACAAGGGCGTGGAGAGCGTGACCCAGTGCGATATCGATGAGCAGGTCACGGTGATGGCGCGCAAGCACTTCCCGGAACTGTGCGATTCCAACGACGACGCCCGCGCCGAGCTGCTGTTCGACGACGGCGTGGCCTACATGGCCAACTGCCCGGCCGGCAGCGTGGACGTGGTGATCGTCGATTCGACCGATCCGGTCGGCCCAGGTGAAGGCCTGTTCAACAAGGCCTTCTACGCGAGCTGCTTCAAAGCCCTGAAGGACGACGGCATCCTGGTGCAGCAGTCCGAGTCGCCGCTGATGCAGCTGGACCTGATCAACGAAATGCGCACCGAGATGGGCAAGGCCGGTTTCGGCTCGTTCAAGACCCTGCCGTTCCCGCAGCCGTGCTACCCCACCGGCTGGTGGAGCGTGACCCTGGCGCGCAAGGGCGAAAGCAGCTTCGACTTCCGCCAGGCCGACTCGGCCGCCAAGACCTTCGAGACCCTGTACTACACCGCCGCGCTTCACACCGGCGTGCTGGTGACCCCGCCGTTCGTGCAGGCCGCGTTGAAGGGTTGATTGGAAATCGTGCCAACCAAGGTTGGCACCTACCAAAGCAAAAACCCGCGCTGGCGACAGCGCGGGTTTTTTCATTTTCCGGTAGCGCCGGGCCATGCCCGGCGAACGTTCGGTCAAAGCGCCCAGATACCGGCGATCACCGCCACCACCAGGCCCCACTTGATGACCTGGTAGGCCACCACGCTGCGCTCGCGCAGCGCCTTGGCCTTCAGGCGCACCTTGTAGACGCTGCCGAAGGCCTTGTTGACGCCACCGGTCGGGTCACCCGGCAGGTTCGGCGAGGCACCGCCGGCCAGGAGCGTGGCCGCCACCGCACGGTTGAACAGGCCCGGCAGGCCGAAGTGCAGCGGGCGGGCGATGTCGCAGAACAGGATCACGCGATCATCGGGCGTCTCGTTGTGTGCGTGGTGGATGTAGGTCTCATCGAACATCATCCACTCGCCATCGCGCCAGCTCTTCTTGATGCCGTCCACTTCGATGTAGCAGCCGTCGTTGTTCGGCGTGGCCAGGCCCAGGTGCAGGCGCAGCGAACCGGCGAACGGATCGCGGTGCGGGCGCAGCTCGCTGCCCGACGGCAGCTGCGCGAACATCGCTGCACGCACGTCCGGCAGCGATTCCAGCAGCGCGGTGGTCTTCGGGCACATCGCCTTGGCCGACGGGTGCGAGGGGCCGTACCACTTCAGGTAGAAGCGCTTCCAGCCACGGCGGAAGAACGAATTGAAGCCGGCATCGTTGAACGTGCTGGACGCGGCGATCGCCTGCGCATCGCGCAGCGCCAGCGCCTCGTCGCGGATCATCTGCCAGTTCTGGCGCAGCGGCTCCAGCTGCGGGAATTCCTTGGCCGGGTCCAGGAACGGCGTGGTCGGCACCTTCGAGAACATGTACATGACCACGTTGATCGGGGCCATGAAACTGGAGTGGTCCAGCAGCTGGCGCGACCAGCGCGCGCGGACCTTGCCACGGAAGTGGATGTACAGCACGCAGGCGACGAACAGCGCTGCAATGACGATTTTGATGATCAAAACACTTTCCTCCAGCCGCAGCCGGAACGGGAAACAGGGCGATGCACGGCCGGACGGCCAGCACCCATGGGGACCGCGGCAGGGGACGGGGACGTGCCGGAGAGGGGCGGCCGCCGATGTCGCGAATGAACAGCTTATGGTCGGCAGGCCGTGCGTCGGGGTCAAGCTGGACGTGCGTGGCGTTCAGCGGGCCGCGGATGAACGAAGCGATGCAACCCGCAACCCATTGATTCTGAAAGAACCGTCGATAAAGTGAGACGCAATTGTCCGATTAGGTGTGACGAACTGTTCCAGCCACGACCCCGACATTTCTCCGACAAAACGTGGAATAGCGAACTGGCGAGTACTAAAATTAACGAAAACTTAGTAACTCCCTGTAACACCGGTTCGCTTGACGCTTTGCGCCACCCACCGGGTCGTCCGAGACCCCTACATGTATCTTCCTGCTCTGCCCCCCTCCTCCTGCGGCGACGACGCCGCCACCCCGCTGCTGCTCAAGCGCGGCGAACGCTTCCTGGCCCCCGACGTCTATCGCACCTGCCTGGACGGGCGCGAGGCGGTCATCAAGGACTATTCCCGCTACCGCGGCACTCCCGTTTCGCTGATCGCGCGGCTGATGGTGCGCCGTGAAGCCCGCATGCTGCAGCGCCTCGGCGGCTGGAAGCATGCCCCCGCGCTGCTCGGCACCCTGGGTGGCCTGGCGCTGGGCATGGAATTCATCCCCGGCCAGACCCTCAGCACCGCGCAGGCCGTCGGCAATGACGTGTTCGAGCAGCTGCAGCACGCCCTCAGCCGCCTGCATGCCGCCGGCATCACCCACAACGACCTGCATGGCACCAACGTGGTGGTCAGCGGCGGCGTGCCGGTGCTGCTGGACTTCACCTCGGCCTGGCGCGTACCCCGCTGGCTGCGCCGCGGCCCACTGAGCCGGCAGATGCGCCGCAGCGACATGAAGAACCTGCTGAAGATCCGCCAGCGCGTAACCGGCCAAGCGCCGAGTGCCGCGCAGGCTGCCCTGGTGGCCGACCCGGGCTGGGTAGCCGCCGTGCGGCAGGGCTGGAAGCGGTTCTATAAGTGGGCGAAGCGCCGGTAGTGCTTTGCTTTGGTAGGGGTCGAGCTTGCTCGACCGCTCTTCTGTAGAGCCGGCATCGGCTCGGCTCTACAACATCCCGCCGAACGGGTTACAACGCGTCCGCGTCCAACTCGCCGGTACGAATACGCACCACGCTGCCCAGGTCGTACACGAACACCTTGCCGTCACCAATCTTCCCGGTGCCGGCGGCCTTCACGATGGCCTCAACCACCACCTCCACCTGGTCGTCGGTCACCGCCACTTCCAGCTTCACCTTCGGCAGGAAATCGACCACATACTCCGCGCCGCGGTACAGCTCGGTATGGCCCTTCTGGCGACCAAAGCCCTTCACTTCCGTCACCGTGATGCCGGTAACCCCACGCTCGGCCAGCGCTTCGCGCACGTCGTCGAGCTTGAACGGCTTGATCACCGCCATGACCATCTTCATCGTCTATCTCCTGTCTTCCGGCGTGGAGGATAGCGCCTGAACGCGCCCGGTGCGAAACAGCCCACGCCTGTGCGGGCGACCAGCCCAGCAGTATCCTTGTGGCCTGCACGGCCCGCCCGCACCACGGAGTACCCCCATGATCGACCTGAACCAACTGGATGACCTTGCCCGCCGCTTGAGCGACCTGGTGCCGCCAGGCCTGCGCGAATCGCGCGAGGAACTGCAGGCCACCTTCAAGAGCGCGCTGCAGGCCGGCCTGGCCAAGCTGGACCTGGTCACCCGCGAGGAGTTCGAAGTGCAGCGCGCCGTGTTGCTGAAGACCCGCGAAAAGCTGGATGCGCTGGAAACCGCCGTGCGCGAGCTGGAAGGGCGCGGCGCCGCAGAATGAAAAAAGGAGGCGCACTGCGCCTCCCACTACAGAGTATTTCCCGGATGGGGCCTTGCAGCAAGGCCCACCGGGCGCCCTAGACTCGCCGGCCTGTCGATCCGGCAGGACACGCAGGGGCAGTGCCGATGGCGCAGGACACCGAATGGACACCCGTTTCGCATGACACCTGCGACCAGGTCGCCGGGCCGTTCTATCACGGTACCCGCGCTGACCTCGCGGTGGGCGAACTGCTGAGCACAGGCTTCCGCTCCAACTATCGCGACAGTGTGGTGATGAACCACATCTACTTCACCACGATTGCCAAGGGCGCTGGGTTGGCTGCGGAGATGGCCAGGGGTGAGGGGCGGCCGCGCGTGTATGTGGTGGAGCCGACCGGGCCGTTTGAGGACGACCCGAATGTCACCAACAAGAAGTTTCCCGGGAACCCGACGCGGTCGTATCGGAGTGCGCAGCCGTTGCGGGTGGTTGGGGAGATTGTGGAGTGGGAGCTCTATGACGCGGAGTTCGTTCGGCAGTTGAAGGCGTTTGTTGCTTCGGGGAGTTGGGAGATCATCAATTGATGACCTCCAGGCGCGGAGCGTTGCGCTCTTCTTCCTCGGCATCGTAGATGTCCAGCCCGAGCTCAATGCCGCGCTCACCCAGGGCGAGCAGAACGCGGGGCGAAAGCGAGACACCATCGTTGCTGCTGCCCATGAAGAGACCGCAGAAAAGGTCAGGCCGGAAGCGTGCCAATGACTGCCATACGGCGAGATCGCCGGTGAGTTGATCGAGGATCTCGAAGATCTGCGCGTCCAGATCTTCAGGCTCACGCCGAGCCGCACTGAGTCGCCAGCTTCCGAACCTGGCGATACGCACGGTGCCTGATTGGTTGCCTCTGAGTTCCTGGCCCTTGTGATGCGATGCGGTCGGAGTCGCCCCGAGCAAGGCACTGACTTCTTCGGGCAGGAGGTCGTCCCCGAAGAATCGGAGGGTCACCAGGGAATGATCGAATGCTGCCATGGGAATCCAGTTGTCCTTTCAGAATCACTTCCAATCCATACGTCTCATCGACGTAAGGTCAGCTATCAGCCATGAGCGGACGTTTGCAATCGCCTGATACGCTGACGGTAACACTGCGCTACCTGTGCTCTAGCCGTTCCAGCCACGATTGATAGAGCTCAGCATCCAAGACCCTACCCTTGGCATTAAGAAAATCAGCTTCGAACTGCAATGCGACGTCGTACGCAACTTCCCGCGCCCTCCCAACCTCGACGTGCCCGCTCCTGACTTCAGTCCCGCTATCTATTGCAGCGAGTAGCTCGTAGCACCAATCAGCGATGGCCTGGTCTGTGAACGTCGCCTCCTCTCCGTCTCTGCCCTCGCGCAGGAGCTCTGCGAGGCTGATCACGGATAGGGGAAAGGCAGACAGGCTGACTTTGTTGGCAACCACAACTTCTCCGGTTGTCCGGTTCGGCTAGGAAGAGAACGCTAGCACCCGCTGCTCTCGCTTACCCAGTCCGCTCTTGGCCAGATGCCGTTCTGTTACTCAGACTAGCCAATGCGAATACCGACGGGAACGTCATCCCTACCCACACAGGAAAACAACCCGGCACGGCGAACGCGTCACTCGGTGTGGCTATCCATCGTCAGGAATGACGACACCACGACATCGATAATCGCCAACAGCTGCGGGTCCATGTAGCGGTAGTCATCGGCAGTATCCAGACAGTGCGGCCTCTTGTATACAAGCAGCCGCGGTAGTGCGAGAACGCCACGTGCTCAATGGCCGTCATGTGCCTGCATGTCTGTCCATCAATGCGCCGGCTGTGCCTTCAGCGCGTTTGAATCGCGGCGCATCAGGTACAGCGCCACCAGGAACGGCCACAGCGAGTTGATCGATGAGAACAGACGCTGTGTCAGCCCCCTGAATCCCTCCGGATCCGCCCCCACCACGTTCAACCAGAGATAGACGATGCTCGCGATGCTCACCATAGCAGTCACGGCGTACGCCCATCGGTTGGCAGACCACGCGCTCAATTCGATGTGCGACATCGCCGGTGCAATGATGTTTGCGATACCGATGGTGTAGAAGCCATGCATCGGATGGCCCATGGGCCAGAGCCCGTTGGTCAGCATGGAGATACCAAAGACCAACCAGCAGATCGCGCCTACGGCAATCCGTCGCCCGGACTCCCGCCATACCCCGATGGCAAACGCCACGAAGCCCACGCCGGAGCCGATAGCCGCGATCCTGCCGCAGATGCTTGCAAGCGTTGGCGCCTGCAGCAGCTCGCTGGCGTGCTGTGCAACCGGGTTGTAGCCCGGCGCGAACAGGGCGGCAACGCTGGTCCAGAACAGGAACCACGGAAGCGGGACCAGACCCGCGCAGAGAAGCAGTCGGCTGCGGCGTGACACGTACAGAGGTCCTTGTTTGGCCTGCGCCAGTGGGTGGAATCCAGTCGAACGCTGCAGAACCTTCCTATTGCGGGCAGGACGATCTTGAGTGACTACAGCAGTAGTCAGATTGCGCGCGGCACTCGGTAGGTTCAATAGGCAAGAAGTCATTTAAACCATCCAGCGGGTGTCGCAGGGGTTCGGTTGCATGAGCGATCACACATGCCCGATGGGCGAGTGCTGTCGCATTTGCCGCGCCTTACATCTCTGACGGAAGGTTCTGACGACTCTGTTCCAGAAGTGCCGCTACGCCTAGCACGCCAAGGCTCTCGCCTCTCCCGGCGCTATGCGACAATGCCAAAAGCGTCTCGGGTTTTGGCGGCATTGACCCCAACCCGTTGGCATTCCGAACAACAGCAGGTAATCGTTACTGCGCCACCGTGCATCGGTGGTCGGGACTCGAAAGCCCGTTTTGTTGGGAAGTAGTTTGCGCTTGCCAGCCGGCATCACCTCGCGTGGTGCCGGCTGGCAATCCGTCTGCCGGCTATGGCGGGCGGGGCGTGGGGGTCTTGTACCCGCCGGTTCCCAACATCCGGTTTTCGAGCCACGCCCTGCCCGCCACCTTTATCGGTGGCGGCTTCTGCCTGCATGCACGGAGCCCGCCATGACCACACCGCACTCCCCGCCCCCGCGCCCGATCCAGGAAGCGCCCTCGGCCGCTCCGGCCCTGGATCCCAACAGCCTCATCGCCATCCTGCACGCCATCGGCGCGGGCGCCGCGGCCGACGGTCAACCCTGGCCGGAGCGCCATCACCTGCGCAGCCGGCAGATGGCGTTGTCCGACGCCGACTGCGCGCTCACCGGCCAGCGCATCGTGCAGGAGATCCTGCTGGCGGCCGAGCGCACGCGCCAGAACGGTGAGCCCGAGCAGTACGTGGGCGACCGGGTGATGGAGGGGCTGGTGATGGCCGATCTCGCACTTACCGCCTTCATCCACGAGCGGGTGCGCCCCAAGGACTGAGCGCGCTTATGGCGTGGAGCTTTCTACCTATGCACGGGGTGACGAATGAAGAAGCACGGCCTTGCCGCTGCGGCGGTTTGCATCGTGGTGATCGGCGCGATATGGGTGGAGTGGCCCGAGCCTGCGGGCGATCAGGTGTGGGCCTACCAGAAGCTGCAGCCGGCCGATTACCGATTACTGCACAGTGATGCACTCGGATTCGTGACCGCGAAGGCACACGAGGGTTTTGCACTGCACACACGCTATGCCGGGGTGACGTCCTTCGAGATCCGGTGCAAGGGGGTTCTGGTGATGGACGTGGAGAATGGACCCTCGCGCGTGTTGATCCGGATGCCTGCCGATGCCCGCTGGCGGGCACCGGATATCGAACGGCTGCGCCTCAGTTTCGAGCGGTGGCTGGATCTCCACCAGAGCCAGGGTCGGTTGCTGGTGGAGAATGCGGGGCCATCGTGGGTTGAGGCGCGGTTTAGGCGCTTTTACAGGTCGGTGTCTGATGAGCAACGGTGTCTACTTGAGGGGCCGGCTCAGCGCCCACCAGAATTCCCGTAGTCGCTTCGCCAGCACTTGCGATGGGCCCTCAGACGGGGATCAACTTCTCCTCGCCCATCAGCAACGGCCCCGACTCCTTCCACTCTGCTGGCGCCTCCGCCAAAAGCTCAGCCAACTGCACGGCCCACACACCATCACACCTTGCCTTGCAGTCGCTCCAGCCGGCGCATCCGCTTCACGTCCTTGCCTATCACGGGGTCGGATTTCAGCTCGTTCAACAGCACCTTCGCTCTGGGACTGCGGGAATTCTTCAGGGCGAACAGCAGTAGCACACGCCTGAAGCCAGCATTGGGATCACCCGCCAGCCTGATGACATCATCAATGACGGTTTCGTCGGCTGCAGCGGACAGAACGCCAGCGCGTCAGATAGTCGATCTGTGGCGGTAGCGCCAGCGTGTCACTTTCATGCATTTCAATCAGGTCTGGCCACCACGCTCGGGCGCCGGGTGTAGCCAGGGCGCGCAGAATTCCTTCGCGAACGCGTTCCGGATACGGAATCGGTGCGTGCGCGAGAAGCACACGCAGGGCCGCATCGTTGTCACCCTTCCAGCCCACAAGGTCCCATACGGAATCGACCTTCATTCCGGCCCCGCGAAGCTCCTGGACCAGTCCGGCCTCCGCTTCCTTGAGGATCACGGCGGCTTTCATTCGTTGCGCCTCTCTTTCCCGCTCCCGCCGTACGAACTCCGGATCGGACATCAGTGCGTCCATCAGCTGCGAGGCGCTGATACGTTCGCTCATGCGTTGGTTTCTCAAAGGAAACAGGGCCCAACGATCGACGCCAAAACATCACTCCCGCTGCTATTCACATGGTTGCGCAGCTTCTATCTCTCTGATCGCCCTTGCAACTTCTTCGCGAGGGCTTACCGCTGGCGACAGCACCATCGGCCCAAGATTGGCTTCAATGGGCTCCGTCTTGTCCAGCGCCTCATGCAGAAGAGGCAGCACTGGACGAGACCGGCACGCAAGGATTGCCAGCATCTTGGAGGCGTAAAACCTGCCCACATCCCCATCCACCTCCAGCAGAGAGGCGATCTCTTGCACGCTGGAAGGTCCAACTTCATCAAGCTGACTTGCGCCGAGATTCGACAGACACTCAAGCAAGGCCATCATGGCCAGAGCCCTTCGATCCACATTCGACTGTGCTTTCAGCTCGCGAACCGACAGCACGACATCCCGATTCACATCCACGTGGTCAGCATGGGCACCGTCCTCTCCCGCCTCGTGGATGGGCGAGGTCGAAGCAGAACCAAGCCCTGTCCTATGATCATTACCTTCGTCATTGCTCGCGCTGACCGGACCCACCAGGCCAAGCCATGCAGTAAGGACGACGGATAGTGCGGCACTCATGTGGCACCCCGCATCCGAGGCTCAACCCTGTAGCAGGAATCAGTGGGGGAAGACACAGGGACCATTACCACTCCCTTCATTCAATACTGAACGTGCACCCATCCCTGCCCACCGCGACGTTCAGCGCCTGGCGAGCGCCGACGGCAACATAGACATCCCCCTGGCAGTGGGATTCCGCTGAATCTGGTGATCTTCCATAAACCAGTTCCGCCGCCGAGTCCGAGACAACATTCAACTGGCCAGACACCCTATCACCCGCAGACAGTTGTTTCGTGCCAAACGCGTTTCCTCCGGCCCGCAACCTGACCTGATAGATCGCCTCGCTGGATTCATTGCTTACACTCACGCGCAAACCGGGCGGCGAACTGCAACCAATGAGAAAGAGCGGAAAAGCCCATAGCAGAAACGACTTTCGCATGCCCCAACTCCTCTAAGCGGGATCTGAAGGAGCAGCCTGCACTCCTCTCTTAATACGCACTCAGCCGTGCCCGTGCGCATCGGGCCACTATATCTCCGTCCAGCTATGTTGTTGAACACGTCTCTCCAGAATCCCCCTAGCCGCTGCACCAGCAATCCCCGATACCTTCCGCAGAGCACCTGCCGCACCATCAAGCGTCCCTCCACAGGAAACCACACATGAGTCTGGCGCTGGTTCACAGCCGCGCCCGCGCCGGGGTTGATGCCCCGCTGGTGCGGGTGGAAGTACATCTCTCTGGCGGCCTTCCTGTCACCCAGATCGTTGGCCTGGCCGAGACCAGCGTGCGCGAATCCCGCGAGCGCGTCCGTGCCGCCCTGCTCTGCGCACGCTTCGACTTTCCGCAGCGGCGCATCACGTTGAATCTCGCGCCTGCCGATCTGCCCAAGGAGGGCGGGCGTTACGACCTGGCCATCGCATTGGGCATTCTGGCGGCCAGCGGCCAGGTCGATCCGCAGTCGCTGCTGCAGTACGAATTCCTGGGCGAACTTGGCTTGACCGGTGAATTGCGGCCGGTGGCGGGTGCACTACCGGCCGCGATTGCAGCCGCCGAAGCCGGGCGCATTCTGGTGGTACCGCCAGGGAATGCCGCAGAGGCAGCTTTGGCCGAGCACGCCGATGTGCGTGTAGCGCGCACGCTGCTGGAGTGCTGCGCCGGGCTGGGCAATCCGCGCCTGTTGCCGCCCGTGGAGCGCGTAGACACAACGCCGTTGCCACTGCCCGATCTGGCCGACGTGCGCGGGCAGGCGCACGCACGGCGCGCGTTGGAAGTGGCCGCCGCCGGTGGGCACCATCTGTTGTTGATCGGCAGCCCTGGCTGCGGCAAGACGCTGTTGGCCTCGCGCCTACCCAGCCTGTTGCCGGATACCGAAGAGACTGAGGCGCTGCAGCTGGCCGCGATTGCGTCGGTGAGTGGCGAAGGGCTGGACCCAAGACGATGGCGGCAGCGGCCCTTTCGGGCGCCGCATCACAGCGCAAGTGCGGCGGCGCTGGTGGGTGGCGGCAATCCCCCCTGCCCCGGCGAGATCTCGCTGGCTCATCACGGTGTTCTTTTCCTCGATGAGCTGCCGGAGTGGAACCGCAGCGCGCTGGAAACCCTGCGCGAGCCGCTGGAATCCGGCCACATCCGCATCGCCCGCGCGGCGCGCAGCGTGCAGTATCCCGCGCGCTTCCAGCTGGTGGCGGCGATGAATCCCTGCCCCTGCGGCTGGGCTGGCGACCGCAGCAACCGCTGCCTGTGCAGCGATGAACGCATCAACCGCTACCGCGCGCGGGTGTCTGGCCCATTGCTGGACCGCATCGATCTGCATATCGGCGTGACGCGCATGGATGCGGTGGAGCTGCGCGAGAGCACACCCCTGGGTGAGCCCAGTGCATCGGTGCGTGCACGGGTGGAAGCCGCGCATGCGCGGCAGCAGGTGCGTGGCGGGCTCAATGCGCATCTACCGCTAGCGGCGCTGCGGGCGTGCACGAAGCTGAGCGAGGCCGATCAGGATCTGCTGGAACAGGCGATTGAACGCCTGCAACTTTCCGCGCGGGCCATGCACCGGATTCTGCGGGTTGCGCGCACGATTGCGGATCTGGCGGGTTGCGAGGGTATCCAGACCGCGCATCTGGCTGAAGCGATCGGGTACCGGCAATTGGACCGGGGAAATGCATGAGCCTGATTGCGGGGCTCGCCCTGGAGCTACGGTCATCAGAAAAAAAATACCCCGGCCGCATGCCCAGACGGACAGAGACGGTACCGGGGTGTACCTGACCACGCTACCGCACGGGAGACAAGCATTGCAATCCGCCGCAGTGGATGCGGCAGGTACATCTACCACGCACGGCCTTCTACCTACAGTTGGGCGCGAAGAGCGGTCGACTAACAGTCGACCCCACCAAGGGCGCGCCTCAGGCGGCGGAATCCACCCGCCCCCGCTTCGCCAGCAACGTCACCCGACGGCTGACCAGCGCGTGCAGCTCCGCCAGCTCCGACGCCCGGTCAGCCGTCATGTTCCCGCCAAACAGCACCCGCGACAACGCCGCCTCGTCGCTGTCGTCCGGGTGCTGCCACTGGTCCCAGTACACCTTCTGGCAGACCAGCCAGGCCTGCCGCAGCCCTCCGCCGGGCAACGGACGGACCACGCGCTCGTAGACCTGCCAGAACTGGTATTCGGCCCGCAGATCGATCACAGGCGCCACGGACAGCGCCTGCCGGGGCCGTCCTGGGCCACGGATGCCGAACAACGGTGATCGCGGGTTGTACTGAGCCATGTCAACAGGATGACCCAGCAACATTGTGGGAACCTTGCGCTGGTGCCAGAAAATCGGTGCTGATTGTGCAGACGGCGGATGGGGTCATGGCATTCGCCTGGGAACCGCGAAGAGCATCCACGCATGGCGTGGATCTACTGGTCGGTCGCAGGGGGCACGGCATTCGCCTGGGAACCGCAAAGAGCATCCACGCATGGCGTGGATCTACTGGTCGGTCGCAGGGGGCACGGCATTCGCCTC
This sequence comes from Stenotrophomonas maltophilia, assembly GCF_004684085.1. GTDB lineage: Bacteria > Pseudomonadota > Gammaproteobacteria > Xanthomonadales > Xanthomonadaceae > Stenotrophomonas > Stenotrophomonas maltophilia_AS. The sequence goes on from NZ_SRHZ01000088.1 coordinate 17,574, forward strand.
GGAACCGCGAGGAGCATCCACGCATGGCGTGGATCTACTGGTCGGTCGCGGGCGGCATGGCAGCCACGCATGACGTGGATCTGCTGGGGTCAGAGCCCTCTGCCATGCAAAGGGCTCTGACCCCGCCCCTCATTGCCTCAGAACGCCATCGACGTACTGAACATCAGCTGCCGTGGCGCGCTGCGTTGCAGGGTCTGGTAATCCCCCGAGAACGACGAGCCGGCAATGGTGGCGGTGCCGATGTTGTGGCGGTTGAACAGGTTGCTCACGTCCAGCCGCAGCTCCAGGCCGGGCACGGCGCTGTCCGCACCGAAGCGGTAGGCGGCATAGGTGTTGACCTGCCAGAAGGTTGGCACGCGGATATCGTTCTCGTAGGTGAAAGGCTGGCGCAGGTATGAGGTGCTGGTGGCGCCAAAACGCCAGTCACCGAAGTGGGCGGACAGGTCGCTGACCAGCGAGATCTGCGGGTAGCCCGGCTGGGCGTTGCCCTTGATCGGGTACACCGTATCGCCCACCACGAAGTCACTGTCGTAGTACGAACGGGCCACGGCCACGCCCTGGTAGAACTGCAGGTGGTCGCTCAGGTCGGCGGTGATGCCGAGGTCGGCGCCGATCACGTGCATCTTCGGCATCAGCCGCACCGTGTTGATCTGCGCAAACTGAGTGCCGATGGCGGCCGACAGCAGGCGGTTGCGGATGTCGTTGTAGAACACATCGCCGGTGATCGTCAGCCGATCGAAACGATGCGATGCGCCCACGGTCAGGTTCCAGTTCTTCTCCGGGCGCAGCGTGCCCGCCACGCGGTCGAACTCTTCCTGGTCGGTGATCGTCCACGCCGAGGCGGTGTAGCCGATGTTGCCGCGCTGGGCCACGCGGTAGCCGTTCATGGTGTTGGCCAGGTCGATGAAGGCATCGGTGGATTCGGTCGGGCTCCAGAACAGCGAGACATGCGGCAGGAAGTTGCTCTTCGCGCGCAGCGTGCCGTTCACCGGCCGGTCCTTGGCGTCACCGAGGCCACCACCGCTGGTGCGGAAGTCCACGGCCTTGAAGCCGACACCCAGCTTCAGCGTGTCGTTCAACACGATGTCGTCCTGCAGGTAGAACTGGCGCGAGCGGGTCACCCAGCTCGATGCGTTGTCGGTCTTGAACGCGGGGCCGTACACATCGAACGGACCGGTGGCCTTCAGCGGTGGGCCCTCGTCCAGCAGCGGCTGCTGGTACCACTCGGTCTTGGCCGCGGCCCTGCTCTTCTCCTGCCAGAAGCCGGCAGTGAAGGTGTGCGCGCCGGTCTCGAACTGCAGGTTGACCATGCCACCCAGCCGGTTGAGGCGTGGCGTCTGCACCTGCTCGGAGAACGGTGCACCGTTGGGTGACGGTACGGTCGGGTCGGTCAGCGTGGCCTGGGTGTGGCTGTTGGCGTTGTACAGCTGCACGTTGCCACTCAGCGCCGGACTGATCTGGAAGCGATGGTTGATCGAGGACACGCGGTCGCGGGTGGTCTGGCCGGTGTCGTACGGAATCAGTTCGGACAGCTCACCACAGGTGTACGCGCCGCAGGATTTGTCCGCGTTCTCCGGCGAGGCCACGTACCAGGCCCACGCATAATCCGGGTAGAAGATGTCAGCCTTCCAGCCCAGCTTGCGGATCATGTCGAAGGAGATGTTGTTGTAGCCCCAGACCTTGGCCTTGCTGTCGGACAGGAACACGGTGACATCGCCCCAGGCGACGTCCTGCTGCAGCTTCAGGTCGCCGCGCAGGAAGTTCTGCGTGCCCTCGCCCTGGTACTTGTCGGCCGACACCCGCTGCAGGTCGACCAGTACTTTCGGGCCATGCTCACCCAGCTGGCCGCTCTGCCCGGATACGGTGGTGACCAACGTGTTGTTGCTGCCCACGCCCTGCTTCACGCGAAGGCTGGGCGTGTCCTGCAGCTCGCGCAGGCGGTATTCCAGGCTACCGCCGTTGACGCTGCTGGAGAACACGCTGACCGGTGCGCCGCCGGGGCTGACCGTGATCGCGCCGATGCCATCGGGCACGCCCACGTTCACCACACTGGTGCCGGTAAGCGAGAGGAAGCCATTGTCGTTCAGCGGCACGCCCTCGAAGGTGATGCCCATTTCGTTCATGCGAAAACCGCGCACGAACAGGCTGGTGGCCGAGATATCCAGGCCCAGTCCGTCGGTGGCGGTGTAGCTGGCACCGGGCACCTGCTTCAGCATGGCCAGGCCGTTGTTGCCGGTGACCATCGCGTCGAGGTCTTCGGCCTTGATGATGTAGCGGTTGGGGCCGACCACCTGGGTCGGTGCAACAGCGGCGCCGCGTGGTGTGGCGATCACCTGCAGGGCGTTGAGCGTGGTGGGTGTGTCATGCGCGGCGTCGTGGGTGTCGGCAGCATACGCAGGTGCGGCGATGGCAGCGATGATGGCCAGGGCGAGACGCGTCGTGGGTGGGGTATTCATGGGCGCAGATCCAGGGTGCAGGGGGAGAGCGGCGCAGGCGCACGCCCAGCGCGTTGCAGCACCGGTGTCGGCGCTCTGGCTGGCGGTGCGATTGCGTTGAGGGAGCAACGGCGCGGTGCGCGCCGGTCAGCAGCAGAGGAAGACGATCCTCTGCCTCAGAATTCGATGGCGTGATTTCGACGTGCGAAATTCTTGCATCGCAGTGCCGCATTCGCCATTGCGCGGTGGTACAGCGCCGATGGCGATGGGGATGGGTGGGTTATACGTGGGTATAGCCCTTGGTCGGCGCTTGCCGATTGCGTGTGCCAACCAAGGTTGGCACCTACCGGGGCGGATGAGGTTGGCAGCGACCTGGGGAGCTGGACGCTCGGTTACCGCAGGACGAAACGCTCAATGGCGCGCGCCACGCCTTCATCGGCATTGCTGCTGGTTTCAAACCGGGCAACCGCCTTCACTGCATCAATGGCATTGCCCATCGCCACGCTGGTACCGGCGTACTGCAGCATGGTCAGATCGTTTTCCTGGTCGCCGATGGCCATCACGTTGGCGCGGTCGATGCCCAGGTGTTCGGCCAGCTTCTGCAGACTCGGTCCCTTGCCGGCGCGGTGGTCGAACACTTCCAGGAAGAACGGCGCGCTCTTCAGTACCGCGAAGCGCTCGGTCAGCTCGCTGGGCAGGCGCGCGATGGCGGCATCCAGCACGTCCGGCGCGTCGATCATCATCAGCTTGATGAAGGACATCGACGGGTCCATGTCGGCCACGCGGCGATACGACAGCGGCATCCGCGAGAGATGCGAGTCGGCCACGGTGTAGTAGCTGATGTCTTGGTTGGGCGTGTACATGCGCTGGCTGTCCAGCGCCTGGAAATGCACGCCCAGGTCGCGGGCCACCTGCTCGCAGAACAGGAAATCGTCGAAGCTGAGCGGATACTCGACCACGGTTTCGCGCGTGCCGATGCGCTGCACCAGGCCGCCATTGCAGGCAATGCAGTAGTCGTCGTCGCCGGTGATGCCCAGCTCGTGCAGGAACGGTGCCAGGCCGGGGACCGGGCGGCCACTGGTCAGCACGATGTGCACGCCCAGCGCGCGCGCCTGCGCGATGGCCTGCTTGGCCCGCGCTGTGAGCGTGTGAGTGGGGTCCAGCAGGGTGCCATCCATGTCGATGGCGACCAGTTCGATGGTCGATTGCCTGCGGCCCATGTCCATTGCGTTCAACTCGTGCGGGGCACGCCAGTTTAACCCCTCATGCCCGGTTCACCTCTTTGCCCACGTTGGCCGGGATACTGCAGGAGCCTGTGCGTCCCCCACCGCAGGACGGCCCACTGACCGCCCTTCCCTGGAGAACCTTGCGACGCATGACCTACCGTGCCCCAGAAACCAACGACAGCGCGCCCCTGGCCCAGCAGATCGAGCAGATGATCGACGAGCTGCCCGGCGACCAAGTGAGCGTCGGCACCCTGCTCAGCGCGCTGGGCGATGAGGGCCTGCTGCTGGTCGTGATCCTGCTCTCGGCCATCTTCATCATTCCGGTGTCGATTCCCGGGCTGAGTACGGTGTTTGGCGCCTCGATCCTGCTGATCGGCCTGAGCCGGGTGCGCAACCGCCCGCTGTGGGTGCCGCAGAAGCTGGCACACCGCGAGATCGCCACCGACAAGCTGAAGGCCAACCTCGGCCGTGCGCTGAAGTGGGTGCACCGCATGGAGCGGCTGTCGCGGCCGATGCGGCTGGCGGTGATGGTGCGCTCGAAGAAGATGATGCACCTGAACAATCTGATGCTGGTGTTCGCGACCCTGCTGCTGATGGCGCCGGCCGGGCCGATTCCCTTCAGCAACACGCTGCCCGCACTGGCGCTGATGTCGTTTGCGATTGGCTTCATCCAGCGCGATGGTGCGGCGGTGGCAGCCGGATATGGTTTCGTGGTGGCCACGGTGGTGTATTTCGGCGTACTGCTGGGTGGCGTGGGGTTTGCTGCCGAGTCGGTGTTCAGCGGGTTCCGCAGCAGTACCGCGGAACTGTAGAGCCGAGCCCATGCTCGGCTTACGCGCGCACCGCGCGGGTTTCCGTGCACCGAACGAAGAGCAGCCGAGCATGGGCTCGGCTCTACAGAATTACTTGGCTGACACCCGCCACACCACGTCGCCCACGTCATCAGCCACCAGCAATGCGCCCTCGGCATCCATCGCCATACCCACCGGCGCACCCATCAGCGTCTTCTCGTCCTTCGAGGCAAAGCCACTGACCACAGTCTGCGGCCGCCCGGTCGGTTTGCCGTCCTTGAACGGTACATACACCACTTCGTAGCCGCTCAGCGGTGAGCGGTCCCAGCTGCCGTGCTCGCCGATGAAGGCGCCACCGTGGTACTGCGCCGGCAATGCCTGGCCGGTGTAGAACAGCAGGCCCAGCGGCGCCACGTGCGAGCCGATGGCGTAGTCCGGCACGATCGCCTTGGCCACCAGATCCGGTCGCTGCGGCTGCACGCGCTCGTCCACGTGCTGGCCGTAGTAGCTGTAGGGCCAGCCGTAGAAGCCATCTTCCTTCACCGAGGTGAGGTAATCAGGCACCAGGTCGGCACCGATCTCGTCGCGTTCGTTCGCCACCGCCCACAGCTTCCCGGTGCTCGGCTCCCAGTCCAGCCCGGTCGGGTTGCGGATGCCAGACGCGTAGATGCGACTGCCACGCGTGGCCACGTCCACTTCCAGTACCACCGCACGGCGGTATTCGACGGCCAGGCCATTTTCGGTGATGTTGCTGTTGGAACCCACGCCCACGTACAGCTTGCTGCCATCGCGACTGGCCAGCAGTTCCTTGGTCCAGTGGTGGTTGATGGTGCTGGGCAGGTCGGTGAACTCGCGGCCCTTGTCGGACATGCGGGTTTCGCCGGGCACGTAGTGGTACTGCATGATGTTGCCGGTGTTGGCCACGTACAGCGTGTCACCGATCAGCTGGATGCCGAACGGCGAGTGCAGGCCTTCGATGTAGACGTGCTGCGTCCAGGTATCGGTGCCCGGCGTGCGCCGCAGCAGGGTGACCCGGTTGCCGCCCTTGCCGGCCTTGCCCGAGCGCGCCTTCACCTTGCCGGCGATCCACTGCTTGGGCGTGGTGACCGGTTCCTCGCCGGGGCCATTGCCCTCCACCACCAGTACATCGCCGTTGGGCAGGGTCAGCAAACGCCGCGGATGCAGCAGATTGGCGGCGATACGCTCGATCTTCAGGCCTTCGGCCACCGTGGGCGACTGGCCATCGGCCCAGCCCACGCCGCGTGGCACCTGCATCGGCGGCATCAGGAAGTTCTTCGGCGCCGGCAGCGGCGGCTTCGCACCGGACTGATCGGTAGGGTGGTATTCGGCCTTGCCCGCGCAGGCCGACAGGGTGACGGCCAGAGCCAGCGCGGCGACGGTGGGCAGGATGTGCTTAACCATGACGACCTCCCTGCAGCACCGGCGGCTGCAGTGACAGCAGGATCAGGCCCAGGGCGATCAGGGCCACGGTCAGCGCCGACAGGATGGTGCCCGGCACCGCCACGGCATACGCATCGCGGCTGTGCACGAAGGCGTTCCAGATGGCCAGCACCACCGCGACCAGGTTGAGGAAGAAGTCGATGCGGTCTATACGGGTGGCCGTGCCATTGCGGCGCCAGACCGCGAACAGGTTGATCAGGCGCGGAATGATGGCGATCAGCAGGCCGAAGGTGATCAGCCAGGCCGCGGCCTTGCCCCACATCACCTCGGCGCTGTTGAGATAGATCGCGTCGAAGATCAGCGCGCCGACGAAGAAGCCGAAGGGTATCGGGTTCAACAGGCTGAACAGCGTGGTGCCGAGGCCGCGATGGGCCTGGGCCAGAGGGTTGACCATCATCGTGCTCCGATGCGGAAGGGTGCACGGGCTGTAGTAGCACAGCGGCGTGTGAGGGCGCGCGATGACACCTGGTAGATCCACGCCATGCGTGGATGCGGGTGCCAACCAAGGTTGGCCTCTACCAGATGCGGGCCATGGCGTTCGTCATTACCCCACGGCATAAGTGTTTGTGACGCAATCGGCACATCTGTAGATTGGGTGTGTGAAGAGGTAGGGAGTTCTTCGTTGTGTCGCGTTTGGCTCGTTGCGATGGGGCAGTTCCGCCCCGCCGTCCTGCCATGCCGATTCACAACAGAAGGATTCGTGTATGAAGCGACACACGCAACGCTCCGCGCCACCGCGCTCCGCGCGCCTGGCCCTTGCCACTGCCCTGGTGCTGGGCAGCCTGGCCGTCACCGCCCAGGCCCAGCAGGCCGATCCGCTGGCCGGACGGCAGTGGCACCTGCTCAACACCGGACAGGCCGTACTGGGCGATACCCTGCCGGTGGCCGGCAATGATCTCAACGTGGATGGCCTGTTCCGCAATGGCATCCGTGGCCAGGGCGTCACCATCGCCATCGTCGATGACGGCCTGCAGATTGCCCACCCGGACCTGGCCGCCAACGTGGCGGCGGTCGCGGGCAAGAACTTCGCCAACCAGAGCAACAACCCTTCACCGTCCAATCCGGACCGCGACAATCACGGCACCATGGTCGGCGGCATCGCCGGTGCGGTGGGCGCCAACAACCTGGGCGTGCGCGGCGTCGCCTCGGCGGCCACACTCAAGGGCTTCAATTTCCTGGCATCCAATGCCCAGGGCAATTCGAACTCCAACATCGAGTACTCGTGGTGGGACGGCGCCGAAGTGGCCGACGTGGGGGTCTTCAACAACAGCTGGGGCTCCAGCCCGGGCAACCCCAACCTGCCGCTGGCCTACAGCCAGAACGACATCACCGCCTATGAGCAGGCCATGTCCGGCACCCGTGGCGGGCGCGGTGGCATCTACGTGAAAGCCGCCGGCAACAACCACAACAACGGCGCACGCTCGGATGGCACCGACATCTGCTCGGCAGACACCAAGAACCGCAACACCGGTTGCATTCCGGCCGGCCGCGATCCACGCAACAACCTGTTCAACGTGATCACCGTTGCCGCCGTGCGCGCCGATGGCGTGCGCTCGTCTTACTCGTCCACCGGCTCGGCGCTGTGGGTGTCCGGCTTCGGCGGCGAGAATGGCTGGCAGCGGCAGGTCGTACCGGGGCAGCTGGCGATCCGCTACGATCCGGCCATTCTCACCACCGACGTCACCGGCTGCGCGCAGGGCAGCAACAAGAACACGAGCCTGCGCAACACACTGGACGGTGATCAGTCCGCCATCGACAGCACCTGCAACTACACCGGCAAGATGAACGGTACCTCGGCGGCCACGCCGATGGTGTCGGGCGTGGCGGCACTGCTGCTGGAGACAAATCCGAATCTGTCCTACCGCGATGTGAAGTACATCCTGGCCACCACCGCCACCCGCAATGACCCGAACCGGGCGGCGGTCACGCACTCCGATGGCCGGGTGCTGGTGCCGGGTTGGACGGTGAATGCCGCCGGCCGCGCCTACAGCAACTGGTACGGCTTCGGCGTGGTCAACGCCGCCCGTGCAGTAGAGGTCGCCGAGAACTTCCAGTCGCTGGGTGCACTGGTGGACAGCGGCTGGCGCAACACGACGCGCACCGTGGCCATCGGCAATACCTCGGCGGCCGCGGCGCGCCTGACCTTCCAGCTGGCCAATGGCGCGCGCAACATCGAGAGCGTGCAGCTGGGCTTCCGGGTCAACCACAGCAACACCCGCCAGCTGCAGTTCGTGCTGGTCTCGCCCAGTGGCACGCGCAGCGTGGTGCAGCCGGCATTCACCGCGATCGGCTCCGGCCTCAATGGTGTCCAGCGCAACTTCACCAACTGGGACCTGCTGTCCAGCAATGCCTTCCTGGATGAAAACGCCACGGGCACCTGGACGCTGGAAGTTACCGACCTGGGGCAGGCCGCGAACGCTGCATCGCGTGGCAACCTCGAATTCTTCAAGATCCGCGTTCTGGGGCACTGATGATGAAGACGACCATTCTGTTGAGCACCCTCGCCCTCGCGGCGATGACCACCACCGCCTGGGCACAGAGTTCGGGCCAGACACCTCCGGCGAAGACCTTGTCGACCGTAGACACGCAGCAGTTGAAGGCGGAGGCCACCGGCCGTTCGTTCAATGTGGGCGGCGCGCGCTTCCAGTTGGCGCCGTCGGCAACCGTGCAGCCGGCCAGCGGCGGTCAGTTCCGGATCACGACCGGGGCTGATGCCAGCGCCGCGGCCGTCGGCACCCGCAGCAAGCGGTCCACCGATGCGTCTACCGGTGTGGCTGCACGTGCGGATGCCGGTGCCAGCAAGTTTGCGGCCGCTGTCTCCAACGATGGCGCGCCGGTAGTGGCGACCTCGCGGGTCAAGGTGTTCTTCACCGATGCGGCCTCGGCCCAGCGTGCGGCCACCGCCACCGGCGGCACCGTGGTGAAGGTGTCCAAGGCCTCGGGCCGCGCGATTGTGGAGTACCCGTCGGTGAATGCGGCGCTGGATGCGACCACCAAGCTGCTGTCGACCGCCGGCATCAAGGCGGCCGAGCCGGACGTGGTGCAGTGGGAAGAAACCAAGTAAGACGTTGAGTGGTACCCCCGGCCGGTTGGCTCTCCTGGCCGGCCGGGGGATTGGTGTGGGAGATGTGTCGACCAAGGTCGACACCTACCGGGGCAGCGGGCGCGACGAACAGGCGGCACCAGCCGGGCATGGCCCGGGATTACCGGGCGGCGAGTGTGTCGCTGTGCTTGCGGCTGCAGCTGGCCAGTGCATCGTTGCCGGCGGCCGGATGGGCCGGCTCCAGCAGCAGGCGCTGCACGTCGGAGAACAGCTTGTCCACCGGCATGCCGTACGGCGCGAACAGGCGCAGGCGGCCCTGGCGGTCGAACACGTAACCGCCCGCGATGTGGCTCATGGTGTAGGTCTCCGGCACCTGGCCGGGTTCCTTCTCGTAGAACGCCTTGAAGTCGCTGGCCATCGCGGCCAGTTGTGCTTCGTTGCCAACCAGTGCGATCGCCTTGGGGTCGAATGCTTCCACGTAGGTGCGCGCAACCTCCGGCGTGTCGCGCGCCGGGTCGACGCTGACGAACACCACCTGCAGCTGGTCGGCATCCTTGCCCATCAGGTGCTTGACCTGGCTCAGCTCGACCATCGTGGTCGGGCACACGTCCGGGCAGCTGGTGAAACCGAAGAACAGATAGGTCACCTGCCCCTGCAGGTCCTTGGGGCCGCGCACGGTGCCGTGGCTGTCGGGCATCGACCACTGCTGGCCGAGCGCTTCGCAGGCGATGTCCTTGGAGTAGAAGTCCATGCGCGACTGCGCACTGCAGCCAGCCAGCAGGCCGATGGCCAGGCCGGCCAGCAGCGGCAGGCGGAATCGGGGAAAGAACAACGAACGGGCAACAGCAGCAACACGCTTCACGGGTACCACCAACGCAGACGCGGGCGGGGTCTCGGTCAGGCCTGCCCTTGGGGGAAAGAGGACGGAGGTGCCGGGGTGATCGCGCGGTCCGTGCCGATCACCCCGGCCACGGTCAGTTGATCATCATGTGGTAGTGCATGCTCCAGATGATCCACACCGACAACGCGACGATGATGAACAGGATCACCAGGGTGAACACGAAGCTGGCCAGATTCCAGCCACCTTCGGACTTGCGGTCCATGTGCAGGAAATAGACCAGCTGCACCAGGATCTGCGCCACCGCGAAGCCGACCAGCAGGAACAGCGTGAGCGGCCGCGACAGCACCGGGTTCATCACCAGCGCGAACGGCACCACGGTCAGCAGCGCGCACAGCACGAAGCCGATCAGGTAGGACTTGGTGGAGCCGTGCGCATTGCCGGCGCGCGAAGTTTCGACGTGGGCCATGTCAGAAGGCTCCGATCAGGTAGACGAAGGTGAAGACGCAGATCCACACCAGGTCCAGGAAGTGCCAGAACAGGCTCAGGCACGACACGCGGGTGATGTTGGTCGGGGTCAGGCCACGGCGATAGACCTGGTGCATGACCACCGCCATCCAGATCAGGCCGCTGGCCACGTGCAGGCCGTGGGTGGCGACCAGCGCGAAGAACGCCGACAGGTAGGCACTGGTGCTGGGGCCTGCGCCTTCGTGGATCAGGTGCGAGAACTCGTAGATCTCCATGCCGATGAACGAGGCACCGAGCACGAAGGTCACGCCCAGCCAGCGCAGCACCGCCGAGGTGTCGTGGCGGTGCATCGCCAGCACGGCCTGGCCGTAGGTGATGCTGGAGACCAGCAGCAGGAAGGTCTCGGCCATCACGAACGGCAGCGAGAACAGGTCCTTGCCGGTGGGGCCGCCGGCGTAGGCGGTGCTGAGCACCGCGTACGAGGCGAACAGCGAACCGAACAGCACCAGGTCGGACATGAGGTAGACCCACATGCCGAACACCTTCATGCCGCCCTGTTCGTGGCCATGGTCGTGCTCGTGGTGGTCCTCGTGCGCCTGCGTGTCGCTGGCCAGCTCGGGGCGGGTCAACAGGTTCATGCGCGTACCTCCTTCAGCTTGGCAAGGTTGGCCGCTTCGGTACGCGCCACCTCTTCGGAACTGACGTAGTAGTCCACGTCCTCGTCGTAGGACCGCACGATCAGGGTCACGATCATCGCGATGAAGCTGGCCGCGGCCATCCACCAGATGTGCCAGACCAGGGCGAAGCACAGCACCAGGATCCAGATGTTGAGGATCAGCGGCACGCCGGTGTTCTTCGGCATGTGGATCGGTGCGTACTTCTTCGGCGGCGGCGGCAGGCCACGCTTCTTCGCTTCGTGGAAGGCGTCCAGCTCATCAGCCTTGGGCACCACGGCGAAGTTGTAGAACGGCGGCGGCGACGGCGTGGCCCACTCCAGCGTGCGTGCGTTCCACGGGTCGCCGGTCAGGTCCAGGTTGCGCTTGCGGTCGCGCACGCTCACGTAGATCTGCACCAGCATCAGGATGATGCCCGCGAACACGAACAGTGCACCGATGAAGGCGGCGATCAGGTACGGCGTCCACGCCGGGTTGTCGTACTGGTTCATGCGACGGGTCATGCCCATGAAGCCGAGCATGTACAGCGGCATGAAGGCCAGGTAGAAACCGATCACCCAGCAGGCGAACGACCACTTGCCCAGGCGCTCGTTGAGGGTGAAACCGAACACCTTCGGGAACCAGTACACGAAGCCGGCCAGGTAGCCGAACAGCGCGCCACCGATGATGGTGTTGTGGAAGTGGGCAACCAGGAACAGGCTGTTGTGCAGCAGGAAGTCCGCGCCCGGAATGGCCAGCAGCACGCCGGTCATGCCACCGATGGTGAAGGTGACCAGGAACGCGATGGTCCACAGCATCGGCACGCTGAACTCGACGCGGCCGCCGTACATGGTGAACAGCCAGGTGAAGATCTTCACGCCGGTGGGAATGGCGATGATCATCGTCATGATGCCGAAGAAGGCATTGACGCTGGCACCGGAGCCCATGGTGAAGAAGTGGTGCAGCCAGACGATGAACGACAGGATGCCGATCGCCAGCGTGGCACCGACCATCGATTTGTAGCCGAACAGTTTCTTGCGCGAGAACGTGGCGGTGACTTCAGAGAAGATGCCGAACGCCGGCAGCACCAGGATGTACACCTCCGGATGGCCCCAGGCCCACACCAGGTTCACGTACATCATCGGGTTGCCACCCAACGTGTTGGTGTAGAAGTTGAAGTCCAGGTAGCGGTCCAGGGTGAGCGCACCCAGGGCGACGGTCAGGATCGGGAAGGCGGCGATGATGATCACGCTGGTGACCAGCACGGTCCAGGTGAACACCGGCATCTTCATCAACGTCATGCCCGGCGCACGCATGCGCAGGATGGTGATGAACAGGTTGACGCCGGTCAGCAACGTGCCGATGCCCGACGCCTGCAATGCCCAGATGTAGTAGTCCACGCCCACGCCTGGACTGAACTCGATGCCCGACAGCGGCGGATAGGCGACCCAGCCGGTCATGGCGAACTCGCCAACGCCGAGCGAGATCATCATCAGCGCTGCGCCGACCACGAAGATCCAGAAGCTGAAGGCGTTGAGGAACGGGAACGCCATGTCGCGCGCGCCGATCTGCAGCGGCACGATGATGTTCATCAGGCCGACCACGAACGGGGTGGCCACGAAGAAGATCATGATCACGCCGTGTGCGGTGAAGATCTGGTCGTAGTGCTCGGGAGGCAGGAAGCCATCACTGCCCGGCCCGGCCGCCGCCAGCTGCGCGCGCATCATCAGCGCATCGGCGAAGCCGCGCACCAGCATGACCAGCGCCACCACCACGTACATGATGCCGATCTTCTTGTGGTCCACGGTGGTGAACCAGTCGCGCCAGAGCACGCCCCACAACTTGAAGTAGCTCACCGCGCCGAGCAGCGCGAGGCCGCCCAGCACCATGGCCGCCAATGTGACCACGACGATCGGCTCGTGCAGCGGCACGGCCTCCCACGTCAATTTACCCAACATGTTCGTTACTCCTGGGAAACCTGGGCACCGCCGGCAGCGCCCGCCGGGGTAGCAGCAGCGGTGTTCTCACCGACGCCGATGAACTGGTCGATGACCTTCTTGAACAGCAGCGGTTCAACACTGGAGAAGTGCTGCACCGGCGCGTTCTTCGACGGCGCGGCCAGCGCCTTGAACTGTGTGAAGCTGAGCGCGTCCGGCGCGCTGCGCACCTCGGCCACCCACCGATCGAAGTCTTCGTTGCTGCTGGCGGTGGCCATGAACTTCATGTTCGAGAAGCCATGCCCGCTGTAGTTGCCGGACATGCCACGGAACTGGCCGGGCTCGTTGGCGATCAGGTGCAGCTGCGTGCGCATGCCGGCCATCGCATAGATCTGCCCACCCAGCTGCGGGATGAAGAAGGTATTCATCGTCGAGTTGGAGGTGATGTTGAACGCCAGCGGGCGGTTGGCCGGGAAGTTGAGCTGGTTGACGGTGGCGATGCCCAGGTCCGGGTACACGAACACCCACTTCCAGTCGGTGGCGATCACGTCCACGTGCAGCGGTTCACCGGCCACGTCCAGCGGCTTGTACGGGTCCAGCTCGTGGGTCGACTTCCACACGATCACCGCCAGGCCGGCAATGATCAGCAGCGGCACGCCCCAGACCACAATCTCCACCTTGGTGGAGTGCGACCAGTCAGGCATGTATTTCGCTTTGGTATTGCCGGCGCGGTAGCGCCAGGCAAACACGAAGGTCAGCACGATGGCTGGTATCACCACGATCAGCATCACGCCGATGCAGATCAGGATCAGGTCGCGCTGTGCGATCCCGACCATGCCCTTCGAATCCAGCAGCACCCAGTCACAGCCCGACAGGCCGACGCAGGCCAGGGCGACCAGCGCCAGGCGGATGCGGTTCCAGCAGATATTCATTGGAGGTCAACCCTGTTGAAGAAGCGCGCTTGACCGGCTCGCCTGCGCGCAGCGCCCGGGCGTGGAGCGGCTACACTGTGGGTACGAGGTCGCCTACAAGCAGGCGAACCACTCCAATCAAGCCCATACAAGATACAGCATTGTATGGACTTGTGCATCTGCACGTATGGAAAAAACTGACCGATGACGCCACCTGCCGCCGGCCGCCGCCTGAAACACCCCAATCGCACCTGGGTTCGCCCCTTCCGCGAGGGCGCCGGCCCGCTGTACCTGCAGATTGCCCAGCAGGTGCGCGAGGCGGTGGATGACGGCGTGCTGCGCCCGGGCGACCGCCTTCCGCCGCAGCGCGACCTGGCCCAGCAGGTGGGCGTGGACCTGACCACCGTTACCCGTGCCTTCGCCGAGCTGCGCCAGGCCGGCCTGCTCGATGCGCAGGGCGCCGGCGGCACCTTCATCGCGCTGTCAGCCGGCAACCGCAGCACCTCGGTGGACCTGAGCATGAACATCCCGCCGCTGCTGGGCAGCGCGCCGTTCGCACAGGGCATGGAGGCCGGTTTCCAGCACGTAGGCCAGCAACTGGGCCAGGGCGAACTGATGAGCTACCACGTCGGCGCCGGCACCCGTGAGGACCGCGCCGCCGCCGTGCAGTGGCTGGCGCCGATGCTTGGCACGGTGGGTGCCGACCAGGTGGTGATCTGTCCCGGCGCGCAGACCGCGCTGTGCGCGCTGATCCTGGCGCGCACCCAGCCGGGCGAGCTGATCGCCGCCGAGCAGCTGACCTACCCGGGCCTGCTGGCCGCCGCGCGCGTGCTGCAGCGGGGCGTGGTGCCGGTGGCGATGGACGCCGAGGGCATGCTGCCGGACGCGCTGGAGGAGGCCTGCCAGCTACGCCGCCCGCGCCTGTTGTACCTGGTACCGACCATCCAGAACCCGACCACGGCGACGATGTCGGCGCAGCGCCGGCAGGCCCTGTTGGCGGTCGCGAAGCGCCACGATCTGACCGTGATCGAAGACGATCCCTACTGGTTGCTGGCCGGGGATGCCGCGCCGCCGCTGGCCGCCCACCGCGACGCCGGCTGCCCGGTCTACTACATCTCCACCCTGTCCAAGTGCCTGGCGCCGGGCCTGCGCACCGCCTACCTGGTGGTGCCGGCCGGCGAGCCGATGGAACCGGTGCTGGATGCGCTGCGCGCAATCGCGCTGATGCCGACCCAGTCGATGGTGGCGGTGGCGTCGCAGTGGATCCGCAGCGGCCAGGCC
The DNA here is from genome assembly GCF_004684085.1 of Stenotrophomonas maltophilia. GTDB lineage: Bacteria > Pseudomonadota > Gammaproteobacteria > Xanthomonadales > Xanthomonadaceae > Stenotrophomonas > Stenotrophomonas maltophilia_AS. The sequence goes on from NZ_SRHZ01000088.1 coordinate 32,618, forward strand.
CAGGACATGGTGCAGCGCTTCCAGCAGGAACTGCGCGAGCGCCAGGCGATTGCCGCGCAGTACCTGCCGTCCCGCGCCCAGGCGCATCCGGCCGGCCTGCATGTGTGGCTGCCGCTGCCGCCACGGCTGGACCAGTACCGGTTGATCCAGGCCGCACAGGAACAGGGCCTGGGCATCGCCAGCTCGGATGCCTTCAGCGTGGAAGAGCCGCCGCCGGGCAACGCGATCCGCCTGTCGCTGGGCGGCGCGGTCGACCAGGCCGCGCTGGCCGGGGCGCTGGCCAAGCTGAACGAGATCCTGTCTGAAGCCCCCGAGGCCCGGCACAACGCCATCGTCTGAACCGGGTGCATGGCGCTCAATCCATACAAAATGATATTTTGTATGCAATGTATGGATGAAGGGACGTGCATCGATGCGCGCCGAGAAACTGAAGTTCCACCTGGTGATGGCCGGGTGCGGTGGCTTTGTGGTGTTGATGCTGGCCGCGCTGGCCTGGGTCTGCCTGCAGCCGCAGACCGTGGACGTGCAGGCCGCCGAGCGCCACGCCATCGAGCAGTGCGTGCAGCGCAGCGAGGATCCCTCGCGTAGCGAGATCCAGCGTCGCGCGCAGGCCGACTCCTGCCGCGAGATGCGCAAGCAGTACGTGCACAAGTTCGGCGGGGAAGCGTCCTGATGGGCGCAGCCGCGCCGCGTCGCCGCTGGCTGCTGCCGACGATGATCGCCCTCGCCTGCCTGTTCATGGCCGGCGTGGCGGCTGCGCTGTGGCAGTACTTCGGCTACAGCGCGCAGTCCACCTTCACCGAACAGGCCATCGTCTTCGACGATTCGCAGCTGCGCCTGCCGGCCGATCTGGCCGGTGATACCGGCCGCATCCGCGTGGTGCATTTCTGGGACCCGGCCTGCGGCGTGTGCAACCGCGAGACCGGTGCGCACCTGAGCTACCTGATCAGCATGTACCGCCGCGCCGGCATCGACTTCTATGCGATCCGCCGCCCGGGTATGCAGGGCGAGCTGCCCGAGCCGCTGCGCAACAAGGTGATCAACCTGCCGACCATCGACGGTATCGAACACATCCCGGCCAGCCCCGCCGTTGCCATCTGGGATCGCCAGGGCCACCTGGCCTACGCCGGCCCGTACAGCATCGGCATGGTCTGCAACTCGGCCAACAGCTTCGTCGAACCGCTGCTGGACAAGCTGGTGCGTGGTGAGACCGTACGCCCGAAAGGACTGCTTGCCGTGGGCTGCTACTGCCCCTGGCAAGCCAAGCGCTGAGGACGCGCAATGACATCACCGACGCTGGCCGGTGCGGCCGCCGCAAACAACAACGGCGGTCACCTGTCCGAACCGACCGATGGTTATGGACAGGCTCCCGCCGTTGGAAGCAACGATACGCCCCGACATGCTCCGTACATGCCGCGACCGGATGTCGCAGCCCGCGAATGGGTGCTGGACGTGCTGGCGCACAGCGGGCCGATCTACCTGCGCATCGTCAATTCACTGGAGCGCACAGTGCGCCGCGGCGGCCTCGCACCCGGACAGCGCCTGCCCTCGCAGCGCGCGTTGGCACAGCAGCTCGGCATCGACCTGACCACGGTCACCCGCGCCTTCGATGAAGCACGCAAGCGCGGGTTGATCGAAGCACGCGGACCCCAAGGCAGTTTCATCGCACCGCCCAAGGCCGGCTTCGACCAGGCGGTGGACCTGAGCATGAACGTGCCGCCGGTGCCCGACGCCGATGCGCTGGCCGAGACACTGCGCCGCGGTGCCGCCGCCGTGCTTGCACGCAGCAACGCGCCAAACCTGATGACCTATCACCTGGGCGGCGGCAACCCGACCGACCGCCACGCAGCGGCGCGCTGGCTGCAACCGATGCTGGGAAAGGTGGACGACGCCTGCCTGCTGCTGACCGAAGGGGCGCAGGTGGCGCTGGCCGCGATCCTGGTCAGCCAGGGCCGCGACGACGACGCGATCCTATGTGACACGCTGGTCTATCCGGGCCTGCTGCAGGCAGCGGCCGCACTGGGCCGGCGGTTGCTGCCGGTGGACAGTGACGAACACGGCATGTGCCCTGAAGCGCTGCTGCGACAGGCACGCGAAAGCGGCGCGCGCCTGGTCTATCTCAATCCCACCTGCCAGAACCCGACCGCGCTGACCCTGCCGCTGCAGCGACGCGAAGCGCTGGCGCGCGTGCTGGAAAGCGAAGACCTGCTGGCGATTGAAGATGATCCGTACTGGCACCTCGCTGAAGATGCGCCGGTACCATTGGCAGCACTGGCACCGCGTCATGTGTTCTATGTAGCGACGCTGTCGAAGGTGATCAGCCCCGGCCTGCGTACCGCGTTCGTGCAGTGCCCGAGCGCTGCGCACGCCGAGGCGATGACGGCCGCGTTGCGGGCGACGCGGCTGATGGGCCATCCGCTGGTCTCGGCGTTGGCCAGCCAACTGCTGCTGGATGGTTCAGCGCAGTCACTGCTGGCCCAGGTACGCACCGAGGCACGCGAGCGCATGCGCATGGCACGCTACCTGCTGGCACCGTCGCTGCTGCAGCGCGCGGAAGGGCTGCATGCGTGGTGCCGGATACCCGCACCATGGACCGACGCCACGCTGGTACGTACCGCACAGCTGCAGGGGCTGGCGATCGCGCCGTCATCGGCGTTCTGCCCGCCGGGCGTATCCCACCAGAGCGGTGTGCGGTTGTCACTGGGGCTGGCGGCGGACCGTCGGCAGCTGGAAAGCGCGCTGCGGCGGATTGACCGGTTGTTGTTGTCCGATGCGTTGCCGGCGATCGAGCGGTAGGCGGAAAGCATCCACGCATGGCGTGGATGGGATGTGCCGACCAACGGTCGGCACCCACCAGATCGGTGGTAGATCCACGCCATGCGTGGATGCGGTGCCAACCAAGGTTGGCATCTACCAACGCGGCGGGAGTTCAGGCCAACGCCGCCAACGCCTCAACCAACGCGTCCATCTGCTCCGGCCGGGTGAACACCGACGGCGTCACCCGCACGCAGGCACCCGACTCCAGACCATCGCGATGGGTGGTGAATACCCGATGCTCGTCCAGCAGGCGCTTCTGCAGCACTATGTTGTCAGCCACGCTGGTGCGTCCGCGCAGGCGGAAGCTGGCCAAGGCGCTGGCCAGCGCCGGTTCGGGCGAAGACAGCACTTCGATGTGCGCCATCTGCCGTGCCGGCAGCGTCCAGCGCTCACGCAGGTAGCGCAGGCGCGCCTGCTTGTTGGCGGCACCTATGCGCTGGTGCAGGCCGATTGCTTCCGGCAGCGCCAGGTAGGCGGCAAAGTTGACCGTGCCGGTGTGCACGCGGCTGCCCACGCGGCCGTCGTCGGTCTCGCCCATGTATGGATCAAGATCCGCAACGCGGCCCCTGCGCACGTACATCGCGCCGACACCGACCGGCGCACCGATCCACTTGTGCAGGTTGATGCCCACGAAGTCAGCCTTCAACTGCGGCACCGCATAGTCGAGCTGGCCGAAACCATGGGCCGCATCGACGATCACATCGATACCGCGTGCACGCGCACGCTCGGCGATCTCGGCCACCGGCACTACCAACCCATGGCGATGGCTGACCTGGGTCAACAACACCAGCTTCAGGCGCGGCAACCGCGCGAATGCGGTCTCGTACGCCTGCAGGATCTGCGCGTGGTCCGGCACGGCTGGCAGCGCGATGCGCTCGACCTGCACGCCGCGACGCTGCTGCAACCAGCGCATCGCGCCAATCATGCTGTCGTAGTCGATGTCGGCATACAGCACCTGGTCGCCGGGCTGCAGGCGGTTATAGCCGCCGATCAGCGCCAGCATCGCCTCGGTGGCGCCACGGGTCAGTGCGATCTCATCGGCGCCCACGCCCAGCAGTTCGGCCACCTGCCGCTGCACCGCCATGTACTGCGCCGGGAACTCACGACGGCCGTACCAGGCGTTGCCACGGTTCACCTCGGCCGTGTGGCGCTGGTAGCTGGCCAGCGTCTCGCGGCCCATCGCACCCCAGTAGCCGTTTTCCAGGTGGTTCACTTCGTCGGTGATGTCGAAGTGGCTGGCCACGGCGGCCCAGTAGCCTTCATCGCGGGCCAACACGTCCGGCGCCACGGTCGTTGCGGGTATCTGCATGGGCGCAGCGTAACGCGCGGCGGCCATGGCAGGCAGTGAAGACAGTGCGGCTGCGGCTGGTAGCAGCGTGCCGGCACGCAGCAGGGAACGACGGCTACGATCCATCAGAAATTCAGCCGATACTGCGCGTACAGGTTGGCGCCGTCGGTGTCGTACGGTGCGTTGCGCGAGTAGACCAGGCCGCGACTGGCCTGGAAGACCGCCTCGTCCGGGTAGCGGTCCAGCACGTTGTCGGCACCGACGCGCAGGCTGTGGTGTTCGTTGATGCGATAGCCCACGGCCAGGTCGAGGAAGCTCATCGCGCCGAAGCGCTGGTAGATATCGCCCACCGCATTGCCGCTGGAGTCGGTCCAGGCACCGTAGTAGCGCATGCGCGCCATCAACGACCAGGCACCGATGTCCCAGCTGCCGGTCAGGCTGCCCTTGTGCTCGGGCAGGCGGTCTTCAAACAGCACGCGCTGGGTCTCGTTGGTGGCCACCGAGGTGTTGCCGTTGTCCACGCGGGTGCGGTTGTAGTTGTAGGCCAGGGTCAACGTCATGCGGCCTGCGCCAAGATCGCGCAGGTAATTGCCGACCACGTCCACGCCGGTGGTGGTGGTATCGAAGTCGTTGGTGAAGTAGTTCACCCAGGTATAGCCCAGCGGATTGGGCGTGCCGGCCGGAATGGCGAAGCTGGCCGACTGGCTGAAGCGGTCGGTCAGCTTGATCTGGTAGACGTCCACCGAACCGGACAGGCCCAGGTCGGTGCGCCAGGTCAGGCCCAGCGACGCCGTACGCGATTCCTCCGGCTTCAGCGGCCTGGCACCGAGCAGCTGCGCCAGCGGATCGTTCGGCGACAGGCGGCCACTGGTGAAGATCTGCAGCGTGCGCGTATCCAGGCCCTGGGTGGTGCTGGTGGTGTTGAGCTGCGCCGGCGTCGGCGCACGGAAGCCAGTGGACACGGTGCCGCGCAGGGCCACGTCCGGGGTGATCGCGAAGCGCGCCGAGAGCTTGCCGTCCAGCGTGCTGCCGAAGCTGGAGAAATCCTCGTAGCGGCTGGCAGCACCGATGCTCCAGCGCTCGCCCAGAGGCACTTCCATATCCACGTAGGCCGCCTTGCTACGCTGGCTCCACTGCCCGGCCTGGCTGGCCGAGAAGCCCGGTGCGCCATTGGAGTTGGCCTCCAGGCCCGCGGCCGCGCCCGGGCCCACCGCGTACGAGGCCGGGTCACCGGCGCGCACCTGGTAGGTCTCCTGGCGGAACTCGCCACCGAAGGCGACGTTGATCGGCTTGGACAGCGCGCCCACGTCCCACTCGTAGTTGAAGTCGGCGTTGGCGTTCTTCTCGGTCTGGGTCAGGCGGCCCAGATCGAACGCGGTGGGGCTGGCCGGACCGAGCGAGGCATTGATCGAGTTCTTCAGGCTGTAGTCGATCGCGTTGCGGCCGTACGAGGCGCTGACATCCCAGCGCAGCTTGGGCGTGATCTCGCCGCGCAGGCCACCGACCAGCTGCAGGTCGTTCTGCGTATTGCCGTACTGCGGGCTGAAGCCCACCGGGTACAGCGAGCGCAGGTTCCAACCCGGGAAGATGGCGGTGGTGCGATACGCGCCGGTGGTGGTGTCCGGGTTGCGCCAGTTGAAATCGCTGACGCCCTCGCTGTGGCTGTACAGGCCGAACGCGTAGAGCTCCAGCGTATCGCTGGCGTTGGCCTTCACGTTGAAACCAACGCGGCGGCTTTCCAGTTCCGGCTGGCCCCAGCGCTGCACCGGGTTGGGCACGTCCAACTCCGGATGCGCAGCCTGGAAGGCGATCGCATCTGGGCGCTGGCGGGTGCGCGAGGTGGCGTCGGAATTGGACGATTCAGCGAACAGCACCAGGCTGCCGTAGTCGCCCAGCGACCAGCCAGTGCGCGCACTGAAATCGCGCGAGGCACCATCGCCCTGCGCGTACTGCGAGTAGCCGGCGGTGATCTCAGTGCCAGAGCCATCCTCGAGAATGATGTTGATGACACCGGCGATGGCGTCCGAACCGTACTGTGCCGATGCACCATCGCGCAGCACTTCGATGCGCTTGATCGCACTGGTTGGGATCTGCGCCAGGTCGGCCGCCTGCGCGCCACGGTTGCCGAGCAGCGCGCTGCGATGGAAGCGTCGGCCATTGACCAGTACCAGCGTCTGGTCCGGTGACAAGCCACGCAGGGTGGCCGGGCGCACGAACACCTGGCCATCCGCCATCGGCAGGCGCTGCACCACGAACGACGGCACCAGCTGGGCCAGTACGTCCTTCAGATCGGTGGATTGAACGGACGTGATGTCTTCCTTGGTGAATACGTCCACCGGCGCCAGCGTTTCGAACTGGGTGCGGTTGGACGCGCGGGTGCCGGTGACCAGCATCGCGTCGAGCTGGGTGGGTGCGGCACGGCTGCCACCGGCCGCATCGACCGCATCGGCCTCCGCTGCGATCGCGCCTCCTGCGCTGGCCATGGAAAGGGCAAGGAGGATGGAATGCGAAAGCTTCGAACGATGCACGGTAGGGCTCCGGGAGGACGCGACAGGGCCAGTACCGGTGCGGACACAACAGGCCTGGACAAGGCGCGCAGTCTCGGCGCGATCTGTGAAGGAGGCATGACGTCAGTACGACAGCTTGATGCCGCACGGGCGCACGCGCAGGCAGTGGATGCCGCGATACGGTTCTTCGACCATTCACTGCGCTAGTGGCCGCCGGGCATGGCCCGGCGCTACAGTGGGTGCGTCAAAGAGGATTGATCATGCGCCTGTTGCACCTCACTCTGCCGGTGTCCGATGTCGCCACCGTGGCCGCGTACTTCCACGATGTGCTGCAGCAGCGTGGGGTCGGAAACCATGTGCACATCGGCTGGAGCACGATCGAACTGCAGCCTGCGCAAGGACGTCCGGTCGGCGGCGTGCATCTGGCGTTCAACGTGCCGGACAACCGCTTCAGCGAGGCGATGTCGTGGTTGCGCGAACGTACGCCGCTGCAGCGCAACCCTGCAGGGTTGGACTACTTCGCACTGGAAAGCAGTTGGCAGTCGCAATCGGTGTATTTCACCGGTCCCGATGGCCTGATCCTGGAACTGATCGGCCGCCGCCGCTTGCCGGCCAGTGCGCGCGAAGGCGCCTTCCATGGCAGCGAACTGACCTGCCTGAGCGAGGTCGGCCTGCCCAGCCACGATGTCGATGCTGTGCGCGAACACTCCAACCAACGCTTCGGCCTGCAACCGATCAGCCCGGCCTCACCGCAGTTCGCGCCGATGGGCGACGACGAGGGCCTGTTGATCGTGGTCGCCGCCGATCGTCGCTGGTTCCCCGAGCAGAAGGACCTGCCCAATGCCGAGGGCCTGTTGCTGCGTGTGGGCGAGGTCGCCGGCAGCGGCGAGCTCGTCGACGACGCCTTGGGCTGGCGGGTCGTCTCGACCTGACCCGTCATTGCAGACGTGACACGCGCTACTGCGTGCGTACACCCCGCCCAGCTTCAATCTGCGTATGCAGCGCCTGCAGCTGTGTCGCCGTCTGGTTGAACACCTGCAGATCGGCATCGACCAGGGCCGCCCAGTCAGGCGCGTGCCCCAGCAGTTGCGCCACCTGCTCGTTCGGCGCGCGATCGAAGCCCTCGCCAAGCACGGCCAGATAACGCTCACGGAACCCTTCCGGGTCACGCTGGTCCTGCACATACAGCTGCACGGCCAGCAGCCCCGCATACAGGTAGTTCACCAGATAGTTCGGGTCTTCATACATCAGGCGCTTGCCGATCCAGGTGTTGCGCAGCTGCGGGTAGCGCTCCGGTTGCTGGCCGAAGCGCGCGAGCACCTGGCCGGTCAGCGCGTCCAGGTCATCGGCGGTGCCCAGCGTGCTGTCGGCTACACCCCGGTAGATCGATTGCTCCAGCTGTGCTTCCTCGGAGGAGGTGAACAGCTGCAGCACCATGTCGTCCAGCAGCGATTTCAGGTAGTAGGCCTTGGCGCGCGGGTCCTGTGCCTGCTGATACATCTGGTCGCGGAAGCGCAGCTCGTTGTAGATGGCGAAGGCTTCGGTCAGCCACTGGCTGCCGTTGCGCTGCAGCGGCGATGCGTGGCCACGCTGCATCCACTCACCGTGCAACGCGTGACCGGCTTCATGGGCGATCTCGACGTCGCTCTCCAGATCCCCGCTGCGCACACCGACGTACAACATCGCCGGCGCGCCAGGAGCGTTCACAGCGAACGCATCCTGGCTGCGATTGCCGCGCTCGGTGGCCAGGTCCATGCGCTGGTTGGCTGGATCGAGCAGCGCCCGCAGTTCGGCGACGTACGCAGGCCCCAGATGCTGCATGGCATCGGCAGCGTTGTCGCGCAGCTGCGACAGCGTCAGCACCGGTGGCGTGTAGCCGGCATCGGGCACCGTGGTATCCCAGATCTGCGGCGCATCGATGCCGGAACGTGCAGCGTGGTGCAGGAGCATGTCCTGGTAGGCGCGGCGGTCTCCCGCGTGCTGTTCGATTGCAACCAGCGTCGCATCCACTGCCGTTGTATCCAGACCCATGCGCTGGTAGCCGTGTGCCGGCGCGGAGCCATCGCCCTGCAGGCGTGCAGCGGCGTCATTCACCTGCACCAGCCCCAGCAGCACCGAAGCCATCGGCTCACGACGCGAGTGCAGCCCCTGCCAGTAGCCCTTCCAGCCGGCCTCGCGCAGCGCGCGGTCGGGCTGCTGGGCCAGCGCCTGCTTGTCGCGCCCCGTGTCCCAGTGCCGACCGCCGTGCTCGAGCTGCGGGTACTCGGCGCTGCGCAGGATCTGCCCGCGCAGGCGCGCGAAGCTGTCCAGCGCCGGATCGGCCAATGCCTCCACGGCCTCGTCCAGCACAGCGTTGGCCGGGGTGGCAGCCTCCTTCAACGCGCGTGCGAGCAGGAAGCCATACGGTGCTGCCCACGCCGCATCTGCGGGCGCCTCGCGCAGTGCAGCGCGACCGCTGCGGGCGATGCGGCTGCACAGCCCCATTGCCTGGTCCATCGCCTGGGCCGGGCGATGATCGCGGGCATTGCGGGCGGACTGCAGGTGCAGGTAGCCAAGATGACGCAGGCACTGCGCCTCCAGTGCCTCGGCCTGCTGGAAGCGTTCCGCCGGTGCAAGGGTGGATGCCTGCTGCAGGGCCTCGACGCGCTTGCCCAGCGCGTCACGCGCGGACTGTTCGGCGGTGGCATTGGCGAAGTAGGCGCGGTCATCGGCATGCACCGACTGTGCCTGGGCGCCGCTGAAGGGGGCTATCGCCAATACAGCGGCGAAGGCGGTGGTGGTGGCGCACTTCCTGAAAGCCTGCATCGGCGTCTCCCTGCCTGGACCAGGCCTCGAGCCTAGCAGCCGCTGACCCGCCGCGCCTGTGCCGGATCGGGCTTCAGATCGACTCATCCTCACGCTTGACCAGCGTCCAGCAGGGCGCCTGCGCGAAGGTGTAAGTCTGCTGGTCGCTGCTGTCCGGCGTGCGGATCTGCACCTGCCGTTGTCCGTCGGCCAGCGTGCTGACCTGCATTTCGCGGCCCTGCCCGGCCAATGCGGCAGGATCGGGCATCACCGGCCACTCGACATCGGCCAGCGCCAACCGGCTTTCCACCTTGCGCGGTTCCGGCTCGGCCTCCGCATCGATGTAGCTGTCCAGCAGGGGATCGGCAGTGGCCTTTTCCTGCAGCGCGATCTCATGGCCGAAATGCTTCAGGAACGCGTCGAATTCCAGGTAAGGGCATTCACTGCGGGCAGGGACCGGCGCGGGCTCGACCGTTGCGGCGATGGTTGCTGGCGCCGCGGTGGGACGCGGCGGCGTGGCGGGCGCGGCATCGGCGGGCATTGCCTGTGGCGCTGGCGTGCAGGCAACCAGCACCACGCCACACACGAGCATCAGCAGTGCAGCAGAAGGGTATCGACGCATGGGCTCATCCTGAATCCGGTCCGGTCGCCCCATGCTACCGCGCACCCTACAATTCCGGCATTCCGCCTGTCCGAGAGTCCTCATGCATCGCCTCCTGCTGCTGATCGGCCTGCTGCTGCCCGCCCTATGGCCGGCCGTGGCGATGGCCATCGATGTCCACGAAGGCGACCTGCTGTTCGTCACCGCCGGCCGCAGCGGCCTCAGTGCGGCCATCGACGATGCCACCGGCACGCAGGGCGCACCCAGCTTCGATCACGTCGCCCTGGTCGCCTCGGCACCGAAGGGCTGGGACGTGCTGCACGCCGACGAGAAGGGATCGCGCCGGCAATCACTGATCGAGTTCCGCCAGGACGCGCGCGCCAAGCAGCGGCAGATCGTGGTCTATCGCCTGCGCGCGCCGCAGCAGGCGGCCATCAAGGATGCGGTCGCCACCGCGCGCACGATGCTGGGCAAGCCGTACAACACGTCGTATGTGTTGAACCAGGACAGCTATTACTGCTCGGACTTCATCGAACGCGCCTTCCGTGCGCACCACGTGTTCGCATTGCAGCCGATGAATTTCCGCAACCCGCAGACCGGCGAGATCGCCCAGCACTGGATTGATCTGTACCGCGGTATGGGCATGGACGTGCCGCAGGATCAGCCTGGCACCAATCCGAACGACATGTCGGCGGCGGAAGTGTTGCAGCGCATTGGCGTGCTGGAATAAGCGAAGCCCCGCACGTGGCGGGGCTTCACCGGTCACTCCGCATGCACGGCGCGGTCATTCTTCTTCGTCGTTGCCGCCCTGCTGCTGGTTCTGGTTGCGCTTCTGCTGTTCCTGCTGCTGTTGCTGCTGCTGGTCGCGGCCACGACCCTGCTGCTGATCCTGCTGGTTCTGCTGGCCCTGCTGCTTCTGGTTCGGGTTCTGGTTCTGCTGTGCCATGTCCGATCTCCAAAGCCACTCGCGGAATGCGGTGGACGTGGCCATCGTCTGCAGCGAATGGTTAATCACGCGTGGGTGGGCGGCTACATCTGTGTGTACGCCTGTGAATGAACGCGCAGAAGCCCTTGTGGCACAAGCGGCTGAAGGATTCATGCGGGTTCGGCATGTGCTCATGCAAGCGGCGCGGGTCCGCGCATTCATGGCGTGCTCCGCTGGAAACACGCGCTGAACGAGGCTGGCTTCCCGGCTCACGCAGGGAAGCCAATGCTGCATTCAGGGCATCACCGGCGGCACATACGCCAAGGTCATCCCCAGCAGCCACAGCAAGCCCAGCACCAGCGGGATGTGCACCAGCAGCTGGATGAAGGTGAAGCCCACGATGTCGCGCGCCTTCAGGCCCAGCACACCCAGCAGCGGCAGCATCCAGAACGGATTGATCAGGTTCGGCAGCGCTTCGGCCGCGTTGTAGACCTGCACCGCCCAGCCCAGGTGCGCCTTCAGTTCGTTGGCAGCCTGCATCACGTACGGCGCCTCGATGATCCACTTGCCGCCACCGGACGGCACGAAGAAGCCCAGCACCGCCGAGTAGACGCCCATCACCAGCGCGAACGAATCGGTGCTGGCCACGTGCACGAACAGGCTCGACAGCCGGTGCGCCAGTGTCTGCCCATCGTCGCCGGCAGCGTGGGTGAGGATCATCGCGATGCCGCCATACAGCGGGAACTGGATCAGCACACCGGTAGTGCTCGGCACCGCCTTGGCTACCGCGTTGAGGAAACTGCGCGGACGCCAGTGCAGCAGCAGGCCCAGCGAAATGAACAGGAAGTTGTAGGTGTTGAGGTTGGCGATGGCGGTGATCACCGGCTTGTTGGCGAACTCGTTGAACAGCCAGCCGAACGCCAGCAGCGAGAGCAGCATGGTCAGCAGGGGGCTGTATTCCAGCCATTCGCCCGGGCGCGTGCGTCGCTGCAGCGGTTCCGGCTCGGCCTGCGCGGCGCCGGGGAACTCCTCGGCGGTGCGCGCACTGCCGGCCGCCGGTGCGGTAAGCCAGGCGATCAGCAGCGAAACCAGGATCAGCACCGAGGTCAGCGCGATCGACTGCCACAGGAAGATGGTTTCGGTGAACGGCAACACGCCGGTGATTTCCACCAGACCGGGCGGCATGCTGGCCGGGTTGGCCTGCAGCTGTGCGGCCGACGAGCTCAATCCCATTGCCCACACGGCCCCCAGACCGAGATAGGCCGAAGCTCCGGCCGCGCGGTAGTCCATGTGCAGTTCGGTACGGCGGGCCAATGCGCGGACCAGCAGGCCGCCGAACACCAGCGAGAAGCCCCAGCTGAGCAGCGAGGCGAGCATGCTGACCAGGCCCACGTACACCACCGCACCACGGCCGGTGCGCGGCACCCGGGCCAGGAAATCGATGAAGCGAGCGACGATGGGCGCGGTAGCCACCGCGTAGCCACCGATGACCACGAAGGCCATCTGCATGGTGAAGGGAATCAGGCTCCAGAAGCCGTCACCGAAGGCGCTGGCGGTGGCCTGGGGGGTCGAGCCGAAGCCCATCGCGGCCAGTGCGACGATGACCACGCCCAGTACCGCGAATACATACGCATCGGGGAACCACTTTTCTGCCCAGGCGGCCGAGCGCAGCGCAGCGCGCGCCATCCAGCCGTCCTGTACTGCTGCCGTCGAGGCCATCGCCTACCCTCCCAGGTTCGATGGCCCGATTCTGGGCGGTGGGGTGCGGCCTGTCAGCCACCTATTGGTCGTAGAGTCGGGCTTGCTCGACTCCACCGGGGAGATGGGGTCGGATCCCTTTCCCGGCGGGAAAGGGATCCGACCCCGGGCGATCAACGCAGCGCGAGGTCCACGGCGATACCGGCAAACAGCGCGGCACCCACCCAGTTGTTGTGCAGGAACGCCTTGAAGCACGGGCCGCGCTCGCGGTTGCGGCAGATCCAGAACTCGTACACCACCAGCACCGTGGCCACGGCCACACCGGCGAGGTAGTAGCCGCCCAGCCCGCCGCGCACGCCCACCAGCGCCATGGTGGCCAGGAACAGCGCGTACAGCACGCCCTGGATGACCAGGTCGAGATCGCCGAACAGGATCGCGGTGGAGTGCGAGCCCATCTTCAGGTCGTCCTCGCGATCGACCATGGCGTACCAGGTGTCGTAGGCGGTGGACCACAGGATGTTGCCGGCATACAGCAGCCAGCCCAGCATCGGCACCTCGCCCTGCACGGCGGCGAACGCCATCGGGATGCCCCAGCCGAACGACATCCCCAGGTAGACCTGCGGCAGATGGGTATAGCGCTTCAGGTACGGGTAGCTTGCGGCCAGGAACACGCCGATGAAGCTCAGGCCGATGGTCAGTCCGTTCAGGGTCAGCACCAGGCCGAACGCCACCAGCATCAGCACGGCGAACAGCGCCAGCGCGGCGCGGCCACTGATCGCACCGGTGGCCAGCGGGCGCGCCTTGGTGCGCTCCACGTGCGGGTCCAGCCAGCGGTCGGCGTAGTCGTTGATGACGCAACCGGCCGAGCGGGTCAGCCACACGCCAGCGGTGAACACGAACAGGGTCCACAGCGGCGGCAGGCCGCCTGCGGCCAGCCACAACGCCCACCAGGTGGGCCACAGCAGCAGCAACGTGCCGATCGGGCGATCAGCGCGCATCAGAGTCCAGTAGTGCCGCCAACGCGGCGTCGCCGGCGACTGCGGCGAAGTGAGGGGGGTATCAGCCATGGCGATAGGATACTCCTGCCCCTCTGGCAGGGCTTTGCCCGTGGGGGGAGATTTGTTCGGCGAAACTGGATAGAATGCCGATCCCGCACCGCCTCATGGCGCTGCGATGCCCGCCCCGGCACTGGTCGGTGGCGCGGCGGTTCTACAACGCGCCCGTAGCTCAGCCGGATAGAGTAGTGGCTTCCGAAGCCATTGGTCGGGGGTTCGAATCCCTCCGGGCGCGCCATCTTCCCCTGCTCGTACCCGTCACTCCGGGCCTCTCGCTTGCGCTTCCACGTCAACGCGGTTCAGGAGCGAACGGCTTCGAGCGATGTGCGCAACCTTGAAGATCGCGCACGACGATGGAAAGCGCCTGCCCTTTCTGCACGGCACCGGGCAGGAAGGCGCCCTTGCCGTCGTACAGGAAGGTTTCAATCTCACCACGTGTAACCACCAGGTCCGCAGCCGGCGGCTTGAGCTCTTCCAGAACAACACTGAAGGGACGCCAGGCCAGACCGTGTTCGTCGCGGATATCGGTCGATACCGCGTGCGCATGCGCCTGCCGATCCACGCTGGCCAGTGGCAGCCGTAGTGCCTGCGATCCCTCCGTAGTGATCTGGAACCTGCCAAGGACCGCGGCATCCACAGTTTCACTGCCGATGTAGATGATCGTGGCCTCGGGACACTGCACGGCATCGGCCGGGTGTGATGCACACGCGGCCAGACTTCCGGTCAGGAGGAAAATGATCGGCCGGATCATGGGCTGGCACCTGGCACATCGCTACCCTGCCCAGAGTTTGCAGCATCGCGCGTAGTGGAAGCACCCGGCTTGCGCGCGTAGCTGTAATCGGGATCGCGGCAGGCGCGCACGATCGGGCTTCGCGCGTGCCTGATCGCGCCAGGCACCCAGGACAACACCGACACCACGGCCCAGATCACAGCCAACCAGAACCATCGGCCCAAGGCATACGCCCAGATCATGGGCAATGCAGCCAGCAGCACGATGATCTGCGTATACAGCAGGTAGAGCGTATGCAGGCCCAAGCGGGGATCCGAGCGCAGCATCACGCTACATCCCCTGCATGCCGCCTTCGCCTGCCGTGTCGATGCGGAGCGCAGTGGAAATCGTTGCCCTGCTGCGCCACAGACTGGACAGGTGAAGGTCAGCAGGCGCATCAGGCAAGCTCCTCTCTGTCGATTGACATCAACTGTCGGGCACGAAGCCGAGCCTAGCATGGGCCTGTTAGGGGGCGCCGCAAACAGCAACGCCGGGCAGTGCCCGGCGTTGCCTTCAAACCAGTCGAGCATGGCTCGACTCTACAAAGAGCAGATCAGTACTTACTGTCGAACGCGAAGATCGGCTTGCGCTGCTTCCACGCGCCAGCAGTGAAGTCCGGGAACTCCAGCGTCTGGAAACTGTTGGCAATCGACTGCTCGCTCAACGGGGTAATCGCACTCCAGGTCACCGCATCGTAGATGTCGATCGGCATCGGTGCCTTGGCCTTCAGCGCTTCCACGAACGCATGGATCACGAACCAGTCCATACCACCATGGCCAGCGCTGGCAGCGGTGTCGGCATTCTGCTTCCACAGCGGGTGCTCGTACTCGTCCTGGTACTTCTTGAACTCTTCCCACTGGTGCGGCGGGCTGCGGCCTTCGATGTGGATCGAGTGGTTCACGTCCATCCACAGGCCCTTGGTGCCCTGCACACGGAAGCCCATCGAGTACGGGCGAGGCAGCGAGGTGTCGTGCTGCAGCAGGATGGTTTCGCCATTCTCGCAGGCCAACGTGGTGGTGACGATGTCGCCCAGCTTGAACTTCACCTTGGTGCTGGGATGCGTGGTGCCGCCACTCTTGGCCACGGTGTACTCGTGCAGGCCGCGCGCCTTGGTCGCGAAGGCATTGATGTGGGTGAAGCGATTGCCACGGTTGATGCCGGTGTACATCGCGCACGGGCCAATGCCGTGGCTGGGGTACAGCTCGCCATTGCGTTCCACCGAATGCTCGGTGCGCCAGCGGGCTTCGCTCCAGCCCTTGGGCCCGAACTCCACGCCGCTGTCGTAGGGCTGGTTCGGGTCGCCGGAATTGAACTTCACGCCACGCAGGTCGTGCTGGTAGCCGGCCTGCAGGTGCACCAGCTCGCCGAACAGGCCCTGGCGCACCATCTGCAGCGCGGCCATCACGTCGCGGCGATAACAGACGTTCTCCAGCAGCATGTACGGGGTGCCGGTGCTCAGCTGGGTCTTCAGCACGTCCCAGTGGTCCTGCAGGGTGATGCCGGCCACTACTTCGCAGCCCACCGCCACACCGGCCTGCATCGCGGCAATCGCCATCGGCGCGTGGTATTCCCACGGCGTGGCGATGATCACGCCATCGATGCCCTTCTGTTCCAGCAATCGCTTCCAGGCGTTGGTATCACGGTCCTGGCCATAGGTCTTCGGCGCCGGCTTGCCGGCCTTGGTCACCATCTCCACGGCGCGGCCGAGCATGATCGGCTCGATATCGCAGACGGCAATCACCTCGACGTCGTCGCGGCGCACCAGTTCCTTCAGCAGCACCAGGCCACGCATGCCGGTACCGATCATGGCCAGGCGCACCTTGCGCCCGCGTGCCCATGCCGGGGTCTGCGGCAGCAGGCTGCTGGCGGCGACAGCGGCACTGGCCGCGATGAATTCCCTACGCTTCATGGCAAACATCTCTCCTCTTGGCAGCGTGCCGGCCGCAGCCGGCACGCCAGGTCACGCAAACGGAATTACTTGAACCGGTAACCGACAGTCACACTGTAACCACGACCGAAGATGGTCGCGTAGTCACTGGAGTCACCCAGGAAGCTGTTCGGATCGTAGAACGGCAGGCGATCGAACAGGTTCTTGACGGTAAAGCTCAGGTTCCACGCATCATCCGGGCGCCAGGTGACGCTCATGTTGGCGGTCCACCACGACGGTGCGCCATCGCACTTGCTCTTCTGCAGGGCCAGGTAGCCGCCGGTGCAGGTTTCCTTGTTGTTGCTCACCTCATCAACCTGGTCGGTGGCCCACTTGGTGCCGCCCACGTAGTTGACGAACATGCTGGTGGTGACCTGCTTGTAGGTCCAGTCGGCATTGAGCGTGGCACGCAGGCGCGGGTTGTTGTAGTAGCCCACCACGTCGCCGTAGTACCAGCCGTTGGCTTCATCCATGTAGAAACGGTTGCGGTTGGCGATGGTGGCGGCCAGGCCGATGTTCAGGTTGCCCCAGTCACCCAGCGAGAAGCGGCTGCGCGCATCGATGTCGAAGCCGTCGATCAGGGTCTTGCCGCGGTTCTTGTACTGGCCCACCACGCTGGCCACATTGCCGGCGGAGTAGCCCGGCAGTGTCGACGGGCAGTTCACGCCGCTGGCCGGATCGGTGCACATTGCCGCCAGCTGCGCCAGGTTGGCGCGATCGCTGTCGGTGATCGGCGAGCGCGACATCGAGATGATGTCTTCCATGCGGCGGTAGTCCGGCGCGACGATTTCATTGTCGCGGTAGATGAACCAGTAGTCGGCCGACACCGACAGCCAGGTTGCCGGCTCGTAGACGAAGCCGAGGGTGGCGATCTTCGCCTTCTCCGGCTTCAGATCCTTGTTCGGCTGGGTCATGCGCGCCACGGTGCGGCTGCAATCAACGTTCAGCATGTTCTTGCCCAGATCGACATCCCCAGGCCGCTGCGACTTCAGCAGCAGGTTGGCAATGGCGTTGGTCTCGTTGCAGCGCAGCTCGTCGCGGAAGCCACCCAGCTGGGCGAACACGCCGCCATTGCCGGACTCGGCCAGGCTGGGGGCGCGGAAACCGGTCGAGTAGGTACCGCGCAGCATCAGCTGGTCGAACGCCTGGTACTTGAAGCCGATCTTCGGCGCGACGTTGGCACTGAAGTTCGGGTACTTGTCCACGCGCACCGCCGCATCCAGTTCCAGCTTGTCGGTGATCGGTGCCACGGTCTCGGCGAACAGCGCGTAGGTGTTGCGCTTGCCGTCGAACCAGGAGCCGCCCTGCTGGGAGATCAGGCCGTTGGCCGCATCGGCGTTGCCCGGGGTGTAGAAGGTTTCGCGGCTGGCATTGAAGCCGAACGCGGCGCGCATTTCGCCGGCCGGCAGCTGGAACAGCGGGCCTTCGATCTTTCCGTCCAGGGTGTGCAGGCGGGTCCACGACTGGATGTCGAAGGTCGGGAACGCTTCACGGATCAATGCGGCGTTGGCGTCGCTGATCTCGCCGAACTTGTATGCCGGGTGGTCGGAGATGATCACGCGGCCGGTGGTCGGGTCGACCGAGTACGGGCCGAACGCCTTCTCGAAGCCCTTGATGTTGACGTTGATCGTCTGGTACGTGGTGGAGTGGGTGCCGGCACTGGCGAAGGCAGTCTCCCAGTTCCAGTCACCCCGGTTGCCACGCGCACCGGCCAGCACGCGGTAGCTCTTGTCGGTGTTGCGCTGGCCGAAGTAGTTCGGGCCGGCATCCTGCAGCAGGTAGTTCAGGCCGACCACGCCACCCATCATCGCCTTCATTTCCGGGCTGGCGTGGTTGTACTCGTTGTTCGGGCCCAGGAACGGGTACAGGAACTGGTTGACGTTGTTGCCGGTATTGCGCGAGAACCAGCTGGTCGGATTGCCGGTGGTGGTGCCGTAGGTGCGCGGCGTGCCGCCGTTGGCGCGCAGGTCGATGTCGGTGTAGGTCGCCTCGGCGAAGATCTCGGTGCTGTCACCGACCAGGAAGGTGCCGTTGAGGTAGGCGGTGTTGCGCTCGGACTTGGCGCCGGCGTCAACCTCGTTGTTCATCCAGGTTTCCCAGACGCAACGTGGACCGGCCGCTTCGCTGGTCAGCACGTTCTTGCAGCCCGGTGCAGCTTCCTGCACGCGGCGGCCGGTGACTGGATCGAAGGCGAAATAGCTGCCCGGGTTGAATTCACCCGGCTTGCTGCCTACGCCCAGGCGCAGGTTGTTGAGGTAGTTCGGGTTGTTGACGTAGTACTGGTCGGGTCGCTTGTCATAGAAATCGGCCAGTGGAATCGCGTCGCGGCGGTACATGTTCACCGCGCCGTAGATGTTGAAGCGGTTCTCGGTCAGGTCACCGAAGCCGGCGGTGATGCTGGCCTGGCGCTCGCCGTAGGAGTCGATGCGCGAGGAGGTGTCGTTGGTGAAGCTGACCTCGGCCCCCTGGAAGTTGCGCTTGGTGATCACGTTGATCACGCCGGCCACCGCGTCGGTGCCGTACACGGCCGAGGCGCCGTCGGTCAGCACTTCCATGCGCTCGATGGCTGCAGCTGGGATCGCGTCGATGTTGACGAACTGGGTCTGGAAGCCAGCCGGTGCACCGTAGTACGACAGGCGGCGACCGTTCAGCAGCACCAGCGTGCCCTGCGCGCCCAGACCGCGCAGGTTGGCCTGCGAGGCACCATCGGAACCGGTGAACAGCGAACGTGCATCCTGCTGCGCCGGGCGGGCGGCCGGCAGGTTGTCGAGCACCTGCAGCAGCGTGCGCGCACCCATGTTCTGGATGTCCTGCTTGCTGATCACCTGCACCGGCGATGCGGTTTCAACGTCGGTGCGGCGGATGTTGGAGCCGGTGACCTCGATGCGGGCCAGGTCGGTGGCCTTGTCCTTGCTCTCCTGGGCGAAGGCAGGAACGGCGACCGACAGCAGCGCGCCGGCAATGGCCAGCGTCAGCGGAGCGATCGTACGACAGGGGGGGCGGTGGTGGCGTGCGGGCAACATCGGGGTTCTCTCCTGGCAGGGGTGCGGCGCAAAAAGTGAGCGCGTGGGCGTTCGGCGGGCAAAACGCTCCCGGGCCACGGCCCCCACAGTCGTGGTGAAGCCGTAGTCGGAATGGGCGGGGGGAGGAGCGGTGTTACGAGGGGGTCATGGGGCGACGATGCTGGCGGAGTCGCCCTCCTGGCCGATCAGCACGGCGTTGGCCCAGTTGGCACAGACCTGGGCGGGTTGGCTGCCCTGCGCACCCAGCGTGCGCAGGCTCAGGGTGGAAAGGCCTCGGATGTCCAGCTCCGGCTTGACCACGCCGGGCGCCTTCACCAGGCCACTGTCGTACAGCAGGCGGTTGTCACCCCAGACCTGGAACTGCAGGCCACCGGCAGTGCGGCAGGCGTCGTCGATGCCGAGGTCGGCGCGCAGCAGGTGCCAGCCGCCCTGCAGGCGCAGGTCGATGCGGCTGGTGGCACCGACGCCCAGGCCACGGCGGAACTGCAGGCCGTTCATGCGCATGCCGGCGTCGCCACGGAACGACTGGTCGGTGCGCACCTGGCTGGCCAGCGCGGCCGGCACCGGCAGCTCGGAGAGATAGCGCTGCCGGGCCGGTCGCTCCGGTTCCTGGTGTTCAAGAATGTGGAAGGTGGACAGCGCGATCGGGCCGACGTCGCGCGGCTGCAGCGCATCGAAGGCGCGGGCGCTGCCCTGTGCGGCCGTGACCATCGGGTCGGTACTGCTGGCGCCGTCGCCTTCGGGGTTCTGCACGCTCAGCACGCGGAAGCGCAGCAGGCGGCCGGCGTGGGCCGGGAAGTCGATGCGCTGCACGCCTTCCTTCAGCTGCAGGCGGCCACGGGCGATCGGCTCGCCCCACTCGCCGTTGCTGTCACCCAGGTAGACCTCGTAGTCGCGTACCTGGCCGTGCTTCCAGTTCTTGTCGTTGCGTGGCGCGATGTCGATGCCATCGATCATCCTGCGCTCGCCGAAGCCCACCACCCATTCGTGGGCACCGGTGCGCACGGCCTGGTTACGCACACTGCGGAACCAGGTGGCCGGATCGTCGTCGAAGGCATTTTCCAGCGCATGGCCGGGTTCTTCGGCCGGGCGGTTGACCACCAGCAGGCTGTCGGCCGGCAGTTCGCGGCCCAGCACCGGCGCAGCCGGATAGGCATCGTCGGCCACCGCCGCAGCCACCGCGAAGTCCAGTTGCAGCTGCAGCGGCTGGCGGATGTCCTGGGTGGTGGTACGCACGTGCAGCGTGCCACGGCGCTCCTTGGCATCGAAGTACCAGCCTTCGCTGGCGCCGTTGAAGGCGGCGGCATCGGCCAACGCGGGCAGCGCGCGGCCACCGGCCTGCACCACACGCGGCGCCTGCCGGCTGAGCACGCGCAGGCCATAGCGACGCTGCGCCAGCTGGCCGTTGTACTGGCCCTGCACCGCATCGATCTGCACCTGCACCGGGCCACTACCCTGCACCGGCGCCTGCACGGTGATCTTCTGCGTGCTCGACTCGCCCTGCTGGTAGCGGCGCGTGTTGCCATCGTCTTCGTACAGCGTGTACTGCGAATCACCCTGCGGGTACAGGTCGAAGGTCACCTCATCGAGGGGTTTCTCGCCGTCAAACAGCATCGACGGGTACATCGGCAGGATGGCACCGGCGCGCACGAACACCGGCAGCGTGGCCAGGTCCACCTGGCGGTCCAGCTGACGGCCATCGGCGGTGGCCTGCACGCGGCGGCCATCCCAGTAGTCGATCCAGCCGCCGGCGGGCAGATGGATGTCGCGGCGCCAACCACGGCTGGCCGCCTGGCTGCGGTACACCGGCGCCACCAGCAGGTCGCGGCCGAGCAGGAACTGGTACTTGTAGGTCTCATCCTGCGCGTGCGGATCGCGCGGGTTGTCCCACATCAGGCCACGCACCGGCGGCGCGCCGGTCTGTGCAGCCTCGTGCACCAGGCCGTACATGTATGGGGTCAGGCGCATCTTCAACTTCAGGTAGTCGCGGTTGATGCTGCGATAGGGCTCGTCGTACCACCACGGGTGCTTGCGTGCGTTCGACGACCAGCCGCTCATGCCCATCAGCACCGGGGTGAACGCCTTCCACTGCAGGTCGCGGGTGAAGGTTTCGGCGCTGCCGCCGAAGATCGCATCGACATCGCCGCTGGCGTAGGCCATGCCGGACAGGCCCGAACCGACCAGGGTCGGCACGTGCCAGCGGATGTAATCCCAGCTGCTGCTCTGGTCGCCGGTCCAGGCCACCGCATAGCGCTGGATGCCGGCCCAGCCCATCACCGTCCACAGGAACGGGCGCGAATCGGAATTGTCGAGGATGCCGTTGAATGCCTGACGGTTGGCATCCATCGCGAACTGGTAGCCCTTGCCGGTCCAGGCCACGTCCAGCTTCTGCACGCGGCTGCCGGCCTTGCCCACTTCCCAGGCGATCTTGTCGACGCCGTTCTCGGTCCACAGACCGGTGCGGAAACCGTACTTGGCCAGGCCCTGCACGGTTTCCGGCAGTTTCTTGTAGCCACAGCCGTAGCCGTCGTTCGGCAGGATCCAGCCACCGGGCATGTCGTGGGCGCGGTACTGCTTGGCCACGCTGTCGATCACGTCGGGCGTGGTGCCGGTCGGGCCATCGCTCCAGCCTTCGGGGACGGTGCCGGGCTTCTTGCTGTTGTCGCCATCGTTGTAGCAATCAGCATCGCCGTAGGACAGCGCCCAGCGCGCGACCATGTTGGGGCGGCCGGTCAGCTGGGTGTAGCGCTCGATCAGCTTCGGCAGGTCGGCGCCGACGAAGTAGTACGCATCGAAGCGGTCTTCGCGGTGCAGCAGCGTGACCTGGTCGGCCTCGCGCAGATCGTAGCTGCCATCGCTCCAGGTATTGCGCAGCATGCCCCAGCCACGGCTGCTCAGCAGCATCGGTGCGGGGCTGGGGCGGTCGCCCTCTTCCCAACCGCCGGAATAGGACACTTCCAGCTCGCGGCCCTTGAACTGGTAACGACCGTTCTGCTGGCCGCCACCGAAGTAGCCTTCATCGGCCTGCGAGGACAGCACCTGCACGCTCTGCGCGGCATCCAGGTCCAGCGGCTGCAGTTCCTGCCACAGCGTGGTGGGCTGGCCGTTGTCCAGGCGTTCCAGGCGCATGCGCAGCGGCTGCCGCTGTACATGCAGCACCAGTGCATCGGTGCGCACGCGGATTTCCTGCGCGTCTTCTTCCAGCTGCGCCTGCACGTTCGCCTTGGGCTGCGGCAGCACGATCGGTGCAGCCTTGTCGCCGGCACCGGTCAGCGTGCCGTTGCGGCCGGCCTGCACGCGGATGATGTCGGTGGCCGGCAGTTCGATGCGGATGCGCGCGCCCTTGTCGGTCTGCAGGTCCCAGCCCTGCACGCCGTCGCGGCTGGCGCTGGCGGCGACCGAACGCAGGTTGCCGACCGGCTCGGCCCGGGCCGGCATGGACGCCAGCATCAATGCCGGCAACAGGGCCAGCATCAGCGGCGAGCGACGAACGCAGATTTCCACACGGACTCCCAACCCGTTCACCGGGCGTTTCGAAAGCGGTTGGGCCGACTCTAGGGCAGCGATTCGAAAGATGTCAACAAATTGAAAGGAAAAAGGAAGATATATTCCATTGAAACGAAAGTTGTTGCATTGCAATACTTTGTGTAAGCGCTTGCAGCCGCCTGTTAAGCATTGTGCGATACGGCATCTGGCCCTTCCTTTCGTTTTCCTGGGCACCTCGCAGCGGGAAAAGCCGCCTCGCTATTTTCTTTCTTTTTACTTTCGATGTTTGACATTTCGAAAGAAAACGCAGATGGTGCGCTGGCCCAACTGGAACCTCTGAATGGACGTCACCCTGCTTTCCGATGTGTCCGCCTGGCAGCGCCTTGGCGGAGCCGATACCGCTACCGAAATCGCTCAGCAGCCTGCGCTGTGGGACGCCCTCGCACAGGACCTGTCGCGTGCCCGCGACCGCCTGCAGGCCTTCCTCGGCGACAGCCTCAACGATCCCAATCAGCGCGTGCTGTTCACCGGCGCCGGCAGCTCCGGCTTCATCGCCGAAATGGTGGCCGACGCGATCAATGCGCAGTGGCCGGCCGATGTGCGCGTGGTGCACACCACCAGCCTGCTGACCCACCCGGCGCTGTACCTGCAGCGCGACCGCCCGACCCTGCTGGTCTCGTTCGGCCGCAGCGGTTCCAGCCCGGAAAGCGTGGCGGCAGTGGACCGCGTGCGCAGCGACGTGGATGACGCACGCTTCCTCGACATCACCTGCAACGCCGATGGCGAACTGGCCCGTCGTGGCGCCGGCCGTGCCGATACCTGCACCCTGCTGATGCCGTCGGCCAGCTGTGATCGCGCCTTCGCCATGACCAGCAGCCTGACCTGCATGCTGCTGGCCGCACTGACCGTGTTCGATCGTTCGCCATGGGATGCGCGCGTGGCGCGCCTGAAACAGATCGCCGCGCTGGCCCGCGAAGGCCAGGCGCAGTGGGATGCACCGGTGGCGGCGCTGGCGCAGCGCCCGTTCAACCGCATCATCTACCTCGGCAGCGGCCCGCTGGAAGCGCTGGCACGCGAGTGCGCGCTGAAGGTGCTGGAACTGACCGCCGGCCGCGTGCTGGCGCTGGCCAACACCCCGCTGGGCTTCCGTCATGGCCCGAAGTCGACGCTGGATGGCAACACCCTGGTGGTGGTGGTGCGCAGCGTGCAGCCGCTGGCGCGCCGCTACGAACAGGACCTGCTGGAAGAACTGCGCCGCGACGGCGTGGCCGGCCAGGTACTGGCGATCGGCCCGCATTCGGACATTGGCGCCGATGACGAATACACCCTCATCGTGCCGGCACTGGACGATCCGTGGCTGGCGCCGGTGTGGCTGGGCTTCGCGCAGCTGTTCGCGCTGCAGCGCTCGGCCGCGCTTGGCCTGACCCCGGACAACCCGTTCCCGGACGGCACCGTCAACCGCGTCGTCAAGGGCGTCACCATCCACCATGGCTGAGCTGATCGCCCACGCCTGCTACGGCATCGACATCGGCGGCACCAAGATCGAGCTGGTGGCGTGCGATGCGGCGATGCAGGTCACCTGGCGCCGCCGCGTGGGCACCCCGCAGGGCGACTACGACGGCTTCCTGCAGGCGGTGGTCGCGCTGGTGGCCGAGGCGGACGCCACGCTCGGCCGCAGCGATGCGGCCATCGGCATCGCCCTGCCCGGCGTGCGTGACCGCCGCAGCGGCCGCCAGCTCAGCGCGAACGTGCCTGCACTGACTGGCCAATGCGTGGCGCAGGATCTGCAGGCGCGCCTGCAGCGTCCGTTGCACTTCGGCAACGATCTGCAGTGTTTTGCTTTGTCTGAAGCACACGGCGGTGCCGCCGACGGCTACCCCAGCATGTTCGGCGCCATCCTCGGCACCGGTGCCGGCGGTGGTTTCTGCCTGCAGGGCCGGCTGCTGTCCGGCTTCAACGGCCTGGCCGGCGAATGGGGCCACTGGAGCGTGCCCGGCCATCTGCTGCAGCGCCACGGCCTGCCGCTGCTGGACTGCGGCTGCGGCCTGCAGGGCTGCGTGGAGCGCTATGTGTCCGGCAGCGGTGTAGCGATGATCGAACGTCATCTCGGTGGCAGCGCCACCGACGCCAGCGCGGTGATTGCCTTGGCCGAAGCCGGCGATGCGCGTGCGCGCAAGGCGCTGGACATCCACCGCGATCTGCTCGGCCACAGCCTGGCCGCACTGGTGCTGGCGCTGGACCCGCACGTGATCGTGCTCGGCGGCGGCCTTTCCCAGTATGCGCCGCTGTACCAGCAGCTGCCTGCAGCCATTGCCGCGCATCTGTTCAACGGTGTGCAGGTACCGCCCATCGTTCCGCCGCGCTTCGGCGATGCCGGTGGCGCACGTGGTGCCGCTCTGCTCGCCTGCCAACCCTCGTTTTCCTGATTGACCGGAGCTTGACCATGTCCCCGTTGCAGACTCTGCTTGCCTCCCACCGCACCGGTGCCAACGTCGGCCTGTACAGCGTCTGCTGCAGCAATGAGCAGGTGCTGCGCGCGGCCATGCACGTGGCCCTGGCACATGGCACCGTGCTGCTGATCGAGGCGACCTCCAACCAGGTCGACCAGTTCGGCGGCTACACCGGCATGACCCCGCCGCAGTACCGCGATTACGTCGGTACCCTGGCCGACGAAGAAGGCTTCCCGCGCGAGCGGCTGATCCTGGGTGGCGACCACCTCGGCCCAAATGCCTGGCAGAAGCGCCCGGCCGCCGAAGCGATGACCCACGCCCGCGTGCTGATCGAAGCCTACGTCGCCGCCGGTTTCCACAAGATCCATCTGGACTGCAGCATGTCCTGCGCGGATGACCCGGTGCCGCTGCCCGATGCCATCGTCGCCGCGCGTTCGGCCGAGCTGGCTGAAATCGCCGAGCGCACCGCCGGCGAACATGGCTTGCCGCCGCCGGTCTACGTGATCGGTACCGAAGTACCGATCCCCGGCGGCGAAGCCTCGCTTGCAGAGGGCCTGCAGGTGACCACGCCGGTCGCCGCCGCGCAGACCCTGGCCATCCACCAGCAGGCGTTCGACACGCCGCAGCTGCGCGATGCATGGCAGCGCGTGATCGCGATGGTGGTGCAGCCGGGCGTGGACTTCGACCACAGCAGCGTGCACGAATACGACGCGGCCGCCGCCAGCACGCTGGCCGGTTTCCTCGAACAGCAGCCGCGCATCGTGTTCGAAGCACACTCCACCGACTACCAGCGCGAAAGCGGCCTGCACGCGCTGGTGCGCGACCACTTCGCCATCCTCAAGGTCGGCCCGGCGGCCACCTTCGCCTACCGCGAAGCGCTGTTCGCGCTGGCCGCGATCGAGGCCGAGCTGCTGCCGGCCGCGCAGTGCTCGCGCCTGCCGCAGGTGCTGGACGAGGTGATGGTGGCGCAGCCGAAGTACTGGCAGTCCTACTACCAGGGCGATGATGCCGCGCTGCGCCTGCTGCGCAGCTACTCCTTCAGCGACCGTTGCCGCTACTACTGGGGCGAGCCGGCGCTGCTGCAGGCGGTGCAGACCCTGTTCGCCAATCTGGAACAGCATGCGCCGCCGCTGGTCCTGCTCAGCCAGTACCTGCCCGAGCAGTACCGCGCCGTGCGCGAAGGCAGCCTGGCCAACACCCCCACCGCACTGGTGCAGCACCGTATCGGCCTGTGCCTGGGCGAGTACGCCCGCGCCTGCAGCGCCAACCAGGCCGGAACCCGCACGCAGAACGCAGGCTCGGCTGCCGGCGTTCCTGCGAACGGCTAATCTCTACCTTTTCCCGCGAAACCGAGAATGGCCATGCGCAACACCCGCTCCCGTCGGCAACAGATCCTGCAGCTGCTGATCGAGCACGGCTCGGTGCAGGTGGCCGATCTGGTCGAGCGCTTCGGCGTGTCGGCGGTGACCATCCGTGCCGACCTGACCCACTTCGAGTCGCAGGGCCTGGCCAACCGAACCCATGGCGGCGCCACGCTGGTACGTACGCCGCCGCAGGAACAGGACATCCATGAAAAGGATGCGCTGAACCTTCCGCTGAAAGAATCGATCGGCGCGCGCGCCGCGCGCCTGGTGCAGCCCGGCGACAACATCATCATCGACTCCGGCTCGACCACGATGACGCTTGCACGCCATCTGCGCGCGCATCGCGACGTGACGGTGATGACCAACGGCCTGAACATTGCCTGGGAACTGGCCAATGCAGGGGGCATCACCGTGCTGCTGACCGGCGGCCTGCTGCGCCAGCAGTCGCTGTCGCTGCAGGGCAGCCAGGCCGAAGCCAGCCTCAACTCGTACAGCTTCGACACCCTGTTCCTGGGCGTGGATGGCCTGGACCTGCAGTTCGGGCTGACCACCCATGACGAGGCCGAAGCCCGCCTCAATCACCGCATGGTCGAACGTGCGCGCCGCATCGTAGTGCTGACCGACGCCTCCAAGTTCGGCCGCGTCAGCCTGCACCGCATCGCACTCCTCGATCAGATCCACGCCATCATCACCGACGCCGGCATCGACGACGCAACCCGTGAAGGGCTGCAGCGGTTGGGCATTGAAGTGATCATCGCCGAGCCCGCCGCATGACCGACACCCGTTCCCTGCAGGGCCGCATCCTCACGCCACTGGGTTGGCGGCGTGGCACTGTCCACTTCGATTCGCACGTGCGCCAGCTGCAGGTGGACGACCACAGCGGCGCTGACGACCTGCAGCTGCCGGTGATCCTGCCCGGCTTCATCGACCTGCACGTGCACGGTGCGGCCGGCGTGGATCTGATGCAGGGCGGCGAGGTGGCACGCACCATCGCCCGCACCCATCTGCGCTTCGGCACCACCACGCTGCTGGCCACCACCATGACCGCCGGGCTGGACGAGATCGAGCACGCGCTGCAGGGTGTGGCCGCCACCATGGCTGCGCCCGATGCCGAGGCCGCCTGCATCGCCGGCGTGCATCTGGAAGGGCCGTTCATCAGCCCGCAGCGGCTGGGCGCACAACCCAACCGCACGATCGAGGCGACGCTGGGGCTGGTGCAGCAACTGCATGCGCTGGCGCCGATCAGGGTGATGACGCTGGCACCAGAGATCGGCGAGCACACCGCGCTGATACCCGCGCTTTCGGCAATGGGCATCCGTGTGCAGCTGGGCCACAGCGCCGGTACCTACGAAGAGGGTGTTGCTGCGCTGCAGGCAGGTGCGTCCGGCTTCACCCATCTGTTCAACGGCATGACCGGCGTCGATCACTATCGCCCGGGCATTGCGGCGGCGGCACTGGCGCATGCGCAGTACGCCGAGATCATTCCTGACCTGCAGCACATCCATCCCGGCGTGATCCGCTTGGCCGCGCGCGCGATTCCACGCCTGTACGCGGTGACCGACGCCACCGCCGCCACCGGCATGCCCGATGGCGAGTACGCGCTGGGCGAACAGCGCGTGCACAAGTGCGGCGGCTGTGTGCGACTGGCCACCGGTTCGCTGGCCGGCAGCGCGCTGACCATGGACCAGGCGCTGCGCAACCTGGTGCGCGTCGGCCTGGGGCTGGCCGACGCCTCGCAGCGTGTTTCTACTTTCCCGGCCGACTACCTGGGCCTGAGCGATCGCGGCCGCATCGCGCCCGACGCCCGTGCCGACCTGGTAGTGCTGGATGCGGAACTGCGCTTGCAGCAGGTGGTGGTGGGCGGGCGCGTAGTCGATTTGTAGAGTCGAGCCATGCTCGACTCACCGCGCAGCGCGCGGTGCGGGGAACCTCGATATCGGAACGAAGAGCAGTCGAGCATGGCTCGACTCTACAGAAAGCAATCTGCGACGAACCGTCGCCGGGCATGGCCCGGCGCTACCACAGGAACTGCCGATGACCGCAAGCACCGCTCCGCGCTGGCCCGTACGCTACCTGCTCTTCATCGGCGGCCTCGGTGGCCTGTTGTACGGCATCGATATCGGCATCATCGCCGGTGCCCTGCCCTACCTTGAGGCCACCGCCAGCCACGCCTGGCAGCTCAGCAGCCAGCAACTCGGCTTCGTGGTGGCGGCGGTACTGCTGGGCAGCGTGTTGTCCTCGCTGTTCGCCGGCATGGTCGCCGACCTGATCGGCCGTCGCGGCGCGATGCTGCTGGCCGGCCTGCTGTTCACCGCATCGATCCCGATCATGGCGCTGGCCTCCGGCTACACCCCGCTGCTGCTGGGGCGCCTGCTGCAGGGCATCAGTGGCGGGCTGATCGGTGTGGTCATTCCGCTGTACCTGGCCGAAGTGCTCAGTCCCGAACGACGCGGGCGCGGTGCGGCCATGTTCCAGTTGCTGCTGACCGTTGGCCTGGTGCTGGCGGCCCTGATCGGCCTGTACCACGCCCACGCAGTGGATGCCGCCACCGAAGCCGTGCGCTCGCTGCCGGTGGCACAGCAGGCGCAGGAACTGTTCACGGTGAAGGACCACGCCTGGCGCACCATCTTCTGGACCTGCCTGGCGCCGGGCCTGCTGTTCTGCGCCGGTATCTTCTGGCTGTCCGAATCACCGCGCTGGCTGGTGCGCCGTGGCCGCATCGAGGATGCCCGTCGCAGCCTGCAGCGCGTCCTCCCCGCTGCCGACGTGGAGCCTACGCTGGCGCAGATCCAGGCGCCGGAATCGAGCAGCAGCGGCAAGCGCGACCCCCTGCTCAGCCGCCGCTACGTGGTGCCGTTCGTGCTGGCCTGCGTGGTGCTGGCCTGCACCCAGGCCACCGGCATCAACTCGGTGCTGGCGTACGCGGTGAACATCCTCAACCAGGCCGGTCTGTCCGGCTCGGTGGCCAACGGCGCCGACGTGGCGATCAAGCTGCTCAACGCGGTGATGACCGTAGTTGCGCTGCTGCTGGTCGATCGCAAGGGCCGCAAGTTCCTGCTGATGCTCGGCAGTGGCGGCATCTGCGTGGCCCTGCTGGCGGCGGCCACGCTGTTCTTCCAGGCCGAGCGCGGCCGCGCCGATGTGCAGCCGCAGCTGCAGGCGGCGGTCAGCGGCGACGGCCTGCGGCTGGTGCTGGACGACGCGCAGTGGCAGCGCCTGGGCGGTGGCATCGACAGCGAAGGCCGACCGATGCAGCTGACGGTGTCGTACGCCTACGGCGACTTCACCAACGTGCGCGCCCTGCGCAGCGACAACCTGACCGACCGCGAGCTGCGCGTGGAACGCGCGGGCACCGTGCAGCCGGACAGCGTCATCGGCGCGTTCTTCCGCACCCTGCACCTGAACCCCTTCGCCGACCCGGCCAGCGCCACGCACGCACCGCTGCGCATCGAACAGGCGCACATCGGACCGATCCCGCCGCCCGCGCATGGCTGGGCCGTAGCCACCTGCATCCTGGTGTTCGTGGCCTTCTTCGCCGTGGGCCCGGGCGTGTGCGTTTGGTTGGCGCTGTCCGAGCTGATGCCCAACCGCATCCGCTCCAATGGCATGAGCATCGCGCTGCTGATCAACCAGTTCGTATCGACCACCATCGCCGCGATCTTCCTGCCCACGGTGGGGCACTACGGCTACGCCAGCATGTTCCTGTTCTGGGCCGGCTGCACCTTCGTGTTCTTCCTGGTGGCCGCGTTCTGGCTGCCGGAAACCAAGGGCAAGTCGCTGGAAGAGATCGAAGCGCGGTTCGCCCGGTAACGGTCGGTCTTCGTCAACCTCCGCGCGCAGCGCGGGGGTGTTGGCGCGCCCGTCATTCGCCCGTGATGTGCCGGGCCAGCGCCTGCGCTTCGGCAACGCTGGGCAACCCGCTCAGCATCATCGATTCGCCGAACGGCCCCTGCACCGTCGCCACCATCAGCACGCGGCCATCCACGCTGATCGCCGCACGCTGGCCGACCAGCGCTGCTGTGCCCTCGTGGATGCGCTGGTGCGCTTCAGGCCGATAGCGGATCTGCAGGCCGGGCTGCTGGCCCGCGTCCAGTACATAGCGCACATCGGCAATGTCGGCACTGCCGGCAATCGGCGGCTCGCGCAGGGCCAGGGTTTCGCCCTGCCACTGCACCGGTGTGCCCTTGCCGGCCGCATCGACCGCGCTCAGTCGCACATCCACGCCCGGGCGCGGCGCATGCTCCTTGCCGGCCAGCGCGCCGGGTGTGGCACCTGGCATGCAACCGCTCAGGCCCCATGCCGCCGCCAGCGCCAGCGGAAGCGCAACTCTCACTTCAGCTTCCGCAGCTTGAATGCCACCACCACCTGCAGCAACCCGTACAGCAGGCTGCCGATGCCGATCCACAGTGTGGTTACCGCCACGCCCGCATACGGGTTGGCCGCGAACAGCAGGCCCAGCACTACCGCCAGCACGCCACTGAGAATCAGCAGCCACTCGCCCTGGATCTGCTTGCGCACGCGGATCGCGAACACGATGCGATAGATGCCGGCCACCAGCAGCCACGCCGCCAGGAACAGCACCAGCACGCTGGCGGTGGCCAGCGGATTGATCACCGCCAGGATGCCGAATCCCAACGAGGCGATGGCATACAGCGCCAGCCATCCGCGCGAGGCACCACTGCCGCCGCTGATCAGTGCGAACAGGCTGATGACGCCTTCAACGATGGCCATCACGCCCAGTGTCCACGCCAGTGCCATCGCTGCGGACAGCGGCCAGCCAATGGCAACGATGCCGAAACCCAGTGCGACGAGCCCGTACAGCAGCAGGATCCACCAGCTGCGCCCAACCGCCGACAGCAAGGGAGACAAGGGGGAATTCATGGCCACTCCTTCGATCCGGAACCGGCCTCATCCTAGCCCCTGTGGATGAAGAGGGCGATCACGGCGCCCGCGCACAGACCCACACACGCACCTCCGCAGCGCCCGCCAGACGCAGCGTCTCGACGACCTCCATCACCGTACTGCCGGTGGTCATCACATCATCGACCACAGTCAGTCGCCTTGGCACGGAACCACGCACGTCGAACGCATCGAACAGGTTTTCCCTGCGCTGTTCGGCCGTGCGCTCGGACTGCGGTGCGGTGTGGCGGCGCCGGTACAGCCCGTGCCAGACCGGCATCGGCAGCAGGCGGCACAGCTCTGCGGCCTGGTTGTAGCCGCGCTGGCGCAGCCGACGGTTGTGCAGCGGCACCGGCACCAGCGGTGGACACCACCAGGGCGGCGGTGCGCGCTGCATCAGCTGCGCGAGCAGGCGTCCGGCTGCGAGATCCTGATGGAACTTGTAACGCACCAGCAGCTGGTCGACCGGCGGCGGGTACAGCAGGCTGGCGTGGGTGGCCGTCTGTGGCGGCGACTCCTCGCGGCAGGTGCCGCAGACGATCAACGCGGTGTCGGGCAACGGCAACGCGCAGCGCAGGCAGGCCCGGCCCGCCCAGGGCAGTCCTGCAAGGCAGGCGTCGCAGAGGTCGAGTTCATCGTTGCCCGGATCACCACAGACCATGCAACGAAGCGGTAGCAGCACGCGAAGTGCTGCATGCATGTGGCGACCCGCGTCGAAGAAGGCAGACATGCGCTTCAGCGTGACGCAGCCGTCAGCGCATTGCCATCGGGGGTGTCCTCAACGAGCCGTAAGGGTTTTGTCGCCCACCCACTGCCCCCGATCACCTCACCGCGTTGGCGCCGGTGCCGCATCCACCCGGGTGCGATACACCATGTACGGCTTCTGCCGGCGATCCAGGCCACCATTGAATCCAGCCTGCCGATGCAGCTGGTTGGCGGTGAAGTACAGGTAGCCATCGGGCCCCATCGACAAGGTATCGGGCCACAGGATGCGTGGGTCGTGCACCACGGTCGTCCAGCGCCCCTGCGCATCACGGGCATGGATGGCGTTGTGTTCGTAGTCGCTCGCATACAGCCGGCCGTTGGCGTCCATTTCCATGCCATCGGATGCCCCCTTGTCGCCCAGGTCGACCACGGCCGCAGCCAGCGCCGCTTCACTTACTTTGGGATCGCGCAGCAAGGCGGTGGGCACGCTGTACAGATGGCGGCTGGACAACGGGGTATAGAAAAGCGTCGCGCCATCCGGCGACAACGCAATGCCATCGGCAGCCACGGTAAACGGCTGCGACGTTCCATCGGCGTTGCGCAGCCGCATCTGCTGTCCTTCCACGATCGGCACGAACGCGGGATCGGCCGACGTCGACACGTGGCCGATCAGGCGCTTGGACGCGGCGCCGGTAGCGAGGTCGATCACGATGATGCCGCCGATGCCGCTCAGCGACGAGTCGGTCACGTAGGCCACGCCCTCGCGACCAACACGGAAATCGAAGCGCATATCGTTGACGTAGGTGCGCGCATCGATGACGTTGGCCGGGAACACCAGCGTTCTGGCCACGGTATTGGTGGCCAGATCGATCGCCACCAGCTTGGCGCCGCCGGCCTGCGGCGCGGAAAAGCCCGGTGCGGCGGTGTCCAGTACCCACAGGCGACCCTGGCCATCGGTCACCACGCTCTGCACGCTGATGAAGTGGGCCGCCGGGTCGGGATCGTCCTTGCGGTTGATGCGCGCATCCGGATAGGGCACGGCACGGCCATCGCGCCACTCGGCCACGCTGTAGGCCACTTCATCGCCCCACCGCGGGAAGTTGACGAAAATTCGACCGGTTTCGGAGACCGCCACACTGGTAGGCATGGCGCCCTCGAAACGCGCCACCGGCTCGATGATGCCGATGCTGCGTTCGCTGGGCAGCACAGGCGTGCCTGCCAGCGCCAGCGCGGGGGAACTGGCCAGGGCCAGGACGGCAGCCGCCAGGCTGCGGATACGGCAGTTGATCATCGTCGCTCTCGATGCAGGTCCGGGTGCAGCCCCGGTGTCGACGCATCTTCAGCGGCGCGCCCAGCGTCGGGTAGACGGCGCAAGGGGAAATCAGCTTCACTACAGGAGTGAAGATGGAGCACGGATTGATCTCATTGATCGCGGTAATGCTTGCCGTCTATCGACGTCTCCAGCACGCGTGGTTGCCAGGCAGGTCGGCGTCCGCGCATTGCCCTGCCCCGGATCGGAGGGGCAGAGTGTGGTCAGGGCGGCGCCTGCCGGCGCAGAACGGTCATTGCGCGCCCGCTCTGGCCAGACGCACCGCGGCATCGAGCACGGTATCGCGACCATTGCGATAGTCAGCGACGGTCGGATGCACCTCCGCCTGCGGCGCGATTCCCACCCCGACGAACTCCTTTCCATCAGGATAGGTATCGCGCTTGGTGCAGATGAGAGCAACCATGCCGCCCGGCAGATCGAACATCATCGGGGACCCCGTGCTGCCGCCCGTCAGCTCTCCTACGATACGTCCCCTGCGCATCGCATCGAAGGCGACGACAAAGTCTTCTGCAGCCGAATAGGTGCGTGCGCTTGTCAGTACCAGCACGGGCTTGGCGTAATGACGCTTGCCATCGTGTGGCCATTCGCCCGCACCGGCGTTGAAATCAGGATTGCTGATGCTCCAGGCACGCAGCGCCGGCCGGTAGTCAGGCGTTCGCCACGCGGACGTCTGGAACGGTCGATCGGTAAGCAGCGACAGGATGCGATAGCCCACGTTGCTGTTGCCGCCGCCGTTGTCGCGCAGGTCGAAGACAATCGCGTCCGCGCGCGAAATCCGGGCGAAGGCCGCTTCGAACTGGTCGGCGGCGGTGTTGTCGGAGAACGAGCGCAGCGTCACCAGAGCCACGTTGCCGGGCAGCAGCTTCCACTCGAAGGGCGGCGGTTCCTTCCTGGCCGCCTTGTACTCCTTGGACGGCATGCGCCCGACCTTCACGACATGCTCTTTCCCACGGGGGTCACTGAAGCCAATGCTCAAGGGCCGGTCGAGAGGTCCCTGCAACAGGGAGCGCTCATACATCTGGGAATGCAGATCCTGCGGGGTGGATGCAGACGTGTACGGCCGGAGTTCACGCTCCGCGTAGACGGACACGGGTTCACCATCGATCGTCAGCAGCTCCCATCCGCGGCTGATACCTGCGGCACGCAGCGCCGGATCGAAGACATCGCGGACGAACACCCGCCCTTCCACATAGGCGGTGCTCAGCCCGGGACGTGCCTGGAAACGATCCCGGATGGAGGCCGACCTGAGCACCAGCGTGCTGTGCCCGTCCTGCAGCCGCGCGAGGAATGCCTGCAGTTCCCGATAGTAGGCATAGGTGTCCGGTGCAGCGCGTACCCGCGGCAACGTCTCCAGATACAACGCATCCCAATCCAGGTCTGGCACCCGATCGAAACTGGCGAAGCTGAACTTTGCTTCGGACCACAGCCGCGACAGTCCGGCAACGCGTTGGTCTTCACTGAGGGAATCGCTGTAGGCTACGGCGAAGCCCGGACTGTTCCAGATCCTGTCGCTGCGCTTCTGCTGTGCGGCGATGTCGGCCAGCAGTGCGTCCAGACGCGGGTCACCCTGCAGCGACGCGAGGCTGGGATCGTGGCGGATGCGATCGGCCTGCATGACACCCACCTTGACCGCGCGCCCCAGGAAATCCAGGGCCTGCTCCCGGTCTCCCGCCATCGCCGCAGCGCTGGCACCACCGTAGAGCACTTCTTGTTCAAAGATGCCGGCGTTGTCGTCCAGAGCACCTGCAACCCGGTGATAGAGGTCCGCGCTCGCACGATAATCGCCTGCCTGATGGGCAAGCTGTGCGCGTGCAACCTGTTCCTTTGCAGACTCGCCGGCCACTGCCTGGCCTGTGGCTGCAAACACAAAGAGGGACAACAGCAGCATCTTTCTCATCTGCAGGTTTCCAGGTAGTGGAAGCGTGGACGAACACCGTCACCGTGATGTTCACCGCCATCACCCCGGTTTGGAATGGCACCGGAGCTGATGAGCTTCAGACACTTCCTTTCCATTGCGGAACCGGGTAGCGAAAGCCGAGTGTGCAACGCCCGCGTCACTGTCGGGCAGCAGGCTCCGAGCCAGCGGCATCGTTGACGACCTTCGGCACCATCAACAACTCCGCCAACCCCCGGTAGATCGGCACCCTGCACACCAGCCCGGACACGCCACGAGCAATCAACACCGTGGCCAGGATCGGCAGCAGCAGATCGCCGCTGTCGGTCAGCTCCAGCGAGATCACCGCCGAGGTCAGTGGCGCCTGGGTCACACCGGTCAGGTAGGCGCACATGCCCAGCAGCACGAACGCGCGCGGGTCCACGCCCGGCATCAGCACCGCCAGGTTGTGGCCCAGTCCCGCGCCGACCGCCAGCGCCGGCGAGAACAGACCGCCGGGAATACCGGCTACGTACGATGCGAGGTTGGCCAGCAGCTTCATCAGTCCGAATTCGTGGCCAACGACCGCCTGCCCCTGCACCAGGCTGCGCGCCTGCTCGTAGCCGGTGCCGAACGCGCCGTTACCGAAGACCAGGGCGAGCAGTACCACCACCAGACCGCAGCCTGCAGCCAATAGAACCGGATGCCGCTGCCGCAGTTGCCCGAGCCAACGTGGGCGGCCTGCCGCACTGGCCAGAACCGCACGTGCGAACAATCCGCCCAACAGCCCCGCCACCACGCCACACAGCAGGATCGCCAGCCAGCCCTGACCCAGTGGCAGGCGCGCGCTGACATGACCGAAGTAGGTGTAGTTGCCCAGCAGGCCCAGCGACACCACGCCACCGACGATCACCGCGGTCAGCAGGGTGCCGGAAAAGCGATGCTCAAAGCGGCCACTAAGCTCTTCGATGGCAAAGACGATGCCGGCCAGCGGCGTGTTGAACGCCGCCGCGATGCCGGCAGCACCACCGGCCAGCAGGAAGTGCGAGAGCTCGCGCGGATCCTTGAAACCGAACCAACGACCAAACAGGTACATCAGGCTGGCGCCCACATGCACGGTGGGGCCCTCGCGCCCCACCGATGCGCCACCGAGCAGCGACAACGAGGTCAGCAGCAGCTTGCCGGCCGAGACCGCAGGTGAAAGATTGGTCTTCCGGAACGGCTCATCGGCCTTGTCCAACGCGGCGATGACCTGCGGAATACCGCTGCCCCGCGTGGGTTTCAGCACACCGGCGGTCAACCAGGCCAGCAGCGCGAAGATGCCGGGCGTGAGCAGCAGGGCCCACCACGGCGAGTGCGATGTGATCCGCTGGAATACATGAAAGGCGGCGTCACTGGCCTTGGCAAACAGGATGGCCACCAGCGCCACGGCCACGGCACCACCCCAGAGCGCGGCACGGCGCCGCCAGGCCTCACTGAGGACCAGCGCGCTGATACGGCCGCGGAGGCGATGGAGATCGGTCATGGGGCAGAGTCTGCGCGCCAGCGCTTTGGTTGGGCAGCGGCCACTGTGGCCGAAGGCCTTGCAGGATGTGGTGAATGCTTCCGCGCGCCGGGACCCGCATGCTTTGGCAGCGATGGCACGCCGTCCCACATGGGTGAAGGCCGGCCGACTCCTGCCGGGTTCGTCCAACGCGCCTCGTGGAGGTAGCATGGCAGCTGCTGCCCTCTGGGGAGGGGTGCAGCTCCGCCGGCAACGACAGGCCGCCACCGCTCGTCATCGCGGTAGCGCTTGCCAGCACCTGCGTGCCGACATCTGCGTGCCGACATCTGCGTGAATTGCTTCGTTCTCGACATCCTCAATGACAATGGAGTGTGAGATGAATGCCTACGACCCGCTGGATCACATCATCCATCTTCGTGATGGCACGCTGCGGGAATCAGACCTTCGCCGGATTGTCGGTCGCGCGCTGCAGGCCAGGTCACCTTCCGGAATCGTCATCCATGTACATGGCGGCCGCGTTTCGCAGAAGCGTGGACGGCGCATCGCCGAAGCCCTGCATGACCCCTATGTGCGGGCACAGGCCTACCCCTTGTTCTTCGTCTGGGAAACGGGTGACATCGAAGCTCCGTTGAACAACCTGGGCGAGATCCTGGGTGCAGTACTCGCCAAACTTCTCTTCAGGAAAGTCCACGACAAGATCCTGGAAAAGCTAGGCGGCGGGCAGATTCTCACGCCCGGTATGAAGATCCTCAACGCCGCGCCACCCGACGAGGAGAGCCTTTCGGCAGATCTCGCGCAGGAATTCGCTGATGATCCCGAGGTGAACCAGGCCATTGCCGAGGCCCGTGACGATTACAGGGAGGCGACGCTGGCGCCCGCCAACAAGATGCTGGCACACGAACCGCCAGCCGAACGCGCGGCCATCGTCAACGAGCGCACGGCCAGGGAACTGTTTGGCACTCCGTCACCCAACAAGGCCATGGCATTGAATTGGATCGCGCTGGCCATCAAGGTGGCCAGACTGGTGATACGCGTATGGCAGCGCCAGCAGAGTGGTCGAGGGCGCCCAGGCGCCGTCTCTGCCGTGATCGTGGAAGAAGTGCTGCGTGAGTTCTATCTCGATGACGTGGGGCGCATCGGCTGGTGGAATCCCATGAAGAAGGACGCACAGGACTCATTCGACGGCCCCGCATCGGGTGGCGTCAGATTCCTGCGCGAGCTGCACAGTCAGTTGCAGTCCGAAGCCCCTGTTCCCCGCATCACGCTCGTCGGCCACAGCGCCGGCAGCATCTTCCTGTGCGAGCTGTTGGACCAGGCGGCGCAGATCCTTCCGGATCTGAAGTTCGACGTCATTTTCGAAGCGCCTGCGGTGACGTGTCGTCGGTTCGCGCGTGCCATCTCGAAGCACGAGGACCGAATCGGGAGGTTCCGGCAATTGGCGATGAGGGATACCGACGAAGCCAACGAGCGTTCACTGTTCTTTCCTGGTTCGCTGCTCTACATCGTGTCCAACATTTTCGAAGATGCTGCCGATGAGCCTCTGCTCGGCATGGAACGCTTCTTCACGAGGGAGAACGTCTATCGCAACTCTGCGGCGTGGGCAGATATCTCGGCCTGCCAGGCCTTCTTCGCGCGGAAAGGAGAAGGCGCGGTGAGCTGGTGGACCCTTGATGACCTCAATGCCGACCAGCGCGAAGGTTGGGGGCACGGCTACTTCGATGATGGTCCCTTCATCCTGGGCAAGGTGACTGCGCTGATCGGCGAAGCACCGCACACGCCTTGAGGCCGATCGCTTTTCGCGCTCGACGACAGAAGCAACGCTCCGGGCGGGATCGCCCGGAGCGCAAACACTGTAAACCATGCAAACATGAATATTGTTGACAGCCTGCGCGCGCCCACCCACACTGCCGCCCTCGCTCCACTCGTACCCAAGGTCCCGCCATGGCAGCTGCCATCCGCCACGACTGGCAACACGACGAACTGCAGGCACTGTTCGATCTGCCGTTCCCCGAGCTGTTGTTCCGCGCCGCAGCGGTCCATCGCGAGCACTTCGACCCGTCGCAGGTGCAGATCTCAACGCTGCTGTCGGTGAAGACCGGCGGCTGCCCGGAAGACTGCGCGTACTGCCCGCAGGCGCAGCGCTACAGCACCGGGGTGAACGCGCAGAAGCTGATGGAGACCGACGCGGTGCTGGCCAAGGCACGCCAGGCCAAGGCCGCTGGCGCATCGCGCTTCTGCATGGGTGCCGCGTGGCGATCGCCGAAGGACCGCGACATCCCGAAGGTGGCGGCGATGATCGCCGGGGTGAAAGCACTGGGGCTGGAGACCTGCGCCACGCTGGGCATGCTCAACGGCGAACAGGCGCGCGCGTTGAAGGACGCCGGCCTGGACTACTACAACCACAACCTCGACACCGCGCCGGACTACTACGATTCGATCATCCACACGCGCCAGTACCAGGACCGCCTGGATACGCTGGAGCACGTGCGCGATGCAGGCCTGAAAACCTGCTGCGGTGGCATCGTCGGCATGGGCGAGACGCGCGCGCAACGTGTTGGCCTGCTGCTGGCGCTGGCCACGTTGCCAGCCCATCCCGATTCGGTGCCGATCAACAAGCTGGTGCAGGTGGCAGGCACGCCGCTGCATGGCAGTGCCGAACTGGACCCGTTCGAGTTCGTGCGCATGATCGCGGTGGCGCGCATCGCCATGCCGCGCTCGATGGTGCGGCTGTCGGCCGGGCGCGAGGCGATGAGCGACGAACTGCAGGCGCTGTGTTTCCTGGCCGGTGCCAATTCGATCTTCTATGGCGACAAACTGCTGACCACCGGCAACCCGGAAAGCGAACGCGACCTGGCCCTGTTCGCACGCCTGGGCCTGCAGCCGATGGTGGTGCAGGTGGATGCCGAAGGCCACGACCACGGCGGCACCGTGCACGCCGATATCAGTGCCGATACGCCCGGCTGTGGCTGCGCTCACGCGGCCTGAGACGGGCCGCAAGCAGGCGCCGCGGCAACGCGCTACCCTAGCCGCCCCGTCGACGCATTCAGCCACCATGGCCCGCCCCGACCTGACCGCCCGCCTCCACGCCCAGCGCGCTCTGCGCGATGCCCAAGGCCGTCGCCGCCCGCGACGCACGGTCACCCGTCGTGATGGCGTGCGCCTGGAAGTGGACGGCCAGTGGCTGACCGGCTTCTGCAGCAACGACTACCTGGGCCTGGCCCAGCAGTTCAGCGTGGTCAACGCACTGCAGGACGCCGCCGCGCGCGAAGGCGCTGGCGCCGGTGCCTCGCACCTGGTCTGCGGCCACCACGCGCTGCATGAGGCGCTGGAGCGCGAAGTGGCCGAGTGGCTGGGCTATCCGCGTGCGCTGCTGTTCGGCAGTGGCTTCGCCGCCAATCTGGCGGTGCAGCAGGCACTGCTGAGCGAAGAGAACGATGTCTGCGTACAGGACAAGCTCAACCACGCCAGCCTGCTCGATGCCACCCGTTTGGCCGGTGCCCGCCTGCGCCGTTATCCGCATCTGGATGCGGAAGGCGCGATGCGTCAGCTCAAGCACGCACCCGAGGGCGCGGCCATGCTGGCCACCGACGGGGTCTTCAGCATGGATGGCGACATCGCACCGTTGCGCGCGTTGTCGCTTGTGGCACGCCTGCAGCAAGCGCTGTTCTATGTGGACGATGCGCACGGCGTTGGCGTGGTCGGCGACGGTCGTGGCGCGGTGGCTGCCGCCGGGCTGGGCGTGGACGATGTGCCGCTGCAACTGGTCACGCTGGGCAAGGCACTGGGCGGTTCCGGTGCACTGGTGCTGGGCCGCGACGACCTGATCGAGCATCTGGCCGAAACCGCGCGCCCGTACATCTACACCACCGCCGTGCCACCGGCGATGGCCGCTGCTGCGCTTGAAGCGGTGCGCCTGGCCCGCCGCGACCACTGGCGCCGCACCAAGCTGACCGACCTGATCGCGCTGTTCCGCAGTGAAGCGCGTCGCCATGGGCTGGACCTGATGGCCTCCGACACACCGATCCAGCCGCTGCTGTGCGGCGATGATCACACCGCCGTGGCGATGTCCACGGCGCTGGAGCAGGCCGGCTGGCTGGTCGGTGCGATCCGTCCGCCGACGGTGCCGGAAGGCAAGGCACGCCTGCGCGTGACACTGTCCGCGCTGCATGCACCGGAACAGGTGCGGGGCCTGGTGGATGCCATCGCCAGCGCGCGCGACCACGTCACCCTGGCCGTGCGCGAAGCCGCGCCACCGCCGCTGCCCGCTTTTGCCTGAGTTCCGTGTAGTCGCCCATGCATATTGAAGTCGCCGGCCGCGGGCCGGACCTGGTTCTGATCCACGGCTGGGCCCTGCAGGGCGGTGTGTTCGCACCACTGGTGCAGCGCTTGGCCGACCAGTTCACCCTGCATCTGGTCGACCTCCCCGGCCATGGCCACAGCCGCGAGGACACCACGCCGCTGCGCCTGCCGTTCGTGGTCAACGCCATCGCCGCGGCCACGCCGCCGGCGGTGTGGTGCGGTTGGTCGCTGGGTGGCCTGTTCGCACTGCACGCGGCGGCGACGCTGCCGAAGGTGCGCGGGCTGGCGATGATCGCCGCCACGCCCCGCTTCGTACGTGGCGAGGACTGGCCGCATGCGGTAGAGCCGGCCGTGTTCGAGCAGTTCGGTCGCGAGTTGGCCACCGACTTCGCCGGCACGCTGGATCGCTTCCTCGCGCTGGACGTGATGGGCTCGGCGCACGCCCGCGAGGAGCTGCGCACGCTGCGCCAGCGCCTGGTCGAGCGCGGTGCGCCCACCGAACGCGCCCTTCTGGAAGGATTGCGCCTGCTTGAAAGCACCGACCTGCGCGGTGC
Source organism: Stenotrophomonas maltophilia (assembly GCF_004684085.1). Lineage (GTDB taxonomy): Bacteria > Pseudomonadota > Gammaproteobacteria > Xanthomonadales > Xanthomonadaceae > Stenotrophomonas > Stenotrophomonas maltophilia_AS. The sequence goes on from NZ_SRHZ01000088.1 coordinate 74,476, forward strand.
ACTGCCGACCCTGGGCAAGCCCAGCCTGTGGATCGCCGGCCAGCGCGATCGGCTGGTTTCGCCAGCGGCGATGCAGGCCGCCGCCGCACTGGCCCCGGGCGGACAATCGCTGACCATCGCCCACGGCGGCCACGCGCCCTTCCTCGGCCATGCCGACGAGGTGGCCGCCGCCCTGCAACACTTCGTTGCCGGCCTGTTACCGGCCGATAGCGGACAATGAGCGCCTTCCGAATTCCGCAGGACTGACGCATGGATCTGGGTATCAACGGCCGCTGGGCACTGGTCTGCGGCGCAAGCAAGGGGCTGGGCCTGGGCTGCGCGCGTGCGCTGGTGCGCGAGGGCGTCAACGTGGTGATCGTGGCCCGTAGCGAAGCCGCTCTGCAGGCCGCCGCTGAAGAACTGCGTGCCCTGTCCGGCGCCGCTGAGGTGCGCGCGGTCGTCGCCGACGTCACCACCGAGGCCGGCCGTACCGCGGTGCTGGCCGCGTGCCCGCAGGTGGACATCCTGGTCAACAATGCCGGTGGTCCGCCGCCCGGTGATTTCCGCAATTTCGAGCGCGATGACTGGATCGCCGCGCTGGATGCCAACATGCTGGCGCCGATCGCGCTGATCCGCGCCACCGTCGACGCGATGATCGAACGCGGCTTCGGCCGCATCGTCAACATCACCTCGTCGGCGGTGAAGGCCCCGATCGACATCCTGGCGCTGTCCAACGGCGCGCGCAGTGGCCTGACCGGCTTCGTTGCCGGCCTGTCGCGCCGCACCGTGGCGCACAACGTCACCATCAACAACCTGCTGCCGGGCCAGTTCGACACCGACCGCCTGCGTGCCAACTTCGCCCACAGTGCGGGCAAGGATGGCGACGCCGGCGAAGTGGCCGAGCGCCGCCGCCAGCAGATTCCCGCCGGCCGCTTCGGCACGCCGGACGAATTCGGCGCCGCCTGCGCCTTCCTGTGCAGTGCACAGGCCGGTTATCTCACCGGGCAGAACCTGCTGATCGACGGCGGCGCCTACCCTGGTACGTTCTAAGAGACTTTCGCAATGCCGTCCCACTTCGATGCCCGCCACGTCCGCCGCGCGTTTGCCCGCGCCGCCAACAGCTACGACGCCGCCGCCGCCCTGCAGCGCGAGGTGCAGTCGCGGCTGATCGAATCGCTGGACTACCTGGAGGCGCGCAAGCCCGAAGTGGTGCTGGACATCGGCGCGGGTACCGGCCATGCCTGCGCGTTGATGAAAAAGCGCTGGCCGAAGGCACAGGTGATCGCGCTGGACGTGGCGCTGCCGATGCTGGACCAGGCCAAGCGTCAGGCGGGCTGGTGGAAGCCATTCCAGCGCCTGTGCGGCGACGCCGCCGCATTGCCGTTGGCCGACAACAGCGTCGATGTGATCTTCAGCAACCTGTGCCTGCAGTGGGTGGACGACCTGCCGGCGGTGTTCGCAGGCTTCCGTCGCGTGCTCAAGCCCGGTGGCCTGCTGGTGTGTTCTACCTTTGGCCCGGAAACCCTGATCGAACTCAACGAGGCCTTCGCTGCCGCCGATGACCGCCCGCACGTGAGCCGCTTCGCGCAGATCGCGCAGTTCGGCGACGCGCTGATGATGGCCGGCTTCCGCGACCCGGTGCTGGACCGCGATCTGTTCACCCTGACCTATGATGACCTGCCGTCATTGATGCGCGAACTGCGCGCGATGGGCGCCACTAATGCGCGGGTGGACCGCCGCCATACGCTGACCGGGCGCGGTCGGTTCGCGGCGGCGGCGGCGGCATACGAACCAATGCGTCGTGCCGACGGCAAGCTGCCCAGCAGCTGGGAAGTGATCTACGCCCACGCCTGGGCACCGGATCCGGGTGCGCCGATCCGCGAAGGCGGGCATGACGTGGCATCGGTGCCGGTGTCGGCGATTCCGATCCGCCGCAAGCAGACCTGATCGTCCGTTCGCAGGTTATGCGCCGACCAAGGTCGGCGACTACCGATTCATGCACCGAACCCGCTCTGGTAGGTGCCGACCTTGGTCGGCACAGTGCCGGCGGCATCGCGATCTGACAGGTTGTGCCAACCAAGGTTGGCACCCGCCAAATGCAGGCCGCCGCTCAGGTATTGGCCGGCGAACTCAGCGGCGGGCGCACCAGATCGCGGTGGAAGAAGTAGATTTCCTGCACCAGGAAACGCCAGCTGGTATGGAAGCTGCGAAAACGCGTGCTGGGCGTGGACGAGGCCAGCGCGTCGATTCCCAGCGCCTTGCTCAGCCGCAACGCGCGCGCCATGTGCAGCGGGTCGCTGACGATGATCACCCGGTGCAGGTCACGCTGCTCCATCAGCCGCTTGGCTTCGACCAGGTTCTGCACCGTATTGCGCGAAGCGGTCTCGATCAGGATCGCGTCGTCCGGTACGCCGTGCTTGAGCGCGTAACGCCGTGCCACCTGCGATTCAGAGAAGCGCGCGCCGGTGCCGCCATAGCCGCCGGTGAAAATCAGCAGTGGCGCGTAGCGGGCTTCGTACAGATCCAGTCCATGGCGGATGCGCTCTTCGAACACCGGCGACGGCTTGGCGTCATAGGCTGCCGCACCGAGCACGATGATGGCGTCGGCCTTGGCCGCCTGGTCACGCTCGCCTACCCAGACGATCCAGGCCGTCACGCCCAGCAGCCAGATCACCAGCAGGACAAACAACCGCCACAGCCAGCCCAGCAGGCCGGTGCGAGGCCGATGCCGGTCGCGGCTCACGGTGCCCCCCAGCGCAGCGCTGGCAGGTCGACATTGCCGCCGGACAGCACCAGGCCCACGCGCAGGCCGGCGAAACGCTGCGGCTGTGCCAGCACCGCGGCCAGTACGGTGGCTGAGGATGGCTCGACCACTTGCTTGAGCACCTCCCACAGCAGACGCATCGCGGACATCGTGGCGGTGTCATCGACCACGATCACCTCGGCACCGGCCGCGCGCAGCAGTTCGAAATTGGGGGCGCCGATCAGGGTACGCAGGCCGTCGCAGATCGTGTCCGGGGTGAACGCGCCCAGGCGCTCGCCTGCGGCCAGCGAACGCGCGGTGTCATCGGCACCGGCCGGTTCGGCCAGCACCAGCCGGGTCTGCGGGCTGGCGTGCTGCAGGGCCAGCGCGGTACCGCTGGCCAGGCCGCCGCCGCCCACCGGCACCACCAGCACGTCGAACGGGCCGTCGCTGTGCAGCAGTTCCAGGGCGGCGGTGCCCTGCCCGGCCATCACCGCCGGATCGGCATAGGGATGAACCAGGGTCGCGCCGGTATCAGCCTGCACCTTGGCGCAGGTGGCCTCACGGTCGGCGATGGTCGGCGGGCAGTGCCAGAGCGTGGCGCCATGCCGGGCGATGTTGGCCAGCTTGGCTGCCACCGCCCCTTCCGGCACCACCACATGGCAGGGGATGCCACGGGTGCGCGCGGCCAGCGCCAGCGCGGCGCCATGGTTGCCGGAGGAATGCGTCACCACGCCGGCACTGGCGCGGTCGGCATCCAGCGACCACACCGCGTTGCAGGCACCGCGGAACTTGAACGCGCCACCGCGCTGCAGGTGCTCGGCCTTGAAGGCCAGCCGCGCCCCGGCCAGCGCATCGAGCGTGCGCGAGTGCAGCACCGGGGTCACGCTGGCGTGCGGGGCGATCCTCGCGGCAGCAAGCAGGACGTCGTCGGCGCGGGGCAACAGTGAATCGCTCATGACGCAAGATTAACGTATGGCCCCGCGCTGGCGACCGGGACACAGGTCATGCCAGCATGCAGCCCTTCGCCTCCATTCATCCTGGGCAGCGGAATTAAGGGCCGATTCAATGCCCGCGCACGAAGCTGACTGCACACCCGTCCTCTGGGGGGACCCACCATGAAAATGCGCTTGATGCTTGCCGGTGGCCTGATGCTGGCCCTGACCGGCTGTACCACCTACGACTACGTCGGCGGTGGCCGCGGTGGCAGCTACTACCACGGTGCGCCGTCGGTGGAATACCGCTATCCGGCCGGTTATCCCTACAACTCCGGCTATTACGGCGGCTATGGCGGCTACTACGGTGGCTACGGCAACCCGTACTACGGGCGTCCGGTCTACCGCCCGCCGCACAACCACCGCCCGCCGCCGCGTCCGGGCAATGGTGGCGAGAACCGTCCGCCGCCGCCCTCGCGCCCGTCCTACAACGGTGGTTCGCCGTGGCGGAACATGGATTCGATGCGGCGCCCGCCGCAGTCCAACGTGCAGCCCTCAGCGCCCCCGCCGCAGGCCCGTCCGGCGCCGGCGCCAAGTGCGCCGAGGATGAACGGTTCCCCTTGGCGCAACATGGATCGTGGGACGCAGCGCACAGTTGAGCGTTGAACCGTCTTGCATTTCACACGGTCTAAGCCGCAATCTACGCGGACAGTGACGGCCCGCGTCACAAAGTGACAAAAACGACACGGGCCGCCGCAAAAAGCTCTACGTCGATATCCGACAGGAACATCTGGATCCCCCCTGTTCCGGCCCTGTCGGATGTCGGCACCTCTGAAGGCAGACGGCCCCGCAATGCGGGGCCGTTTGTTTTTTGGGGCACACCGCAACAGCATCCACGCAGGGCGTGGATCTACCGGGCATTGCGGATGATGGGCATCCACGCAGGGCGTGGATCTACCCACGGGCCCGTCATCAGTAGATCCACGCCATGCGTGGATGGAGCTCTCCCGATAGCCTCCAGAAAAAACAGGGCCGGACAGTCCCCCGACTGCCGGCCCTCTGCTCCCCCACCGTGCGCCTGTACCGGCCCCTGTTCCAATTCCGGTCACGGGCGCCTGCGGCGCCAGCCACGGTGGGTGCTATTGGGTTATCTGCAAAAATCCTGCCAACTTTAGGGCGGATTTCATCCCGCACCCGATCCGGGCCCGTCGCCCCCCTCCGAATGGCGCTAAAATCGCCACCCCGGCGCCGCCCCCGGCCGCGCCCGTCCCTTGTTGACCTGCCCCCATGACCCATTCCTTCCATCGTTACGACGTCATCGTCATCGGCGGTGGCCACGCTGGCACCGAAGCCGCGCTGGCCGCGGCCCGCACCGGCGTGCGCACCCTGCTGCTGACCCACAACATCGAAACGGTGGGCGCGATGAGCTGCAACCCGGCCATCGGCGGCATCGGCAAGGGCCATCTGGTCAAGGAAATCGACGCCCTGGGCGGTGCGATGGCGCATGCCGCCGACCGCGCCGGCATCCAGTGGCGCACGCTCAACGCCTCCAAGGGCCCGGCCGTGCGCGCCACCCGCTGCCAGGCCGACCGCAACCTGTACCGCATGGCGATCCGCGCCATCGTCGAAGGCCAGGCCAACCTGACCGTGTTCCAGGCGGCAGTGGACGATCTGGTCATCGAAGGCGACGCCGTACGCGGCGTCATCACCCAGACCGGTCTGCGCTTCGATGCGGAGGCGGTGGTGCTGACCGCCGGCACCTTCCTGGCTGGCAAGATCCATGTCGGCCCGACCCAGTACGCCGCCGGCCGCATGGGCGACCCGCCGGCCACCACACTGGCTGCGCGCCTGCGCGAACGCCCGTTCCAGGTGGATCGCCTGAAGACCGGCACGCCGCCGCGCATCGACGGCCGCTCGCTGGACTACAGCGTGATGGATGAGCAGCCCGGCGACACCCCACGCCCGGTGATGTCCTTCCTCGGCTCGGTGGACGAGCATCCGCAGCAGGTCAGCTGCTGGATCACCCACACCACCGAACAGACCCACCAGATCATCCGCGACGCGCTGCACCGCTCACCGCTGTACAGCGGCCAGATCGAAGGCATCGGCCCGCGCTACTGCCCGTCCATCGAAGACAAGGTGGTGCGCTTTGCCGAGAAGGCCAGTCACCAGATCTTCGTCGAACCCGAAGGCCTGGGCATCGTCGAGATCTATCCCAACGGCATCTCCACCTCGCTGCCGTTCGACGTGCAGCTGGAGATGGTGCGCAGCATCCGCGGCTTCGAAAACGCGCACATCACCCGCCCCGGTTACGCGATCGAGTACGACTTCTTCGACCCGCGCGGGTTGAAGGCCTCGCTGGAAACCAAGCTGGTCAATGGCCTGTTCTTCGCCGGCCAGATCAACGGCACCACTGGCTATGAGGAAGCCGCCGCGCAGGGCCTGCTGGCCGGCCTCAACGCCGCGCGCCAGGTGCGCGGGCTGGACGGCTGGTGCCCGCGCCGCGACGAGGCGTACCTGGGCGTGCTGGTGGATGACCTGATCACCCACGGCACCAACGAGCCGTACCGCATGTTCACCAGCCGCGCCGAGTACCGCCTGCAGCTGCGCGAGGACAATGCCGACCAGCGCCTGACCCCGGCCGGCCGCGAGATGGGCCTGGTGGATGACCGCCGCTGGAACGCGTTCGAGACCAAGCAGGCCGCCGTCGCCGCCGAACGCGCGCGCCTGGGTGCGCTTTGGGCAACCCCAGCCAATGCGCTGGGCCGCGAAGTGCAGGACACGCTGGGCGTCATGGTCAGCCGCGAAACCAATGTGCTGGACCTGATCAAGCGCCCCGAGCTGGATTACGCGCAGCTGATGCAGGTGCCTTCGCTGGGCCCGGCCGTGGCCGACGCCAAGGTGGCCGAGCAGGTGGAGATCGGCGTGAAGTACGCCGGCTACCTGGACCGCCAGCGCGAGGAGATCGAGCGCCAGCAGCGGCACGAAGCCACGCCGATCGCTGAGGCGTTCGATTACGCGACGGTGCGCGGGCTGTCGGCCGAAGCGCTGCAGAAACTGGAGCGGGTGCGCCCGCAGACCATCGGCCAGGCGCAGCGCATCCCGGGCATGACGCCGGCGGCGATCTCGCTGCTGCTGGTGCACCTGGAACGGGCACGCCGCGGCCGCGTGGCGTAACGCGGGATCGGCAAATGCCATCCACGCATGGCGTGGATCTACTGGTCGTACGGCATGCGTTCGTATGGCGTAACGCGACGCTCGCCGGGCATCGACGGGATGCATTCATCCACGCATGGCGTGGATCTACTGGTCGTACGGCATGCATTCGGTCGGCACCTGCCAGCGCGGATCGCGTGCAGCATTGCAGTAGATCCACGCCATGCGTGGATGAACAACCCAGCGCCGACCAAGGTCGGCACCTACCAGAGCGGAACGCGTTACCGTGCGTCGGCGCCACCGCCCAGCACCTTGAACAACGTCACCCGGTTGCCCGCTTCCTGCTGCTGCAACGCAATCAGGTCCTGCTGCGCGGCATACAGGCTGCGCTGCGCATCCAGCGCCTGCAGATAGCCGTCCAGCCCAGTGCGGTAACGCGCATCGGCCAGCGTGTAGCTGCGCTGGCTGGCAGCGACCAGCGCACGCTGCGCATCCATCTGTGCGGCCAGGTGATCGCGTGCGGCCAGCGCATCGGCCACTTCGCTGAAGGCCTGCTGGATCGCCTTTTCGTACTGCGCGATGCCGATGTCCTTGCCGATCTTCGAGGCATCCAACGAGGCCTTCAACGCACCGGCGTGGAAGATCGGCGCGGTGATGCTGGGTGCGAACGACCAGCCACGGGTGCCGGCCGAGAACAGCGTCGACAACGCCGTGGAGCTGTGGCCGTAGTTTGCGGTCAGCGTCAGCGTCGGGAAGAACGCGGCGCGCGCGGCGCCGATATCGGCGTTGGCCGCCTGCAGCGCGTGTTCGGCGGACAGCACGTCCGGGCGCTGCAGCAGCACGCTCGAAGGCAGGTTGGAAGGCAGCGGCGCCAGTGCCACGGTGCCGTCCAGTGCCTGCGCGCTGGGCAGCATCGCCGCCTCCAGCGGCGCGCCCACCAGCAACTGCAGCGCATCGCGATCCTGCGCCTGCTGGGTCTGCAGCTTGGCCAGCGCAGCGCGCGCAGCCTCCACGCTGGTCTGCACCTGCGACAGGTCCAGGCCCGAGGCCAGGCCCTGTGCATGGCGGGCCTCGGTACGCTGCAGGGTCTGCTGCTGGCTGTCCAGGGTCTGCCGGGTGAACGCCAGCGACTGCTCGTCGGCCGCCAGCGCCAGCCAGGCCGTGGCCACTTCTGCGACCAGGCTGGTGCGTGCCGCACGCTGGTTCTCGGCGCTGGCCAACCAGTTCTGCAAGGCCTCGTTCTTCAGGCTGCGGATGCGCCCGAACAGGTCCAGTTCCCAGCTGCTGATGCCCACCTGCACGGCATCGGATTCGGTCACCTGGGTGGCACCGGTCTCGCTGTTGGCATCGCTCACCCGCGAGCGGGTGACGCTGCCGCTGGCATCCACCGACGGCAGCAGCGCCGCGCGCTGGATGCGGTACTGCGCGCGTTCCTTCTCCATCTGCAGCACCGCCACGCGCAGGTCGCGGTTGTTCTGCAGTGCCAGCGCGATGACCTGCTGCAGGCGCGGCTCCAGGAACACCTCGCGCCAGGCTGGCATCGCCAGTACCGGCTCGGCCTCGCCGATGGCAGCATTGCCGAACTGTGCCGGCACAGGCGCCTCGGGCCGCTGGTAGTGCGGCGCCATGCTCACGCAGCCGCCCAGCACGGTGGTCATCGTTGCGGCCGCCAGGGCGCGCAGCAGCATCGGCTTCATGGGCTTGCCTCCGGGGCAGTGGCTTCGGCCGACGCGCGGCCCGGGAACATGCGGCGCACCAGCAGGTAGAACAGCGGCACGAAGAACATGCCCAGCACCATCGAGGCGACCGTGCCGCCGGCCACGCCGGTACCCAGCGAACGGCGCGCGGCCGAACCGGCGCCGGTGGCAAAGACCAGCGGCAACACGCCCATCAGGAACGCCAGCGAGGTCATCACGATCGGCCGCAGCCGCAGATAGACGGCCTGCAGGATCGCTTCGCGGGTGCGCTTGCCCTGCTGTTCGAGGATGCGCGCGAACTCGACGATCAGGATGCCATTCTTCGCCGCCAGACCAATCGTGGTCAGCAGGCCGACCTGGAAGTACACGTCGTTGTTGAGGCCACGCAGGTTCATCATCAGCACGGCACCGAACACACCCACCGGCACCGCCAGCATCACCGCGAACGGCACCGCCCAGCTTTCGTACAGCGCGGCCAGGCACAGGAACACGAACAGCAGCGAGATGGCATACAGCATCGGTGCCTGGTTGCCCGACAGCTGTTCCTGGTAGGCCATGTCCGACCAGGCATGGCTGAAGCCTTCCGGCAGCGTGTCGGCCAGGCGCGCGATCTCGGCCATTGCCTCACCGGAGCTGACCCCCGGCGCAGGCTGGCCGGTGATCTCCATCGCCGATACGCCGTTGTAGCGCTGCAATGCGGCCGGCGCGCTGGTCCAGTGGGTGCTGACCAGCGACGACAGCGGCACCATCTGCCCGGCCTGGTTGCGCACGCTCCAGCGCTCGATGTCCTGCGGCTGCATGCGTGCTTCGGCCGTGCCCTGGATGAACACCTTCTTGATGCGGCCCTTGTAGATGAAGTTGTTGACGAAGTCGCCGCCCAGCGCCGCGTTCAAAGTGTCATTGATGTCCTGCGGATTCACACCCATGGCCTGCGCCTTGGCATCGTCCACCTTCACTGCGTACACCGGCGCGTCTTCCAGACTGGCGTAGCGCACGTTGACCAGCTTCGGATCCTTGGCGGCCTCCTTCAGCAGGGTATTGCGCGCGGCCACGGCGGCGGCATGGCCGGCACCACCTTCGTCCTGCAGTTCCAGGGTGAAGCCGCCCGCATCACCCAGGCCGAGGATGGCCGGTGGCGAGGTGATGAACACCTGCGCATCGGGCACGCTGGCCATGGCCGCAGTCAAGCGCGCAGCAATCGTATCGGCATCGTCCTTGCGGTCGTCCCAATCCTTCAGGCGGATGAAGGCCTGGCCGACATTCTGGCCGCTGCCGGTGACACTGAAGCCAGCGGTGGCCTGGATCGACAGCACGCTGCCGTCCTTCACCTCCGCCGCACTGAGGCGGTCCATCACCGCGCGCGTCTGTTCGAGTGTGGCGCCGGCTGGCAGCTTCACCAGCGCGTTGAGCATGCCCTGGTCCTCGTCGGGCAGGAATGCGCCGGGAAGGTGCCACAGCAGCAGGCCGGTGGCCACGCTCAGCACCAGGTAGAACAGCACGCCCAGCGTGCGCCGGCCCAAGAAGCCATCAACGCGATGGCGCAGGCCGTTGGAGATGCGCTCGAAGCGGTGGTTGAACCAGATGAAGAACTTGCCCAGCAGGCTCGTCTCGTCGCCGCGGTCGCCATGCGGATGGCCACCCTTGGGAATCTGATGCAGGATGCTGCCGCACAGCGCCGGAGTGATGGTCATCGCCACCAGCACCGACAGGATCATCGCCGCGGCGATCGTCACCGAGAACTGACGATAGATCACGCCGGTGACGCCGCTGAAGAACGCCATCGGCAGGAACACCGCGGTCAGCACCAGCACGATGCCGACCAGCGCGCCGGTGATCTGGCCCATCGCCTTCAGCGTGGCCGGCTTCGGTGCCAGCCCTTCGAAGGTCATCACCCGCTCCACGTTCTCCACCACCACGATGGCATCGTCCACCAGCAGGCCGATGGCCAGCACCAGCGCGAACATGGTCAGGGTGTTGATTGAATAGCCAAACGCGGCCAGCACGCCGAACGTGCCCAGCAGCACCACCGGCACCGCGATGGTCGGGATCAGCGTGGCCCGCCAGTTCTGCAGGAACAGGTACATCACCAGCACGACCAGCGCGATCGCCTCGATCAGGGTGATCACCACTTCCTTCAGCGAGATGGTCACGAACGGCGTGGTGGTGAAGGCCACGTGGGCGGTGTAGCCGTGCGGCCAGTACTTCTGCAGCTGCTGCAGCCGTGCATCGATGGCGTTGGAGACGGCGATCGCGTTCGCACCGGCATTGAGTTCAATGCCCAGCGAGGCCGACGGCTTGCCGTTGAAGGTGCTGATGCTGTCGTAGCTCTCCGGCCCCAGGCCGATCGTCGCCACGTCACCCAGGTGCACCACGCTGCCGTTGACATCGGCCTTGAGCACCACCTGCGCGAACTGCTCGGGCGTGTGCAGGCGGCTGCGCGCGGTCACCGTCGCATCCAGCTGCTGGCCCTTCAGCGCCGGCTGGCCCCCCAGCTCACCGGCCGACACATCGGTGTTCTGCGCCTGCAGTGCGGTCTCGATGTCCGACGGCATCAGTGCGTACTGGCGCATCTTTTCCGGGTCCAGCCAGATACGCATGGCGTATTCCTGGCCGATCGGCTGGATGTTGCCGACGCCACTGACACGGCTGATCTGGTCGTCGATGCGCGCTTCCATGAAATTGGCGACATCGAAGTTGTCCATGCTGCCGTCTTCGCTGGTGAACGACAGCACTTCGAAGATCGAACCACTGGACTTGGTGATGGTCAGGCCGTTCTGCTGCACCGCCTGCGGCAGCGTGGCCATGGCGGCCTGCAGCTGGTTCTGCACCTGTACCTGTGCGGTATCCGGGTTGGTGCCGGTGGCGAACACCAGGTTGACCTGCGCCGAGCCATCGGAAGCGCTGGTGGAGGTCATGTACATCAGGTGGTCCAGGCTCTGCTGGGACTGCTCGATGACCTGGGTGACCGCGTTTTCCACGGTCTGCGACGAGGCACCGGTGTAGGTGGCGCGGATGGTGATGGTGGGCGGGGCGATCTGCGGGTAGCGGTCCACCGGCAGGATCAGGATCGCGAGCAGGCCGAGCAGGCTGACCGCGATGGCGATCACCCAGGCGAAGATCGGCCGGTCGATGAAGAAACGAACCATGCGCGGTGGCCTCAGTGCGACGTTTCGTCGGTGTTGCCGTTCGGGTCGATCGCCGGCATGGCGGCCAGCTGCGCGGTGGCGGCCGCGACCGCCTTCACCTGCTGGCCAAGCGCTACCGCACTGCCGTTGCTGACGATCACCCGCTCGCCAGCCTTCAGGCCCTGCGTGATCTGCCACTGGTTGCCCACCACCTGGCCGGTGCTGACCCGGCGTTCGACCACGTGGTCCTTTGCATCGAGCAAGCGCAGCAGCGGCTCGCCGCGTTCATTGCGCAGCACCGCCTTCTGCGGCACCAGCAGGGCACGCGCGTCGGTGGCCATCGGCAGCACTGCCTTCAGGTACATGCCCGGTAGCAGCAGACCGTCCGGATTCGGAATGACCGCGCGCAGCACCACGTTGCCGGTGCCCGGATCGACCGCGCTGCCGACGAACTCCAGCGTGCCTTCATGGGCATAGGTGCTGCCGTCCTCCAGCAGCACCTTCACCTGTGCCTTGCCGTCGATGGCCTTCACCAGGCCGGCATCGAGCTGCTTGCGCAGCGCCAGCATCTGCGCACTGGACTGGGTCACGTCCAGATAGACCGGGTCCAGCCGCTGGATGGTCGCCAGTGCCGCATCCTGGCCGGCAGCGACCAGCGCGCCGGCAGTAACGCTGGAGGTGCCAATGCGGCCGTCGATCGGTGCGGCCACCCGGGTGTAGTCGAGGTTGATGCGGGCGGACTGCAGCGCAGCGCGCGCGGCGATGACATTGGCCTGCGCCTGCTTCAGTGCCGAAGTGGCATCGTCGGCGTCCTGCTTGCTGGCCGCATCCATGCCCAGCAGCGTGCGTGTGCGCTCGGCCTTCGGCTGCGCCGACAGCACGGTGGCCTCAGCCTGCGCCAACTGGCCTCGAGCGGTATCGAAGGCGGCCTGGTACGGCGCCGGATCGATCTGGTACAGCAACTGGCCGGCCTTGACCTGCTGGCCTTCGGTGAACAACCGCTGGCGGATCAGGCCACCGATCTGCGGCCGCACCTCGGACACCTCGAACGGCACCGCTCGACCCGGCAGAGTCTGCTGCAGCGCCAGCGGCTGCGCGCTGGCAGTGATGACGCCCACTTCGGGGGTGGCCGGCATTTCGGTCCTGCCCGCCGAACAGGCAGACAAGGCCAGCAGCAGGGGCAACAACAGCGGACGGGGGGAGCGGGACAGCAGGCGCGGGAGTGACATGGGGGGCGTGGGGGCCTTGCGTTGACCCGTGCACGCTGCCGTGGAACTGTGCAGAGAATATGGAGAATGTGCGACTGGCTCAGCTGGCGCTTGCTTTCAGCGCCACATGCGCCGCTAATGGCCCCCGCGATGGCGAAGATTCGACTCAAATTCGGCCTGACCGCGAAGACCTTCCTCGCGATCTTCACCGCCTGCCTGCTGGTGCTGGCAGTGAACGGCATTGCCAGCCGCGTGGCGTTCCAGACCGGCTTCCTGGACTACCTCAACGACCAGGGCGACCTGCGCATGCAGCGCCTGATGCCACACCTGAAGCGCGAGTACAGCGCGCATGGTGGCTGGGAGCATCTGCGCGGTGACGGTGACCGCTGGGCACGGCTGCTGCGCCCGGATCTGGCACATGGGCACGAAGGACCGGTGCCGCCGCTGTCCGACCAGACCGGCGTGCCCTCGCGGCTGGGCCTGTTCGATGCGCAGCACCGGTTCGTGGCCGGCAACCCCGATGCCACCAGCGACGACGAGCCACATGCGGTGCAGGTGGACGGCAGTACCGTCGGCTGGCTGGGCATGGTGCCGTTCCAGACCGTCATCGCCACCAACGATCTGAATTTCTACAACACCCAGATGCGCGCCTGGTGGGTGATTGGCATCTCACTGCTGCTGGTGACGGTGTTGCTGGCCTGGCTGGTGTCACGCGCGCTGCGCCAGCGCCTGGCCAAGCTGGCCGCGGCCACCCATCGGCTCGCTGCCGGCGACTACGCCACCCGCATCGAACGCACCAGCGACGATGAGCTGGACGCACTGGTCAATGACTTCAACCGGATGGCACAGGCGCTGGACGATACCGAGCGCAACCGCCGCGCCTTCATCGCCGACATCTCGCACGAACTACGTACGCCGCTGGCGGTGGTGCGCGCCGAGCTCGAGGCGATCGAGGATGGTATCCGCCCGCTGGACCGCGCCAACCTCGGTGCGCTGCAGGGCGAGATCCGCCAGCTGGGCAAACTGATCGATGATTTGCACGATCTGTCGATGACCCAGTCCGGCGGCCTGGCCTACCGCTTCGCCCCGCTGGACCTGGTGGCGCTGCTGCGCAGCGAGCTCAATGGCATGCGCGGGCGCTTCACCACGGCGGGGCTGGCATTGGAAGAAGACCTGCCCGCCACACCGCTGCAGGTGTCCGGTGACGAGCGACGCCTGCAGCAGGTCCTGGCCAACCTGCTGGAAAATGCGCTGCGCTACACCCATACCGGCGGCCGCGTGCGCGTGCAGGCCTCACGCGTCCCTGCGGGCGTACAGCTGATCGTGGAAGACACCGCACCCGGCGTGCCGGCCGACAAGTGCGCGCTGCTGTTCGAGCGCTTCTACCGCGTGGAAAGCTCGCGCAACCGGGCCAGCGGCGGCAGCGGCCTGGGCCTGGCCATCAGCCACAACATCATCCTCGCCCACCACGGCCACATCCACGCCGAGCCCTCATCACTGGGCGGGCTGCGCGTGGTCATCATCCTGCCGGAGCCTGCATGAGCATGTCGCCCGCCACGCCCGCGAAAATCCTGATCGTCGAGGATGAACCACGCCTGGCCTCGGTCCTGCGTGACTACCTGGCGGCCGCCGGCATGGTCAGTGAATGGGTGGACGATGGCGGCCAGGTGATCGACGCGTTCGCGCGCTATCAACCCGACCTGGTGCTGCTGGACCTGATGCTACCGCAGCGCGACGGCGTGGACCTGTGCCGCGAACTGCGCGCCAGCAGCGACGTACCGGTGATCATGGTCACCGCACGGGTAGAAGAGATCGACCGCCTGCTGGGGCTGGAGATCGGTGCCGACGACTACATCTGCAAGCCGTTCAGTCCGCGCGAGGTGGTCGCGCGGGTGGTGGCGGTGCTGCGCCGCTACCGCCCGGACCCATCGGCGCGTACCAACGGCGGCCTGCACATCGACGAACCAGCCGCGCGCGCTACCTGGAACGGCAAGGGCCTGGACCTGACGCCGGTGGAGTACCGCTTGCTGCGCACCCTGCTGGCCACGCCGGGCCGGATCTGGGCGCGCGATGAGCTGCTCGACCGCCTCTATCTGGATCATCGCGTGGTGGTCGACCGCACCGTCGACAGCCACGTGCGCAACCTGCGCCGCAAGCTGGCCGACGCCGGCATGGACGGCGAGCCGATCCGTTCGGTGTACGGCATGGGTTACAGCTACGAGCCGTGATCGCGTTCGCCGGGATGGCCCGGCGCTACCGTCGCGATGGCCACTCGCCACGCAGGTATCATCGTCGCAAACGCCCTGATTTCCGGAGACACCGATGAACCCGCTGCGCCCCTTCCGCGACAAGATGCCCGTCCTCGGCGAGCGCGTGTACATCGATCCGGCCTGTACCCTCATCGGTGACGTGGAACTGGGCGACGACGTGTCGGTGTGGCCGGGCACGGTCATCCGTGGTGATGTCAATCATGTGCGCATCGGCGCGCGCACCAACGTGCAGGACGGTACCATCATCCACGTCAGCCACCACAGCCCGTACAACAAGGCCGGCTACCCGACCCTGATCGGCGAGGGCGTGACGGTCGGCCATGGCTGCATCATCCATGCCTGCACGATCGGCGATTACAGCCTGATCGGCATGGGCGCCTGCATCCTCGACGGTGCCCGCGTGGAGCGCCACGGCTTTGTCGGTGCCGGTGCAGTGATCGGCCCGGGCAAGGTGGTCGGCGAAGGCGAGCTGTGGGTGGGCAACCCGGCGCGGCCGGCGCGGACACTGAGCGACAAGGAAATCGAGTCGCTGCACTACTCGGCCGACCACTACGTGCGGCTGAAGGACGAATACCGCGGCTGAGCAGCCAACGCCGCCCTGCGGCTCTGCTAAAGTCTGGGCCCGACCAGGACCTGTCGAGACCCCCATGCCTGTGGCTGCCTGCCGGAGAGGACTCCGGTGCCCACAACGAAGGCCATCGCGCTGATGGCCGCACCGATGCTCGATACCTACCGCGAGGTGGTGACGCCGGAAGGTGTGCTGCTGCAGTTGCCGGCGGCCGGCCCGCTGCCGCGGGCGATGGCCTGGCTGGTTGATCTCGGCGTGCGCATCGCGGTGCTGGTGCTGATGTCCATTCCGCTGGCGCTGCTGGACAAATTCGGTTCCGGTCTCTACCTGGTCCTGATGTTCCTGGTCTACTGGCTCTACCCGATCATCTGCGAAGCGCTGTGGGGTCGCACCCTGGGCAAGCGTGCACTGGGGCTGCGCGTGCTGTCGCGTGATGGTGCACCGGTGGGCTGGATGGCGGCGATCACCCGCAACCTGCTGCGCACCGTGGACATGCTGCCGTTCGGCTATGCAGTGGGCCTGGTCAGCAGCCTGTTCGATCCGCATGGCCGCCGCCTGGGCGACCTGGTGGCCGGCACCGTAGTGGTGCATGCGCCCGCACTGTACCTGCCGCCTCCACCCACCATCGACAGCGTGCTGGCCCCGCCGCAACCGTTGCGGCCGGAAGAGCAGGCTGCGCTGATGGCTTTCGCCGAGCGCGCACCGCGGCTGTCACCGGCACGCCAGCAGGAGCTGGCCGGCATCGTCGAACCGCTGACCGGTACCCACGGGCAGATCGGTGTGCTGCGCCTGTACGCGATGGCCAACTGGCTGCTGGGGCGGCGATGAAGCAGGAACAGTTCGTCGCCCGCTACCAGCAGGAATGGCAGGACCTGGAACAGTGGTTGCTGCTGCGCGCTGGCGTGTCGCGCCGTACGCGCCGGAAGGCCAGCGGCCTCCCGCTGGACGACACCGCCTTTCCGCAGCGCTACCGACGCCTGTGCCAGCAGCTGGCGCTGGCCCGTGAGCGCGGCTACAGCCCACAGCTGGTGCAGCGCCTGCAGCAGTTGATGCAGCGGGGCCACAGCGTGCTGTACCGCACGCCGCCGACGCGCTGGCGCGGGGCCCTGGAGTTCCTGGTGGCCGACTTCCCGCTGCTGGTGCGCAACCAGGCACGCAGCATGTGGGCGGCGCTGGCGATGTTCGCGCTGCCGGCGGTGGCCTGCTTCGTGCTGGCGCAGGTCTACCCGGACCTGATCCACATGCTGATGGACAACCGCCAGATCGCCGCAATGGAACGCATGTACGACCCGGCCGCAGAACGCCTGGGCCGTGACAGCGGCACCGACTGGATGATGTTCGGCCACTACATCATGAACAACATCAGCATCGCCCTGCGCACCTTCGCCAGCGGCCTGCTGGCCGGGCTGGGCACGCTGCTGGTGCTGCTGTTCAACGGTGTGACCATCGGTTCGGTGGCAGGGCACCTGCAGCACATCGGCCACGGCGGACCGTTCTGGCGCTTCGTGGTCGGCCACGGTGCGTTCGAGCTGACCGCAATCGTGATCGCCGGTGGTGCCGGCCTGCAGCTGGGCATGAAGCTGCTGGCACCGGGCCGGCGCAGCCGCCTGGATGCGCTGGTCGAGGGCGGCCGCATCGGTGCCCGGCTGTGCCTGGGTGCAGCGTTCATGCTGCTGGTAGCCGCTTTCATCGAAGCCTTCTGGTCGTCGATCGCCGAAATACCTGCGTGGGGCAAGTTCAGCGTGGCCGGCGTGCTGTGGGCCGGCGTGCTGCTGTGGCTGTGGCGCGGCGGACGCGGAGGCGGCGATGCGCATTGACCACCTGGACGTGGTGCTGCGCGCGCGCAGCGGCTGGGAAGCCATGGAGCTGGGCAACGCCCTCGCCCGCCGCCACGCACGTGCGGCGTGGGGCAGCTGGCTGCTGGCCAGCGCGCCGCTGTTCTTGATCTTCAACGCACTGGGCTGGTGGCTCGATGCCTTCGGCTGGGCCTGGCTGGCGATGTGGTGGTGCAAACCGCTGTTCGAACGTGCGCCGCTGTATGTGCTGTCGCGCGGCATCTTCGGCGAACCGGTCGGCACGCTGGCAGCGCTGCGCGCGCAACGTCACTGGGGCAACACCGGCTTCTGGGGTTACCTCGGCTGGCGCCGCTTCAGCGTGCTGCGCAGCCTGTGCCTGCCGGTGAACCTGCTGGAAGGCAATTCGCCTGACCAGCGCGGTCCACGCCGCCGCGCGGTGGCGGCCGGTGCCGCAGGCGCGGCAATGGTGTTGACCCTGGCCTGCATGGCATTCGAAGCGGCGCTGGTATCGGGTGCGATCGGCGCGGTGTTCATGTTCATGCCGCTGGAGCTGATGTCCGAATCGTGGCGCGCAGCGTGGGACATGATCGGCCAGGACACCCCGGCATGGGCACGCCTGGGCTTCAACCTGGCGTGCTGGCTGGCGTCGGTGCTGATTGGCCCGTTCTTCATCGGTGCCGGCTTCGGCCTGTACCTGAACCGGCGTACGCAGATGGAAGCATGGGACGTGGAAATCGCCCTGCGCCGCCTGCGCGATCGCCTGCTGCCAGCGGCATCGACGCTGGCGCTGCTGCTGTGCCTGGCACTGCCACTGGTTTCGCCCCAGGTGCATGCGCAGGACCCGCAGACGATCACCGACGAAGCCCACGATGCCGACGAGGATGAGGACAGCGCGGGGGAAACGGCCACTGCGGCAAACGACCCCACCAACACGCCGGCAATGATTTTCGGCACCTCGCCGGTGGACACCGACGGCTTCCGCCAGGCGGTGAACCGTGCCTATGAGGATCCGCTGCAGCGCCCGACCCGCCAGGTCACCCGCTGGAAGCCGATCGAACAGGCCGAGGAAAAGAAGAAGGAAGACAAGGCGCTGCAAAGCGACAGCAACAACAAGGGCGAGCGCAAGCCGCGCAAGGACGGCATCGCCTGGCTGGCACGGTTGGCCGAATGGGGCCTGTGGGGCCTGCTCGGCATCCTGCTGCTGGTGCTGCTGCTGACCGCACGGCTGTGGCTGCCGTGGCTGCGCGGCAGTGGCCGGCGCAAGGCCGAGGCCGCACCACAGGTGCTGGAGGAACAGGTGGAACTGCCGGCGGTGCTGCCGCCGGACGTGGCCACCCAGGCCGGCCTGTTGTGGGACCAGGGCCGGCCGCGCCAGGCGCTGGCGCTGCTGTACCGTGCCAGCGTGCGTACCGTCGGCGAGCGCAGTGGCATCGCACTGCCACCCGGCGCTACCGAAGCGCAATGCCTGCGCGCCTCGCGGCGCATGCCCGAGGCCAGCGACCGTGACCTGTTCGCGCGCATCGTGCGCATGTGGCAGTACGCCGCCTACGGTGGCCGCCTGCCCAGCCGTGCCGATTTCGATGCATTGGCCGGTACCCTGCGCCAGCAGTATGGGTGGCAGGCATGAGTCCGCGCATGTTCTGGTCGCTGCTGCTCGGCGCATTGGTGCTGTTCGGCGTGCCGCTGACCATCCTCTACCTTCGTACACATGAACGCGTGACCGAAACCGTGCGCCTGCCGCCGCAGGGCGAGGCCGCCTACAACCCGCTGTACGTGCTCGGGCAGGCGCTGCGCGCCGATGGCATCGAGGTGCACTCACGGCCGCGTCTGGAACTGCAGCAGATGATGCTGGGGCGCCATGACACGGTGGTGCTGCTGCAGGACAGCAGCGAACTGCCGGCACCCGCTGTGAAGCGGCTGTTGGACTGGGTCGACCAGGGCGGCCACCTGCTGGTGCGCACCCCGCCGCCGGCCGAGGACGATGCCAGCAGCACGCAGGGGCCGCTGCTGGACCAGCTGGGCGTGGACAGCCTGTTCCAGCGCAGCGACTGCCAGCCGCTTCATATCGACGACGACACCGGTCACAGCGAATTCTGCGGTGGCCGCCGCTTCACGCTTGGTTTCACCGCCCGTACGCAGGTTGAACGCCGCTGGGGCAGTGATCGCGACCTGGTGTTTGCGCGCCTGCGCCATGGCCAGGGCAAGGTGAGCGTGCTGGCCGACATGGAATTCATGCGCAGTGAAGTCGACTCGCCAGCAGCACAACTCGCTGCCGCCGTCGGCAAGGCCAGCGATGGCCTGCACGATCCTGCTCACCGCGATCTGACCCGCTACCTGCTCGATCCGAACTACGGCATGGGTGCGATCTGGCTGGTCTACGCCAGCCGCCCGCCGTCGCTGTGGTCGCGCATGTTCTATCAGGGCTGGCCGTTGTGGGCACCGCTGCTGCTGGCCCTGCTGAGCTGGTTGTGGGGTCGCTCGCAGCGCTTCGGCAGCCGCTTGCCGTCGCCGGTGCTGGAACGCCGCTCGCTGCTGGAACACGTGCGCGCCAGCGGCGAGCTGCTGCTGCGCTTCGGCCACGGTGCGCGCCTGTACGAGGCCGTACTCGCCCTGTTCCTGCATCGCCTGCGGCTGCGTGCGCCGGTCGCCGCCGCACTTGATGGCGCGCCACGCGATCAGGCCATCGCCGAGCTGCTGAAGTGGCCGCAAGGCCGCGTCGCCAGCGCGCTCACGCCACCTCCGCCGCATGATTCCTCCGCCCTGCGCGAGCGCATCCGCTTGCTGCTCCAGATGAGATCCCTGCTATGACCGAAGTCCCCGAGCTGCCGGCGGCCACCAACGCCCGCCTGATCGAACGCGTCGACGCCATCCGCGATGCCATCGGCCACGCCTTCATCGGCCAGGCCGATGTGCTTGACCAGATCCTGGTGGCCCTGCTGGCTGGTGGCCACGTGCTGATCGAAGGCGTGCCCGGGCTGGGCAAGACCCTGCTGGTGCGCGCACTCGCACAGGCCCTGGAACTGGACTACGGCCGCGTGCAGTTCACCCCCGACCTGATGCCCAGCGACGTCAGTGGCCATGCGGTGTACGACCCGAAGAGCGAGAGCTTCAAGATCCGCCGTGGCCCGGTGTTCACCAACCTGCTGCTGGCCGACGAGATCAACCGTGCCCCGGCCAAGACCCAGTCGGCGCTGCTGGAAGTGATGCAGGAAGGCCAGGTGACCATCGAAGGCAAGGCCTTCACCCTGGCGCCGCCGTTCATGGCGTTGGCCACGCAGAATCCGCTGGAGCAGGAAGGTACCTATCCGCTGCCGGAGGCACAGCTGGACCGCTTCCTGCTGAAGGTGCTGATCGACTACCCGCAGCTGGAGGACGAGAAGCGCATGGTGACCGCGATCACCAGCGGCCGTGCCGCCAGCGATTTCGACCTGAGCCAGGTGCCGCGCGTGCTCGGCGCCGGTGAGCTGCTGGAACTGCAGCGCGCCACCGCGGCGATCACCGTCGATGACGAAGTGATCGACTACGCGGTACGCATCGTCGCGGCTACCCGGCAGTGGCCGGGCATCGCGGTCGGTGCCGGCCCGCGTGGCAGCATCGCGCTGGTGCGTGCCTCGCGTGCACAGGCGGTGCTGGCCGGTCGTGATTTCGTCACTCCGGATGATGTGCGCGACATCGCACGCCCGGCGCTGCGCCACCGCATCGCGCTGGCTCCGGAACTGCAGATCGAAGGCCAGGACGCCGATGACGTGCTGGGCGCGCTGCTGGCCAAGGTGGAAGCGCCGCGCCGATGAGGCCGGCCCCGCTGCTGCTGGCGCTGCTGCTGGCCTGGGCGGCCCTGGGCGGCCTGGTGCTGGGCGGGTTGCTGCCGCGCTGGAGCTGGGCGCTGGCGGCGCTGGCGATCGCCGTGGCGGCGCTGATGGATCTCTGGCGACAGTCGCGACGTCCGTCGCCGCAGGTGCAACGCGAACTGCCCGAAGCGCTGGCATTGGGCGTGCGCCGCGAAGCCGCACTGCGCCTGCAGGCGGACGCATCGATGACGGTGCAGGTGTTCGATCTGGTACCCGGCGGCTGGCCGCTGGAATCGCTGCCGCAGCGCGTGCGCCTGCGGGCGGGCACCGCTGCCACCCTGCACTACCATCTGCAGCCGCTGCAGCGCGGGCATTTCCGCTTCGAGGGCGTGCACCTGCGCATGCGCTCGCCGTGGCGCCTGTGGTGGCAGCAACGCACCCTGCCCCCCGCGCTGGACGTGCGGGTCTATCCGAACTTCGTGCCGCTCACCCGCTTCGCATTGTTCAGTGCCGACCAGGCTTCGCGGCTGGTCGGTGCGCACGTGAAGCGCCGCCGTGGTGAAGGCACCGACTTCCACCAGATGCGCGAGTACCGCATCGGCGACAGCCTGCGCCAGCTCGACTGGAAGGCCACCGCGCGTGCGCGCAAGCTGATCTCGCGCGAGTACCAGGACGAGAAGAACCAGCAGTTGCTGCTGATGCTCGACAGTGGCCGGCGCATGCTGGCCAGCGAAGGCGGACTCTCGCACTTCGACCACGCATTGAACGCCTCGCTGGTGGTGGCTTACCTGGCGCTGCGCCAGGGCGATGCCGCCGGCCTGTTCGCGGTGGGCGGCGAGCGCCGCTGGGTGGCACCGCAACGCGGCATGGGCACGGTGCAGCACCTGTTGCGCGCCAGCTACGACCTGCAGCCGCAGGCCGTGGCCACCGATTACCTGGCCGCCGCCACCGAAGTATCACTGCGCCAGCGTCGACGCGCGCTGGTGATGCTGGTCAGCAACGTGCGCGATGAAGACATCGAAGACCTGCTTGCTGCCGTGCGCCTGCTGCAGCGCCGCCACCTGGTGTGCGTGGCCAGCCTGCGCGAGCGCGAGCTGGATGCCGCGCTGGAGGGCGAGGTGCATACGGTCGAGGACGCCGCGCAGGCCGGTGCCGCCGCGCTGTACCTGCAGCAGCGCGCGCAGGCGCATGACGCGCTGCGTAGCGAAAAGGTGATGGTGCTGGACGTGACCGCCGATGCCCTGCCCGGCGCGCTGGTGGAGCGCTACCTGGCAGTGAAGCGCGAAGGTCTGCTCTGATCGGTAGCGCCGGGCCAT
>NZ_SRHZ01000089.1 GCF_004684085.1 Stenotrophomonas maltophilia
GCCATGCCCGGCGGCTCTGTCCGGACCGCTGCGCTCGCCGGGCATGGCCCGGCGCTACCCCGGTAGGTGCCAACCTTGGTTGGCACACATGCCAAAGCGCCGACCAAGGTCGGCATCTACCAACGGCGGTTGCCGGCCAGCGGCCGGCACTACCCCTGCAACAACCGACGCTGCAACCGCTCCACCGCACGCTGCAGCAGCACCCGATTGCGGGCCAGCTTCATCCACTGCGGCAGGCGCGAGAACATCGAGCCATGGGTGACGCCCGCGCGCTCGCGCAGGGGCGCGGCAGCGTACTCGTGCAGTGCCTGCAGGTGGGCCTCGTTGTAGGCCCACAGCACGCCGGCGGCGGTCTTTTCGACCAACCGCAGCGGCAGGCCGAAGTGCGGGTCGATCGCCTCATTGCCACACCACCGCGACAGCGTGACCTCCACCTCGCTGCTGCGTCCACATTCACTGCAGTCTGCAGCCAAGGTGCGCAATGGAGACGTTGCACGTGCGCGGTGCAGTTCAGCGCTTACCCATTTGTGTCCGCAGTATCCGCAGGGACGATAGCCCCTGTAACGCACCGGTCCGACCCAGTCGCCCGCAACACAGCAACCACAGCCGCATCCACTGTCGAGGGATGCGCTACAGCCCAGGCAGCGGAAACGTCGCGATTCCGACGTCCCCGCCACCCAGCCGGGCGTATCGCAGCGATGGCAGCGCACCGCGATCCGGTCCGAATAACGCCACAGGGCGTGGCCGTCATCCAGATGCCGACCCGGCAGTGGCGCAGGCCGCAGGTCGCGGTTGCGCCGCACCGCCATCAGACGTAGATCCGCGTCGGCGCCTCATCGACGATCGCGTGCGGCACGAAGCGCGCGCTGTCGCGGGTGATTGCGCTGTCGTCCTCGCGGATGCCGATGCCGCAGGCGTGGTCACCCACCACCCAGCTGCCGATCAGCGGATAGCCGCCTTCGAAGCGGGTCAGTGGATGGGCGCGCTGGATGATCGCCGGGCCGTCGTAGGGACCGTCGCTGCGCTGGGTGCTGCCATCGGCCAGGTGCATCTCGATGTTGGCACCTTCGCGCGAGAACAGCGGCTTGCGCACCCAGCCCGAGGCCAGCGCGCTGCCGTCGTCGAAGTGCGCTTCCAGCAGGTTCGGATGGCCCACGTTGCGCTGCCACAGCAGCGGCAGGATGCCCTTGTTGCTGAGCACCGCCTTCCAGGCCGGTTCCAGCAGCTGTACGCCCGAACCGGGCAGCGCGCGGCCGAACTCTTCGGCCATCAGGTCTTCCAGCGGATACAGCTTGAACAGCGTGCCGATCACCGAATCGTCCAGCGCGGTGAAACGGCCATCCGCGGACAGACCGATGTCTTCGACGGCGATAGCCTGCCCATGCAGGCCGGCCTGCGAGGCGCAGTCGCGCAGGTAGTCGACAGTGCCGCGGTCTTCTTCGGAGCTGCCCACGGCACTGAAATACAGCGGCGGCGGCAACTGCGTGGCCAGTTCGCCGAAGCGTTCAACCAGCGCTTCGTGGATCGCGTTGAACTGGTCGGCATGCTGCGGCAGGCGACCTGCATTGCGCTGGTCTTCCAGCCACTGCCACTGGAAGAAGCTGGCTTCGAACAGCGAGGTCGGCGTGTCGTAGTTCAGTTCGTACAGCTTGGCCGGACCGGTGCCGTCATAGGCCAGGTCCAGGCGCCCGTACAGATGTGGCTGGCGTTGGCGCCAGCTGTCGGCGATCCAGTCGCGGTAATGCGACGGAATCGCCAGCTGGTCCATCAGCCGCTCACTGGCGATGACATCGCCGACCAGGTCCAGCGCCATCTGGTGCAGCTCGGCGCTGGGGTCTTCGATGTCCTGTTCGATCTGGCGCAGGGTGAACGCGTAGTACGCGCTTTCATCCCAGTACGGCTGGCCGTCGATGGTGTGGAAGCGGAAACCGGCCTCCTCCGCGCGTGCCCGCCACTGGGCACGCTCGGCAATACGGATACGTTGCATGGGTCGATCAGCCGCCGTAGCTGCCGCTGGTGCTGCGGCGTGCGCTGGTGTTGCCGAAGCCACCACGGCTGGCGGTGACCGCACGGTTCGGCTCGCTGGTGACCGGGGCCAGGCCAGCCTTGCCGGCGCCGATGCCGCTGGCGGTGTTGAGGCCGCCGCTGCCGCCCGGTGCCGGGCGCGCCCAGCCGGCGCTCTTGTCCTGGTAGGCCGGCGACGCCGCCGGCGCCTGCGGGGCCAGGCCGCCGCGGTTGCTCAGCATCTGCGACATGAAGAAGCCCATCATCATCGGTCCGATGAACGAGGTACCGGCCGAGGTGTGCTGCTGCACGCACTGTTCGGGCTTGTAGTCCTTCTCGCAGGCTTCCTTGCTGGCGTACTTCGGCGCCGCATCGGCGGCCTGCTTCTGCGCTTCGGCGAAGGCATTGCGGCACGACGACGGATCGCCGGTGGCCTCGGTGCACGACTCCACCGAGGTGTACAGGCCTTCCTGCACCTTCACCTCCGGCTCCTTCTGGCAGGCGGTGAACAGCAGCGGCGCAGCGCTCATCAGCAGCAGCGCGGTGGTGCGGGAACGTTTCATGGCCTCATGCCCTGTCGACGGATCAATGCCCCAATGATGCCAAATCCTGACCAGCAACCGGAATCGGCAAAGTCCGAAAGATGAACGGACTTTCATTTTCGTCGTTCCCCATCATCCACGCATGGCGTGGATTACCGTGTCGACCAAGGTCGACACCTACCAAGAGCAACGCAGAACGCCGGCCCCGACAGATCGCAGGACACTGTCGAAGGCGGGGTGGGTCCGGTTGCGGGGGCGTGAGCGCCATGAATGGCGCGACCGAGGCTACATGGACGTACTTGCGCCGTCCCCCGCAGCCGGACCCACCCCGCCATCCCACGGATGGCCCAGCTGTTGCTGTTGAGGTTGCCGGCCAGCGGCCGGCACTACCGCGGGTGCAGGGCTGCAAGCCCGGCCGGGCCACATCCGGTGGTTGCAGCAGCAACCGAAAAAATTGTCCATGATCGGCGGACCCCCACGTTGTACGGCCCGCCCGTTCCGCCAGCCATGCCTGAATACCGCTCCCGCACCTCCACCGCCGGCCGCAACATGGCTGGCGCCCGCGCCCTGTGGCGTGCCACCGGCATGAAGGACGGCGACTTCCACAAGCCGATCATCGCCATCGCCAACTCCTTCACCCAGTTCGTGCCCGGCCACGTGCACCTGAAGGACCTTGGGCAGCTGGTCGCGCGCGAGATCGAAAAGGTCGGCGGCGTCGCCAAGGAATTCAACACCATCGCCGTGGACGACGGCATCGCCATGGGCCACGACGGCATGCTGTATTCGCTGCCCAGCCGCGAGATCATCGCCGACTCGGTCGAATACATGGCCAACGCGCACTGCGCCGATGCGCTGGTCTGCATCAGCAACTGCGACAAGATCACCCCCGGCATGCTGATGGCCGCGCTGCGCCTCAACATTCCGGTGGTATTCGTCTCCGGCGGCCCGATGGAAGCCGGCAAGACGAGGCTGTCCGAGCACAAGCTGGACCTGGTCGATGCGATGGTCATCGCCGCCGATGAAAGCGCCAGCGACGAAAAGGTCGCCGAGTTCGAGCGCAGCGCCTGCCCGACCTGCGGGTCCTGCTCGGGCATGTTCACCGCCAACTCGATGAACTGCCTGACCGAAGCGCTGGGCCTGTCGCTGCCCGGCAACGGCTCGACCCTGGCCACCCACGCCGACCGCGAGCAGCTGTTCCTGCGCGCCGGCCGCCTGATCGTCGAACTCTGCCACCGCTGGTACGGCGGCGAAGACCCGGCTGCGCTGCCGCGCGGCATCGCCACCCAGGCCGCGTTCGCCAACGCCATGACCCTGGACATCGCCATGGGCGGCTCCACCAACACCATCCTGCACCTGCTGGCCGCCGCGCAGGAGGCAGAGGTGGACTTCGATCTGACCCACATCGATGCACTGTCGCGGCGCGTGCCGCAGCTGTGCAAGGTGGCGCCGAACACACCCAAGTACCACATGGAAGACGTGCACCGCGCGGGCGGTGTGTACGGCATCCTCGGCGAACTGGCGCGTGGCGGCCTGCTGGATACCACCGTGCCGACCGTGCACAGCCGCACCTTGGCCGATGCCATCGAGCGCTGGGACGTGGCGGTCAGCAGCGAATCGAGCGTGCAGGACTTCTTCCGTGCCGGTCCGGCCGGCATCCCTACCCAGGTGGCCTTCAGCCAGGCCACGCGCTGGCCGACCCTGGACGTGGACCGCGCCGAAGGCTGCATCCGCAGCGTGGAGCACGCCTACTCGGCCGAAGGCGGCCTGGCCGTGCTGCGCGGCAACCTGGCGGTGGACGGCTGCGTGGTGAAGACCGCCGGCGTGGACGAATCCATCCACGTGTTCGAAGGCAGCGCGCGCGTGTTCGAGAGCCAGGACGCGGCCGTCGCCGGCATTCTCGCCGACGAAGTGAAAGCCGGCGACGTGGTGGTCATCCGCTACGAAGGCCCGAAGGGCGGCCCGGGCATGCAGGAAATGCTCTACCCGACCAGCTATCTGAAGTCGAAGGGATTGGGCAAGCAGTGCGCGCTGCTGACCGACGGCCGCTTCTCCGGCGGCACCTCGGGCCTGTCGATCGGCCACGTCTCGCCGGAAGCCGCCAGCGGCGGCACGATCGGTCTGGTGGAAGATGGCGACCGCATCCGCATCGACATCCCCGCTCGCCGCATCGATCTGCTGCTGGATGAGGCCACCCTGGCCCAGCGCCGCGCCGACGCCGATGCACGCGGCTGGAAACCGCGTGCGCCGCGCCCGCGCAGGGTCACCAGCGCACTGAAGGCCTACGCGCTGCTGGCCACCAGCGCCGACAAGGGCGCCGTACGCAACACCGCGCTGCTGGGCGATTGACCGCCATACGGTAGTGCCGGCCGCTGGCCGGCATCTGTACCGCGACGGCCCACATCGATGAGGCTGCCGGCCAGCGGCCGGCACTACCCATCCTGATCCGTTATGGTGGTCCAGGAAGTCACCAACACGGAGGTTGCGATGATGTTGCTTTCGCTTGCCCTGGCCGCTGCCTTGGGCACGTCAGCCGAACCGCCCAAAGCCCCCGGCTGCAGCTACGACCGTGCAGCGATGCTGGCGATGGAACCGGATGCGTTCGATCAGGACCTGGAAGGCGGCTGGCGCACGGTGGCCGACCGCGGCTGCCACCGCGAAGCCGCTGATCTGCTCGCCGCCTATGCTGCGTTGCCCAAGGCTGCAGGCAACACCCTGATTCTGTGGCATGAAGGCCAGATGCGTGCGGAGGCGGGGCAGTACCCGCAGGCGGTGGCGCTGATGCAGCGCACCTACAAGCCCACCGACACCGACCCCGGTTACTGGAACGCCTACGTGGACGGCACGATCGCCTTCCTGCAGCGCGATCGTGCGGCGCTGGAGAAAGCGCGTGCAAGGTTGATTGCGATTCCTGCGCCGGAGCAGATTGCCAGGGCGCTGAAGGATGGGCGTTATCACTTCACGACCGCCGGCGGGCAGAAGGTGGATGTGCCGTGGCCACCCAACCTGGACGTGCTCGATGGCTTCCTGCGCTGCTTTGATCGCGATTACCACAATGCGATGGGCAACCAGGCCTGCCGGAATCCGTAGGGCGGTTGAGCGACAGAGTACGTGGTGGGGTCAGAGCCCTTCCTGCGGAAGGGATCCGACCCCGGGTCAGCCGATCACGCGCTTGAACGGCGGCAGCGCGTCGATGATGCGCTTGCCGTAGCGGCGGGTCAGCAGCCGCGAATCAAGGATGACCACGCGGCCGGTGTCGGTGGAGGTGCGGATCAGGCGGCCGGCGAACTGGGTGAGCGTACGCAGCGCATGCGGAATGGCGATCAGGTTGAAGGCATTGAGCCCGCGCCCTTCGAACCACTCACTGAGGGTGGCGGTCTGCGGGTCGGTCGGCACCGCGAACGGCACCTGGGTGATCACCACGGTAGTGCAGGCTTCGCCGGGCAGGTCCAGGCCCTCGCCGAACGAGTTCAGGCCGAACAGCACCGAGCCTTCACCCGCGGCCACGCGGCGCAGATGCTCGTCGATCAGGCGGGTCTTGGACATCTCGCCCTGCACCAGCACCTGCTTGCGGCGCGCGGCCGACATCAGCCCGGCCACCTTCTCCATCTTCCAGCGCGAGGTGAACAGCACCATCGAGCCTTTGGCCCAGTCCAGTTCGGTGTCGAGATAGCGCGCCACTTCGCGCGGATGGCCTTCGCGGTCATCAGGCGTGACCGGGAATTTCGGCACGATCAGCTCGGCCTGGTTGGGCAGGTCGAACGGCGAGGACAGCGAGACCATCTCGGCCTCTTCGGGAATGCCGTTGTCGATCGCCAGTGACTGGAAGTCACCGCCGCCGGTCAGCGTCGCCGAGGTCATCACCACCGAGTCCACTTCATCCCACAGCAGCTTGCGCAGCACGTGCGCGGCCGATACCGGCGAACCGTGCAGCACAAGATCGCCATCGCGGGTAGCAGTGACCCAGCGTGCCATCGGCGGCGCGCCGTCCTTGTCCTCGCGGCGCCAGGCCTGCCACAGGTTGTACTGCTGTTCGATCATCTCCAGCGCCATGCCCAGGTTGCGCTGCAGGCGCTCGCGCGCGGCATCGTCCGGCTTGCCCTTGGCCACCTGCGCGGTGGCGGCATGCGCCCAGTTGTAGAGGCTGCGGGTGTCGTCGGCCAGTGCTTCGATCGGCTCGCGCCAGGCCTCCGGCAGGCGGCCGTTGGCGGCGCGCCACATCGGCTCTTCGTCGGCCGGCGCCGGCATCCACACCCGTTCAACATGGTCGCGGAACGCACGCAGCTGCTTGGCCACGTTGCTGGCGATGTCGATCGCTTCGTTCGGCAGCAGGTTGCCGAGGCGGTCCTTGTCGACCGCGCGGTAGGCGCCGGCAATCAGGATCTGCAGGCGGCCGGTGCGCTTGGCCATTTCATCCAGCGCCAGGCTGGCCGCGCCCTGATCGATCGCCACGTTGCCGATGTGATGGCCTTCATCCAGCACCAGCAGCATGTCCGACGGTGCTGCGATCAGCGGCTGGCCGTTGTCGCTGTCGCCAATCGACAGCGCTGACAACAGCAGCGCATGGTTGGTGACCACGATCTGCGCATCGCGCACCGTGGTGCGCGAACGCAGCACCGCGCACTGTGCCGAATAGGCACAGCGGCGGCCGGCGCAGCCTGAAGCCGGCGTGGTGATGCGGCTGCGCAGGCCAGGGCTGATGGTCTCCGGTGCGTTGTCGATGTCGCCATCCCAACTGCCGCCAGTGAAGGCATCGGTCAGGCGTTTGGCGATGTCCATCTCGATCGGTGCCAGCGGCCGGTCGAACAAGGGCGCGTCGTCCTCGAACATGCCGCCCTGCGAGCCCTCGCCCTGCGCCTCGGCGGCGTTGCGTGTGCACAGGTAGCGGGTGCGACCCTTGGCAAGGGCCACGGTCGCTTCCAGGCCGGTGGCTTTCAGGAAATTCGGAATGTCGCGCTCGACCAGCTGCGACTGCAGGGCCACGGTGCCGGTACTGATCACCAGCTTCTTCTTGCTGGCCAGCGCGATCGGTACACCCGCGGTGAGGTAGCCCAGGCTCTTGCCGACGCCGGTAGGCGCCTCGACCACGCCGACGCCGCCACTTTTCGACAACGCACGCGACACCACGCCGATCATCTGGCTCTGCGAGCGGCGGGTGGAGAAGCCGGGAGTATTGGCCTGCAGCGTCGTGTACGCCTTGCGGATCGCATCCTTCAAGGGGTCATCAAGCGTGCGCGGAGCGGCGACGGTTTCGGTCACGCCGGGGATTACCGTGGCTGGATCAGGCCGGTCATTGTCGCATGGCCGGCTACGTTCACCGCCGCTGGCAGCCTGAATGGGCCAGCGACGACGCCCGCTGGCGGTCGCGGTCCGTTAGCCGGAGCCTCCAAGGGGCAGATACGCCGGGCATGGCCCGGCGCTACCGCTCAGGCGGCCGGAATCGTACGGCTACGCAGCAGGCGCACCAGTGCCCACACCAGCAGCACCACACCGATGGCCTCGACCATCGCCAGCGCGAAATGCAGCACGCCGAGGATGGCGCTCATGCCCGAGATGGCGTTGAAGTTGCCGCTGCTGATCAACCACATCGGCAGGATGCCGGCGGCCATGCCGCCCAGGCTGGACAGCAGCAGCAGCACCAGGCCAACCAGGGCGCCGGTGCGCGTCGCATCACGCGGCGCGCCGACCACCCAGACCAGGCCCACGCACAGCGCGATCAGCACCGGCAAGCGCACGCCGATCATGCTCAGCACCGACACCATCAGGGTCGTGTTGTCCATCGATCAGTCCTCGCCGGCCAGCACGGCGGCGCCTTGCCGCAGGGTCTGGTAGACCTCATCGGTCTGCGGGCGTACGCCATGCCACTGCAGGAAGCTCTCGGCCGCCTGTTCGACCAGCATGCCCAGGCCATCCACGGTATTGCGGCAGTTCGCCGCGCGCGCCCAGGCCAGGAAGGCGATGGCCGCCTCGCCGTAGTTCAGGTCGACAGCGGTGGTCATCGAATTGACCAGCGACAGCGGCAGCTTGAACTCGACATCACGGTCGCGGCCGGCCGAGGTGGCGTTGACGATCAGTTCGAAATCGCCCAGGTCACGCAGGTCTTCCCAGTAACGGCTGATGGCGCGGCCCGGCTCGCCCATCGCGTCGATCAGTTCGTCGGCGCGTTCCGGCGTGCGGTTGACCACCACCAGCTCGGTGATGCCGGCATCCAGGAACGCCGGGGCGACGCTGCGCGCGGAGCCACCGGCACCGATCAGCAGCATGCGGCGGCCACGCAGGTCCAGGCCATGACGGTCGGTCAGGTCACGTACCAGGCCGATGCCATCGGTGGTGTCGCCATGCCAGCGGTCGCCCTTGCGCAGCAGCGTGTTGACCGAGCCCGCGCGGCGCGCCCGTGCAGTCAAGGTGGTGCACACCGAGAACGCGGCTTCCTTGTGCGGTGAGGTGATGTTGGCGCCGACACCGCCTTCGGCGGCGAAGGCTTCCAGGCCGGCCAGGAAGGCATCCGGGGCCAGGTCGATCGCACGGTAGTCGATGCTGATGCCTTCCTGGCGACCGAATGTCGCATGGATCTGCGGCGACTTCGAGTGGGCAACGGGGTGTCCGAAGACGGCGTAACGGTCGGTCATGGAATCCTCAAGCTGGCTAGACTGATGCTCTTTCGTGCACGGACCCGGATGATGCGCATCACCCCGCCCCTGCTGGTGCTTGCCGCCAGTCTACTCTCTGCCCCCGTGGCGATGGCGTTGAACGAGTACGGCATCGAAGGCATGGGCGTGGTCTCGACCCGTGCCGACGAGGGCCGTGCCACGATCAGCGCCGATGGCCAGCGCATCGTCTTCGCCCGCCGCGGCGAGGCCGGCTGGGGTCTGTGGGAGGCACGCGTGGTCGACGGCCGCTGGCAGCAGGCGCAGGCCCTGCCGGTAGGCGTGGCCGGTGAGGCCCGTGACCCCTACTTCAGCCGCGACGGTCGCTGGCTGTTGTTCGCGGCTGGCCGCGAGGGCGCGCTGGCGCTGTACCGCGCCGCGCTGGCCGCCGATGGCCTGCTGGGCAGCGCGCAGCCGCTGGCGGGCGACAGTGGCCGCCGGGAAGAGCGCGGACCGTCCCTGAGCGCGGATGGGCGACGACTGGTGTTTGCCCGCCAGCAGGGCCGTGGCGCCGGCTGGGACCTGTTCGTGGCGACGCTGGATGCCCAGGGCCAGCGCGGACCAGCCACCGCACTGACCGCATTGAACAGCGCCGACGACGAAACCGACGGCGACTGGCTGGGCAATGACGGCGCCGTGGTGTTCAGCCGCGGCAGCGGCACGACCGCGCAGGTGTGGAGCAGCGGCTGTGCATGGAGCGGCGCAGCGCTGCAGCCGCTGGGGCTGTCGTTCAACCAGGCCGGCGGCTGGACCGGCGCGCCGGTGATCGACAACGCCAAGCCGGGCGAGATGATGGTTGCCAGCAGTGCGGCGAAGGCGCCGCGTGCCGGTGGCGTGGATGTGTACCGGCTGGCGGTGCCGAAGGTAGCGGCGGTGGCCGGGTGCAGCGGGTAATGGGCAATGGATCGCGCGGGCGTTCATCCACGCATGGCGTGGATCTACTGGAACCTGCGTTGTAGTAGATCCACGCCGTGCGTGGATAGCCATTTGGTAGATGCCAACCTTGGTTGGCATGCAGGAAAGTGCCAACCAAGGTTGGCACCCACCCATGTGGAGGCGGCAGAGTCAGCGCGACAACACCTTGGCGCGCTGCTTCTCGTACTCCACTTCGCTCAGCTGGCCATTGTCCTTGCGCTGGTTCAATGCGGCCAGCTCGGCCTGCACGCTGTCCGGCAGGGCCTGCTCACGGGCCACGTGGCGGGCGGCGGAGAGCTGCTCTGGCGGGCGCTTGCCGGCCCGCCAGGCGGCGATGAAGACACCGACGATGATGGCGCCGAACACCAGCGTACCGATGCCCCAGATCAGCCATTGCATCCATCCCAGTTCGGGTCCCATCGCGTAGTCCTCTGTCTATCGTGGCGCTATTGTCAGCGCTCGCGCAGCCATCGCGCCACCTGCGGCGCGAAATAGGTCAGCACGCCATCGGCACCGGCCCGCTTGAAGCCCAGCAGCGACTCCAGCACGCAGGCGCGCTCGTCCAGCCAGCCGTTGGCGAAGGCGGCCTTCATCATCGCGTACTCGCCACTGACCTGGTAGGCGAAGGTCGGCACGCCGAATTTCTCCTTCACCCGGCGCACCAGGTCCAGGTACGGCATGCCCGGCTTGACCATCACCATGTCGGCGCCCTCTTCCAGGTCCAGCGCGATCTCGCGCAGGGCCTCGTCGCCGTTGGCCGGGTCCATCTGGTAGGTCTTCTTGTCGGCCTTGCCCAGGCTGGCCGCGCTGCCCACCGCATCACGGAACGGACCGTAGAACGCCGAGGCGTACTTGGCCGAGTACGCCATGATGCGCACGTTGATGTGGTTGTCGGCATCCAGCGCACGACGGATCGCGCCGATGCGGCCGTCCATCATGTCCGACGGCGAAACGATGTCGACGCCGGCCTCGGCGTGCGATACCGACTGCTTGACCAGTGCGTCGACGGTGATGTCGTTCAGCACATAGCCCTTGTCGTCGATGATGCCGTCCTGGCCGTGGGTGGTGTACGGGTCCAGTGCCACGTCGGTCATCACCCCCAGTTCCGGGAAGCGCGACTTCAGTGCGCGGATCGCACGCTGCGCCAGGCCGTCCTCGGCCCACGCCGCCGATGCATCCAGCGACTTCAGCGACGGGTCGATCACCGGGAACAGGTCGATCACCGGAATGCCCAGCTCCAGCGCTTCTTCGGCCACCTTCAGCAGCTCTTCGATCGACAACCGCTCCACGCCCGGCATCGACGGTACTGCGATGCGGCCGGCCAGTTCGTGCACGAACACCGGGTAGATCAGGTCGTCGGTGGTCAGCGTGTTCTCGCGCATCAGGCGGCGTGAGAACTCGTCGTGGCGCATGCGGCGCGGGCGGTAAAGCGGGTGAGACATGGCAGGCTCCGAGGAGTGGCTATTGCAACAGGTAGCCCTGCGGCAGCAGGGGTTCGGGCAATGGGCGTTCGCCGAGCGCGTCGAGCTGGTCGATCTCGATCGTACGCACCAGCGCGTCCAGCGGCAGGTCGTTCGGCTCCAGGCCGAACGGGTCTTCCATTTCTTCGCCCAGCTGGTCCAGGCCGAAGAAGGCATAGGCCAGCACCGCCGACAGCACCGGCGTGCCCCAGCCCAGCGAACTGGCCAGGCCGAACGGCAGCAGCACGCAGAACATCCACGCGCAGCGGTGCAGCAGCAGGGTGTAGGCGAACGGCAGCGGGGTGGTGAGGATGCGCTCGCAGCCGGCCTGGATCGACGACATCGCGTGCAGGCGCTCCTCCAGCTGGG
The DNA here is from genome assembly GCF_004684085.1 of Stenotrophomonas maltophilia. Taxonomy (GTDB): domain Bacteria; phylum Pseudomonadota; class Gammaproteobacteria; order Xanthomonadales; family Xanthomonadaceae; genus Stenotrophomonas; species Stenotrophomonas maltophilia_AS. The sequence goes on from NZ_SRHZ01000089.1 coordinate 11,935, forward strand.
TGTAGAGGATCGGGTCGAGCACACCGGCACGCAGCGCCTGGGCCAGCTCGGCGGCGATCATCGAGAGCAGCGCGTCGGGCACGTTCTCACGCTGGCCCAGCTGTTCGCGCTGGCGCTTGTCCAGCCACGGCAGGGCCATCAGCGCCACGATGCGCCCGCGCAGGCGACCGGCCAGGGCATGAGCGAAGGCAGTGGTGAGATAGGCGATGCGGCGGCGGCGGCCGGCATCGCCGGCCAGCAGCAGGTTGACCTGGCGGGCCAGCGAACGCGACTCGTAGACCAGCTGACCCCACAGCTTTCTGCCTTCCCACCAGCGCTCGTAGCAGGCGCTGTTGCGGAAGCTGAGGAAGATCGACAGCACCAGGCCAAGCAGGGTGAACGGCGTGACCGACACGCGCTCGATGCCGGTCGGCGGTGCCAGTTCCACCACCGCGGCCACCGCGATGGACAGGATCAGGATGGCCAGCACCTTCGGCGCGATCGCTTTGACGATCGAGCCGCGCAGGATGTACAGCAGTTGCCAGCCGTGGGGACGGGGTCGAATGATCATGGGGCAGCCGCGCCGGGCGCGGATTCACAGGCACGCGGGGGGCTCGCGCAGCCGTTCATTGTACGCCCCTGCCCGGCCACGGGCCGTGCGCCTGCGACGCCCTGTCGCACCCCGGACCGGGATCACACCACGCCGCCACCCAGGCCGAGACGGAGGATGCCGACCACCACCACGATGCCGTTCAGCACCAGACCAGCCCAGGCCCGGCCCCGCTTGGTCGGGTGGGTGAACAGGATGCCCAGCGCAGCGATGACCGCGCCGACGGCGGCGAACGGGATCAGGAACCAGTTGCCCCAGCCCAGCAGCGGAATCAGCGCCAGGATCATCCACAACAGCGCCAGTACGCCCCACAACAGACTGATCACACCCATGCCGCTCTCCCGCAGTTGGTTCCTGGCCCCAACCATAGACGTTCCCGCTGCCGCCGCCTACTGCCATTGGCGGAGCTGTCACCCGCACCGTGCTAGCGTGCTGTCGTGCGTGCCCTGGCCCGGGTGTTGGCGCCGATTCAGAGTGGCCCGCCGATGATCGCAACCAGTCCTACAGGGGTCGTGCCATGAACATCCGTTGGGCCGCATTGACGGCCATCCTGCTGGTCGCCGCTGGTTGTGCCAGCACCTCGAAGGTGATGCTCGGCCGCGCCCGCGCACCGATCGACCCGGCGCTGGTGCAGATCTATTCGACGCCACCGGCCGGTTCGCAGGAAATCGCCCAGCTGGAATCAGCGTCTGCCGTGGGCTTCGGCACCCAGGGCCAGACCGATGCCGCCGTGGCACGCCTGAAGCGTGAGGCCGCAGCACTGGGCGCCAATGGCGTGGTGCTGGTGGGCGTGGGCAGCAGCGGTTCGCCGGTGGGCATGTCGGTCGGCGCCGGCAGCTTCGGCTCGCATGTCGGCGGTGGCGTCGGCATCGGCATTCCGACCACGCAGAAACGTGCCGCCGGCGTCGCCATCTGGGTGCCGAATCCGGCACCGCCGGCGCGGTTGCCAACACAGGTGATTACCCCGCAGCGGTGACGCAGTAGATCCACGCCATGCGTGGATGCACATTCCCGGTGACGCACGGGGTCAGAGCCCTTTCCTTCGTAAAGGGATCCGACCCCATGGGCCGGGGGAGGCTCAGCGCTTGTACTTCGGCACGAACACCTTGTTCACCGCGTCGGCCAGCTGGTCCGGCGGCAGCAGGCCCTGGTCGAGCAGGAAGTTGTTGAACGCCAGGCGGTCGAACTTCGCGCCCAGCGCCAGCTCGGTCTGCATGCGCAGTTCCAGGATGCGGGTGTAGCCGTAGAAGTAGCTGCCGGCCTGGCCCGGCATGCGCACCATGTACCGGTCCAGTTCCTGGGTGGCCATGGCCTTGGACAGGCCGACCTGCTCCATCAGCACACGCTCGCCGTTGGCGCGGTCGGTCAGGCCGAGGTTGAGCATCGGGTCGAGCATCGCGCGCGCGGCACGCAGCAGGCGGAACTGCAGGGCGATCATCTGCCCGTCCAGCGGCTCGTACGGCACCATCTCGGCCTCGGCATACAGCGCCCAGCCTTCCACGTTCACCGAATTGAACGCGAACATCGTGCGTGCCAGCGACACGCCGCGTTCGACCATCGCGGTGAACTGCAGTTCGTGGCCGGGGCGACCTTCATGCGCGCTCAGCGTCCACGCCGCCGCACCGAAGTTGAAATCGTCGTACTGTGCGCCCGGGCCGGCGGCCGGATTACCCAGCGGCAGCACGAAGGTGCCCTGCTGCCCGGTGTTGTTGACCAGCGGTGCCGGCAGGAAATGTGGTGCGGGGCTGGCGGCGCTCTCGGCGGCCGACCCCAGGCGCATCTGCATCGCGCGCTTGGGCACGTCGACGATGGCGTGCTCGCGGATCAGCGGATCGATCGCGTCGATCACCTTGCGGTAGTGGCCTTCCAGATGGTCGTCGGCAATCTTGTCGGCCTTCAGCGCCCGGATCACCGCCACCGGGTCGCTCGGGTCGGCCACCTTCAGGCCCTTGTCCTTCACCACCAGCGGCGCCAGCTGCTGCATCGCCGAGCGGGTTTCCATGAATTCCAGCTGCGCACGCTGCATCAGCAGCTTCGGGTCGATGTCGATGCCGACCTGCTTGAGCTGGTACGCATACAACGGTGCCGGCAGGCGTGCATCGGTGCGTGCCTTCGGCAGCACGGTCGTGCGCGTCCAGCTGGCGTAGTCCTTCATCTGCCCGGCCAGGGTCTTCATCGCCTCATCGGCGCCGGCGATCTGGTATTTCTTCAGCAGTGACTCGATGCCGGTGATGTAGGTCTCGACGTTGTCCAGCGACTGCTGCACTTCGATCTTCGTCGGCTGCAGCAGGCTGCTGTCCTTCAGACGTTCCTCGTAGCGCTGGCGGGCCAGCGTGGTGAAGGCGGTGCCACCCGGCTGCAGGCCGGCGTAGGCCTTGAGACGATCGATCGCCTTGGCCCGGCGTTCGGCCGGCACCTGGTCGGACAGCAGCAGGTTGAGACCGCTGAACACCGTCTGCGGTGCATCGCTCCACGGCAGCAGGTACTTCTCGTTGAGTTCGCTGCCTTCGATGTTCTGGTTGGCGGCGTGGATCATGATCTCCAGGTCCTGGCGGACATTGGGATCCTTTTCGGCAGCCAGCTTCGCCTTCAGTTCGTCACGGGCCTTGGCCATCGCGGCGCGGTAGCGCGCATCGTTGTCCGGGCCGAGGTCGGCCACCTTGTCGTCATAACCGGGAACGCCGAAGAAGCCGGTTTCCTCCGGCTGGAACGGCCCCTGCGCGTCCAGCAGGATCTGCGCCAGTGCATTGCTGCGGGCGACCCAGGCGGGGCTGGCCGGGGTGGCGGCCTTGGCAGCCGGCGCGGCCAGGGCCGGCGGTGCGGACAGCAACGGGGCGGCAGTCAGGGCCAGGGCAACGGCGAGCGCAATCGGCTTCATGGGACACTCCAGCAAAGGGTTGCCCGCAACTTACGCGCTCACGGCGATGGCGACAATCTGTGGGAAGTCATGGCGGCTGGGATGGGCGGCCGCGCGCAGGGAAAACCTGCGGGGGTAGCGTCGACTGCCCGCCGACGCTAAACAGCCGCACGACCGGAGGTCACAACGCCAGCGTGAGCGGGCAGTCACCGCGCTCGCGGCAGGCCTGCAGCTCGCACTCCTGCGCGGCCTCGTCGTCATCCAGCGCGGTCAGATCGAAGGTCTGCTTGTCTTCGGCCAGCACATACATCACCGGGTAGTCCCACACGTCGTCACTGCGGGTGCCCTTCACGAACAGTCGCCCATGCGCATGCGGCCCTTCCAGCGCTACGGTCAGGCCGACATCGCGCTGGCCGTTGATCGCCGTCTGCATGCTGCCCAGCGGCATCGATTCCATTTGCAGCGGCTCACCGAACGCTTCCACCAGTTCGATGCTGCAGCCCGCGCGACGCAGCGCTTCACGCATCGGTGGACTCTCGCGTGCCGCCTCGCCCCAGCGCAGCACGCTCCAGCTCACCACCCCGCCTACACCACCCAGCACCAGCACCACCGTCAACGGCATTGCCCAGCGCCAGTGACGGCACCACCAACCGGCGGACGTCGGGTCATGGGCGGGAATCGGCGGTGGCAGGGTCATCGGCGGGCTCCTTCCCGGTTGCGGATCAGGGCTTCAGGCAACGTCCCAGGAAGGCTTCGGCCACGCGGTAGCGATGCAGGGCGTCGGCGCCGGACAGGCCATGCTTGGCACCCGGATAGGTCATCAGTTCGAACGGCTGTGCCCGCTTCTGCAGTGCGCTCATCAGGCTGGTCGAATTGGTGAACAACACGTTGTCGTCGGCCATGCCGTGGATCAGCAGCAGCGGCGAACGCAGGCCCTCGATGTGGGTCAGCACGCGCGCTTCGCGGTAACCCGCTTCATTGCGCGCCGGCAGGTCCATGTAGCGTTCGGTGTAATGGCTGTCGTACAGGCCCCAGTCGGTCACCGGTGCGCCGGCCACGCCGCAGGCGTACTGGTTCGAGGCCTTGGCCAGCAGCATCAGGGTCATGTAGCCGCCGTTGGACCAGCCCTGCACGCCGATGCGCGCCGGGTCCACCCACGCTTGCTGCTTCAGCCAGGTCACGCCGCGCAGCTGGTCGGTCACTTCCACCGTGCCCTGCTTGCCATACAGCGCACCACCGAAGTCACGGCCACGGCGCGGGGTGCCGCGGTTGTCCAGCGAGAACACTACGTAGCCCTGCTGGGCCAGGTACTGGTTGAACAGGTGGTCGCCACGGCCGGGCCAACTGTTGGTGACGGTCTGGCTGGCCGGGCCGCCATAGACGTACACCGCCACCGGGTAGCGCTTGGCCGGATCGAAGCCGGCCGGCTTGATCAGGCTGTAGTTCAGCGGGGTCTTGCCATCGGCAGCCATCAGGGTGCCGAACTCGACCGGGCGCTGCGCATCGCGGTAGCGCGCATACGGATGCTTGGGATCGGCCAGGTCGTTCTCGAGCAGGGTGGCGATTTTCTCGCCATTGGCGCGGAACAGTTCGATCTGCGGCGGCGTGGTGCTGTTGGACCAGCTGTCGACGTAGACGCTGGCGTTGCGGGCGAAGCTGGCGCTGTGCATGCCCGGTGCCTTGGACAGGCGCTGCGGCTCGCCGCCCTGCAGCGACACCGCGTAGATCTGGCTTTCGCGCGAGGTCTCGATGCCGGCGCGGAAGTAGGCCTTGCCGGCCTTCTCATCGACCGCCAGCAGTTCGTCCACCGGCCAGTTGCCGTGGGTCAGTGCAGTGGCCTTGCCCTTGCTGTCGATGCGGTACAGGTGCTGGAAGCCGCTGCGCTCGGACGACCACAGCACGCTGCCGTCATCCAGGAAACGCAGGCTGTTGTGCAGCGGCACCCAGGTCGGGCTGGTTTCGTGTGCGAGCACGCGCTGGCGGTTGGAATCGAGCGCCACTTCCACCAGGTCCAGCTGCCTCTGGTCACGCGACTGGCGCTGGAAGCTCAGGTGCTGCGCATCGCGCCAATCGACGCGGGCCAGGTAGATGTCCTGTTCCTTGCCCAGGTCGACCCAGCGCGGCTGCGCATCGGCGGCCGGTGCGATCACGCCCAGCTGTACGCGCACGTTGGCGTCGCCGGCGGCCGGGTAACGCTGTTCGATCACATCGGTGCGGTCGGCGTAGACCTCATAGCGCTTCTGCACTGGCACCGGGGATTCATCGATGCGGGCGAAGGCGATGGCCGAATCGTCCGGTGCCCACCAGTAACCCGTGTGGCGGTCCATTTCTTCATCGGCGACGAACTCGGCCACGCCGTTGCCAATGGTGATGCTGCCGTCGCGGGTCAGCTGCAGCTGCTTGCCACTGGCCAGGTCGATCACCCACAGGTTGCGGCCGCGGATGAAGCTGACGAAACCGCCCTTGGGCGACAGCTTGGCGTCGGTGGCGAAGCCTTCACCGTGGGTCAGCTGGCGCACGGCCGCCGCACCCTGCTGCTTGAGGTCATACAGGTACAGCTCGCCGCCGAGCGGGAACAGCAGGCGCTGCGCGTCCGGCGACCACTGGTAATCGACGATGCCGGTCATCGCCGCGATGCGCTGGCGTTCGCGGCGGGCCTTTTCCTCATCGCTGAGGGTCTCGGTGCCGGGCAGCACCACCTTGGAGTCGACCAGCAGGCGGGTCTGGCCGCTGCCGATGTCGTAGGTCCACAGGTCCAGCTGGTTGCGGTCGCTGTCCTTGCCGCGCAGGAAACTGACCTGCGATCCGTCCGGGGCCACCTTGGGCTTCATCAGGGTCGGGCCGGACAACGGCAACGGGCCAGTGATGGCTTCCAGGGTCAGCTTTTCAGCGTGGGCGGCGGTACTGGTGGCGAGCATGAGGGCGAGCGAAGCGAACAGGTGGCGCATGGAAGATCCTGGCAAACGGCAGGTCCGTCACGCGCCAAGCGCGCAGCGGTCGTGCCCCCATCCTAACCAAGCCTGTGCGGGAAGGCAGCATGACCTTTTGCCCATATGGAGTGCCGACCAGAGGTCGGCACCCACCACCAGTAGATCCACGCCATGCGTGGATGACGCCGTCCTGGGTCAACGCTGGCCGAACAGGTGCTTGCGCTCTTCGTCGCTGAGCGGCTTGCCGGCGTTCGGGTTCACCTGCTGGCGCAGGGCATACGCGCGCTGGGTGGCCGGGCGCGCGGCGATGGCCTCGTGCCAGCGCTTGAGGTTCGGGAACGCGGCGAAGTCGACCGGGATCTTGTCGTAGGCGCCGATCCACGGGTAGCTGGCCATGTCGGCGATGGTGTACTCGTCGCCGGCCAGGAAGGCGTGCTGGGCCAGGCGCTTGTCCATCACCCCGTGCAGCCGACGCACTTCATTGTCGTAGCGCTCGATGGCATACGGGATCTTTTCCGGCGCATACACATTGAAATGCCCCATCTGGCCACTCATCGGGCCCAGGCCGGCCATCTGCCAGAACAACCATTCCAGGGTGGTCACACGGCCGCGCGGGTCGCTGGGCAGGAACTGGCCGGTCTTTTCGGCCAGGTACAGCAGGATCGCGCCGGACTCGAACACGCTCTGCGGGGCGCCGCCATCGGCCGGGGCATGGTCGACGATGGCCGGCATCTTGTTGTTGGGGGAGATGGCGAGAAATTCCGGCTTGAACTGGTCGCCCGAGCCGATGTTGACCGGGTGGATGCGGTACTCCAGGCCAGCTTCTTCCAGCAGCAGGGTCACTTTGTGGCCGTTCGGGGTGGGCCAGTAATACAGGTCGATCATGGCGGCGGCTCGGGGTGCGGAAAGGAACCTGAAGTCTAGTGCGTGAGTTGGGTTGGCACCGTCACGGCGGGCCGGTAACCTCGCCTCTCCCCCGCAACGCAGCATCCTCCGCATGAGTGCAAACCGCCCGCCGCTCTCCCCGCTGTCCACGCTGATCTTCGCCTCGCGCTGGCTGCAGCTGCCGCTGTACCTGGGCCTGATCGTGGCGCAGTGCGTCTACGTGTTCCTGTTCGGCAAGGAACTGTGGCACCTCATCTCGCATTCGGCCTCGATGGGCGAGCAGCAGATCATGCTGATCGTGCTGGGCCTGATCGACGTGGTGATGATCTCCAATCTGCTGGTGATGGTGATCGTCGGCGGCTACGAAACCTTCGTCTCGCGCCTGCGCCTGGAAGGCCATCCGGACCAGCCGGAGTGGCTGAGCCACGTCAATGCCAGCGTGCTGAAGGTGAAGCTGGCGATGGCGATCATCGGCATCTCCTCGATCCACCTGTTGAAGACGTTCATCGCGGCCAGCCCGCTCGGCGGCCTGCCCCTGTGCAAGCCGGAACAATGGGCAGCGGCGGCCTCGTCGGCGTCGGCCAGCTTCTACAGCGCCGGCGTCGATACCTGCACGACGCTGACCCAGCAGGGCGTGCTCTGGCAGACCATCATCCACTGCGTGTTCATCCTGTCGGCGATCGGCATCGCCTGGACCGACAAGCTGATGTCCAACAGCCACAGCAAGTCGCACGACAAGGCGCACGACCACTGAGGTCGCCGCTGGCAGTGGCCTGACCGCCGCTGCCCCATTCCGGCCACCGCCCCTTGTACGAGGCGGTGGCCGGGATGCTAGATTGCACCCTCGCCGTTGCCGGCGGTGGCGTCGGGAAACGTCACCGTGCCGCGCCCGGACCGCAGGTCCCGGCCATGCATATCAATGATTTACGTCACGTCGTCTTCTAGAGGGGAGCAGGATGTCGCACGTCTCAACGATCACCGCCGCGCGCCGGTGGATGCCGGTTGCATTGGCACTGGCGCTGGCCGCCTGCTCGGGCAAGGAAGAATCCGCAGCACCGGCTCCCGCCGCCGCACCCACGGCCGCTGCTCCGGCCGCACCGGTAGTCGCGGCCAAGGTGCAGTCGATGGGCACCGAACAGCTGCGTGAGTCGGCCAGCCAGGCCCTGCGTGAGAACCGCATGTATGCGCCGGCCGGCGACAACGCCATCGAGTACTACCTCGCCCTGCGCGACAAGACGCCGGACGACGCCTCGGTGAAGAGCGCGCTGACCGACCTGCTGCCTTACACCCTGATCGCCGCCGAACAGCACCTGGGCCGCGAGGACTACACCGAGGCGCAGCGCCTGGTGGCACTGATCGAGAAGGTGGACGCCGCCGCCCCCGCCCTGCCGCGCCTGAAGGAAGGCCTGGCCAAGGGCGTGGAGAACGCGGCCAAGCGCACCGAGACCGAAGCCGAGAAGGCAAAGAAGGACGCCGAAGACCGGACCAAGCAGCAGGCCGAACAGCAGCGTTTGACCGAGCAGCGCGCCAAGGAGGCTGATGCGGCCAAGCAGATCGCCGCCCAGCAGGATGCCGCCCGCCGCGACAACGAGCGCCAGGATGCCGAGCGTCAGGCCGCCGCCCGCCGCGAAGCCGAGCAGAAGCAGCAGCAGGCTGCCGCCCAGCAGGCCAGTGCGGCACGCCAGGCCACGGCAGCGGCGGCACCAAGCCTGCGCCCGGTCAGTACACCGGCACCGCGCTATCCGGCCGAGGCGCTGCGCGCCGGCACCTCCGGTGAAGTGCTGGTGGAGATCACTGTCGGCACCGACGGATCGGTGATCAATGCCCGCGTACTGCGCGCAACGCCGTCGCGCGTGTTCGACCGGGAAGCGATGAACGCGGTGAAGCGCTGGCGTTTCGAGCCCGTCAGCGCACCGGTCACCACCCGTCGCACGCTGGTGTTCGCACCCGGCGGCGGCTGACCGCCAAAAGGGGACGGAGGGGATTAAGTCGTTTCCGTCCCGCAATGACGACAAGGCCCGGCATGTCCGGGCCTTGTTCGTTTCAGGAGAGGCTGTCGATCAGGGCGTGCAGCGCAGGATCACGCGCCGCCAGCACCTGGAACAGGCCCAGCGCATGCAGGCCCGGCAGCAGTGCACGCAGATCGGCCTCGGCAGTGGCGCGTGTGGCGGGATCGCTGGACGGATCCTGCCAGTCACGAACGCTGGCGAGGAAGGCACCGACGCTGCCCTTGCGCACGGTGAGGCCGTTCACCTGTACGTCGTTCTGATGGTCGGGAAGGATGTCCTGCGGCTGCATGGATGATGCTCCTGTGGGATCGGGTGCCCAGTGTCTCGCCCGGTCACCGGCACTTCTGCCGTATAACTGCCATTGGATATGGCAGATCAGACATCAACCGCATTGATTGACCCCGCTTTGGCGAACGCTGAAGGCGGCCCCATCGTCATGGCGTCCCAGCTGCGTGTGCCCGGACGGCGCCGCACCGCGCGCCACCAGCACGTGCGCGGCCAGTTGCTGGGTGCCCACCAGGGCCTGCTGCGGATCGAGGCCGGCGATCAGCACTGGCTGCTGCCGGCGGGGCACGTTGCCTGGATACCGCCCTCGCTGCCCCATGCACTGGTGGGGGCGGAGCGGTTCGATGGCTGGAGCCTGTACTTCAGCGCCGAGGCCTGCCTGGGCCTGCCCGCCACACCGCGCATTTTCCAGCCCAATGCACTGCTGCAGGCTGCGACGACACGTGCGCTGCGATGGCCGCATCAGCCACTGGACGCCGCGCAGGCACGACTGGCCGGTGTGATCGCCGATGAGATTGCCGTCAGCACGCCCCTGCCGCTTGCGCTGCCACAACCACAGGATCGCCGGTTGCGGCAGATCGCAGCGGCGCTGGCACGTTCGCCGGACGACGTTCGCAGCGTCGAGTCGTGGGCGGCCGCCAGCGGCCTGTCCGGTCGCAGTCTCGCGCGCCGTTGGCAGGCCGAAACAGGCATGACCCTGAGCCAGTGGCGGCAACGCCTGCGCGTGCTGCTTGCGCTGCCACGCCTGCTGTCAGGCGAGCCGGTGATCAGCGTCGCGCTGTCGATGGGCTACGACACGCCCAGTGCCTTCATCGCCGTGTTCAAGCGCGAGATGGGAGTGACGCCCGCGCGGTATGGAAAAGGGGACGGAGGGGATTAAGTCGCTTCTGCCCTCCCCCACACCATCTCGCGGCATCGCCTGATGCCCTTCGCGGCCACGGTGGCGGCAGGCTGGTGATTCCTTGAAACCCTCAACTCCCATGCCTCGACAAGCACGCCTGATGTTGGCCGAACAGCCGTACCACGTGACCCAGCGCGGTGTGAACAAGGGGGCTATCTTCGTTGACGATATCGACCGCCAGTTATTCCTGCACCTGATGCACGGCGCGTTCCAGAAGCATCAGGTCGCGCTGCACGCGTACGTATTGATGGGCAATCACGTTCATCTGTTGGCCACGCCCTCCACGGGTGTGGGTTTGGCCAATGCGATGCGGATGCAGGGCAACAACTATGTCCAGGCGTTCAATCAGCGGCATGAGCGAAGCGGACCGCTGTGGCAGGGTCGCTTTCATTCTTCGATGGTGGACAGCGACGCCTATCTGCTCAGCGTTTATCGCTACATCGAACTCAACCCGGTTCGTGCAGGCATGACAGCCGCTCCGGAAGATCACCCATGGTCGAGCGTGCATGGAAACCTGCGGCGACGCCACGATCCGTTGTTGACAGAACATCTCGTATTTCAGGCGCTTGCCCCGACCCAACAACAGCGCGCAACGCTCTATGCGGAGTTCCTGCGGGACATGAACGCATCCGCTGACCTGCCCGCAATCCGCGCCCACAGCGCCGGGCAGCATCCGTTGGGAAATGCAGCGTATCTACGAATGGTGGAACAGACGCTGGGGCGCCCCCTGGTGTTGCGCAAGCGGGGGCGTCCCCGGAAGAAGGGGGCGGAGGGGATAGAAACGACTTAATCCCCTCCGTCCCCTTTTTGCGGTCAGCCGGAGATGGCCAGGCGCTCGTTGTGGTAGCGGCGCACGGCGGCGAACCACAGCACGGCGGCAAGGCCGAGGCTGGCGCCGAGGTAGATGGCCCAGACCGCCGGCGTGATCGTCTCGTGGCGGATCACCTTCAGCAGCATCTGGTTCTGCGACAGGAACGGCACGGCGTACTGCCACAGCTCGCTCTTCAGCGGGTAGGCCACCAGCGCGTAGCCGGGCATCATCGGCAGCAGCATCAGCCAGGTCATGTGGCTCTGCGCCTCCTTCATGCTCTTGGCGGCGGCCGACAGGAAGGTCAGCAGCGAGGTGCCGATCATCAGCATCGGCAACATCACCAGCAGCATCTGCAGCATCGAACCGACGTTCATGTTGAACTGGCGGCCGATGTTGCCGGGCGCGATCTGTGCACTCACCTTGAACGCCATCAGGGTCAGCAGCAGCGACACGAACCCGACCACGCAGGCGGCCGCGATCTTGCCGCTGACAATGGCGCTGCGCGAGCCCGGCGTGGCAAGCAATGGCTCCAGTGACTGTCGCTCACGCTCGCCGGCGGTAGCGTCCATCACCAGATAGGCGCCACCGATGAACGAGGTCAGCGTGAGCAGCACCGGCAGCAGCATCGACAGGATCATGCCGCGCTTGGCCTCAGCGCTGGCCAGATCCTGGCGCGCCACGTCCAGCGGCCGCGCCACCTGTGCGTCGATGCCACGTGCCATCAGGCGCAGCGCGCCGACCTGGCCGTTGTAGGTCGCCAGTGCCGCTTCCAGTCGCGCACTGGGCACTTCTGCGGCGCGGCGGGTGCTGTCCTTGATCACTTCCACCAGCGCCGGCCTGCCGTCGGCCCAGTCCTTGCCGAAGTCGTCGCTGATGCGCAGCGCCACGTCGATCTCCTGGCTGCGGATGGCCTCGGCCAGGTCCTTCGGTGCAGGGGCAGTATTGAGCCCCTGCGCGGCAAGGAAGCGCACCAGGTTGGGGGCGTTCTCCGCACCGATGGTCGGAATCTGCAGCGGCTGTTCAATCTGGGTGCGCACCCGGCTCTCGGCCAGCTTGCCCATGCCCAACAGCAGCACCGGATACAGCAGCGGCCCGAACAGCAGGGTCAGCAGCAGCGTGCGGCGATCACGGGAAAGGTCGCGCAGTTCCTTGCGCATCACCGTCATCAGGGTCGACATCATGCTCATGCGTGCAGGCCCTCTTCGCTGCCGATCAGTTTCACGAACGCATCTTCCAGGTTGGATTCGCCAGCCTGCGCACGCAGTTCATCGGCGCTGCCGGCGGCCATCACTGTGCCCTTGGCGATGATCACGATGTGATCGCACAGCGCAGCCACCTCCTGCATGATGTGGCTGGACAGGATCACGCAGCGCCCTTCTTCGCGCAGCCCCAGCAGGAAGCGGCGCAGCGCGCGCGTGGTCATCACGTCCAGGCCGTTGGTGGGTTCGTCGAGGATGACATTGCGCGGGTCATGCACCAGCGCGCGGGCGATGGCGGTCTTGGTGCGCTGGCCCTGCGAGAAGCCGTCGGTCTGGCGGTCAAGGATGTCCCCCATATCCAGCGCGTGCGACAGCACCTCGATGCGCTCACGGATACGCTCGGCCGACAGGCCGTGCAGTTCGCCGAAGTAGGCGATGTTCTCGCGCGCGGTCAGGCGCTTGTAGACGCCACGCGCATCCGGCAGCACGCCCAGGTGGCGACGCACCTCCACCGGATTGCGCGCAGCGTCGACACCATCGACGCTGATGCTGCCCTGGTCAGGGGTCATCAGCGTGTACAGCATGCGCATGGTGGTGGTCTTGCCGGCACCATTGGGCCCCAGCAGGCCGGTGATGCGGCCATCCTCGGCACGGAAGCCGACGTTGGCGACCGCCTGGATGCGGCCCGTGCGGGTGTCGAAAGCCTTGTGCAGGTTGTCGGCGACGATCATGGTTCCCATCCGTTGAACGAGGTGAACGCCGGCACGTAGCTCAGCGTGTCCAGGCAGCCGGCATCCAGCGCCTTGGCATCGGTCTTGTCGATGAATTGCCCGAGCAGGCGCGGCATGCAACCGGCACTCAGCGTGCCGTGGCCCTGGCCGCGGGCGACCAGCGCGCGGCCATTGGGCAGGCCCGTGAGCACCTGTTCGGCATAGCGCGGCGGCGTCACCGGGTCCAGCTCACCGGACAGCAGCAGCGCCGGTACGTCACTGCGCAGCGGCACGGCATTGGCTGCCGGTGCCGGCCGGTGCGGCCATACCGGGCAGGCGGCGAAGAAGGCACTGGCCACGTCGTTGCCGAACAGGCGCTCGGGATCCTCGGCCGGTGCGTGGTAGCGCGGCGCGTCTTCGCTGCAGATCACCGACCACTGCATGCCACGATTGATCTGGAAATCCATGCTGCGGTTCGCACCGCGTGCCAACGACGCCAGCGGTGCATAGCGGCCGTGCGCGGCTTCATCGAGAACCAGCGGCAGCAGCGAGGAGTACTGCGGCACGTAGGAGAAGGCGAATGCCAGGCCGATCACGCTGTCCGGACTCAGCACATCCTGCCGGGACTGGTTGGTGCCGGGGTCGCGATACTCCACCGAGACCGGCGCACGGCGCAGGGTCTCGACCACGCTGCGCAGCTGCGCGCGGGTGTCGGTCGGGAAGCGCTTGCTGCAGGCGGCATCCTTGCGGCACTGCGCCGATTGCAGGGCGATCGCATCCTCGAACGTTGTGGCGAAATCGCCGCCCACCACCCGCTCATTGGGCACCACGCCATCGATGACGATGCTGCGCGTGTGCTGTGGATAGGCACCGGCATAGCGTTGGGCCACGCGGGTACCGTAGGAGCCGCCGACCAGGTTGATGCGCTCGACACCCAGCGCCTGACGCACCGCATCCAGATCAGCAATCGCCTCGGTGGTGGTGTAGAAGCGCGCATCGGCACGCCCCTGCAGCGAGGCAGCGCAGCGCTCGGCGTAGTCGCGCAGCGACGCTTCAGTGGGTGCCGCGTCCTCGTCCATGGCCAGTTCCTTGCCATCGGCGCCCAGGCAGTTGAGCGGGTTGGAACTGCCGGTACCCCGCTGGTCGACCAGGAAGATGTCGCGCTGCTTGCGCACCTGACGCAAGGCGGTGTCGACGATGACCGCCACTTCGCTGGCCGCCTGGCCCGGGCCGCCGGCCAGGAAGAACACCGGGTCGGGCTGGCTGGAGCCACTGCTGCCCGATTCCAGCCAGGCGATGCGCAGGTCAATGCGGCGACCCTCGGGCTGGGCCCGGTCCTCCGGCACCTGCAGGGTGGCGCACTGCGCTTCCACATTCGCACTGGCGCCTTCAGTGGACAGCGTGCAGGGCTGGAAATCGATGCTGCCGAAGCGGCGGCTTGGCGCATCGGTGGCGCCGTCCGCGCCGGCCGAAGGCGGCTGGCTGCAACCGGCAAGCATCAGGCTGGCCAGCATCCCGGCCAGCGCAAGGTGGTGTCTTTGCATCGTGCTCGTTTCCCCTGGAGGACGTTCCTGGCAACCACGACGGGCTGCCGCGGAAGATGTGACTCAACTTACACGGGCACGGCGTTGTCGGCGATGGGCAGACGCGAAATCTCCGCCGGCGCGGCGCAGACCAGGCGATCGCGGCCCGCGGCCTTGGCCCGATACAGCGCCGCGTCTGCAGCTGCCAGCAGCGTGGACAGGTCGCCGCGGCCGTCGTCCATGGCCAGGCCGATGCTGGCGGTGACCGTCACCGGCCCGGTGGCCAGACGTGAAGGGTGCTGCTGCAGAGCGATACGGATCTCCGCTGCCCGCGCCATCGCTTCATCCCGCGTGCTGCCGGCCAGCACCAGCACGAACTCCTCGCCACCGTAGCGGCCCAGCAGCGTGTCATGGCCCTGCAAACCGTGCTGCAGCAGCGCAGCGAAGTGGCGCAGTACCTGATCGCCGGCCAGATGACCCCAGCGGTCGTTGATCTGCTTGAAGTGATCGACGTCGACCAGCAGCAGGGCCAGTGGCCGGCCCTGCCGACGCAGCCGCTGCAACTGCGCCTGGCCATCGGCCAGCACCGCGCTGCGGTTGAGCAGGCCGGTCAGGCCATCAGTACGCGCCGCACGCCGCAGATCGACCAGCATGCGCTCGACCAGCAGCAGCACCATCGCAAAGCACCGCGCCAGTTCCAGCATCACGCCGGCAAGGTAGGTGACGAACATCGGCGTGCCGGTGCGCATGATGTCCTCACCGGCATCGGGTGCCACCGGCAGGAACAGGCGCACCGCGTACAGGGCCGCCTCGGCCAGGAACACCGCTGCGGCCAGGCGACAGCTGGTCCTCTGCTGCACAGGGGCATGCCGCAGCAGCAGCCACGCGATCCAGCCATCGACCAGCAGCGTGAACACACTGAACACCTGCAGGCGCACGCCCAGGTTCGGCCACAGCACCAGGAAGGCGAAGATGCAGGCCATGAACGTGGTCGCCATCAACATCGGCCGCCACAGCGGCAGCGGCCGCTCAAGGTGCAGCGCCATGCCGCGCAGCATCAGCACCGCGCAGCCGGCCATCGCCGCATTTCCGGCCAGGATGGCCGGCACCAGTGGCAGGTAGGGTCGCAGCGCCAGCAGGGTCACGCCCAGGGTCAGCAGCCACAGGCTCGCGGTCCACAGGCGCAGCACCGGTTGCCCGCGCAGCACCATCAGCAGCAATGAGAACCCCACGGCAATGCCGATGCAGAGCAGGAAGCCAAGCACGGTGATGGTGGGGAAATCCAGGGACATGCGGCACTCGTCGGCCGGGGCGGCGCGCGCATCTTAGCGCCTTGCCGGGCGATCCCCATGGCGCTCTCCGGCCCGAGGGAGATGCGGGGTCTGAAAACGGCGAGCACGGCGGCCGGCGCATGCGCAGAATCCGCGGAAAACCAAGGAGACGCCCATGCACGCGTGGTACCTCGGTGGCATCGACCACCGCCCGTTCCTGCACCTGTTCGAGAAGAGCGACACCGCGCTGGCTGCGCTGGGCATCCAGCGTCGCTGGGCCGGCGAAACAGGAGGTCACCCCTGCCGGATCAGCCTGAGCGATCCGCCCGGTGGCAGCGAGCTGCTGCTGTTGTCCCATGTGCACCTGCCCCTGCACTCGCCCTATCACGCCTCGGGCCCGATCTTCGTGCAGCGTGGCGTGACCCGCTGCGTGCTGGCGCCGGGTGAAGTACCGCCGTACGTACAGCGCCGGATGATCTCGTTGCGCGCCTATGACCAGGCTGCATTGATGCTGGCCGCAGAGATCAGTGCGGGCACGGATGTCTCCGCTCGGCTGGACGCACTGTTTGCTGACCCTGACGTGGCCTTCGTGCAACTGCACAACGCAGCCCACGGCTGCTTCTCATGCCAGGCGGATCGCGTGGGTGTAGCGCCGACGTAGCCGGATCTCCACGACGTGATCGATGCCACGCCCAACACGTGATCGCCAGCGCATCCGTTCAGTCCCGCGTGAAGCCTGCGGGAAGGGCTTCACACCCACAGTCACGGATCGGCATTTCCATGGTTCCGCACCCTGCGCTGCGACTCGATACTCGCCGTGGTGCCGCCGAAAGTCCGCCGTGCAGCGCAGCTCCTGCGGTCACCGCTCTCTTTCGACGACCACAAGGAAGCGCCATGTCATTCCGATCCACACCATTGCTGCTGGCCACTTCATTGGCCGCCGCTGGCCTGTTGCTGGCCGGCGATGCATCTGCCCACGGCACCATGACCACGCCGATCAGCCGCGTCTATGCCTGCTTCCAGGGCAATCCCGAGAACCCGACCAATCCGGCCTGTGCCGCCGCCAAGGCTGTCGGTGGATCGCAGGCATTCTACGACTGGAACGGCATCAACCAGGCCAACGCCAACGGCAACCATCAGGCCGTGGTGCCGGACGGCAAGCTGTGCAGCGGCAACAACCCGACCTTCCGCGGACTTGATGTAAACCGCAGCGACTGGCAGACCACGCCGATCCACGCCGATGCCAATGGCAAGTTCACCTTCGTGTTCAAGGCGACCGCGCCACATGCCACGCGTGACTGGCGCTTCTTCGTCACCCGCGAAGGCTGGCAGCCGGGCAGCCCGCTGGGCTGGGCCGATCTGCAGGAGTTCTGCACACTGGGCAATACACCGCTCTCGGCCGATGGCACGTACAAGCTGCAGTGCACGCTGCCGCAGCGCACCGGCCAGCATGTGATCTACAACACCTGGCAGCGCTCGGATTCGACCGAAGCGTTCTATACCTGCATGGACGTGCGCTTTGAAGGCGGCGGCGGTGGTACGACACCGGCACCGCAATGGCAGGATGCCGGCCCGGTCACCGCACGCGGTGAATTGCCGGTTGGCACGACGCTGGCACTGCGCGTGTTCAACGCCAACGGCAACGATGTCGAACGTGTGGAAGCGACGCTGGCCGGCGGCCAGACCGCGGCCGCGCAATGGCCCTTGGTACTGGCGCGCAAGGTCAATGGCAGTGCACAGCATGCGCGCGTGGGCGTGCTTGCCAATGGCGTGATCACGCCATCGGCATCCGCCACCGAGAACCGCGTTTACCTGAAGGACGGCAACCGCTTCCAGCTCGACACCAAGGTGCCGGACCCGGGTACGCCATCGCCGGGCGGTGATTTCGACCACGTGTACCCGGCAGGCATCGGCAGCTATGTGCCCGGCCAGACCGTGGTGAAGAGCAGCGACGGCAAGCTGTATGCCTGCCGCCCGTTCCCGGAAGGTGCGTGGTGCAACGTCAACGCCGAAGCGTACCGACCGGGTGTGGGTGCGGCCTGGCGCGATGCGTGGATCGCGTACTGACGCAGTGATATGGGAGGCGGTGCACATCACACCGCCTTCTGGCTCCCCTGCCGCGCAGTGGGGCGTGCGTTGCAGAAACCGAAGAACGCAGCAGTCTTTCAAACTTGTCTGATGGGCATGCGGCGGCTACATGCGAAGACTTCGCGAGGTTTCCACACTTCGCAAAGGAGTTCCTGCATGCACCTGTCCCATCGGGCCGTCCTCGCACTGTCCGTCGTTGCCGGCCTGACACTGTCCGGCAGCGCCTTCGCCCACGGCACCCTGTCCAAGCCGCTCAGCCGAGTGAAGCAGTGCCATGAGGGCAATCCGGAAAACCCGACCAATCCGGCGTGTGCCGCCGCCAAGGCCATCGGTGGCGCACAGCCGTTCTATGACTGGGCCGGCGTCAACCAGGCCAACGCCAACGGCAACCATCAAGCGGTGGTTCCAGATGGCGAGTTGTGCAGCGGCGGCAACAGCAAGTACCGCGGCCTCGATCTGAACCGCAGTGACTGGCCGACCTCGCCGATCCGCGCCGATTCGCGTGGGCGTTACACCTTCGAGTTCAAGGCGCCGGCCGCGCATGCCACCCGCGAGTGGAAGTTCTACGTCACCCGCGACGGTTGGCAGCCGGGCAGCCCGTTGCGCTGGGCCGACCTGCAGGAATTCTGCACGCTGGGCAATGTGCCGGTCTCCGGCGACGTCTACAAGCTGGATTGCCCGCTGCCCAAGCGCAGCGGCCAACACGTCATCTACAACACCTGGCAGCGCTCGGATTCCGGTGAAGCGTTCTATACCTGCGCGGACGTGCGCTTCGAGGGGGGCGGTGGCGTGACCCCACCGCCGCAGTGGCAGGATGCAGGCCCGGTCACCGCCCGCGGTGCGCTGGACGTGGGCACCACCGTGATCCTGCGCGTGTTCAACGCCCAGGGCAACGACCTCGAACGCCCGGAGATCACCCTGGCTGCAGGTCAGACCGCTGCGAACCAGTGGCCGCTGGCGCTGGCCCGCAAGGTCAATGGCAGCGCCCAGCAAGCACGCGTGGGCGTGATGAAGGACGGCGTGATCACGCCCGTCGCCTCGGCCACCGAGAACCGCGTCTATTTGAAGCCAGGCAACCTGTTCCAGCTCGATACCCGCGTGCCGGGTCCGGTCGATCCGGTCGATCCGCCGCCGGGTGACGACTACGACTTCGTGTATCCGGCTGGGATCGGCAGCTACACGCCGGGTGAAACCGTGGTCAAGGGCACCGGCGGCAAGCTCTACGCCTGCCGACCGTTCCCGGAAGGTGCGTGGTGCAACATCAACGCCGACGCCTATCGTCCGGGCACCGGTTTCGCCTGGCGCGATGCCTGGATCGCGTACTGAGGCAGGCCACCGGGGGCGGCGTGATGCCGCCTCCGGTTCGTGCGGTTGCCGGCCAGCGGCCGGCACTACCGGGATTGTCGGGCTGCCGGCCAGCCTATTTGCTGCTGACGTACTTCTCGCGGCGGATCTGCGGGTTGCCCAGGCCGGCGGCCTTCAGCAGCTCGGCGCAGGCATCGACCATATCCGGGTTGCCGCACAGGTAGGCGATGTCGGTGGCCGGGTCCGGGGTGAAGCCGGCCAGCGCCTGCTGCACATAGCCGTGCTGTACGTCCGTGTGCGGATCAGCCGGAAGTTCACGCGACAGGCACGGCACATAGCGGAAGTTCGGGTGCTTTTCGGCGAAGCTGTAGAAATCTTCGCTGTACAGCAGTTCACCCGGGCTGCGCGCGCCCTGCAGCAGCACGATCTGCACCCTGCGGTCGGCCATGGCTTTTTCCAGCAGCGGCAGCATCGAGCGGTACGGGGTGACGCCGGTGCCGGTGGCAATCAGCAGGTAGCGGGCGTTGTGGTCACCGGGGTTCAGGCAGAACCGGCCATACGGGCCGGAGGCGCTGACCTGGCCGCCGTGCTCGAGCGCCTCGAACAGGGCCGTGGCAGCGCCACCGGGCACGAAGCTGACCGCGATATCCACCGCCTCGCCCGGGCCCAGCGCATGGTCATGGATGGTCGCCAGCGAATAGCTGCGCTTGGTCTCGGTGCCGTCGGCGTAGCTGAAATGGACCTGGATGAACTGGCCGGGCTGGAAATCCAGCGGCTGCCCATCATCACGCACGAACTGGTAGTGGCCGACGGTCGGGGCCAGCATGCGGCAGCCGACCAGCTTGAGGGGGAATTGAACAGGCACGACTTTTCGGGACAGTGTGTAGCCGGGGCAAGCCCTCGGGGTCTTCTATAATAGCCCCTCCCCGCCCCTCTCCAGCGCCAGCCCATGGGCGCGAAGGCTTCGAGCTTGGCTTCCCTGAACGATACGGCGCCCGCCCTGCGCGTGCGCGACCTGCGCAAGACCTACGACAACGGCACCCAGGCCCTGAAGGGCGTTTCCCTGGAAGTGGCCCCGGGCGACTTCTTCGCCCTGCTCGGCCCCAACGGCGCCGGCAAGTCGACCCTGATCGGCATCATCAGCTCCCTGGTCAACCTCAGCGAGGGCCAGGTGGAAGTGTTCGGCAGCGACCTGGTGCGCAGCCGCAGCGCCACCATGCGCCTGATCGGCCTGGTGCCGCAGGAAATCAACTTCAACCTGTTCGAAAAGCCCTTCGACATCCTGGTGAACTACGCCGGCTTCTACGGCGTGCCGCGTGCCGAAGCGGAGAAGATGGCCGAAGAAGAACTCAAGCGCGCCCACCTGTGGGAAAAGGCGCAGGTGATGAGCCGCACCCTGTCCGGCGGCATGAAGCGCCGGCTGATGATCGCCCGCGCGATGATGACCCGCCCGCGCCTGCTGATCCTGGACGAGCCGACCGCCGGCGTGGACATCGAGATCCGCCGCGACATGTGGCGCGTGCTGAAGGAGATCAATGCCGCCGGCACCACGATCATCCTCACCACCCACTACCTGGAAGAGGCCGAGTACCTGTGCCGCCACCTGGCGATCATCAACCATGGCCAGATCGTCGAGCAGGGGCCGATGCGTACCCTGCTGGCCAAACTGGACGTGGAAGGCTTCCTGCTGGATATCGACGGTGACCTGCCGGCACAGCTGCCGGTGATCGAAGGCGCGACCCTGACCGCGCCGGACCCGCACACGCTGGACATCGACATGCCGCGCGCGATGGATCTCAACCGCGTGTTCGCCACGCTCAACGAAGCCGGCATCCGCGTGCGTTCGATGCGTACCAAGAGCAACCGCCTGGAGGAGCTGTTCGTGCGCCTCACCGGCAACCTGGAGAAGCCTGCATGAGCATCACCGAGCTGACCGACGGCCAGCGCAACCGCGTCGCACTGATGACCATCGTGCGCCGTGAAGTCGCCCGCATCATGCGCATCTGGGGCCAGACCCTGGTACCGCCGGCGATCACCATGACCCTGTACTTCCTGATCTTCGGCGGCCTGATCGGCTCGCGCGTGGGGGATATGGGCGGCTACAGCTACATGCAGTTCATCGTGCCGGGCCTGGTGATGATGAGCGTGATCCAGAACAGCTACGGCAACATCAGCTCCTCGTTCTTCGGCGCCAAGTTCGGCCGCCACGTAGAGGAGCTGCTGGTCAGCCCGATGCCGAACTGGGTGATCCTGTGGGGTTATGTGGCAGGTGCCGTACTGCGCGGCCTGATGGTGGGCGTGATCGTGCTGATCATCGCCATGTTCTTCACCCCGGTGCGCATTCCGCATCCGCTGGTGACGCTGACCACGGTGATCCTGGGCGCGACGATCTTCTCGCTGGCGGGCTTCATCAACGCGGTGTATGCAAAGAAGTTCGACGACGTGGCGATCGTGCCGACCTTCATCCTGACCCCGCTGACCTACCTCGGTGGCGTGTTCTATTCGGTGAAGCTGCTGCCGGGCTGGGCCGAAGCGGCCACCCATGCGAACCCGATCTTCTACATGGTCAATGCATTCCGCTATGGCCTGCTGGGCAGCAGCGATGTGCCGGTGGTGGTGGCCTACGCGCTGATGATCGGCTTCGTGGTGGTGCTGACAGCGCTGGCACTGTGGCTGCTGCGCCGTGGCGTGGGCATGCGCAGCTGAGGGTTGCCTGCAGGGCCTGCGGCCCTGCACCCGCCGAATCAACGTCAACTTCAACGGCAAAAGCTGACTATCCGGGGGATGGCGGGTGGGTGTCGACCTTGGTCGACACGGTAGATCCACGCCATGCGTGGATGGAGCGTTCACGGTAAGGCCGATGCTCGGCGCTTTTCGTTTGGGATTGCCGCGAGGCTGTGGTCATGAAGATCTCTTCCATTCCATTGGACAAGGCCGTTGTGGACGGCCCCATCGATGCCTTCAGCCACGCGTTGCTGGGCGATTCGCCCTCGCTGGCTGAGGTGCTGGAATACCTGGCATCAGGACGCGCTGCCGATCCCCGGTATCGCTACCTGTGCACGCTCGATGATGCGGGCCAGTGCCGTTACACGAGCATGCATGCGTCCGATGACGCACGCATCGCGCTGTACGAGGACGAAGAGCCGGCAACCCCCGAAGATGCGTTGGCGGCACGCGAGCGGTCGCTGGCACATGTCATCGCGCAGCTCGAGCATTCCTCACATCGGCTGGAATGGACCGCGCTGGCGGGCACCTTGCTATGCAATGACGCAGACATCGAGGCGCTGGTCGCGGCCAATGCTGCGCCGGATCTGATCGTCGACGCCGTGGTCTGCGTGCAGCAGGTGCCGGTGGACCGCGATGACCTCCTGATCGCCGCCCTGCCCAACGGTTACTTCAGCGCGGACTGGGACCTCTTCCAGAACCACGCCCTGATACGGCATCTGCAGGAGCGCTACGACTACCACCTGTTCGGGCTTGGCGCATCGTGGCTCGGCTTCCAGCGCGACAGCGCACCGTCGCCTGTACAGGCGAACGCGTTGGTCGCTGACCTGCAGCGTGTCTACGCTGCAGGAACGGACGTCACCTGGTCACAACTGGCCACAACGCTGGCCACCCGCACCACGTTGTTGCTGGGTTACACCGAAGACTTCAGCGAACAGCTGCCCTGAGCACCGCTCTACACAAGCGAGCGCAGCGAGCCAACGGCTTCCGCTCTTGATCTGCTTCCCGTAGTTGCCGCGCCCGGCCAACCCCGATGAACAGTGCTTTCCGCGAACCACCACGAGGGGCTCAGCGGTTGGCTGCAATCTCCGGCACAATCGCAGTTCTGATTCCCCCAGAACACGGTGAACGTGCAATGCGCATCCTGATTCTCGGCGCCGGCGGTACCGGCGGTTACTTCGGTGGTCGCCTGGCCCAGGCCGGCGTCGACGTGACCTTCCTCGTCCGCCCCGCGCGCGCCGCACAGCTGGATCGCGATGGCCTGGTCATCCGCAGCCCGCTCGGCGATGCCAGCTTCCCGGTGCAGCACGTCACCGCCGATGCGCTACCCCCATTGGCCGCACAGAAGCCGTTCGACCTGGTCATCCTCAGCTGCAAGGCCTACGACCTCGACAGCTCGATCGACGCCATCGCACCGGCTGTGGGCGCGAACACCACCGTGCTGCCGATCCTCAACGGCCTGCATCACTACAACGCACTGGACCTGCGCTTCGGTCGCGACGCCGTGCTCGGCGGCCTGTGCTTCATCAGCGCCACCAAGGCGGCCGATGGCGCGGTGCTGCACCTGGGCAAGCCGGCCAAACTTACCTTCGGCGAGCGCGATGGCGGTGCGGTCTCCGCGCGCGGACGTGCCTTCGCCGCCGCCTGCGCGCAGGCCAATCTTGATCACCTGGCCAGCGAACAGATCGGCCAGGAACAGTGGATCAAGTACACCTTCCTCACCGCGCTGGCCGCTGCTACCTGCCTGCTGCGTGCGGACATCGGCACCATCGTCGCCACCGATGATGGCGAGGCGATCGTACGTGGCCTGTACGACGAATGCCTGGCCGTGGCCGAAGCTTCAGGTGAGCCGATTCCCGATGCCGCGCAGGACACTGCACGCGGCACCCTCACCCAGGCCGGCTCGGCGTTGAAGGCATCGATGCTGCGCGATCTGGAAGCCGGCCAGCAGGTGGAGGCCGAACAGATTGTCGGCGACATGCTCGCGCGTGCACGCAAGGCCGACCAGGAAGGCCTGCTGCTGCAGGTCGCCTACAGCAGCCTGCAGGCCTATCAGGCACTGCGCAGCGCGTGAGCCTCCCGTTGCAGGCCAGTGCGCTGCCGTCGCGGGTCCTGATCCTCGGCATGGGCTGGAGCGGATGCGTGCTGGCAGCGCATCTGCAGGCGCTGGGTGTGAGGGTCGTCGGCACGGTGCGCGATCCGGCATCGGCGCCAGACGACGGCCTGCTGCGGCATTCACTACGCACCGGCGCCATGCCATCCAGGGCCCTGCTCGACGAGATCGCGCAGGCCGAGGCCGTGCTGTGCAGCGTGCCACCCGACGCCGAGGGCGACCCGGGGCTGCGTCTGCTGCTGCCGGCACTGCAGGTCAGCCCGGCACTGCGCTGGGTGGGCTACCTGTCGTCCACGTCAGTGTATGCCGACCGTGCCGGGGGCTGGATCGACGAGAGCAGTGAAGCCGATGCCACTGAAGCGGCCGGCGTGCAGCGCAGGCACGCCGAGACCCAGTGGCGCGCCCTTGCAGAAGAACGCGGTATTGCCTCGGCGGTGTTCCGCCTGCCAGGGCTGTATGGTCCTGGCCGCAACGCGCTGCTGCAGTTGGCGGAGGGCCGTGCCCGCCATGTAATTCGCACGGGCCTGGTGTTCAACCGCCTGCACGTGCAGGACCTGGTAACCGTCATCATCGCAGCAATGCAGCGCCCCGCCCGGCAGGGCCTGTACCTGCCCAGCGACGACGAACCTGCGCCGCCGCAGGATGTGCTCGCATATGCCGCGCAGCTGGGCGGTTTTGCGATGCCACCGGCCGTGGCCTGGGACGATCCGGCACTGAGCCCGACGCTGCGGCGCTTCTACGAGAGCAACAAGCGCATCGACAGTCGTGGCACGCGTGAAGCGCTGGGCTGGAAACCAAAGTTCCCGACGTATCGGGAAGGGTTGAGGGATCTGGCCGCTTCGCTCGCCGGGCGTGGCCCGGCGCTACCGGATCCGGGCGCTCGCGGGTGATGCGTTAATACAGATCAACCGGCGTCAGGCAGGCGGAAGAACGCACGCGTCGCTGCAGTCGCATTGGCCGCCGTTACTGCCACGTCCTCGCCACGGTCACGCGCCAGTTCTTCCACGATGTGCGAGAGGAACATCGGTTCGTTGCGGCGGTCCTTCGGCAGTGGCTTCAGCGTGCGCGGCAGCAGGTACGGTGCGTCGGTCTCGATCATCAGGCGATTGGCCGGGATGTTCTTCACCAGTTCGCGCAGGTGCGCCCCGCGGCGTTCGTCGCACAGCCAACCGGTGATGCCGACGTACCAGTCCTGGTCCAGGTAATCGAACAGCTCCTGGCGCTCGCCGGTGAAGCAGTGCACCACCGCCGGGCCGAGCTGGCCGTCGAAATTCTTCATCTGCGCCATGAAATCGGCATGCGCATCGCGCTGGTGCAGGAACAGCGGCTTGCCGTTGTCCGCAGCCAGCTGCAGCTGGCGCTCGAACGCGCGGTGCTGCGCCGGACGCGGCGAGAAGTCACGGAAGTAGTCCAGTCCGCACTCGCCTACTGCCACCACTTCCGGATGGGCATGCAGCGCGCGCATCTCGGCATCGCATTCCTCGGTGTATTCCACCGCGTGGTGCGGGTGCACGCCGGCGGTGGCGTACAGGAAACCGGGGTGCTGCTGCGCCAGCTGCAGGGCCAGCGGCGAGTGCTCGCGGCTGGCACCGGTAATGACCATCTGCACCACGCCGGCCTGCCGCGCGCGGTCCAGTACGGCGTCGCGGTCGCGGTCGAAGGAGTCGTGGGTCAGATTGGCGCCGATATCGATCAGGTGCATGGGCCGGTAGCAGGGGAATGAAGGGACATAGTGTATCGCCCTCTCCAGATGCTTCAGCGGGACTGCGTGTCGTGCCGCTCCCAGACCAGAGGCAACTCCAATGCTGCACAGATCTCGCAATGGAGGTCGCCATCTTCCTGCCGGACAAAACGCAGCCCTGCATCCGGGGACCGATCGCAGGCTGTCGCATCAACGCTGGCCAGAAGACGAAATCCGCTTGGTTCATGGCACACCGTGAGCGTATTGAAGGTCGGCCCCATCCGGCTCTTCGCGAACCGGCCGAAGAATATGAAGGCCTGGTCTCCCGAAATGTCGAGAGCCGTAAGCACCGGTTCTCGCAGAACGCCCTCGTTATAGGCACGCAGAACGGATGCCGCATCGGTCATGCCTTGAGGAAGATAGCGCTCGTCGCTGGCATTTTCGAGCAATCTGGCCATCGGATGAGCTCCGTCGCGCGGGAGCGCCTGAGCGCAGGCGGAGAACAGCAGGAGAACCAGTACGATCAGAGCCGGGACAATACGCATGGGGCACTCCTCGGGGGCCTTACCGGACCATGCGCGTCATCCTGGGGTCAAGCCAAGCCGAGGCACAGCCCTTATCCTTCACCCATGAATACGCTGATTTTCCCGATCTCCCCGCTGCTGCCGCAGATCCAGCAGCACCTGGCCGTACACCCTCGGCTGGTGCTGGAAGCGCCACCCGGCGCCGGCAAGACCACCCAGGTGCCGCTGGCCCTGCTGGATGCGCCGTGGCTGCAGGGGCGGAAGATCATCCTGCTGGAGCCGCGCCGCGTGGCCGCACGCAGCGCAGCGCTGTTCATGGCGCGCCAGCTGGGCGAGGAGGTGGGCGGCACCGTCGGCTACCGTATCCGCTTCGAGAACAAGGTCTCCGCGCGCACCCGCATCGAAGTGGTCACCGAGGGCATTCTCACCCGCATGCTGCAGGATGACCCGATGCTGGAAACGGTCGGCGCAATCCTGTTCGACGAATTCCACGAACGCCATCTCAGCGGTGATCTGGGCCTGGCGCTGGCGCTGGACGTGCAGTCGCAGCTGCGCGATGACCTGCGCCTGGTGGTGATGTCGGCGACGCTGGATGGCGAGCGGCTGGCGCGCTTTCTCGATGCCCCGCGGCTGAGCAGCGAGGGCCGCAGCTACCCGGTGGCGGTCAGTCACTTCCCGGCGCGCCGCGACGAAGCGCTTGAGCTGCAGGTGCGCCGCGCGGTGCAGCAGGCCCTGGCCGAACACCCCGGTGACCTGCTGGTGTTCCTGCCCGGTCAGCGCGAGATCGCGCGCGTGCAGGCCGGCCTGCAGGAAGCACTGGATGGCGGCGTCGAAGTGCTGGCCCTGCACGGCGAACTGCCGGTGGAACAGCAGGCACGCGTGCTGCAGGCGGCCAGCGATGGCCGCCGTCGCGTGGTGCTGGCCACCAACGTGGCCGAGTCATCGGTGACGCTGCCCGGGGTGCGCGTGGTGATCGACAGCGGTCAGGCGCGCGAGCCGCGCTACGACCCCAACAGCGGCTTCACCCGGCTGGACGTGGTGGCCATCGCGCAGGCGTCGGCCGACCAGCGCGCAGGTCGCGCCGGTCGCGTGGCCGAAGGCGTGGCCTGGCGGTTGTGGCCACAATCGCAGCGGCTGGAGCCACAGCGCCGCGCCGAGATCGATCAGGTGGAACTGGCCGGACTGGCGCTGGAACTGGCCGCCTGGGGCACCAGCGACCTGCGCTTTCTCGATCCACCGCCAGCGGGCCCGATGGGTGCGGCGCGCGAACTGCTGCAGCGGCTGGGCGCGCTGTCCAGCAGTGGTGCGATCACCGCACTGGGCCGCCGTGTGCTGGCGCTGGGCACGCACCCGCGCATGGCGGCGATGCTGCTGGCCGCGCCCGATGCGCGTGCACAGGCACTTGCCGCCGATCTGGCCGCGCTGCTCGAGGCACGCGACCCGCTGCGCCAGGGCGGTGACGCGCTGGCGGCCCGTTGGCGCGCACTGGCCGCGTTCCGCAACGGCCGCGCGCCGGGCGATGCCAACCGCAGCGGGCTGGCCGCAATTGATGCTGCTGCCAAGCAGTGGCGTCGCCGCCTGCGCTGCGAGGCCGCACCGCCCAGCAGCATCGAAGCGCATGAGCTGGGCGACCTGCTGGCCCATGCCTTCCCCGATCGCATCGGTTTCCAGCACCCCAGCGATCCGCTGCGCTACCTGCTGGCCAACGGCCGCAGCGCGCGCCTGCACGAACTGAGCGACCTGCGCGGCGAGCCGTGGCTGGTGGTCAGCGAGCTGCGCTATGAAGCACGTGATGCGCTGCTGCTGCGCGCCGCGCCGGTGGACGAAGGCGCGTTGCGCAAGGCCTGGCCGGAGCGCTTCATCACCGAAGATGTGGTGCGCTGGGACAGCGAGCGCCGCGCCCTGGTGGCACTGCGCGAAACCCATTTCGACCGCATCGTGCTGGACAGCCGCTCGGCCGGGCGGGTCGATCCGCAGCACGCCGCGCAGGCACTGACCGACGCGGTGGCCGAACTCGGCCTGCAGGCACTGCCGTGGACCGAAGGCCTGCGCCAATGGCAGGCAAGGGTGGAATCGCTGCGGCGCTGGATACCGGAACTGGATCTGCCCGTCTGCAGCGATGCGGCCCTGCTGGCCAACCGCGCGCAGTGGCTGCAGCCCGCGTTCGCCGGCAAGAGCCGTCTGGATGCGCTGGACGAAGCCAGCTTCGGCGAGGCGCTGAAGTCGCCCTTGGAGTGGTCACAACGGCAGCTGGTCGAACGCCATGCACCGACCCGCATCACCGTGCCCTCAGGACTGGAGCGGCCGATCAGCTATGCGCTGGACAGCGAGACCGGCGATCCGCTGCCGCCGGTGCTGGCGGTGAAGCTGCAGGAGCTGTTCGGACTGGCCGACACGCCGCGCATCGCCGATGGTCGCGTGCCGCTGACGCTGCACCTGCTGTCACCCGGCGGGCGGCCGCTGCAGGTCACCCAGGATCTGCGCAATTTCTGGGAAAGCACCTACGCCGAGGTGAAGAAGGAGATGAAGGGCCGCTACCCGCGCCACCCGTGGCCGGATGATCCGTGGACGGCGACGGCCACGCATCGGGCCAAGCCGCGCGGGACCTGAAGGCGGGGGTCGGATCTCTTTGCAACGCAAAGGGCTCTGACCCCGGGCGCGGCCGGTAGTGCCGGCCGCTGGCCGGCAGCCTCCTGGCACCATGTGAGGAGCATTGCCGGCCAGCGGCCGGCACTACCCGTTGCAGACCCTGCCTGATCCTGAATGGCTGCGTTAAAGTCACACCACGTGCGTCCCCGACTGACATACCGTTTACGGGCAACGCGCGACACTGGACTTCGACCCGAGGCAAAGGACCCCCGCATGAGCAAGCTGACCGTAATCACCGACCGCGCTCTGGAGCGCGCCCTGGAGCTGGCCCACACCGCCGGCGATGGCCTGAAGAGCGCCGGTGGCAGCCTGCGCAATGCGGACTGGATCAAGACCGGCGCCGCCCTGGGTGCAGTCAAGACCGGCGGCAAGGTCGCCACCAAGTTCGCCCGCCGCAACCCGGCCGTGACCATCGCCGCAGCTGCCGTCGGCGTTGGGCTGCTCGGCTATGCGCTGTACCGCAAGCAGCAGAAGAAGAAGGCCGCCAACGGCCACGTGGTGAACGGCCAGGCACAGCGCATCAATGCGCGCGACCGCCGCAACGACACCGTGGTCGACGAACACAGCGACATCGGCAGCGACGCCTGAGTCTGCCGGGGTCGGATCCCTTCCGCAGGAAGGGCTCTGACCCTGTAGGTCGCATGAGGGTCGGACGCCGCAGGGCCTCCGGCCCTTTTTCATTTCAACCGATCTGTCGCCATTGCCCGGGCTGCAGGTCATCCAGCCGGTAAGGTCCCATCGCCACCCGCACCAAGCGCAGGGTCGGCAGGTTCACCGCAGCGGTCATCCGCCGCACCTGGCGGTTGCGGCCCTCGCGGATCGTAATCGCCAACCAACTGTCAGGCACAGTCTTGCGGAAGCGGACCGGCGGATCACGCGTCCACAGCGACGGCGCCGGATCGAGGCGCTCGATCTTCGCCGGCAAGGTCAGCCCGTCGTTCAGCTCGACGCCGTCGCGCAACTGCTGCAGCTGCGCGTCGCTGGGCATGCCTTCCACCTGCACCCAGTAGGTCTTGTCGGCCTTGTGCTTCGGATCCGTCAGCTTGTGCGCCAGCGTACCGTTGTCGGTCAGCAGCAGCAGGCCCTCGCTGTCATGATCGAGCCGGCCGGCGGCATACACGCGCGGCGGCAGACCGAACCCGGCCAGCGTCGGCCGCGGCGGCAGGCTGCGGTCGGTGAACTGGCAGAGCACGTTGAAGGGCTTGTTGAAGGCAATCAGCATCGCGGGCATGGCAAGCGGCGGGTGGAGCATTGTCCCACGCCGCGCTACGCGCCACTCAGCTGTAGAGCCGAAGGCAGCGGGAGGAGCCGCTGCCAACGTCGCGTGCAACGGCCCGAAAGGTGCCAGTCAGGACGGCCTGCATAGCCGATGCTCGGCTGCTCTTTCCCGCCGCCACGATCACCACGGGCTCAACCGGAAACCTTCCACTCCAGCAGGAACGAACCCAGGACCATTGCGATGCCGCACGCGGCGGTGACGTTGGCCCGGCGCCGCAGGCGGACCGTAGGCGGACTGGCGTTGCGTGCACGTTCCTCAAGCAGGATGCCGGCGAACAGCACGCCAAAACCAACGGCCGCGACCAGGTCATGGGCATGGCCACCGTAGAACACGAAATCAATCAGCCGGGTCAGCACAAAGACTGCCACGGCGATGTACAACACCTTCTTCAACGTTCCACGTCCTTGAATGAGATTGAATCTCCGCGTGTGTCCGGCCCTTGGGCCAGCCACACGCCGCGCTGCCCGCGATGAGCCGAGCATGGGCTCGGCTCTACAGAGTCTACGCATGCACGCCATGCGGCGTGCCGCCTTACGGCTTGATGAAGCGCAGGGTCATGCGATCGCTTTCGCCGATGGCCTGGTACTTCGCATCGTCGGCCTTGTCGTGCTGGTTGGTCGGCGGCAGCGTCCACACGCCGTTCGGGTGATCCTTGGTGTCACGCGGGTTGGCATTGACCTCGCTGCGCGCGTCCAGCTTGAAGCCGGCCGCCTCGGCCATCGCGATCACCTGCTGCTGGCCGACATAGCCGGTGTCATCGTCGTCGGCCACATCGGCCTTGGCGCGATGCTCGACCACGCCCAGCACACCGCCCGGCTTGAGCACGTTGAAGAAGCCCTGGAACATGCCCTGCGCCTGGCCGGCCTTGCGCCAGTTGTGCACGTTGCGGAAGGTCAGCACCACGTCGGCTGAATTGGCAGGGCCGAACACCGGCTTGGCCGGATCGTAGGCGACCACGGCGGTCTTGCCGAACTGTACCGGCGCGCCGGCGTACTTCTTTTCCAGGCTGTCGCGGCTGCGCTGCTGATAGTCACGGCCACGGCCCTCGGGCACGGCCATCGGATCGACAACGGCGGCAACGTAATGGCCCTTGTCACGCAGCAGCGGTGCAAGGATCTCCGAGTACCAGCCGTTGCCGGGGGTGATCTCGATGACCGTCTTCTCCGGTGCCACCTTGAAGAACGCCAGCGTCTGCGCCGGATGACGGTAGCCATCGCGCTTGACGTTGTTGGCATCACGGGTCGACGCCTTCACCGCCGCATCGATGGCCGGCGACACCTGGATCTTTGCCGGCGCCACCGTGGCCGGTGCGGCGAACGCGGGAACAGCGGCAAGCAGGGCCGAGGCGAGCAGCAGGCGGCAACCACGCAGGGAAGAAGCAGGCATCATCGGGACGACTCCAGCGGAAGATGCGGCGAGACTAGCAGTCGCAGCGCCCCAGGTGTTCACAAAACGTTAGCCGCACGCCTGTCGCGGAACACTGTTTTGTGGTCACCGCCGCAGCGCGGTAACACGACGCGTTCTATTCTGGAGTACTTCCCCCAAGGAGCCCGTGTCCATGACGGCAACCCGTGAACTGGGCCGTTCCGGCCTGCATGTACGTCCGCTCGCCTTCGGTGGCAACGTGTTCGGCTGGAGCGCTGATGAAAAAGCCAGCTTCGCCCTGCTCGATGCCTTCGTCGACGCCGGTTTCAATCTGGTCGACACCGCCGATGTGTACTCGGCCTGGGTACCGGGCAATGTCGGCGGCGAATCGGAAACGCTGATCGGCAAGTGGTTTGCCCGCAGCGGCAAGCGCGACAAGGTGGTACTGGCGACCAAGGTGGCCAAGTGGGCCGAGCGCCCCGGCCTGACACCGGACAACATCAATGCCGCAGTCGAGGATTCGCTGCGCCGCCTGCAGACCGACGTGATCGATCTGTACCAGGCCCACGAGGATGACGAATCGACGCCGCTGGAAGCGACCCTGGCCGCGTTCGGCCGGCTGATCGAAGCCGGCAAGGTACGTGCGATCGGTGCCTCCAACTACAGTGCCACGCGCCTGGCCGATGCGCTGAAGGTGTCCACCGACTACAAGCTGCCGCGTTACGAAACCCTGCAGCCCGAATACAACCTGTATGACCGCGCCGGCTACGAGAAGGAACTGGAACCGCTGGTGCAGCGCGAACAGATCGGGGTGATCGGCTACTACGCGCTGGCCAGTGGCTTCCTCAGCGGCAAGTACCGCACGCCCGGCGATGCAGCCAAGAGCCCGGCGCGTGGCGAAACGGTGGTGAAGCGCTATCTGAACCCGCGCGGCCTGCGCATCCTGCAGGCGCTGGATGACGTGGCCAGCAAGCACAGTGCCAGCGCCGCACAGATCGCGCTGGCATGGCAGATCGCACGGCCGTCGATCACCGCACCGATCGTCAGCGCCACCAGCGTCGAGCAGCTGCACGATCTGCTGGCCGCAGCAAACGTATCGCTGAGCGTGCAGGATGTCGCACAACTGGACGCCGCCAGCACGGAAGCTTGACCGGGTAGTGCCGGCCGCTGGCCGGCATTGCACGCGCCCCGAAGAAAATAATTGAACAAAATGGTTGCGCACGACTAAATCGTGGTTTATCGTGCGCACCTCGTTTCACCAACCACTGGATACTTCCCTTGAACGCGCATTCCGTCGCCACCGCCAAACTGCTGCCATGCCTGCGCATGGACGTGCTGGCGCGCGCGTTCGGCAAGGAAGACCAGCTGACAACGGCCTGATACCCGCCCTGCGGAGATCGGCCCCCCCGATCTCCGAGGCCTGACGACGCCCTCGGAACGCAAGTCCCGGGGGCGTTTTCGTTTGCGTCGGCACAAGGACCCGCGATGCCAGAACTGCACCCCGCGCGGCGACCCGCCGCTCACTGACCCAGGCTCCCCCGCCCCGCCGAAGGATTTACTTCGCGCGATCGGCAGCGCCTGGACATTATCTGCATCGCATCAAAACATTATCGCTCGCCGATAATGTCGGTGGCCTGCACCCTCGATTCTCCAACGGTCCCGTTTCAACCACGGGCTGGTGCGCGCGGCGTTGCCGTGGCGTATGCCGGAGGTCGCGGACATGCCATCGCCTGGATCGCCTGCTGGAGTCAGGCGCCGGTTCACCGGTACGCGGTTCGATTCCGCGCGGTCCCCAACTGGATAGCTCAGCTTGGTCAGAGCAACGGATCCGTAATCCGTCTGTCGTGGGTTCGATTCCCACTCCAAACCACATGACCTGTCACGTCATGACTTGAAGCAACACCCGGGGCGCAAGCCCCAGCGGCCATCGTCGCCGTCCACGGACATCGCCTTCGGGCAGGAACGTGGAAGGCAACGGACCGCACGCCGGGCCCCGGCCCGCCGCCACTGCCAGCCACGTTCCGCACCGGTGCTGCCTGCCGGGAACGACGATGGCAGCACTGCCGGTGCACCGAAGGCTCCGCGCGCGGACCGTCCGCCGATGGCCGCCCTCTTCCGCCGCCTGCACGTGATGTGCAGGCGGCCTCGCCACGACCGGATCGACCCGGGTCATGGCGATTCATCCGCAACGGGTCGAACCACCAGAGCCATACAAGGAGAGACTCCCATGTTCTGGACCATCAAGGTCGTGATCGGCGACGGCGAGCGCGGCCTGGTGTATCGCAACCGTCGTTTCCAGCAGATCCTGCTGCCGGGCGTGCACCGCCTGTCGCCGTTCGGCGGCCGGCCGCACGTGGACATCCACAACGCATCGAAGGGCACGGCCTACACCGGCAGCGACCAGGACAGCCTGATAGAGGCACTGGGCGCACGGCTGGACACGCACTTCGTGCTGGCCAACGTCGGCGCCAGCGAGGTCGGTCTGTTGCTGCGCAATGGCCGCATCGATGAGGTGTTGCCGCCGGGCAGCCGCCGTCTGTACTGGCGCGGCTCGGTCGACACCCAGGTGCAGGTGATGGCACTGGGTGACGAGCCGCGCATTCCGGCGAGCGTACAGCAGCGTCTGGGGCAGCTGGGCGTGCTGCCGCGTGTGGCGGTGATCAGCACCGTGCCGAGCGAGTCGGTCGGTCTGCTGTTCATCGATGGCACGCTGCGGCAGACGCTGGACGCCGGCCTGCACGCCTTCTGGAACTTCAACGGCAACGTGTCGGTGGAGCGCGTGGAGCTGCGTGCGCGTTCGCTGGAGGTGTCCGGCCAGGAACTGCTCAGCCGCGACAAGGTGACCCTGCGGGTGAACCTCGCCGCGACCGTGCAGGTACTCGACCCGGTGCGTGCACACCGCACGCTCAGCAATGCCGATGAGTTCGTCTATCGGCAGCTTCAGTTCGGCCTGCGCCAGGCGATTGCCACGCGCAGCCTGGATGAGCTTCTGGGCGACAAGGCAGCGCTGGACGGCGAGATCGCCGCCCATGTGCAGTCGGCGATCGAAGGCCATGGTGTGCAGCTGCTGGGCGTGGGCATCAAGGACGTGATCCTGCCGGGTGAGATGAAGGAGATCCTCAACGGCGTGGTGCTGGCCGAGAAGCAGGCCCAGGCCAGCGTGATCCGTCGCCGCGAGGAGGCCAACGCCACGCGTTCGCAGCTCAACACCGCAAAGCTGATCGAGGACAACCCGGTGCTGATGCGCTTGAAGGAGCTGGAGGCACTGGAGAAGGTCACCGAGAAGATCGACAAGCTCACCGTGTTCGGCGGCCTGGATGGCGTGCTGAAGCAGCTGGTGACGATCAAGTAGGGGGTAGCGGCGGCGCAGGGACGCGCCGCCGGCCCATCAAGGACATACACGAAGACATGGATACTCAACAGAACTATCAATGGCTGCACGCCGAGGGCACCACGCCGATCAAGGGCTGGGTCAACGGTGTGCCGCTGGAAGCGCAGGCGCATGAGCAGCTGCGCAACATCGCCGCGATCCCGTTCGTCGGGCCGTGGGTGGCCGTGATGCCGGACGTGCACCTGGGCAAGGGTGCGACCGTCGGCTCGGTGATCCCGACCCGCGGTGCGATCATCCCGGCCGCGGTCGGCGTCGACATTGGCTGCGGCATGGCGGCAGTACGCACCACGCTGCGCGCCAACGACCTGCCCGATGACCTGCGGCAGTTGCGCAACAGCATCGAGCGCAGCATCCCGGTCGGCAATGGGCGCGGCGGCGAGCATCACCGCATGCCCGACAGCATCCACACCCGGCTGGTGCAATCCGGGCTGGCCGCCGGCCTGGAGACGATCAAGGACAAGCACCGGAAGATCCGCACCGACAAGCTCGACCGCCAGCTGGGTACGCTGGGCGGCGGCAACCACTTCATCGAACTGTGCCTGGACGAGACGGATGCGGTGTGGGTGATGCTGCACAGCGGCTCACGCGGTACCGGCAACCTGATCGGCACCTACTTCATCGAGAAGGCGCGCGAGGAGCTGGCCCGGCGCGTGCTCGGCTTCCACCTGCCGGACAAGGACCTGGCGTTCTTCATGGAAGGCGAGCCGCTGTTCGATGACTACGTTGAAGCGGTGTCGTGGGCGCAGGACTACGCCCGGCAGAACCGCGAGGCGATGATGTCGCGCGTGCTGGCCGAGATGCGCCATCGTCTGCCGAAGTTCCAGCTGGCGGCGATGGCGGTGAACTGCCACCACAACTATGTGCAGAAGGAGACGCACCACGGGCAGGAGCTGCTGGTGACGCGCAAGGGTGCGGTCAGCGCCCGCGAGGGCGAGCTGGGCATCATTCCCGGCAGCATGGGCACGCGCAGCTACATCGTGCGCGGCAAGGGCAACGCGGACAGCTTCCACAGCTGCAGCCACGGCGCCGGCCGGGCGATGAGCCGTGGCACTGCACGCCAGCAGATCACGCTGGCCCAGCACCGCGAGGCCACCGCGCACGTGGAATGCCGCAAGGACAGCGGCGTTCTGGACGAGTCACCGGCGGCGTACAAGTCGATCGACGATGTGATGGCCGCGCAGCTCGACCTGGTCGACGTGGTGCACACGTTGCGGCAGGTGCTGTGCGTGAAGGGATGATGGAGCGGTGCCGGCCAAGGCCGGCACCCACCGCTCCCGATTGCAGTAGATCCACGCCATGCGTGGATGAAACGGCGCTGACCAAGGCCGGCATCTACCGGAACACGCGCATTCAACGCGGCACGCTGTCCTCGCCCACCAGCGCATGATGCACACCAATGCCCGCACGCACGCCCTCGCCCATGGCCAGGGTGATGTTGCCAACGGTGGTCGCATCGCCTGCGGCATACACGTTCGGCACCGAGGTCTGCTTCATCGCATCAACCTCGATCAGCGCGCCCAGCGGGCTCTCGGCCAGCGCGCAGCCCAGCTGCTGTACCAGCGGTGTGGCCATCGCCTGGGTGGCCGGCACGAACAGCGCACGCTGGGCGATGCGGCGGCCATCGGCCAGCTCCACTTCCAGCCAGGTCGGCTGGTCGCCCTGCACGCCCAGCACGGGTGACGTCTCGATCTGCACGCCGCGCTGCTGCATGGCGGCGCGCTCCTCATCAGTGATGTCCAGTCCCATGCTGAAGAACGTGACATTGCCCCAGTCGGCGAACAGCGGCGCCTTGCTGGCGGACATCGGATGACCGCCAAGCAGGCCGATGGCACCCCCACCCACTTCATAGCCATGGCAGTAGGGGCAGTGCAGCACGGTGCTGCCCCAGCGCTCGGTCAGTCCGGGCAGGTCGGGCAACTGGTCGGCGATTCCGCTGGCCAGCAGCAGCTTGCGCGCGGCCAGCATCTGGCCGTCGGCGGTGCGCACTTCCACGCCCTCTGCGCTGGCGGTGGCGTGCACGGCTTCGGCATGCACCCAGCGCACCGTGGGGTAGTCCAGCAGCTGCTGTCGCGCGGTCTTCAGCAGCTCGGCGCCACTGATGCCATCCAGCCCCAGCACCCCGTGCGAATGACTGGCGAAACGATTGCGTGGCGAACCGGCATCGATGACGGTGACCGGCCGACGGGCGCGCGCCAGGATCAAGGCGGCGGCGATGCCGGCATAGCTGCCGCCGACGATGAGCACATCAGGATTCATGGTGACCTTCCAGGGAACGGTGATGGGCGAGATGGCGGGCGAAGTCAGCGCCGAGCTGGTCCAGCGTGGTTGCCTGCAGGCGCGCTTCGAGCAGGCGCTGCGCCTCGCGTGCACCCTCGAGCAGGGCACTGTTGACCAGCTGCTGGATCGGGCAGCCGCCACCGGAATCGCGGGCCCCGACCTGCACAAGCGGCGGTGCACCCACGGCCAGATAGATGTCATGCAGGGTAATTGCCGCGGCATCGCGTGCCAGCACGCTGCCGCCGCCATGGCCACGCATGCTGCGCACCAGGCCGGCCTTGTGCAGCTGTGCCAGCAGCCGGCGGATCACCACCGGATGGGTCGGCAGGCACGACGCCAGCTGATCGGAGGTGCGCGGTGCGGCGTGGCCGACCAGGTGCGCCATCACATGCAGAGCGTCGGAAAGCGGGTTCGCGGATTTCATGTAACAACAATAGTTACATTTAATCCTCCTGTCGAGGGTCCGCATTCGTTCCATATGGACACATTTGTCCTATGAAATGATTTCTTCACATCGCTAAACGAAACGCGAATGTGATGCGCGTCGCACTTCAGCGCGTGCGCAACGGGTCGATACCGCAGTGCCCCTTCCCGAGAGTGCTTTCCCATGAATGCGTCTGTCCGTGCTCCGCGCCTGCAGTCCAAGCTGCTCGGCGCGGTTTCCGTTGGTCTGGCCGTGGTCCTGCTGTGCGCACTGGCGGGCCTGGCCTCCGCCTGGTTGAAGTTGTCCACCGAGGTTCCGCCCGAAGTCGCCCACAGCCGCGACGCCGAGCGCCTGCAGCGAGAGTTCCGCGGCCAGGTGCAGGAATGGAAGAATGTACTGCTGCGCGGCCGTGACGACGCGCTGCGCCAGCGCCACCTGGAGGCGTTCGACAGCGAAGGCCGCCTGGTCGAGCAGCTGGCCAAGGGCCTGACCCGCAGCCCGGATGCCCGCACGCGTGAGCTGGCACAGGCCTTCATCGGCCTGCACGCACAGCTGCAGCAGGACTACCACGGGGCGCTGCAGGCGTTCGCCGAGGCCAGCTACGATCCCGCCGCCGGCGATAACCTGGTGCGCGGCAAGGATCGCCCGGTGGCAACCGCGCTGGATGCGTTGAGCACGCACGCCACGCAGGTGGCCGAGGCGGCGGTGGCGGCCCGTTCGCAGCAGGCGCGGCAAACGCTGCTGCTGTGCGCGGCGCTGACCGTGCTGGCTGCCGTGCTGCTGCTGATGGGCCTGGGCTGGTGGCTGCGGCGTGCGGTGGTGCAGCCGGTGCTGGCGGTAGAAGCCGC
The DNA here is from genome assembly GCF_004684085.1 of Stenotrophomonas maltophilia. Lineage (GTDB taxonomy): Bacteria > Pseudomonadota > Gammaproteobacteria > Xanthomonadales > Xanthomonadaceae > Stenotrophomonas > Stenotrophomonas maltophilia_AS. Next base: position 50,573 of record NZ_SRHZ01000089.1, read on the forward strand.
TGCACGTGCAGTGGCCGCCGGCGACCTGCAGCACGTGGTGCAGGTGCGCAGCCGCGACGAGATCGGTCGCCTCGCGCAGGCGATGCAGGCGGTGCAGTCCACGCTGCGCGGCGTGCTGGATGCACAGGCCACGATGGCACAGGCGCATGAAGCCGGCAGCATCAGCCACCGCATGGACGCCAGTGCGTTTCCCGGTGCGTTCGGCACGATGGTGGCCGACAGCAATGCGTTGGTCGACGCCCATATCCAGGTAAAGCTGCGTGCGATTGCGATCATGGGCCGCTATGCCATCGGCGACCTCAGCCAGGACATGGAACGCCTGCCCGGCGAGAAGGCCGTGATCACCGACGCATTGGATACCGCCAAGGCCAATTTCGGCATGATCAATGGCGAGATCCGCCGCCTGGCCGAGGCCGCTGCCGCCGGTGACTTCAGCCAGCGCGGCGACAGCGCGCGCTTCGAACATGACTTCCGCGCGATGGTCGAGGGCCTGAACCGACTGATGCAGACCACCGAGCAGAACCTCGGCGAGGTCTCCAGCATGCTGCGTGCGATTGCCGATGGCCGCCTCGGCGCGCGCATGAATGGCGATTTCCAGGGTGTGTTCGCGCGTATCGCCGGTGATGCCAATACCACCGCCGCGCAGCTGGCGACCATCGTCACCGACATCAAGCACGCCTCCGGCAACATCCACACTGCGGCTGCGGAAATTGCCGCTGGCAACAACGACCTCTCGCGCCGCACCGAACAGCAGGCGGCCAACCTGGAAGAGACCGCCGCCTCCATGGAGGAACTGACCTCCACCGTGCGCCAGAACGCCGAGCATGCGCGCCAGGCCAACCAGCTGGCGATCGGCGCCCATACCGTCGCCTCCCACGGCGGCAGCGTGGTCGGCCAGGTGGTGACGACGATGGGCGCGATCGAGACCTCGTCGCGGCAGATCGCCGAGATCATCAGCGTGATCGATGGCATCGCCTTCCAGACCAACATCCTGGCGCTGAACGCCGCGGTGGAAGCGGCCCGCGCAGGCGAGCAGGGCCGTGGTTTCGCCGTGGTTGCCAGCGAAGTGCGCACGCTTGCACAGCGCTCGGCCGCAGCCGCAAAGGAGATCAAGGCGTTGATCGAAACGTCGGTGGAACAGGTCGGCCACGGCGCGCAGCGCGTGCGCGAGGCTGGTGACACCATGGCCGAGATCGTGGCGTCGGTGCAGCGCGTGACCGACATCATGGCCGAGATTTCCGCAGCCTCGCAGGAACAGAGTGCGGGTATCGAGCAGGTCAGCCAGACCGTGATCCAGATGGATGGCACCACCCAGCAGAACGCCGCGCTGGTGGAGGAAGCCAGCGCCGCCGCACGCAGCCTGGAGCAGCAGGCGAACCGGTTGATCGACGCGGTGGATGTGTTCGACCTGTCGACCACGGCGACAGCGAAGGGAGCACTGGTGCGCGCGGCCTGATTGATTCGCCGCCGGCCAGCGCCAGGTGGGTAGCGCCCGACCGTTGGTCGGGCGATGGCAGGGGCAGTGCGGACCAACGGTCCGCACCCACCGTAACCTGCGGTAGTGCCGGCCGCCGGCCGGCAACCCCACCACGGCCTCAGCGCACGTAGTCGCTCTGCGCCATCGCGTCGGCCAGGTAATCCACGAACGAGCTGATCCGTGCCGACACCGCGGTGTTGCGGTAATACACCGCATGGACCGGTTGATACACATCCAGCGTCTGCGCCGCCAGCACCGGCACCAGGGTGCCGGCCGCGCGGTCGCGGTCGGTGACGAAGTCGGACAGGCAGGTGATGCCCACGCCTTCCACCGCCAACCGGCGCAGCGTCTCGCCACTGGACACAGCGATGTCCGGCCGCACCAGCAGCAGCCCATCCGACTCCCCGGGCAGCGGCCAACGGTTGAGCGACTCCGGCTCGTTGAAGCTGAGCAGCGTGTGCTGGCCCAGTGCCGCCACGCTTGCCGGTTCGCCGTGCGCAGCCAGATAGGCCGGGCTGGCCACCAACCGCAACTGGCAGCGGCCCAGCAATCGCGCATGCAATGTGGAATCGGCCAGCGGGCCGATCCGGATTGCCAGATCGGTGCGCCGCTCCAGCAGGTCGATATAGCGGTCGGAGCTGTTCAGTTCCAGCTGCACTTCCGGATAACGCGCACGGTAGCCGGCCACCAGCGGTGCAATCACGTGCAGCACGAAGGGCATCGCCGCATCCACGCGCAGGCGCCCTGCCGGGCGATCGCGGCGCGCCGCCATCTGTTCCTCGGCCGATTCCACTGCATCGATGATCGCGCGCGCATGGCGCAGGAACGCCTCGCCTTCGGCGGTCAGGTGCAGGCGGCGGGTGGTGCGGGTCAGCAGGGTGATCCCCAGCTTGTCCTCCAGCCGCCCCAGCGCACGGCTCACACCCGAGGGCGTCTGCCCCAGCTGCTCGGCGGCGGCACTGATCGTGCCGCTGTCGATCACCGAAAGAAACGCCTGCAATTCATCGAGGGTAGTCTTCATGCCGCCATTATTGACTGAATGGCAAGAGTGATTGGCGTGAAGGGCTGTTTTTCGGCAAAGGTTGGCCGCGCACACTGCGCGCCTTCCTTCCCCCCTGGAGCCGGCCATGATCCGTGGCATTCCCCTCGCCCTGCTGGCGCTGACCCTCGGTGCCTTCGCCATCGGCACCACCGAGTTCGTCATCGTCGGCCTGATCCCCACCATTGCCGCCGATCTGCAGGTCAGCCTGCCCTCGGCCGGCCTGCTGGTCTCGCTGTATGCCCTCGGCGTGGCCATCGGTGCGCCGGTGCTGACCGCGCTGACCGGACGCGTACCGCGCAAGCAACTGCTGGTGGCGCTGATGGTGTTGTTCACGCTCGGCAATATCGTCGCCTGGATGGCACCCGGCTATACCTCGCTGATCATCGCCCGCATCCTCACCGGCCTGGCGCACGGCGTGTTCTTCTCGATCGGCGCGATCATCGCCACCGCCGTGGTGCCGAAGGAGAAGGCAGCCAGTGCGATCGCCATCATGTTCACCGGCCTGACCGTGGCGTTGGTGACCGGCGTGCCACTGGGCACCTTCATCGGCCAGCATCTGGGCTGGCGCGCGACCTTCCTTGCGGTGGCCGCCCTCGGCGTGATCGCGTTGCTCGGCGCGCTGCTGTTCGTTCCGCGCAATCTGCCGCAGAGCGCACCGGCCAGCCTCCGCCAGCAGCTGGCAGTGCTCGGCCAGCCACGCCTGCTGCTGGTCTATGCAATGACCGCGCTGGGCTATGGCGGCACCTTCCTGGCCTTCACCTATCTGGCGCCGATCCTGCAGGACGTCACCGGCCTTCCGGCCAACGCCGTGAGCCTGGTGCTGCTGGTGTACGGCGTGTCGGTGGCGATCGGCAACCTGTGGGGTGGCCGCATGGCCGACCGCATGGGCCCGGTGCCCGCGCTGAAGCGCATCTTCGCCCTGCTGGCCATCGTGCTGTTCGTGCTCACCTTCACCGCCTACAACACCTGGCTGATGCTGCTGACGGTGCTGGCACTGGGTGCGGTGGCCTTCGGCAACGTGCCCGGCCTGCAGGTGTATGTGGTCAAGCAGGCGCAGCGCTATGCACCGCAGGCCACTGATGTGGCCTCGGGGCTGAACATCGCCGCCTTCAACATCGGCATCGCACTGGGCGCCTCGCTTGGCGGGCTGGTAGTGGAGAACATCGGCCTGATGCACACGCCGTGGCTGGGCGCGCTGGTGGTGGTGGGCGCGTATGCATTGACCGTGCTCAGCGGCCGCCTGGACCGCCGCGACGGCATCGATGACCGCGCCGATGGCATCGCCGCAGCCGCGCATTGAGATAGGTCATGCCCTGCCGGTACGGTGGTGCAATGCACCGTTGCCGGCACGCATGCGGCCACTGGCCTACCCTTTGCCGGATATTCGCATCCCTTCCCTCTGCTGGAGCTCCCCATGACTGTCCCCGCCTTCGGTCTCGGCACCTTCCGCCTCAAAGACCAGACCGTGATCGACTCCGTGCGCAACGCGCTGGATGTCGGCTACCGCGCCATCGATACCGCGCAGATCTACGGCAATGAAGCCGAGGTCGGCCAGGCCATCGCTGATTCCGGCGTGCCGCGCGAAGAGATCTACCTGACCACCAAGGTCTGGATCACCGAGTTCAAGCGCGAAGCGCTGCTGGCCAGCCTGCGCACCAGCCTGGAGAAGCTGCGCACCGACCACGTCGACCTGGCACTGATCCACTGGCCGTCGCCGAACGACAAGATCGACGTGCCGATGGAGGAGTACCTGACCGCACTGGCCGAGGCCAAGGCACAGGGCCTGACGAAGGAGATCGGCATCTCCAACTTCACCATCGCGCAGACCCGCAAGGCGATCGGCATCCTCGGTGCGGGCGCCATCGCCACCAACCAGATCGAGATCCATCCGTACCTGCAGAACCGTCTACTGGTGAAGTTCCTGCAGGACAACGGCATCCACATCACCGCCTACATGAGCCTGGCCTATGGCGAGGTGATCAAGGACCCGGTGATCCAGGCCATTGCCGGCCGTCACCAGGCCACTCCGGCGCAGATCGCGTTGGCCTGGGCGCTGCAGCAGGGCTTCTCGGTGATCCCGTCGTCGACCAAGCGCGAGAACCTGTCGGGCAACCTGGAAGCGGCAGCGATCCGCCTGACCGACGAAGACATGGCGCAGATCGCCAAGCTGGACCGCGGTCATCGCCTGGCCAATCCGGAAGGTATCGCCCCGGCTTGGGATTGATCCCAACCGCGGCGCGCAATTGCTCTGGTAGACGCGGACCTTGGTCGGCGCAGACGTTTGACCGATCGATGAAACACCGTGCCGACCAAGGTCGGCACCTACCAAAGTCAGTGCTACCTCTTGTCCTGCAGCAACCACCCACGCATCGCCGCACTCACTTCGTCCGGTTTCTCCATCGGTGCCAGGTGCCCGCAATCGGGCACCACCACCAGCTGCGAGTGCGGCACCATCGCGTGCATTTCCTCGCTCACCGCCAGCGGTGTGATGCGATCGTTCGCGCCGCAGACGATCAGCAGCGGGTCGCGGTAACCGGCCAGCACATCGTGGCCATCGCGGCGTTCCAGCCCGCTCTGGCGCAGGAAGACTTCCGCGCCCAGGCGAGCGGTCATATCGCGCACGCGTTGCACCAGCACGTAGTCATCCAGCCGCGAGGCGTCGATGTAGCTGCGCATCAGCACATCGCCGAAGCCATGGAACTTGCCGGGCAGGCGCACGCTGGCGCGCTGGCTGCGACGCTGCTCGGCCCGCTCGGGTGAGTCGGCATGGATCGACGTATCGATCAGTGCCAGCTGCAGCACGCGTTCCGGCGCGATACGCAGGATCTGCTGGGCCACGAAGCCACCCAGCGAGAAACCGGCAAGGGCGAAGCGCTCCGGTGCCTGTGCCAGCACGTCCTCGGCCACCGCCTGCAGGGTCTCGCCACGGGTCTGGTCACCCACACTGCAGTCGGCGATATCGGCCAGGTCGGCCAGCTGCGCGCGCCACAGCTCAGCATCGTTGAGCAGGCCAGGCAGCAGCAACAGGGGGATACGGTCGGTCATGGGGGTATTGTCGCGCCATCACGGTGACGGAGCCATGCCGCAGCGGGCGGTTACATTGTAGAGTCGAACCATGCTCGACTGCTGCACAGTCAGTCGAGCATCGCTCGACTCTACAGAAGGCAGCGACACGGACGCGATTATGGCAGACCCCTACAACAGTGGCTCCCCTTCCCCACCAGCACTGCGCTTCGACGATGCGCTGGTCACCACCGCCTTCGAGCTGCCCGGCCATCGCGTCGTGCGCAATCTGGGCGTGGTACGCGGCATCACCGTGCGCTCGCGCTCGATCGTCGGCAACTTTCTGGGTGGCATCCAGACGCTCTTCGGCGGCAACATCACCATCTACACCGAGCTGTGCGAACAGGCCCGCGAGGAAACCTACCGCGACATGGTCAAGCACGCACGGCAGCTGGGCGCCAACGCAATCATCGGGATGCGCTACGACGCCACCGATGTGATGACCGGGCTGACCGAGGTGCTGTGCTATGGCACGGCGGTGGTGGTGGAACCGTTGCGGTGAGGTTGTAGAGCCGAGCCCATGCTCGGCTCAGGCGTGCCCGTGTGATGCAAGGCAGCCGAGCGTGGGCTCGGCTCTACAGAGGGGTTTCGGGCACCTCGACCTGCTGCACCGGCAGGGTCACCATCATCACCGTCGGGTCGTCCGGATCCAGCCTGGTCTTGAAGCCCAGGCTCTGGCACATCGCCAGCATGGTGCTGTTCTCGCGCAGTACCTGGCCTTCGACCACGTCCAGGCCCAGCCACTTGGCGTACTCGATCATGATCGCCATCAGCCGCCAGCCGATGCCATGTCCCTTCAGGTCCGAGCGGATCAGGATGCCGTACTCGCCACGGTGGTAGTCGGCGTCGGCGTGCAGGCGCACCGCGCCCAGCATTTCGCCGCTGCGCGGCTCGATCGCCACCAGCGCAATCGAGCGTGCGTAGTCGAGCTGGGTCAGGCGCGCGATGAACTCATGGCTGAAATGCTTCACCGACTGGAAGAAGCGCAGGCGCAGGTCCTCGTCGCTGACGCGGGCGAAGAACGCGCGAAACAGCGCGTCGTCTTCCGGCCGCACCGGTCGCACGAAGGCACGGCCGCCATCGGACAGTTCGATGGTGCGCTCCCACTCCTTCGGGTACGGGAACACCGAGAAGCGCGGATGACCGCGGCCCTTGTGCAGGATGCGCGAGGGTGCGATGGCCACACGGGCGTCGAGGGCGAGGATGCCCTTGCCGTCGACCAGCAGCGGATTGATGTCCAGCGTGCGCACTTCGGGAATGTCGGCGGCCAGCTGCGCCAGCTTCACCAGGGCCAGCGCCAGTGCACGCTCGTCGGCGGCGGGCACGTCGCCATAGGCCTTGAGGATGCGCGAGGCCCGGGTCTGGCCAATCAGCTCGTGGGCCAGGCGTAGATCCAGCGGCGGCAGTGCCAGCGCCTTGTCGTTGATCACTTCTACTGCGGTGCCGCCGCGGCCGACCACGATCACAGGGCCGAACGTCGCGTCATCGGCAATACCGACGATGATCTCGCGTGCCTTCGGGCGGACGATGGTCGGCTGTACCAGCAGGCCATCGATGCGGGCATCGGGACGCAACTGGCGCGCGCGCGCCAGGATCGTGTGGGCCGCGCTCTGCACCGCCGGCAGCGTCGCCAGATTCAAGCGCACACCGTCCACTTCCGACTTGTGCGGAATATCCGGCGAAAGAATCTTCAGTGCGACCGTGGCACCGCGTTCCAGCAGCGGCTGCGCCAGGTCCATCGCCTCGTGTGCATCGCGCGCATGCATCACCGGTGCGGACGGAATGCCATAGGCCTTGAGCAGTTCATGCGTGGCCAGCGGGTCCAACCACTGCTGGCCGTTGGCCAGGGCTGCGTCGACCAGCGCACGCGCGGCCGCCGCATCCACGCTGAAGTCCTGAGGCAGGCTGGGCGGCGTTTCCATCAGCGCGTTCTGCGCTTCGCGGTAGCGCACCAGATGCTGGAAGCCGCGCACCGCTTCGGCCTCGGTCGGATAGGTCGGCACCCGCGCCGCGTTGAGCGTGGCAGTGGCCTGGTCATCGTTGCCCAGCCAGACCGCGAACACCGGCTTGTCGCGGTGATGGCGCGGGCGCAGGCCCAGCGTGCGCGTCAGCGCCTGTGCCGCGTCTGCAGACGAGGTGAATGCGGTCGGCACGTTGACCACCATCACCGCATCGTTCTCGTTGTCGGCCAGCAGTGCTTCGATGGCAGACGCGTATCGTTCGCCATCGGCGTCGACCACGATGTCGACCGGGTTGCTGCGCGACCAGCCCTGCGGCAGCACCGCATCGAGCTTCTGCACCGTACTGTCGGACAGGTTGGCCAGCGTGCCGCGCAGCGCGATCAGCTGGTCCACGGCAAGGCGGCCGACACCGCCACCATTACTGAGGATGGCCAGGCGACGACCCGGGAACGTCCCCAGCCGCCCCAACGATTCGGCGGCAGTGAACAGTTCGTCCAGCGCGCTCACACGCAGCAGGCCGGCACGGTTGAACGCCGCACCGTAGACGTCGTCGGCACGGGCCAGGGCCTGCACATGGGTATCGCGGCTGCCCGGCTGCACGCGCTCGGCGCGACCGGATTTCACCACCACCACCGGCTTTGCGCGGGCAGCGGCACGCGCGGCCGACATGAACTTGCGCGCGTCCTTGATCTGCTCGACATAGAGCAGGATGGCGCGGGTGCGATAGTCGGTGGCGAAGTAGTCGAGCAGGTCGCCGAAGTCGACGTCCAGCGTGTCGCCCAGCGACACTACGGCAGAGAACCCGACCGAGCGCGCCACGCCCCATTCCACCAGCGCGGCGGCAATGGCCGAGGATTCGGAGATCAGCGCGAGGTCGCCGGCCTGCGGGAAATGCGCGGCGATGCTGGCATTGAGCCGTGCATGTGGCGCGATCACGCCCAGGCAATGCGGCCCGAGAATGCGCAGGCCATGCTTGCGCGCCACCGCTTCGACCTGCGCCGACAACGAGCCCGGGCCTTCGCCAAGGTGCGCGGTAAGAATGATCGCCGATTGCACGCCGCGTTCGGCGGCGGTGCGCACCACCTGCGGCACGATCGCCGCCGGCGCGGTGATCACCACCAGCTCGGGTACCCAGTCAAGGTCCTTCAGTCGCTTGACCGTGCGGATGCCATCGATCTCGGCATGCCGCGGGTTGATCCACGCCACCTTGCCGGGGAAGCCGGTGCCGCGCAGGTTGCGCATCACCGCGCGGCCGGCCGAGCGCTCACGCGGGCTGCCGCCGATCACCGCGACCGACTGCGGACGGAACACAGACTGCAGGTGGTAGGTACTCATGCGCCTACGGTACACGGACTGGCGCTGCAGCGGCATGATCGTGCGCAAGCACCCAGGCACACCGCATCCACGCATGGCGTGGATCTACTGATGCCCGCAACTACAGTAGATCCACGCCATGCGTGGATGTCGACCCGCTTACAGCAGCGTGCCGTGCAGGATCATCGCGGCGATGCTGAAGTAGATCACCAGCCCGGTCACGTCCACCAGGGTGGCCACGAACGGGGCCGAGGCGCTGGCGGGATCGAAGCCCAGCCGCTTGAGGATGAAAGGCAGCATCGAGCCGGACAGCGAGCCGAAGGTGACGATGCCGACCAGCGCGGCGCCGATGGTGATCGCCAGCAGGATCCAGTGCTCGCCGTAGTCATGCAGGCCACCCAGCTGCCAGATCACGATGCGCACGATGGCCAGGCAGCCGAGGATCGCGCCCAGCACCATGCCGGTGGGCACTTCGCGCAGGGCCACCTTCCACCAGTCGCGCAGGCGCAGTTCGCGCAGCGCCAGGCTGCGGATCAGCAGCGAGGTGGCCTGCGAACCGGAATTGCCACCGGAACTCATGATCAGTGGGATGAACAGGGTCAGCACCACCGCACGGGCCAGTTCGTCCTCGTAGTGCTGCATCGCGCTGGCGGTGAGCATCTCGCCCAGGAACAGCACGCTCAGCCAGCCGGCGCGCTTGCGCAGCATCTCGAAGAAGCCGATCTGCATGTACGGCTTGTCCAGCGCTTCCATGCCACCGAACTTGTGCGCGTCTTCGGTGGATTCCTCGATCAGCGCATCGAGCACGTCGTCGACGGTGACGATGCCGAGCATCTGCTGCTGGGCGTCGACCACGGGAATCGCCAGCAGATCGTGGCGACGGATCAGCCGCGCCACTTCCTCCTGGTCCATCAGTGCGTCCACCGTCACCGGCGGATTGACCTGCGCCACGTCCAGGATCGATTCCTCCGGCAGCCCGGTGATCAGCCGGCGCATGGTCACCACCTGCTGCAGCTGCTGGCTGGCCGGGTCGAGCACGTAGATCGCGTACACCGTCTCGCGGGTGCGCTCGACCTGGCGGATGTGCTGCAGGGTCTGCGCCACGGTCCAGCTGGCAGGCACCGCCACGTACTCGGTGGTCATCAGCGCGCCCGCGGTGTTCGGCGGGTAGCTGAGCAGCTTCTGGATGGCCTGGCGGGCGTCGGTGCCCAGCAGCGGGATCAACCGCGCGCGCTCGTCTTCGTCCAGTTCGTGGACGATGTCGGTGGCGCGGTCATCGGCCATCAGCCCGAGCAGTGCGGCGGCGCGCGCCGGCGGCAGCGCGGCCACCAGTTCGCCGCTGCGGTGCAGCTCCGGTGCTTCCAGCATCTTCACTGCACGCGGCAATGACAGCGCGGCCAGCGTTTCCGCGGCGCGGGTCAGTTCCAGCGTGTTGAGAAATTCCACCGCATCGGCGGTGTTGTAGTTCGCCAGTGGCGCGGCCAGTGCGGCGGCATCGGCCACCGGGCGCAGCAATTGCTTCTGGTTCATCGGGTTTGCCTTGTGGGGGGTGCGACCTCGCGCAACGCCAACGCAGGCAAACCGTCCCGATGTCAGGCGGTGGCCATCGCTGGCGTCGAACGAGGTCGACTTCTACTGTCGCTGGACATGGGTTGGGGACTCCGGGATGCGTGTGCCGGCGGACACGCCACCAGCGGCGGGCAGTCTGGACCCGGGGGCGATGCAGGTCAACCCGGCGGTCACAGCGGCGCGGGCCTTCCGGACAGGTCGTTCTCGTGCGTACACGGGCGGGCGCGCATAATGAGGTGGTGGTGTTCACCACGCCTTTTCCCACCCGAACGGACGCATTGCGGGCACCGACGATGATCAGGAATTCCCATGCATAGCGGTGGTCTGGAACTGGCCCTGGTACTGCTGCTGGCAGCGGTCATCGCCGTGCCGGTGTTCAAGAAGTTCGGCTTCGGTGCGGTGCTGGGCTACCTGGCGGCCGGCGTGGTGCTGGGCCCGGATGGGCTGGGTTTCGTGCAGGATGCCGATCGCATCCTTGGCGCCGCCGAGATCGGCGTGGTGATGCTGCTGTTCGTGATCGGGCTGGAGCTGTCGCCAGCGCGCCTGAAGGTAATGCGGCGTTCGGTGTTCGGTGCTGGTGCGGCACAGGTGGCGCTGTCCGGGCTGGTGCTGGGTGGCCTGCTGCTGCTCGACCACTTCCAGTGGAAGAGCGCGCTGGTGGTGGGCGTGGCACTGGCGCTGTCATCGACTGCAGTCGGTCTGCAGCTGCTGTCCGAACACAAAGCGATCAACAGTGATCACGGCCGGCTGGGCTTTGCCATCCTGCTGTTCCAGGACCTGATCGCGATCCCGTTGCTGGCGGCCATCCCGCTGCTGGGTGGGGTGAAGAACGAGACCCTGCGCTGGGAAGATGCGGCCGTGGCACTGGGCGCACTGGCGGTGGTGATCCTGTGCGGGCGACCGGTGCTGCGCAGAGTGTTCAGCATCATCGCGCGCACCCGCAGTCCCGAAGTGTTCACTGCCACCGCCCTGCTGGTGGTGCTCGGCACGGCCTGGTTCATGCAGGAAGCGGGCCTCAGCCCCAGCCTGGGTGCGTTCCTGGCCGGCGTGCTGTTGTCCGATTCGGAATTCCGGCACGAACTGGAAGCGCAGATCGAACCATTCAAAGGCCTGCTGCTGGGTCTGTTCTTCATCGCGGTGGGCATGGGCATCGACCTCGACCGCATTGTTGCCGAGCCCTGGCTGATCGCCGCTGGCGTGGCGATCCTGCTGGTGGTGAAGTTCAGCCTGCTGTATGTCATCGGCCGCATCGCCAGGCTCAGTTCAAGGCACTCGCTGCTGCTGGGCAGCGTACTGTGGCTGGGTGGCGAGTTCGCCTTCGTGGTGTTCAATGAAGCACAGCGCGCACACCTGCTGGGCAACGCCAACCACGACCGGCTGGTGGCGATCGTCGGCCTGTCGATGGCGATCACGCCGCTGCTGATGATCGCGCTGCTCAAGCTGCTCGGCCAGGAGAAGGCCGCACCGCGCGAAGCAGCGGAGGCCGACAAGGTGGCGCCGGACAACCGGCCGAAGGTACTGATCGCCGGTATGGGCCGCTTCGGCCAGGTCATCGCGCGCCTGCTGACCGCGCAGAAGGTGCCGTTCGTGGCGCTTGAAGCGAACCCGGATACCGTGGCCGACCTGCGTCGCTTCGGCAACCAGCTGTACTACGGTGACCCGACCCGGCCGGAGATGCTGCGTGCGGCCGGCGGCGAGCACATCGATGTGTTCGTGATCACCGTGGATGACCCGGAGACCAACCTGCGCGCGGTACGCATGGTGCGCCGGCTGTACCCTGACGCGAAGGTGCTGGCCCGCGCACGCAACCGACAGCATGCGTGGCGCCTGATGGACATGTCGGCCGAGCCGTTCCGCGAAGTGTTCGGCACCAGCCTGGAGATGAGCGGGCGCGTGCTGACCGCGCTGGGCGTTGCAGCAGACGTGGCCGAACGCCATGTGCAGCGCTTCCGTGAGCACGACGAACAACTGCTGCGCGACCAGTACCTGGTCTACGACGACGAGGCGGCCGTGATCCAGACCTCGCGCGATGCACGCAATGACCTGATGCATCTGTTCGAGGCCGACGCAGAGAGCGACGACAAGTAGATCCACGCCAACGCGTGGATGCTTTGGATTCGATCATCCACGCATGGCGTGGATCTACCAGGAGAATCCTGCCGACCAACGGTCGGCACCCACCCGGAGCAGTTTTCCGTAGTAGATCCACGCCATGCGTGGATGACGCGATGCAGGGGTCAGAGCCCTTTCCGTTGGAAAGGGATCCGACCCCGGCCCGATCAGCCGTTATCGCGCAGGAACCGGGCCATCGACGAAACGCCCGGCACGCGCGGTTCGAACTCGCCAGCCACGTCGATGAAGCCACGCATCACCGCGATCTCGCGCGGGCTGCGGTTGAGGCTGTCGCGTACTTCCGGATCGGCACCGGCGCGCAGCAGGCGCTGCACCAGCAACGGCAGGCCATGCAGGGCGGCCAGATGCAGCGGACCGAAACCACGCGGATCACGCACCTCCAGGCTTACCTCCTCGTCCAGCAGGCGCTCCACCGCGGCCATCACCACCTGCTCGTCGCAGGCGGTACCCGGCTCGGCGCGTGCGCCCAACAGCAGCAGCAGCGGCGTGACCGACCCAGCAGCGGCCTGGTCCGGTTCGGCACCGGCCAGCAACAGGGTGTCGAGCAGGGCCAGCAGGCGCGAGCGGTCGCGGGCACTGAAGCCGTACAACGCGGCACAGTGCAGCGGACCCAACTGCTGCGCGTCACCGGCGTGCACGTCGGCGCCGGCGGTAAGCAGGCGCGCGACGATGTCCGGAAGACCCAGCGCAGAGGCCAGCATCAGCACGGTCACCCCGCCCGGCAGGCGGTGTTCGAGCTTGGCGCCGGCATCGAGCAGGGCCGAAACGATATCCACCTGGCGCATGCTGACCGCGGCCGACAACGGCGTCGCACCACTGGCGGCGGCGTGCTGCGGATCGGCACCTCGTGCCAGCAACAGGTCGGTCACGGCCAGATGACCACCACCGGCCGCTCGCAGCAGCGCGGTGCAACCCTGCGCGTCAACCGCGTCGACGGCAAACCCCAGATCAATCAGGCGGCGCACCGCATCGACGTCACCCGCCATCGCGGCGGCCGGCAGATCGGCCTCGCGCAGGGTGCGGCGCGGCAACGGCCACACCCGCCAGTCGAGCCAGTCGGCCAGATCACGGCGACCGATCGACAGCGCCACGCCCAGCGGCGTCTGGCCATCGGCGGCACGTGCTTCCGGAGAGGCACCGTGCTGCACCAGCAGCTTCAACGCGCCCTCGCGGGCCAATGCGGTGGCCAGATGCAGGGCCGTCATGCCATGGCTGTCGCGCGCTTCACGATCAACACCGGCCTTGAGCAGGGCCTGCTGCAGACGCAGCCAACCCAGGCGCACTGCCAGCGACAGCGGCGGATCGCCTGCGGGTGAGGCCGCGAACGGATCGGCACCGCGCTCCAGCAGTTCCAACGCCAGCTGTTCCAGGCCACGGGCGGCCTGGTCGTGCTGCGCGCAGGCGGCGAGGAAGCGCGCCAGGCCACCTCGCCCGGCCGGCGACAGGCCACGCTGCAGCATCACCTGCAGCGTCGGCACCGCATCGATGCCGCGCGACAGCAGCGCGAACATCGGCGTGTCCGAGCAGGCATCACGTACGTATGGATCAGCACCGTGCGCCAGCAGCCAATCGACCGCGTCCGGCTCCAGCGCCAGCTCGGGGTCAAGCAGCAGGCTGCCCAGTTCTTCCGGCTGGCACAGCTTGGCCAGCGCGGCCATGCCATCGGTGTTGCCGAAGCCCAGCGCCTCGCGCAGCAGGGTCAATGGCGGGCGATCCGGCAGCAGGCCGCTGGCCGCGGCCGCTTCGCCGCGCTCGGCCAGACCATCGCTGACCGCAGCCGGCAACGGATAGGAGGGATCCAGCAGCGCGACGATCGCCCAGCGGCCGGCTTCGGCGGCGTAATCCACCGCACGGCGGCCGACCGGATCGGTTGCATCGGCGGCAATGCCCAGATCGACCAGGCGCTTGATCAGCAGCGGCGAGACATCCTCGGCCATGACGGCCAGCTGCACCGCATTGCGGCCTTCGCCATCCACCGCGACCAGGTCGGGCTTGTGCGGCAACAGATGTTCAATCACACCGGCGCGACCTGCGCGGGCCGCTTCCAGCCAGGGCGTGCGACCGAGCGCGTCGCGCGCTTCCAGGTTGGCGCCGGCGGCGAGCAGCACACCGATGATTTCCACGTGACCGGCCAGCGCCGCCTCGTGCAGCGCACTGCGGCGCTGGCGATCACGGGCGTCGGCGCGCGCCTTGTGCTTGAGCAGCAGCTGCACGCCGGCCGGATCATCGTCTTCGGTGGCGGCAGCGGCCAGCAGCACCGGCGTGCCCTCGGCCGGTTCGCTGCGCGCACCACGCTCGAGCAGGAAGCGGGCCAGGCGCCAGTTGCCGACCTGGCAGGCCACCGCCAGCGGCGACCAGCCATCATTGTTGAGCGCATCCACTTCGGCGGCGGCATCGCGCAACAGCGCGGCCACGCCCGGATCGGAACTGCGCGCGGCATGGTGCAGCGGGGTATTGCCATCGCTGTCGGTGGCACGCGAATCGGCACCGTTGGCGAGCAGTGTCATCACCGCCTCAGGGCGGCCATGCCAGCTGTCACGGGTGGCGGCCAGCAGTGGGGTCATGCCCCGTTGCGGCGCGTTCACGTCGACGCCGCGGGCGATCAGTTCGCGCAACAGACGCAGGTCCGGCAGCACCGCAGCCAGCACCGCCAGGCTGCGCTGGTCGCGCCAGTTCGGGTCCGGTAGCGCATAGGGATCGGCGCCGGCCTGCAGCAGCTGCAGGCCACGGTCGATACGGCCATGGCGCGCAGCTTCATACAGCGCCGGGGTCAGCTCCTGCGGTGCCATCGCCTCCAGCGGCACGGTTTCGGCCGCAGCGGCGAACATCGGTTCGTGTTCGCTACTGGCTGTGGCCAACGGGCCCGCGCGCAGCGATACCAGCGGCGCCGGCGCCACCCGCTGCAACAGCAGGTGCAGCAGCGGCGACAGCACCACCACTGCCAGCGCGGCCGGCAGGCGTGCGCTATCCGGCAGCAGCCCCGGCCAGGCCGGCAGCACCACCAATGCAGCCAGCGCGATCACCAGTGCGGCCACGCCGAGGCCACGCCAGGCGGTCAGATCGCGGCCGGCCAGTGCCTGCCAATGCTGGGCCAGGCTGCCGTCGAGGCGCTCGACATCGTTCCACAACGGCCACGTGCGCCACGCCGCCAGCAGGCCGGCACTGACCAGCACGCTCAGGCCCAGCACCGCGGCGAGGCTGCCGCTGTCACGCAGCGCCGCCAGCGGCCAGGCCAGCAGCAACGCCAGCAGCAGCGGCGCGGCCGCCCATAGCGCCAGCAGCGCAGGCAGGTCCTGGCGTGCAACCACCTTCAGCGGAAGCAGCGCACGGCTGCGCCGCCACCACGACACGCCCAGCGCGAATGCCGGCTGCGCCAGGGCGGCGAAAAGGGCTCCCGCGATACCGCCCACGGCGGCGCCCAGGGCCAGCACGGCGCCCACGGCGAAGGCGATCGACAGGGCGCGTGGACGAGAGGGGTCAGTCATAGTGGCGCGGCATCAGGCTGGCCACCGATGGCGGCACCTGCAGGTAGAACCCGCGCTCGCTCATTTCGCTTCGCACCTTGTCCGGGTCAGCCTGGGCCAGGCGGCGCTGCCCCTCCAGGGCCACCTCCAGAACGAAGGCAAGCGCCCCCAGCGAGGTGAGCAGCGGCGCAGGCAGCGCGCTGAAATCATCACGTTGGGGAACGTAGACGTAAGTGTCCGGCTTGAGTTGGCTTTTATAGACGTAGGCGTGCATGTCCGCGGGACGATAACCCGGGAAGAGCCATGATTGTGTCGGAAAGCCGACATCGGGGAAAGCCGTCAGCCGACGATGGCGGCGTGATCGACGGCGTTTCCCCCGGCGGGGTTCAGCAATGTAGCGGCGGCGTTCAGCCACACGCACACCGGGCGGCCGCCGGATCACTCACCCCAGCGACGGAATACCAAGGATGTGTTGATGCCCCCGAATGCGAAGTTGTTGCTCATCACGTACTCGGCCTGGAGTTCGCGGCCCTGACCGGTGATGAAGTCCAGCTGGCCGCAGCGCGGATCCACCTCCACCAGGTTCAGGGTCGGGGCAAACCAGCCGGCACGCATCATCTCGATGCTCATCCAGGCCTCGAATGCACCGCAGGCGCCCAGCATGTGGCCGACGTAGCTCTTCAGCGAGCTGATCGGCATCCGCGAGCCGAACACCTGCGCGGTAGCCTGGGTTTCGGCGATGTCGCCGTGATCGGTCGCGGTGCCGTGGGCGTTGACGTAGTCGATCTGCGCTGCGTCCAGTCCGGCATCCTCCAGCGCCAGGCGCATGGCCTGGGCCATGGTGCCGGCGCTGGGCTGGGTGACATGCTGGCCGTCGCTGTTGGTGCCGTACCCCACCACCTCGGCAAGGATGGTCGCGCCGCGCGCCTGCGCGTGCTCCAGGTCTTCCAGGATCAACGTGCACGCGCCCTCGCCCAGCACCAGGCCGTCGCGGCCGGCATCGAACGGGCGTGGCGTCGACTGCGGGGCATCGTTCCGCACGCTGGTCGCGAACAGGGTGTCGAACACGGCGGCCGCAGCGGCGTCCAGCTGCTCTGCACCGCCGGCCACCATCACCGTCTGCTTGCCGCTGCGGATCGCCTCGTAGGCCGCGCCGACGCCCTGGCTGCCGGATGTACAGGCACTGGACGTGGTGTAGACGCGCCCGGACAGGCCGAAGAACACACCAATGTTGACCGGCGCGGTGTGGCTCATCATCTTCAGGTAGGTGGTAGCGCTGATGCCGTCGGTGGTGAACTCGTTGAGCATGCGGCCAAGTTCGCCGATGGCCTCATGGCTGCCGGAGGAGGAGCCGTAGGCCACCCCGGTGCGCCCGCTACGCAGCACCGGATGCTCAAGCAGTCCTGCGTCGCGCAGTGCGATTTCGGTGGCACGCACCGACATGATCGCCACCTTGCCCATCGAACGGGTGCTTTTGCGGTTGTAGGTTGACGGCAGCTCGAACGGCTGCGCCGGTGCGGCCAGTTTGGTGTTCAGCCCGGCATAGACATCCCACTCGGGCATCGCGCGCACGGCGTTGCGGCCGCTGCGCAACTGCGCGTGAATGGTCGGCCAGTCGTGGCCGAGCGGACTGATGGCGGCGGCACCGGTCACCACCACGCGATGGTCGATGCCCATCAGAGCATGCCTCCGTTGACCGAAATCACCTGCCGGGTGATGTAGCCGGCCGGCTCGGACAGCAGGAAGGCCACCGTCGCCGCCACTTCATCGGGATGGCCGACGCGGCCGGCTGGAATCAGTTTCAGGGCGTGCTCCACCACGTCCGCACTGAGCATCTCCGTCTCGATCAGGCCGGGAGCCACGCAGTTGACCGTGATCTGGCGGCTGGCCAGTTCCAGTGCGAGGGCCTTGGTGGCGCCGATGATGCCGGCCTTGGCCGCACTGTAGTTGACCTGGCCACGGTTGCCGGCAATGCCGGACACCGACGACAGGGTGACGATGCGGCCCGGCTTGCGCCGCCGCACCATCGGCATGATCAACGGATGCAGCACGTTGTAGAAGCCATCCAGGTTGGTGTGGATGACCTGGTCCCAATCCTCCGGCGACAACGCCGGGAAGGTGCCGTCGCGGGCGATGCCCGCATTGCAGACCACGCCGTAATACGCGCCCTGCTTGTCCACGTCGGCCTCCAGCGCCGCGCGCACGGCGTCACGATCGGACACGTCGAAGGTGAGCACGCGCGCCTGCACGCCCAGGGCCTGGATCTCGGCCACCACGGCCTGTGCCTCCTCCACCCGGCTGCGGCAATGCACCGCCACGTCGAATCCATCATGGGCAATACGCAGCGCAATGGCGCGGCCGATCCCCCGGCTGGCACCCGTCACCAGCACGCATCGATTCCCAGTCATGCCTGTCCACTCTCCAGATAGGCCTTCGCGTCGGCCGGTTCGTACACCGACACGTTGGCAACCGCCCACTCTTCCTCGCCCGCCAGTATCCGGCAGGCGAACAACCCCAGCCCATTGTCGCCCAGCAGTTCACGACGCGCCTGCACGCGCAGCCGGGAGCCACTGGGGAAACCACTGCGCTGGCTGCTGTAGCGCCGGCTGCCAAGCAGGAATCCCAACTGCGGCACGCTGCCGGCCGCGCGCGCGCGGCAGCCTGCCCAGGCAGCAATTGCCTGTGCCATGTACTCAATGCCGATCCAGGCCGGCATTTCGCCGTCTTCGATGAACAAGCCCGTCGCGGGTACCACCAGTTCGGCCTCGATGCTGTCTTGGTCCCACCGCAGTATCCGCTGCAGCAGGCACATGTCCTGGCGATGCGGCACCACCTCTTCGATCGCGTAGAGAGGGTTCATCGGCGTTCCAGTGCCAACACCGCATTGCTGCCGCCGAAGGCAAACGAGTTGCTCAGTATCCGTCGCAGCGGCCGTGCCAGGCGGGTGCCCGGCGCCACCAGCGACAATTCCGGCAGCGCCTCATCCACGGCGCCATCCCACCAGTGCGGTGGCAGCCGCTGCAGCGGGTTCTCAGCCAGCATCATCCAGCACAATGCCGCCTCGATCGCGCCGGAGGCGCCGAGCGTATGCCCGGTGAGCGGCTTGGTCGAGCTGGCCGGTACATCGGTACCAAGCACCTCCGAAACTACCAAGCTTTCCATGGCATCGTTGTGGTCGGTGGCGGTGCCATGCAGGTTCACGTAATCGACCTCAGCGGGCGACCAGCCGGCGCGCTTCAGTGCCTGTCGCAGCGCATCGATGGCGCCCTGGCCTTGCGGGTCGGGTGCGGACATGTGGTGGGCGTCGGACGATTCACCCCAGCCCGCAAGAACCACCGGGCTGATCTCGCGGGTGAGCAGGAACAGCGCGGCTCCTTCCCCGATGTTGATGCCGGATCGGTGTCGCGAGAACGGATTGCAGCGCAGTGCGGACACCGACTCAAGCGCGCTGAAACCCGCCACCGTGAAGCGGCACATAGAATCGGCGCCGCCGGCGATGACGGCATCGACAACTCCGGCGCGCAACAGGCGCGCAGCCGACACCAGGGCCTTGGCACTGGATGAACATGCCGTGGACAGCGTCCAGGCCGGGCCCTGCGCACCACTGCGCAGCCGCACGAACTGCGCGGCGGTTCCCATTTCCTGCTGCGCATAATCGTAGTCCGCCGGCCAATGACCGTTGCTGGCGTGGGAGCACATCGCCCGCTCGCCTTCGCCAATACCCGACGTGCTGGTCCCCATCACCACAGCCACGCGCTCGGCGCCATAGCGGGCGATGGCTGCGGCCACCGCAGGCGCGATCTGCGCCAGCGCAACCGCCAGCAGCGCGTTGTTGCGCCCACGCAGGGCCAGCGGGAGTTCGTCCAGCGACGGCAGCGGCGTGCGTACCTCTCCCAGCGCCAAGGTCCGCCCCGGCAACAGGCTGTCGTTGTTGCTCAACCCACCCGGCACCTCGGCGAACATCGCCTCCGCCACCGCCGCGCGGCCCTCACCCAGCGCGCAGACAATGCCCAGATCGTTGAGGAAAACGGCAGCGTCCATCAGTCCTGACCAGCCATATCGATCGATTCGATGCGCAGCGTGTAGCCTTCTGCGCGGTTGTCCAGCTGCAGGCTGCCATCCTGCAGGCGCCGCAGCTGCAGCCACACAGTACCGTCACGCGACAGACTGCGCTGGTGACCGTCATCACCGACCTGCCAGCCAGCCGGCAACACGGCGGCGATCGCGGCCGTCGGCCACAGCGCGAACTGCAGATCGTCCAGCACACGCTCCGCGCGAACCTGCGGCGGCAACCACGATGCACGTTGCTCGGTCAACTGCCGGCCATCCCAGCGCAGACGAACGCCGGTCTGGCCCATGGCCTGCACCGCCAGCTGCACCTGCTGCGCATCGGCTTCCAGCAGAGCATCGAGATCACGTTCGTGGCGCCCGAAGCGGAAATGCAGCTGCTGCTGCAGCGCCAGTGGCGTCGGCAGGCTGGACGGGGCCAACCGCAGCGGCGGCAGCTCGACCTGCGGCCTCGGCATGCGCCCGGCGCAGGCGGACAGCAGCGCGCACAGCAGCAGCGCTGCAATGCTGCGCACGATCAGCTGCGGCACGCGGCCTCCAGCACACGTGCATGGCAGCCGCTGTTGATGGAATTGTTCATGTAGCGCCCTTCCGGATACGGGTCGAGGGGGGTAGATGATGTTCCCGAAGTGGTCGCCGCGCCAGCGCCGGGCCGTGGCGCACGCACTCCGATTCAGGAGGGCGGCAATGCATGGGGTGACGGTCGGAACAACGGCGAGATCAGCCAGACCAGGCCGATGCCGAACAGCAGCGTGAGGCCGAAGGCGCGCAGCGCCGGGGTCTGCGACAACCCCAGCAGGCCGAACGACAGCCAGGTGCTGGCCGCGCCCACGCACACCGCCAGCCATGCGCTGGCATCGCCGCGGTGCTCGATCAGGAAGATGCCGTAGTCGATGCCCATGCCGAGCAGCAGCATCAGCGCCAGTACGTTGAACAGCTGCAGCGGCTGGCCGAACAGGCCCAGCAAACCCAGGGTCAGTGCACCGGCAATCAGGGTCGGCGCGAACACGCGCCAGGCCTGGCGGCGGTAGCGCAGCCACAGCGCGCCGAACACCAGCACGATACCGACCAGCAGCAGCCCACCCATCAGCTTGCGGTAGTGACCCAGCAGCTGCGAGAAATCGGCGGTGCGGTCCACCCAGCGCACGCCGGGCAGGTCTTCGGCCGCGCCCTGCAGGGTGGCCAGCGCATCGGCGCGCGACAGATCATCGACCATCACCACGCTGATCATCTGCCCACCGACCTCGCCCACCCACAGGTGGCGGAAAAGCTGCGATGCCGGCGAGGCCAGGAAGGCTTCGGCGGTGAGCGGTGCGTTTGCGAACTGCGGTCGCTGCAGCGGCTCGCCGACAACCTCGGACACGGCCGACAGCACACCCGGTTCCACCTTCGCGGTCAGCGCGGCATCGGCCTGCTGGCGCGACGGCGACGGCAGCCAATCGCTGATCGCGCGGTAGCCACCAATGCGCTTGTCGTTGGCCAATACACGCAGGCGCTCGGTCAGTGCTTCCTCACGCTGCAGCAGCTGCGCGGCATCCGCCCCCTGCACCAGGTAGAACTGCGCCGGGCTGGGCATGCCCAGCAGCTGGCTGAGGCGGATCTGCTGTGCCATCAATGCCGGCGGCGAGGACTGCAGGCTGCGCAGGTCGTCGTTGCTCTGCAGGCGGGCGATGCCGATCGCAGACAGCGCCAGCGTGATCACCACGAACAGCGTCACCGCACGGCGGCCATGCAGACGCGGGAAGCGCTCCAGTGTGCTGCCCAGCCACTGCGAGAAACGGGTCTGGCGGATCTCACCACCATCCAGCCACGGGAACCAGAAGATCACCGTCAGGAACGCGGCCGCCAAGCCGACCACCGAGAACAGCGCCATCTGGCGCAGGCCCGGGAAGGGCGTCAGGCCAAGCGCCAAGTACGCCAGTGCGCTGGTCAGCAAGGCCAGCCACAGGCCAGGCAGCAGGTGCCTCAGCAGCTTCCAGCGGCGATCAGCCGGTTCGGCCTGGCGCGATGCAAACCAGTGGATTCCATAGTCCTCGGCCACGCCCACCAGCGATGCACCGAACACCAGGGTCAACACGTGCACGTTGCCGAACACCAGCACGGTCACCGCCAGCGCCACGCCACAGCCGATCAGCAGCGACGTGGCCACCAGCAGGATCGGCCGCAGCGAGCGGAACGCGAGCCACACCAGCAGCAGCACCGCCGCCAGCGAGCCCCAGCCGATGGTATTGATCTCCCGGTTGGCCTGCACTGCCGCCGCTTCGGCATGCAGCGGCACGCCCGCATGCAGGATCTCCAGATCCGGAGCGGCCGCCTTCGCCGCCTGCCCGGCACGTTCCAGCAATCCATCCAGATGGCGCTCGCCATCGAGCTTGAACGCCGAACCCGGCGTATCGAACTGCAGTGCAGCCCAGTGCCTGCCTTCGGCGTCGAGCAGGCCATCATCGCCCAGCCGCAGGCCCGAGCCCTGCGCCTGCTGCTGCCACCATTGCGGCCACAGTGACAGCGGATCCTGCCGCCACTCGGTCAGACGTGGGGCCCCCATCGGGCCATACAGCGCGGCCAGCGCCTGCTCGGCCAACGCGCCCGGTTCGCCGCCCTGCAGCTGCTCTCGCTGGGCCGGGGTCAACAGGCGGTCGCGGTATGGCGCGTAGAACGCGCGCGCCTCATCGAACCAGCCCTCGATCGAGCCGCTGGGCACCAGCAACGCGTGATCGGCGTCCTTGACCATGGCCGCAGCAAACGCGGCCTGCGCACGCTTGGCGGCAGCGCCGTCCTTGCTGCCGAGCAGCACCACCACCTGCCGCGAACTGCCATCGGCGATGCGCCGGGTGACGTCGCTCAACAGACGGTCGTGCGCGTCCTGCGGCAGCAGCGCGAGGATGTCGGTGTCGATCCGCGATTGCTGGCTCCACAGGTGCCACTGCTGCACGCCCAGCGCCAGCAGCAGCACCAGCCAGACGATGCCCAGCCAATGCCACCAGCGCCGCAACCTGTCCGGTGCATTCAACGCCACGCCCTCACTCAAAGCGGCGCGCCTCGTCTGCGTTGAGCGCGGCCGGAGCCTCGCTGAGCGCGTTGAACTGGATCAGCGTGCGGTCCTTGCTGGCCTCGACAATCTCCACCTGGCGCACGTAACGGTCGCCCTGCAGGGTCAGCGACTGGAACGCCTTGGCCAACATCGCCGACTTCGGCGTCAGCTGCAGCCGCCAGCTCTGTCCTTCGCGGCTGACCGTCACGTTGAACGGGCCGGACAGCGCCTGCACGTCGCCACTCATCAGCGCGAACATGATCGCGTTCACCGAGCGCATCGCCGGCTGCTGCCGCGCATCGAGCTCGACGCGGGTGCTGCCGTCGCGCTGGCGGCTGAGGATGCGGTCGGCAGTAACCACCACCTCGGAGGGAAACGGCTTCAGCGTGGTCCAGATCACGCCATGCTGGCGTGCGACCACGAACCGGCCCTGCGAGCGCAATGGGTTCTTGAAGCCGCTGACCTGCTTTTCCTGCGTGAACTGGCCACGCAATACGTCCGGCCGCGCCACCGCCTGGGTGATCGCGTCGATGGCCGGATCGGCAGCCTGCACCAGCGGTGCGGCCAGCAGCAACACCGCGCACAGCAGCGCATGCGCGAAACGGTTGGCTCGGTTCATGGCGCAGGCACTCCCAGGCGTTCCCACAGTACCGGCGGGCACTGGTACAGCATTTCCCTGCTGGCCGCGTCCACCGCCACCTGGATGGTCATTGCGCGGGTCAGCACCTGGCCGCTCTGCGCATCCAGGATTTCATAGTCGATCTTCAGCCGGTTCTCCCATTCCACGACGCGCGCGACGACGCGCAGGCGCTGGTTGAACAGCAGCGGGCGCACATACTTCACCCGTGCGTCGACCACCGGCCAGAGGTAACCCGATTCGAGCATCTGCGGGTAGTCGTAGTTGTAACGACCCAGCAGTGCACAACGCGCGATCTCGAAGTACTTGAAGTAATGGCCATGCCAGACCACGTTCATCGGGTCGCAGTCATGGAAGGCCGGGGCCAGCGCAACTTCGGCCACCCGTTCGATTGCTTCATTCACCGGCATACAGCTCCCAACGTTGCGCGCGGATCTCCACCAGCAGGTCCCGCAGTTCGCGATCCAGCGCGCGGTCTTCTTCGACCAGGGCGATGCGCTGCCCCAGGTCGGCGTACATGTCGGCCAGACTGCCATGCAGCTGCGCGTTCAGGCCAACCCGTTCGCGCAGCGCCAGGCCCTGGCGGGCGGCGACCAGCATCGCGGCCACCACCTGCTCGGTCAGTTCGATCACGCGCAGGCAGTCGCGCGCGGCGATGGTGCCCATGCTGACCTTGTCCTGGTTATGGCATTCGGTGGACCGCGAGAACACGCTGGCCGGCATGGTCTGCTTCAGTGCTTCGGCAGTCCACGCCGAAACGCTGATCTGCAGCGCCTTCAGGCCATGGTTGATGGCCGCACGCGGGCCGGTGGCGGCCGACAGGTTGGCCGGCAGCCCATGGTTGTAGCGCGCATCGACCACCAGCGCCAGCTGGCGGTCGAGCAGGTCGGCAACGTTGGCTACCGTGTTCTTCAGGGTATCCATCGCCAGCGCGATGTGGCCTCCGTAGAAGTGGCCACCGTGCAGGATGCGCTCGCCCTCCGCATCGATCAGCGGATTGTCGTTGGCGCTGTTCAGTTCGGTTTCGATCAGCTGGCGCAGGAACGGCAGGCTGTCTTCCAGCACGCCGATCACATGCGGCGCGCAGCGCAGCGAATAACGGTCCTGCAGGCGCTGTTCATTGCGCGGCGGGCGCTCGCTGTGCAGGTCGCTGCGCAGGCGCGCGGCAATGCGCATCTGGCCCGGGTGCGGCTTGGCGGCGAACAGGTCTTCGTCGAAGTGGTGCGCGTTGCCGTCGCTGGCCAGCACATTGAAAGCGGTCAGGCGCGTGGCCATGCGCGCCAGGTAGTCGGCGCGCTGCCAGGCGAGGCAGGCCAGGCCGGTCATCACCGCGGTGCCGTTCATGATTGCCAGGCCTTCCTTCGGCCGCAGCTTCAGTGGCGCCATGCCGATCTTCGCCAGCACTTCGGCCGCCGGCTGCACGCGGCCGTCGTGCAGCACCTCGCGCTCGCCACACAGTACTGCCGCCACGTAAGACAGCGGGGTCAGGTCACCGCTGGCACCGACCGAACCTTCGGCCGGAATCAGCGGCAGTACATCGCGCTGCAGCAGCGTAGCCAGGCCTTCCAGCAGCGATACGCTGACACCGGACATGCCACGCACCAGCGACGCCAGGCGCGCGGCCAGCACCGCGCGGGTCTCGACCGGGTCCAGGTAACGGCCGAGTCCGCAACCATGGTAGGTGTATAGATGGTGCGGCAGTTCCGCTACCAGCGCCGGCGGGATGTTGACCGTGCATGAGTCGCCGTAG
This sequence comes from Stenotrophomonas maltophilia, assembly GCF_004684085.1. Classification (GTDB taxonomy): domain Bacteria; phylum Pseudomonadota; class Gammaproteobacteria; order Xanthomonadales; family Xanthomonadaceae; genus Stenotrophomonas; species Stenotrophomonas maltophilia_AS. The sequence goes on from NZ_SRHZ01000089.1 coordinate 76,082, forward strand.
CCGGTGGTCACACCGTAGATCACGCCGTCATCGCGCAGCAGGCGGTCGAGGAAGTCGGCACCGCGCTGGATGTGCGCGCGGAACGCCGGCGCTTCGCTCAGCGCGGCTTCGCAGCGGCGCCGGGCCAGGGCAACCACGTCTTCGATGGTCAAGGGTGCATCGCCAAAGCGGCACACAGGTACGGCGTCAGTCGTCATGCGGAGCCTGATCCCAGAAGGGGAAGAAATTGAACCAGTCCAGCGGCGACTGGATGACCTGCTGTTCCAGCCAGCCCGCATAGCGCTGCACCTGATCGGACAATGCCGCATCACGCGACCCGCGTGGCAGCACGATGCGATCGGCGAACGGCTCGAACACGATCCGATAGCCCTCGCCCTCATGCAGGCAGGCCATGGTGTAGACCGGGCAGCCCAGTGCGGCGGCCAGTACATACCCACCGATGGGGAACGGCGCACGCTGCCCGAGGAAATCGGCGCTGAGGCAGCGCCCCCCCCCGACCGGCGTGCGATCGCCGACAATGGCCACGAAACCGCCGGCCGCCACCTTGTCGGCCAGCATCATCGCCGTGGCAGGCCCCATTTCGGTGACCTGCACAAGCTCCACTGCTGCAAGCGGATCCAGCCGACGCAGCAGGCGGTTGAAGCGCTGCGCATGCGCGGTATGCACCAGCACGGTGATGCACAGGCCGGGGACCCGCTCGGCCAGCACCTGGCACAGTTCCAGGCAGCCGATGTGCGCGGTAAGGATCAGCCCGCCTTCGCGCTGCGCGATCCTCTCCAGCACCGATGTGTGATGCAGGTGGATGCGTTCAGGCGGATAGCGCCCACCGATGCCGAGGATCTTGTCCAGCATCGTGTCGGCAAACGCGAAGAAGTGGCGCAGGCTGTCGCGCCGGGTCGGCGCGCGACCCAGCACGCCACTGTGGGCCTGCAGGCGCTGCAGATACTGCATCGAGGCCTCGCGGCCAACGCGGTTGCTCAGCCAGTGGCAGGCCACCACCGGCCACACGCACATCCGGAACGGCCAGCGCCCGAACCAGCGGTGCACCCAGTACAGGACCAGCACGCCGGCCACCGAGGTGGATTCACCAATATCGGCCCAGTGCGGGGCAGCCTGCGGGGTCGCCATTTCAGCGCTGCCCCCGCAGGCGTCGGCGCAGCAGGCGTGGTGCGCGCCAGAGCATGCCGAAGAACAGGCGGGTGTGCATGCGGGTGATGCGCACGTTGTCGCGCCACATATCAAAGTGCGACACGCCATCGGAAGGATAGGTCACGCGCGTGGCCAGGTGCTCGACCGGCACCTGCCGCCAGTACAGGCGCACGATCACCTCGGTATCGAAATCCATGCGCCGGCCGATGGTCTCTTCGCCGGCCAGGCGCAGAACCGGTGGCAGTGGGTACACGCGGAAGCCGCACATGGTGTCGCGCAGGTGCAGCGACAGCGTATTGATCCAGACCCAGATGTGGGTGGCGTAGCGGCCATACAGGCGTGCCTTCGGTACGCTGGCATCGTAGGCCGGGATACCACAGATCACCGCATCCGGATGGGCACTCGATGCCTCGATGAAACGTGGCAGGTCGCCGGTATCGTGCTGGCCGTCGGCATCGATCTGCAGCACGTGGCTGTAGCCACGCGCGTGGGCCTCGGAGAAGCCGGCCAGCATCGCCCCGCCCTTGCCCTGGTTGATGTCCAGGCGCAGCAGGTCGACGCCCGGGCGCTGCGCCAGCGAACGCAGCACGGCCGCACACGCGTCATGAGAGCCGTCGTCCACCAGCAGGCATGGAAGGCCGGAAGCCAGCACGCCCTCGACCACCGCCGCGATCGCATGTTCGTGGTCGTAGACAGGAATCACCACCAATGGCGCGAATGCGGCACTGGCACTGGAGGGATCAATCCGCATCGGCGAACACCACTTTTCCGCTGGAGTGCATCCCGTGGCTGGAGGTATAGCGGAAACCCAGCACGCCACGCGCGGCATCCCAGTCCAGCTGCAGGGTCAGCACGTCGCCCGGCCGCGCGACGTGCTGGAACTTCACCGCGTCCATGCGCAGGAAACCCGCCGGCATCGCGAACGCCTGGCGGCCGAAACGCACCGCCCAGTCCAGCTGGGCCACACCGGGCAGGATTGCTGCCTGCGGGAAGTGGCCCTGGAATGGCCGCAGCGCCGGGTCGAGGGTCATGCGCAATGTCGCGCTGGACATATCGCGGTGATCCCACAGCGGTACCGGCATCGGCGGCTGGAACAGTGCCGCCAGCGCCGACTGGGTGACCTTGCCCTGCGCATTGAATGGCAGCGACTGGACCAGTCGCCAGCGACGTGGACGGGTCACTGCGTCGTGGCTGTGGGCCAGCCGCGCACCCAGGCGCTGGCCGAGTGCACGACGCACCTCGTCACCACCGTCCAGCAACGCGGGATCTGCCGGCACCACCACCGCTGCAAGCTGCTCGCGTTGGCCCGGCAGCACCAGCACGCGTGCATCCTCCACTTCGGTGTCTTCGCGCAGCGCACGTTCCAGCGCATCCAGCGAGACGCGCCGCTCTTCAATCTTGACGATGCGATCGGTTCGGCCCAGCAGGCGGAAACACCCGTCGGCCAGCGCTTCGACGCGGTCCTGGGTGCGCGACCAGCCGGCGTTCTCCAGGTGTGGCGACGCCACGGCCAGGCATCCCTCCTCGATCCGCCACTGCACGCCCGGCAGCGGCTGCCACGGCGGCAGGTCGGTTTCCCAGCGACGCCAGGCGATGCCGCCGGTCTCGCTGCTGCCGTACACCTCGGTGGGAGCCACGCCCAACCACTGCCGCACCTGCCGCGCCGCTTCTTCAGGCAGCGGGCCGCCGGAGGAGAACACTGCGCGCAGACGGCCATGCAGGCTGAACCAATCCAGCTGTTCGGGCAGGCGCTTGAGGTGGGCCGGGGTCGCCACCAGCACCGTATCGGTACCGGACAGCGCCGCCACCAGATCTTCATGGAAGAACCGGCGCGGATGAATCAGGCGACCGGCGGCCAGCGGCCACAGCACGCGGAACAGCAGCCCGTAGATGTGCTGGTGCGAAACCGTGCCATGCACCTCCACTCCTTCCAGCTGCGCGCCGAACGCAGCCTGCAGCGCGTCGACTTCGTGCGCCAGCTGGTCCAGGCGCTTACTGATCGCGCTGGGTTGGCCAGTGCTGCCGGAGGTGAACACGCACAGCTCGCAGGCGCGCTCGTCCAGCATCCGCAACGCGCCGTCCACCTCTGCATCCACCGCCGCCAGCGGGCGGTAGTCGGCGGAGACATCGCCAGCAAAACCACTCACCTGTGACTGCAGGGCCTGCAGCGTGGCCGGCAGATTGTCGGCAGCCAGGAACACCCGCTTGCCGGCATGCCAGGCACCGTACAGCGCTGCGGCGAAGGCCACGGCATCGTCGAAATACAGGGCCCAGTCGCGTCCCTCGGCAGCGGCAAAGGCCGAGCGCCACGCCAACACGCGCCGGCGGAACCCGGCGTGATCGAGCAGTGCGCCGTCGCAGACGCCGACCAGGCGTTGCGGCCGCGCATCCAGCAGCAGCCGATCCAGGGCAATCCACTCAGCCATGCGTGTGCGCCGCCCTGACCCGTTGCCGCACCAGCCACTCACCCGCAAACAGGATTCCCATCAACACGTACGCCAGCAATCCGTTGTAGAGCATCCAGACCCGGTCCGACGCATACAGCGCGGTAAGCAGGGCCAAGCTGCCGTTGAAGACGAAGAAGCCGCACCACACCTGGGTGACGCGACGGGTATAAGGCACCGCCGACGCCGGCAGGTCCGGCTCCTGCAACCGGGCCAGGCGCTCGACCACGGGAGGACCGAATCGAAGGCTGCCGGCAAACACGACCAGCATCACGGCATTGACCAGCGCCGGGTACAGCTTCAATGGCAGCGCCTGGTTGAGTACCGTCGCCAGCACCGCGAGCAGGCCGGCTCCCGCTGCCGCGCCCCACCACACCGGTTGGCGCGTACCCAGTGCCCGCAGCAGGGCCAGCGCGAACAGCAGCAGCGACGACCAGCGCGGCTCGAAACGGCCCATCGCCAGATAGACCAGCAGCGGATAGGCCAACGAGATCGCAGCCACCGCCACCGTGCGTGCGCGTGCCATGGGAACGACGCCCGCGCTGCGGTCAGGCGGCCGCCTGGTCCGGCAGCAGGCCATGCGTCACATCGACGATGTCCTGCACCGTACGCACGGCCTTGAATGCTTCCGGCTGCAGGTTGCGACCCAGCAGCGGCTTGAGCTGAACGATCAGATCGACCGCATCGATGCTGTCGATGTCCAGATCGTCGTACAGGCGTGCCTGGGGCGTGATCCGGGCCGGTTCGATCTCGAAGCTGTCGGTGAGGATGGAAACGATGCGATCGAACAGTTCATTCTTGGTCATGGCAGTTCCTGGCACCGGTTACGACCGATGGGCGGCGACGAACTCGCCAAGCGCGCGCACGCTGGAAAAATGGCGGCGGGTCTCTTCCGAGTCGGATGACAGGCTCACACCGTACTTCTTCTGCAGCGCCAAGCCCAGTTCCAGCGCATCGATCGAATCCAGGCCAAGGCCCTCGACGAACAGCGGCGCAACCGGATCGATATCCTCCGGCGTGATGTCCTCCAGTGAAAGCGAGGAAATGATCAATACCTTGATCTCGTGCTCAAGTGCTTGCACGGGTGGGGTCTCCAGACAGGTCGAAGTAACGGGAAAGGTGCTCGGTGACGCGACGTGCCGCCAGGGCATTCCCTCCTGGCGAGTTGTCTTCGACCAGAAATGGCGAGATCGGGATATCTTCGCCGATCTGCAGCCGAACGTGAAAGCAACGTAAGGGAATACGATACCACTTCTGCCCTTTGGCCAGGGTTGGCGGCGTACAGGTGATCCGCACCGGCGTGATGTCCAGACGGCCGCGGACGGCGATGTTGGCGGCGCCGCGCTGCAGCCGCAGGGGCTGACCGGGCACGGTTCGGGTGCCCTCCGGGAAGATGACCAGGCAGCCGCCGGCATGGACCGCCTTCACGCAGTCATCGACAAGACCGGCGCCATCGTCATTGGAGATGTAGCCGGCGGCCCGCACCGCACCGCGCATGAACGGGTTGCTGGCCACCGCGCGCTTGACCACGCACTCCGCGTTGGGCAGCAGGGAGACCAGGCAGACCACGTCGATCAGGGTCGGATGATTGGCCAACACCAACAGGCCATCACGCTGCAGGCGCTCCCGCCCTTCGATCTCGCAGCTCATCACGCCCAGGCTGCGCATCAGCCGCAGCTGGCCGGCAAAGGCGAGCTGGACCAGACGGCGGGCACGGCGGCGGCGCACCGGTGGGTCACGCATCAACAGCAGCAGCGGCATTACGACCGTTCCCAGCACCAGCCCGCCCAGGCCAAAAGCAAGAAAGCACAGCGCCGTGCCGAACACACGCCATGCATGATCAAGGCGGCGCAGCCCCTCAGCCACGGCGGCCCCAGGACCAGCGTTGTCCCTGCGTTACATGCTCAAGCGCCGGCATCCCCGACAACAGGAAGCGATGCAGGTCCAGTGCGTGCGGCAGATGGCCTGGCACGCCCTCGGCGGCACTCGCCGGTTCCCAGCGCAATGACAGGGTCGGGCAGCCCTCGCGAGGCTGGGTGAGACGCCAGCACCATGCGAAGAACACGTCGGGTTCATCGGCGAACGGCGCGTATATGCCCGGCAAGGGCGATTCGTACACCACCACGCGCACCTCGCGGGCACCGTCGGCCAGCAGGCCGATCGCTTCCAGGCAGGCGGTTTCCGCCGTGGCCTTACCCGCGGCCAACGCCAAGTAGTTGCCCCGATGACCGCGGGCAATCGAATACAGCGCTGCAATGGCGTTGTGCACCGACAGCCCGAAGGTCGTGGGCGACAGGGGTTCTCCGGTTGCCAGCGATGCCAGCAGATCCATCGAACGAGCCACGTCGCCATGGCGGCTGGCGAAAACCAGCGGCACGTGACTGTCGGCACCCTGCGCATCCTCGCACCAGCATGCGGCCTGGATCGCCATCCGGCCCAGCCGTTCGATACGCCGACGCTGCATCGCCGGGACTTCGGTGAGCGCGGGCGCGCCCTCGCCCACGGGCAGGAACGGCGCATCGGCCCAGCGCAGCCATTGGCTGCGCTCGGTCAGGCCAGGCGCCCAGGCGGCCCAGTCGACGACAGAGAATTCAATCATCTAGCGGTGGTGTTTCACTGGGGGAACGATAGGCACGGCCACTCAAGGCGACGCGCGGCTCCCCCTTCCTTGCAGCCGTGCGTCCGTCCAGGACGTTGCCGGCTACCCCCTTGGCTGCCGGAAAGGAGCGCACGCTATCACGTCCAACGCAGGGAATGCAGTCTTCACAAACAACAACGCGGGAGCTGCCAGCCGCAGTTCCCGCGCAGGATTCTCAGTGGTAGCCGGCGTCAGCGTGCACTTTGCCGCGGAATACGCGGTATGACCACGCTGTATAGCCGAGGATGACTGGCAGCAATATGACCAGCCCGACCAGCGTGAAGCCCAGCGACGACGCCGGCGCAGCGGCCTGCCACAGGGTCATCGACGGCGGCAGCAGGTACGGCCACATGCCCAGCACAAGACCAAGGAAGCCGAGCACGAACAGCGCCAGGCTGAGCAGGAACGGCGGCAGGTCGCGGCGCGGGTGGATGGCACTGCGCCACAGCGCGGCGGCCACTGCCAGGGTCAGCAGCGGTACCGGTGACAACCACCAGAAGTTGCCGTCACTGAACCAGCGGTCCATCAACCGCGAATCCAGGAACGGCAGCCAGCTGCTGACCAGGCCCATCGCCGCGATCACCGCCACCACCAGTGGCCGGGTCATCTGCCGCGCCAGCGCCTGCACGCGCCCTTCGGTCTTCAGGATCAGCCAGGTGCTGCCCAGCAGCGCATAGCCGGCCACCAGCGCGGCACCGGTCAGCATCGCGAACGGGCTGAACCAGGCAAACGGCCCGCCCTGATACGCACCATCCACCAGCGGGATGCCCTGCACCAGGGTGCCGAGGATCACGCCCTGTGCGAAGGTCGCCAGCAGCGAACCGAGACCGAACGCCACGCTCCACAGCCGGCGCGAACGATGCGCCTTGAAGCGGAATTCAAACGCCACGCCGCGGAACACCAGCGCCACCACCAGCAGCAGCACCGGCAGGTACAGCGCCGACAGCAGCACCGCATACGCCTTCGGGAACGCCGCCAGCAGGCCGGCGCCACCGAGCACCAGCCAGGTCTCGTTGCCGTCCCAGATCGGCGCGGCGGTGTTCATCATCAAGTCCAGCTGTTCCTCGTCCTCCGCGAACGGGGCAAGGATGCCGATGCCGAGCACGAAACCGTCCAGCACCACGTACATCAGCACGCCGAAGCCGATCACCGCGAACCACGCCACCGGCAGCCAGGTCATCAGGTCCATGTCAGCGCTCCTCCAGCGGTTCGTCGGCGGCCGACAGCGGGCGCGCCGGGGTATGGCTGCCGTGGTCCAGCGACGGGCCTTCGGCATAGGGCTGCGGCCCGTGGCGCAGGATCTTCACCAGGTACCAGATACCCCAGCCGAACACGAAGGCGTAGCCAACCACGTAGACGCCCAGCGACAGCGCGGTCATCCACGCGCTCTGCGGGCCCACCGCATCAGCGGTGCGTAGTACGCCATACACCACCCACGGCTGGCGGCCCATCTCAGTGACGAACCAGCCAGAGATCAGTGCGATGAAGCCGCTGGGCAGCATCCAGTTCCAGCCGCGCAGCAGCCACGGTGAATCGAGCAGCTTCTTCCGCCACAGCTGGAACGCCGACACCCAGGCCAGCACCAGCATCAACGTGCCCAGCCCGACCATGATGCGGAAGGCGAAGAACACCGGCGTCACCGGCGGGCGCTCGCTGGCCGGCACCGAGGTGAGCGGATCGAAAGTACCGTCCAGGCTGTGGGTAAGGATTACGCTGCCGAGCTTGGGAATGGCCACCTCGAAGTCGTTGCGTTCTTCCTTTTCGTTGGGCAGCGCGAACACCACCAGCGGCACGCCCTCGCCTTCCTTGGTTTCATGCCAGTGCGCTTCCATCGCCGCGATCTTCATCGGCTGATGCTTCAGCGTGTTGAGACCATGCATGTCGCCGACGAAGATCTGCACCGGCACGGTCAGTGCGGCGAACGCCACCGCCGCGATCAGCATGCGCCGGCCCGCTTCCACGTGCGTGCCCTTGCGCAGGTACCACGCGCCGACGCCACCGATCACGAAACAGGTCGTGATGAACGAGCCCAGCGCCATGTGCGCCAGGCGGTACGGGAACGAAGGATTGAACACCACCTTCCACCAGTCCACCGGATGCACGATGCCGTTGACCATCTCGTAGCCGGCCGGCGTATGCAGCCAGCTGTTGGACGACAGGATCCAGAACGTGGAGAACAGCGTGCCCAGCGCCACCATGCAGGTGGACAGGAAATGCAGGCGCGGCGAGACCCGGCCCCAGCCGAACATCATCACGCCGAGGAAGCTGGCTTCCAGGAAGAACGCGGTCAGCACCTCATAGGTCAACAGCGGGCCGATGACGGTGCCGGCCACCTCGCTCAGCCGCGGCCAGTTGGTGCCGAACTGGAAGGCCATGACGATGCCACTGACCACGCCCATGCCGAAGGACACTGCGAATATCTTCTGCCAGAAGAAATACAGCTCGCGCCACACAGGCAGCTTGGTGCGCAGCCAGCGCCATTCGATGAAGGCCAGCCAGCTGGCCGTGCCAATGGTGAAGGCGGGGAACAGCACGTGGAAACTGATGACGAATCCGAACTGGATCCGGGACAACAACAACGCGTCCAAGGGACGCCTCCTGCCAGCTGCCGGTGGGATACCGCACCACTTTAGGGGGATATTGTTAAAGCGGGATGCGACCGGGTGACGCGCTGCTTCACTTTGTCGCAGGGGGAGGGCCAGGGGTTTGTTCAGCGACTACCGTGCCGCGTGCCTTCGATGTGTGCGCAGGTAACTCTCCACTCGGGGATCAAGCTGCAGGCGCTGCTTGATGGCGGCCAGATCATCGTCGGAAACGGCGAATGAGGCAGTTTCGGGGATCGCCTTGACGGCGGGCAGAGTCCGCGGGTTTGCCACGAACCACACATAGCCGGCATCTTGATCAAGCCGGGGTAATCCCAGTACATCGACCTCAGCGCCATTCCCTCGCGGTTCGAGGATGACGGTGGAAGAATGGCGCATGTTCCTGCTGCGGAACTCGTACCCTTGCAGCACGGAATACTCGTGTGAAGCGCCCCATTCGCCATCTGCAAGATGGAGTAGCGCAGCACGCAGCATGAGAACCGCAGCGCCAGCGGTCAGAGCCGCAAGGATCAGGATCAGCAGCGGCTTCCTCAGGTGTCGCACGTGTACGCTCCTTGCTGGCGAGTACTGATCGCCACTGGCGGGCGCATGCACCTCCGCCATCCATGGCAGTACCACCGGGGCGGCGATCTTCACATCAACAGGTGGCGGGCGCAATGTGTGCGCTGACCAATGAGAGGTGATGCCTCCACTCAGCGCCAGAAATACCAGACGGCCGCCGCCACCAACGCCCCCAACAACACCACCTGCACCACCACATAACCAACGCCACTGTCGCGCGACTCAGCGGCAATGCGCTTCTGCAGCGCCTCACTCACATCCGGTGTTTCTTCCTGCTGCAACTGCTCACGCAACGCCTGCGCCAGCGCGCGCTTTTCCGCATCGCGAGGGTCGGTCGATGGGTTCACAGCAGTTCTCCGGCGGGGGCGTGTCGCGTCAGTTCCTGCTTCAGGACCTGACGCGCGCGGTACAGGTGGCTCTTGATGGTACCGCGCGCCAGCCCAGTCACCTGCTCGATCTCGGCCAGATCGAAATCCTCCAGGTAGTGCAGGCCGACGATCAGGCGCTGCGGCGCACTCAGCCGTTCGAGTGCCGCGCCAAGCTGGCGCCCGGCCTGCAGGGCCTCGCTCAACTCGGCCGGGCCTGGGCCTTCATCGCCGACGCCCAGTTCCTCCGGCACCTCCACGGCCACCATCCATTGCGCCTCCAACCGCCGGCGGCGCAGGTGCTGCAGCGCCGTGGTGTAGGCGACCCGGGAAACCCAGGTGCGCAGCGAGGATTCAAAACGAAACCGGTGCAACTGGCGGAACACGGCCAGGAAGGTTTCCTGAAGCAGGTCGGCCACCTGATCACGGTCGCCCACCATGCGCCCGATCACATGTGCGCAGGTGCGCTGGTGGGTTTCAACCAGTTGCGCGAACGCCGCCTGCGAACCGTCGATGATGGCCCGCACCAGCGCCTGGTCCGCATCCAACGGTTCGGCGGGGGCCGCCGTCGCCGCTGCATCGTGGCGGCGACGGCCCCGCAGTGCCGACAGTGCTTCGCCCAGCAGGCTCATGCGCGGGGCGCCCCCTGTGCCCGTGGCATGTCCTGGCTCAGCCCTTTCGTGCCGCAGGACGGGTGAAGTGCCAGGCCAGCAGCTGGCCAAGGCCGGCACTGCCGACCAGCGCGGCGGCGGCACCGAAGGTCAGGTCACGCGCACCGATGGCTTCCAGCAGGGCCATGGCCAGCGCCAGGCAGACCAGGCTGATGCCCCAGCGCAGCGCGCCCTGGCGGCGGCGTTCTTCTTCCAGCACGGCCAACGAGCGGATCACCTCCTCCGGCACGTGCGGGGCCACCAGCTTGCTGCGGGCGCGGGCATCGGCAATGGCATGGATCGCGTAGGCGATGCAGATGAAGAGGGTGATCGGGATCAGTTCCTGCATGGTCGGGCTCCTGTTCGGTGGATGATGCGGGTTCAGGAGAATGGATGCGCGACCACGGCAACCGGTTGCAGCATTTTGCCGATTCCGCTGCCATGACCTGTGGCCCCTGCCCCCGGCCCTTGCGGCTGCTACGCTTGGCCGGTTTCCTCTACTGGTGCCGTCCGCCCATGTCCCGAGTGCTGCCCCTGTCCCTTCTGCTGTCGGCCGTGCTGGCCGCACCGGCTGCGCATGCCGCGCCGACGCCGATCACCATCGAACAGGCCATGGCCGACCCGGACTGGATCGGTCCGCCGGTCGAGAAGGCCTGGTGGTCGTGGAACAGCCAGCAGGTGGAGTATCAGCTCAAGCGCAACGGCAGCCCGGTGCGCGATACCTTCCGCCAGCCGGTGGCCGGTGGCGTGGCCGCGCAGGTGGCCGATGACCAGCGCGGCACCCTGGACGTGGCCGAGCCGGTCTACGACCGCAGCCGCAGCCGCAGCGCCTTCGTCCGCAATGGCGACGTGTTCGTGCGTGACCTGCGCAGCGGCGCGCTGACCCAGCTGACCCGCAGCAACGAGCGCGCAGGCAACGTGAACTTCGCCGCCGACAACGGCGTGATCTGGCGGGTCGGCCAGAACTGGTTCCACTGGACCGCCGCCAGCGGCGTGCAGCAGGTGGCCAGCCTGAAGGCCGAGAAGGACCCGCGTACGGCGCCGAAGGCGGACGTGCTGCGCGACCAGCAGCTGCGCACGCTGGAAACCCTGCGCCGCGACCGCGACCAGCGCGAAGCACTGAAGGACCAGGACCAGCGCTGGCGCCAGGCCGACCCGACCCGTGCGCCGGGCCCGGTGTACCTGGGCGCCGACGTGGAGATCGGTGACAGCGTGCTGTCGCCGGACCTGACCCACCTGATCGTGGTGACCAAGCCGAAGGACTTCGACGACGGCCGTGGCGGCAAGATGCCGCTGTACGTGACCGAATCGGGCTACGAGGAAACCGAGGACACCCGCACCCGCGTCGGCCGCAACGGCTTCGAGCCGCACACGCTGTGGTACGTGGACGTGCGCACTGGCAAGGCCGAGAAGGTTTCGCTGGCCGGCCTGCCGGGCATCAGCACCGATCCGCTGGCCGAGCTGCGCCGCAAGGCCGGCAAGGACGCGCTGAAGGGCGAGCGCAGCCTGCAGGTGATGAGCGACTTCATGGGCGGTGGCATCCGCTGGAGCCCCGATGGCCAGCAGGCCGCGGTGATGCTGCGTGCCAACGACAACAAGGACCGCTGGATCGTCAGCATCAACGCCGCCGACGGCCGCGTGCAGAACCGTCACCGGCTGACCGACAACGGCTGGATCAACTGGGGCTTCAACGATTTTGGCTGGATGGCCGATGGCCGCACGCTGTGGCTGTTGTCTGAAGAATCCGGCTTCTCGCACCTGTACACCCAGGCCGGCACGGCCAAGCCGCAGGCGCTGACCAGCGGCAAGTGGGAAACCTCGGCGCCGGTGCCGTCGGCCGATGGCAAGGGCTTCTACTTCCTGTGCAACCAGCAGGCGCCGCACGACTACGAAGTCTGCGCGGTCGATACCAGCGCCCGCCAGGTGCGCGAGCTGACCAGCCTCAACGGCGTGGAAGACTTCTCGCTGTCGCCGGACGGCCAGCAGTTGCTGGTGCGCTACTCCGGCGCCTACCTGCCGGCGCAGCTGGCAGTGGTACCGAGCACCGGTGCAGGCCAGGCCCGCGTGCTGACCGACACGCGCACTGCCGAGTTCAAGGCGCGCGAGTGGATCCAGCCGAAGTTGGTGGCGGTACCGTCCAAGCACGGCGCCGGCGAGGTCTGGGCCAAGTACTACGAGCCTGCGAACAAGGAACCCGGCAGGAAGTATCCGATCGTAATGTTCGTGCACGGCGCCGGCTACCTGCAGAACGTGCACCAGCGCTACCCGGCCTACTTCCGCGAGCAGATGTTCCACAATCTGCTGGTGCAGAAGGGCTACATCGTACTGGACATGGATTACCGCGGCAGCGAGGGCTACGGCCGCGACTGGCGTACGGCGATCTACCGCAACATGGGCCACCCGGAGCTGGAAGACTACAAGGACGGCCTGGACTGGCTGGTCGACACCCAGCAGGGTGACCGCGACCATGCCGGCATCTACGGTGGTTCCTACGGTGGCTTCATGACCTTCATGGCGCTGTTCCGCTCGCCGGGCACGTTCAAGGCCGGCGCCGCGCTGCGCCCGGTGGTGGACTGGCACCAGTACAACCACGGCTACACCAGCAATATCCTCAATACACCGGACATCGATCCGGAGGCGTACCGCGTGTCGTCGCCGATCGAATACGCGCAGAACCTGCAGGACAATCTGCTGATCGCCCACGGCATGATGGATGACAACGTGTTCTTCCAGGACTCGGTGAACCTCACCCAGCGCCTGATCGAACTGCACAAGGACAACTGGTCGATCGCGCCGTACCCGCTGGAACGCCACGGCTACGTGCGCGCCGATTCCTGGCTGGACCAGTACAAGCGCATCCTCAAGCTGTTCGAGCAGAACCTGAAGTGAGCAACGCCGCGGCCACGATCCACATTGTGGCCGCGGTCATCCTGGATGACCGCGGCCGGGCGCTGGTGGTGCGCAAGCACGGCGCGACCCGCTTCATCCAACCGGGTGGCAAACCCGAACCCGGCGAAGCACCGCTGCAGGCGCTGGCCCGCGAACTGGACGAAGAACTCGGCGTGCAGCTGTGCGCCGGGACCGCCATCGCGCTGGGCACCTTTGAGGATTGGGCGGTGAACGAGCCTGGCCATCGCGTGCAGGCACAGGCGTGGTGGGTGCAGGTGGACGGCGCGCCACAGGCGCACGCCGAGATCGCCGAACTGGCCTGGGTGCCGCTGCAGCCGCCGCACGGCCAGCCCTTGGCACCGTTGAGCGAACACCATATCCTGCCGGCCGTCGCCACCCGGGTGACGGTCCGCTGATCGCGCGGGCACCGATTGCAAGGACACCGGATGTCAGTGCCGCTCCCGCCACCCTCGTTGCAGCCTTCGCCCTACCATGCGTGGATTCGACCACTGGTCCAGGCGTCCTTCTGGCTGTCCGCGCTGCTGACCGGCTATTTCGTGCTGCAGGGGCTGCTGGCGTGGCCGCTGCACGACGCTCCACTCTGGCAGCTGCTGACGGGTGAAGCACAGCATCGGCAGATGCACAGCCTGACCTGGCTGCTGGCGCACCCGGTGGGTGCCTCGATGATCACTGCACTGCTCTGCCTGGTCTCGGCCGTGGCCAGCTGGGGGCTGCTGCGCGAGCGCCGCTGGGGCTTGTGGAGCTTCGTGGTGATGCTGCTGTTGAGCGCGCTGGCCAATTTCGCAATCACCTGGTGGCTGGACGTGTTCATGCGCGACATGATCGTGCTGCTCGCCGATCAGCCGGACATGCAGCAATCGCTGCAGCCGCGTCGCTGGATGATGACCTTCACCCTGCTCGGCACGTCGGCGCTGTTCCTGGGTCTGCAGGGCTGGCTGGCCTGGCGCCTGCTACGGCCGGACATCCGCTCGCGCTTCCGCTGAGCCCCATCCCCTTCTCGCACGACAAGGACCGTCGCATGCGCTTGCTGACCTTTCTCCCCGCACTGCTGCTGTTGGCCGCGTTGCCTGCTGCCGCCGACGCGTTGCAGTGTGGCGAGTACCGCAGCACCGACGGCGGTGTGGCGCTCGTGTTCACCACCCGCAGCACCGGCTACCGCCATGATGACGGCAGCGAACCGCAGCCGCTGTGGGTTGATCGCAGTGCGGCGCAGACCCGGTTGGTCATACTCGACGATGGTGTGGCGCAGCCGATCCGGATCAGCGCCGATGGGCAGCGCATCGAGGACGACGTGGTGGTGACCTACACCCTGCGCCAGTCCCGCGCCTGCGCCGTCGAGCCCAGCGTGGTTGCCGGCAGCTGCCGCGCCGCTGGCAGCTACTGCATGGTGCAGCTGCCAACGGCTTCGCCCGGCCAGGCCCGGCGCGCCTGCGACGAGGGTGTGGGTGCCGGTTGCTCGGCGCTGCTGCGACAACTGCGCGAAGGCAACGCAGCAGCCGATGACACCGGCCCCGCGCTCTTCGAACGCCCGCCCGTCTGCCGCGAACACGCGCCTGGGCATGACCTGCCGGCCTGCGAGGCGCTGACCGGTGATGCGCTGCCTGCCGCGATGCAGCGGGTGGGTGAACGTCTGCAACAGGAAGACGAAGACACACTGGATTCACCGCTTCCGGCCGCTGCACGCGATCGCCTGCAGCGACTTTGCCTGCAGCACCGCAGTGGCCGCTTCTGCATTGAAGTTGCCGAACAGCAGTTGATCGCGCTGGAACCTGCGCTGGCGGTGCAGGCGCTGCAGGTGGTCTGCGACGCAGGCCGCATCAGTGCCTGCGAACGTACCGCGTCGTTGCAGGCACTCGGTGCTGACCTGCGCCTGGTTCCGGCCCAACAGGTGCCGTGCGGCCGCTACCAGGCCGCCGGTGGCGTGATCGACAGGCTCGACTTCGACGATGGCGCGCGAGGCCGCCTGCAGAGCGGCGCCATCCACCTGCAGCAGAACGGCCAAACCCTTGTGCTGCGCCAGCTCGGCAATGGCGACCTGCTTGGCATGGATGCGCAGACCGCCTACCAGCGTTACCAGCCCGTGCCCGGCACGGCACAATGCACGCCCCCGCGCGAGGGCCGTGGTTCGCCGTAGCGCCTGGAGTTTCCCGTTCGATCGTCAAGGAGACGACATGCATTCACCCGCACCGTGCCGCCGCTGGCTGGCCTGGGCGCTGCTGCTGGCCGCGCCGATGGCCGCCGCACAGTCACCGCAATGCGGCCTGTTCAAGGCCGACGAAGGCAGCGGCACGCTGCGCATCAGCTCGCCGAACCGCGGCGAGCAGAAGCACTTCGGCAGTGCGCCGTCTCCGGTCGCGTTCCAGCAGATCGACGGAAAGCTGCAACTGGTGAACCTGGAGTACGGCCTGCCCAACGCGCTGCAGGTGCGCGATCGTGGCCGCACGGTCGAGGTGGATGGCACGGTCTACCTCCTGCAGGCTCCCGCACAGTGCGCCGCAGCAGCCACGCCAACTGAAGGCAGCTGCCTGGCCGATGCGGCGGCGTGCCTGGACAACCGCCGTGAAGCGCCCGCGGCCGCGCTGGAAGCAGGGTGCCGGGAAGGCGTGCCCGGCATGTGCCTGCAACTGGCTGATCGTTGGCACGAGGAGGCCAAACCCACGGTCGAGGCCGATCCCTCCCTGGCAAAGGCAACGCTGGACGCTGCCCTGTCCGGCATCAAGCTCCCCGCCGCCTGTGACGACGGTGGCTTCGAACAGGGAACCCCGGCGTGTGCCGCCGCACTCGAGGCCGATCCCGCAGTGCAGGAGCAGCTGGTCAAGGCGGCGATGACGGCAGCCATGACCGAAGCCATGGTGACGATGACGGCGCCGACCGTGCCGGTGATCATTCCGGCTGAGCGGCGGCAACAGTTGTTGCGGCTGTGCCACGAGGTACCGCACGGTGGCTTCTGCACCCGCGTGGCTGAGCTGTCCTGGGACGCGGGAGACCCCCAGCAGGCGGTGCAGGCCCTGGCTGCGGCCTGCACCCCCGGCAATGACACCGCCACCTGCGAGCGCCTGCCGGCGCTGCAGGCGGTGGGTGCATCGTTGCAACCGCAGCCCGCGACTGCATTGCCCTGTGGCAATTACCGGTCCGACGGCGGCCTGATGGACACGCTGGATTTCGGTGACACCGGCCTGGTCGGTGTGGGCTGGAGCAGCCATCTTCGCGCGCGCGTCGAAGAGGGCGACATCCGCATCCGCCACGACCGTGACGGCGACTTCGCGCTGCGCCCGCTGCCCGGCGGCCAGTTGCTGGGCCTGGATAACTGGACCCGTTTCCAGGTGTTCGTCCCCACCGGAGAGGGCCCGACCCGGTGCAGTGCACCGAAGCAGTTCAAGGTGCTGCCACTGCCGCAGGACTGCCCGCTGGCGCTGGCCAACGAGGACGGTGCCGAAGCCTGCTGCGCGCAGGGCAAGCTGCAGGGCTGCAACATTCTGGGCAACCGCCTTGCACTGTCCGGGAACTGGCTGCAGGCCGCCGAGCACTACATCACGGTCTGCCGCGCCGGCGTGCGCGAAGGGTGCGAGAACCTGGTCACCGCGCAGAACAACGGCGCGGAGGTGGACGCACGGGCAACCCTGGAGCAACTGTGCAAGGCCGACCGCAGCGGCCTGCACGTGGCATGCGACGTGCTCGGAACCCAGAACTGGGAGCTGATCACGCTGGGCGGTGCCCTGCAGAAGGCGGCTGACGAAGCGGCAATGGACGACACCCCGGCAGCACGCAGTTCCAACCGCAAGCGCTGAGCCCGCCAGGGCCTGCCCGCAGCTTCGGGCGGGCCCTGACTGTCGTGATCGACATACCCGGGTCGACGTGCTCCCACCAGCCTGCAAGGCCTCCCGGAGGGAATCACTGCTGTATCCGAGCGGCGCCCTATCATGGAATTCACTGGAGCCGACGGGCGTGCTCAGGTCATCGTCCAATGCGTACTCCAGTATCTCCATTCATGCTGGGAAGGCGAAATGCCGCTAGATGCTCCGCGCTTGCTTGCCTGGTCGCCCGTGACCGGCGCCCTTCTGCTGTTCCTTTCCTTTCCAACCTTGGCATCCGAGCTCGCGTGTGGCGTCTTCAGTGATGAGTACGGAAGCTCGAAGCTTGTTGTCGAGGCACCGGATAGAGGACATGCAATCTCCCAGGATGGAAGTCATTCCCGATTCGCGCTGCAACAATCCGGGGACGACATGATCATCGTCAACCTCAGCACCGGCTACACCCGCTCAGTGGGTGCAGATCAGAGCGGACAGGCTCTTCACGACGATGGAACGCACTACTCACTGATCGAGCCGTCGCAGTGCTCGGCCGCAAACGAGCATCCTGCAGACAGCTGTCTCGCAGATCCCAAGCGATGCGTGGACATGCGGCATTCCATGGAAACCACCGCTCTTGAGAATGCATGTGCGGAAGGCGTGTCCTACATGTGCATGGCATTGCCGGAGAAGTACATTGAGCATCTGATCGATACCGGCACCATTGCTCCGCCGGAGGAACTGGCCACCAGAATGCGGGCGACGCTGGAGAAGCAGCTGGCCGCGATGCCGCTGCCCGCCGAGTGCCAGGATCCCGACAGCACCACCTCGGGGGCAGCGTGTCTGGCTCAGCTCGAGGAAAAACCCGAACTGTTGAATTCATTCAGGAACGCGATTGTCGCCGCTTCTTTGGGGCTGCATGCAGCCACTGTGGCCACCGCCACCCTTCCAAAGGATCACAGGGAAACGTTGCATGACTTCTGCACGAAAACGCCTGATGGTGCGTTCTGCCGCAAAGTCGCCGATCTGCATGCTTCGGCAGGCGACCTTGGACGGGCAACAGAGGCCCTGGAACTGGCATGCACCGGTGGTCGGAGCCTCGACTGCACGTTGCTGGAACCCCTTCGGGGACTGGGCCCGGACCTGCAGCCAGCCAAGGGCGTCGAGCTTCCGAAAGGAACGTTCGTCTCGTCGGGCGGGATCATAAGCTTCCTGACTTTCACTGAAGACGGCAGGGTCGCCGCGCCTTTCGGCCAACTGCAGGCCCGACTGGAAAATGACCGGATCCATCTCAAGCATGCAACCGTTGGAGAGCTGATCCTCCAACCGCTGCTAAACGGAAATCTGCTCGGCATCGGACAGTACGTTGGGTTCGACTACTTCAGGGCGGCCGAGTAAGAGGGACTGATGGCCGCGTCTCCTCGGGGTGGGGTCTTCCGGCGGTGCCTGGTCGTTGCGGTAAAGTACGCGCCATGAACGAATTCGAGCGCGTGCGCGCCTACCTCACCGACCTGCAGGACCGCATCTGTGCGGCGATAGAGGCCGCCGATGGCCGCGCCCGCTTCCAGGAAGACCTGTGGCAGCGTGCCGAGGGCGGTGGCGGACGTACCCGCGTGCTGCGCGACGGTGCGGTGTTCGAACAGGCCGGCATCGGCTTCTCCGACGTGGCCGGCAGCCGCCTGCCGCCGTCGGCCTCGGCCAACCGCCCGGAACTGGCGGGCGCATCGTGGCGTGCCACGGGCGTGTCGCTGGTGTTCCACCCACTCAACCCCTACGTGCCGACCACCCACGCCAACGTGCGCTTCTTCCAGGCGCAGCGCGACGGTGAGGTGGTGGCCAGCTGGTTCGGCGGCGGCTTCGACCTGACCCCGTTCTATCCGTTCGACGAGGACGTGCAGCACTGGCACCGGGTCGCACGCGATCTGTGCGCGCCGTTCGGCGACGAACGCTACGCCGCGCACAAGCGCTGGTGCGACGAATACTTCTTCCTGCGCCACCGCAATGAAACGCGCGGGGTCGGCGGCCTGTTCTTCGACGACCTGCATGGCGACTTCGAACGCGATTTCGACTACCTGCGCGCCGTCGGCGATGGCTTCCTCGATGCCTACCTACCGATCGTGCAGCAGCGCAAGGACACCGCGCATGGCGAACGCGAACGCGAGTTCCAGCTGTACCGCCGTGGCCGTTACGTGGAATTCAACCTGGTCTATGACCGCGGCACCCTGTTCGGGCTGCAGAGCGGTGGCCGCAGCGAAAGCATCCTGATGAGCCTGCCGCCGCGGGTGCGTTGGGAGTACGGCTTCAGTCCGGAAGCGGGCAGCGCCGAGGCGCGTCTGGCCGATTACCTGGTGCCGCGCGACTGGATTTGATCTTCCGGCGCCACGCCTGACGCGTGACGCCCTTCCCTGCCTGTGGTGCGCCCTGCACCGGACGGGCCCTGCCCCCACTTCCTTCAAGGATGACTTCATGCCTGCTGCTGTTCCCCTTCGTCCCCGCGCTGCGGGCTGGCGCTCCCTGCTGCTGCTCGCGCTGGCCTCGGCCAGCCTGCCGGCCGCCGCGCAGTCGATGGCCTGCGGCACCTACAAGGACAGCAGCGGCAACACCACCCTGACCCTCGAAAGCGAAGGCCACGGTTTCCTGTCCGGCCCCTACCAAGCCACCGAGGAACTGCGCGTTGCCCGCCAGGAAGACGTGCTCGGCACCGGTAACCTGTCCACGGGCCAGCTGGAAAACTGGTACTTCTCGGACGATGACCGCACGATCAGCACGCCCTATCGCGAGTTCACCCGTGAGCACGCCGCGGCCTGCAAGACGATGCCCGAACCCATCGAGGGTGGCTGCGTGATGAACACCTCCGAGTGCCTGGAGGCGTTGCCGGAGGCCGCACCTGTGAAACTGCACGCCTGGTGTGCCGAGGGCGTGGGCGCAGCCTGCACCCAACTGCTGGAGACCTACCAGCAGCAGGCCAAGGATGCCGCGCCGGCAGCTGCACGGGCGGAACCGCCAATGCCGGAGATCTGCAAGGAGGGTTCGCCGTCCTTCAATGCCGAGGGCTGCAGGGCGGTCGCCGAGGTGGTCGCCTCGGAGATGATCGGCAAGTCCCTGCTCGGCCTGCAGCATTCGGTCGATCCCATGTTGCCATCCGCGCAGCTCGATGAACTGGCCGCACTGTGCCGGCAGCAGCACGGCGAGACGTTCTGCTCCGACGTTGCCGAGGTGCTGTGGAGTGGCGGGCGCCTGTTGCAGGCCCACGAAGCGCTGCAGCTGTCGTGCGCGCAGCGCGCGGACGGCGTGGCCTGCGGCCGCGCCAAGGCACTTGCCAGCCTGGCCGCTGCACCGGCCGCTGCACTGGCCCCGGTGCCGGCCACCATACTGCCCTGTGGCCGCTTTGAAGCCGAGTACGGCGTGCTCTCGCAGCTGCGCTTCCTCGATGGCGGCCTGGTTGAGGCCGAGGGCCGCGACCAGCGCCTGCGCGCGCACCTGCAGGACGGCCGCATCTTCATCCGTCGCGATGTCGGCAGCGACTTCGTGCTGCAGTTGCTGCAGAACGGCAACCTGGCCGGTATCGATAGCGGCAACCGCTTCGCTTACTACGAGCGCAAGCCTGCGGCTGGCACGGCCAGCTGCAAGCCGCCCGTGGCCTTCGTGGAGATTCCGCTGCCGCTGGATTGCCCGACCCTGGGCCGCAAGGACGGCGCCAAGGCCTGCTGCACCGATGGCAAGCTGCTCGGCTGCAAGGTGGCCGGCGAAGCGCTGTTCAAGTCCGAAAAATGGGCCGCGTCGCTGCCCTACTTCGAGACGCTGTGCGGCGCCGGTGTCCGCGAAGGGTGCCTGGCATTGGCAGCGGTGTATTCGCATACCGCAGACCCGAAGATTCCGCAGTCCATGGCCGCGATCTGCGCGAAGGACGGCAAGGGCACGCACGTGGCCTGTGATGTGGACGCCACCCGCAACTGGCCGGCGCTGAAGGCCGAAGCCGCGCCCTGAGGGCCGCCACCTGTAGAGCCGGGCGCAAGGCAGCCGAGCATGGGCTCGGCTCTACAGGGTCAGGTGCTCTTCCTGGGGATGATCGTGATGTGCCCGTTGATCTCCAGCAGGGCCAGCTCGACATCCTCCACGCCCAGGCAGCCCTGCTGGCGCATGGCGGCCTCGAAATCGGCACGGGTGACCTGCTCACGGCGAAGGACGGCGTCGAACAGACGGCCATCACGCGCGATCACCACGGGTTCTCCCTCAACCAGGCGCTCAACCCGCCGGCTGCGGGTACTCAACCAGCCAACCCCGTAGTTCAACAGAATCAGGGTCGCCGCCAGCAGCAGGCCGCCGCCCAGCGAGGTATCGGTGCCCAACAGCGCGTTCTGCACCGCATTGCCCAGCAGCACGATCAGCAGTACATCGAACGGGGTGATCTGGCCCAGCGCACGTTTGCCGCTGAGCCGGACCATGCCCAGCACCACGACGTAGACCACCACCGCGCGCAGGATGAACTCCCACCACGGCATTGCCAGTGCGAACAGATCGGGCATTGTCTTCCCCTGCGGAGCGGTGGCCCAGCCTAGCACCCGGGGTCAGATCCCTTTGCCCATCGGGCAAAGGGATCTGACCCCATCTGAGGTTGTGGCGGCACAAATAAAAAGCCCCGCTGACCAGGGGGAGGTCAACGGGGCCGGGGAACGGGCACTTGGGGAGGAGTCCCCGTTCCGAGATCTGCTCCAGGGGATGGGAGAGATCCACAACAGGCGTTGCGCCTGTCGAGAGTTATAGAAGCACTCCGAACACTAACGGTTCGTGAAGGGGCCCAATTTAATGAACATCGATCAGGACAACATTCATGATCGAGTCAGAAACCTCTGACGAATGAACGAATTCACGTCGTTTTCGGCCTGAAACACCCTCAGTGCGCTTCGTCCCAGTTGTTGCCGATGCCGGTATCGACCACCAGCGGCACCCGCAGTTTGGCCGCTTGCGACATGCGCTCGACCACCTGCAAACGCAACTCCTCGACGAAACTGCTTTCGGTTTCGAACACCAGTTCATCGTGCACCTGCAGGATCATCCGCGCCGGTGCGCCGCTGTCACGCAGCCACTGGTCCACGTCCACCATGGCGCGCTTGATGATGTCGGCGGCGGTGCCCTGCATGGGCGCGTTGATCGCGGCACGCTCCGCACCGGCACGCAGGCCCTGGTTACGTGCATGAATGTCGTTCAGGTACAGGCGGCGGCCGAACAGGGTTTCCACATAGCCCTGGTCACGCGCCTGCTGGCGCATCCGCTCCATGAAGTCGCGCACGCCCGGGTAGCGGCTGAAGTAAAGCGCCACGTAGTCCTGCGCCTGGCCGCGGTCGATGCCCAGGTTGCGGGCCAGGCCGAAGGCGCTCATGCCGTACATCAGGCCGAAGTTGATCGCCTTGGCAGCGCGGCGCTCATTTGGGGTCACTTCCTCCAGCGTGCGGCCGAACACCTCGGCGGCGGTGGCACGGTGCACGTCGGCGCCCTGCTCGAACGCGCGCACCAGGCCCGGGTCCTCGGACAGGTGGGCCATGATCCGCAGCTCGATCTGCGAGTAGTCGGCTGCCAGCAGCTGGAAGCCCTCCGGGGCGATGAACGCGCGGCGGATGCGGCGACCATCTTCGGTGCGGATCGGGATGTTCTGCAGGTTCGGGTCCGACGAGGACAGGCGCCCGGTGGCGGCGCCGGACTGGTGGTAGCTGGTATGCACGCGGCCGGTGTCCGGATTGACCATCTCCGGCAGCTTGTCGGTGTAGGTGCTGCGCAGCTTGGCCAGCCCGCGATACTCCAGGATCACCCGCGGCAGTTCGTGCTGGTCGGCAATCGCCTCCAGCGCCTCTTCATTGGTACTCGGCTGGCCCTTCGGGGTCTTCACCACCGCCGGTAGCTTCAGCTCGTCGAACAGCACGGCCTGCAGCTGCTTGGGCGAATCCAGGTTGAAGCTGCGCCCGGCCAGCTCGGTGGCCTTCTGCTGTGCGGCCAGCATGCGCGAGGACAGGTCCTGGCTCTGCCGGCGCAGTTCGGCGGCATCGATCTGCACACCATTGGCTTCGATGCTGGTCAGCACCGGCACCAGCGGCATCTCGATGTCGCGGTACACGCTGTCCAGCGCCGGCTCGGCCAGCAGCTGCGGTTGCAGCGCGCGGTGCAGGCGCAGGGTGATGTCGGCGTCCTCGGCCGCATAGCGGCTGGCTTCGTCGATGCCGACCTGCGAGAACGGAATCTGCTTGGCGCCCTTGCCGGCCACGTCCTCGAACTTGATGGTGTTGTAGCCCAGGTAACGCAGGGCCAGCGAATCCATGTCGTGGCGGGTGGCGGTGGAGTTGAGCACGAAGCTCTCGAGCATGGTGTCGTCGTGATAGCCCTGCACGTCCACGCCATGGCGGCGCAGCACGTGCAGATCGTACTTGCCGTGCTGGCCCAGCTTCTTCTTCGCCGGGTCCTGCAGCGCCGGGCGCAGCGCGTCCAGCACCTGCTGCATCGGCAGCTGGGCCGGCGCACCCGGGTAGTCGTGGCCGACCGGAATGTAGGCGGCCTTGCCCGGCTCGACCGCCAGGCTGATGCCCACCAGGCGTGCACGCATCGCGTCCAGCGCATCGGTTTCGGTATCGAAGCTGATCAGCTCGGCCTGCTGCAGGCGCTCGACCCAGGC
The DNA here is from genome assembly GCF_004684085.1 of Stenotrophomonas maltophilia. Taxonomy (GTDB): domain Bacteria; phylum Pseudomonadota; class Gammaproteobacteria; order Xanthomonadales; family Xanthomonadaceae; genus Stenotrophomonas; species Stenotrophomonas maltophilia_AS. The sequence goes on from NZ_SRHZ01000089.1 coordinate 99,851, forward strand.
CTGCAGCTGCTCGGTGGTCAGCACGGTCTCGTACTCACCCGGTGCCGCCAGCGCCGGATCCAGCGTGCCGGCGGCCGGGGCCTCGGCGCTGCCGCGGGCGAAGCCGGCGGCGGTGCCACGCAGGCTTGGCGTCGCTTCGCTGGCGGCGGTCGGCGCCGGCAGCGGTGCACCCAGCTCCTTCAGCGCCTGGGTGAAGCCGTATCGCGCATACAGCTCGGTCAGCTCCGGCACGTCCTGCTCGCGCAGGGCCAGCGTGGTCGGGCTGGCGTCCAGCTCCACGTCGGTGCGGATGGTCACCAGCTCGCGGTTCAGCGGCAGGCGCTCCAGCGCGGCACGCAGGTTCTCACCGATCTTGCCCTTCATGGTCGGCGCGGCCGCCATCACCCCATCCAGGTGCTGGTACTCGGCCAGCCACTTGGCGGCGGTCTTCGGCCCGCACTTCTCCACGCCCGGCACGTTGTCGACGGTGTCGCCCATCAGCGCCAGCAGGTCGACGATCTGGTCGGCGCGCACACCAAACTTGTCCATCACCGCGGCGTCCGAATCCATGCGGCTGCCGGTCATGGTGTTGACCAGCTCGATGCCCGGGCGCACCAGCTGGGCGAAGTCCTTGTCGCCGGTGGAGATGGTCACCTTCAGGTCCTGCGCCACGCCCTGCAGGGCCAGCGTGCCGATCACATCGTCGGCTTCCACGCCGGGAATGCGCAGGATGCTGATGCCCAGCGCTTCGACGATGCGGCACATCGGCTCGACCTGGCTGCGCAGCTCGTCGGGCATCGGCGGGCGGTTGGCCTTGTACTGGTCGTACAGGTCATCACGGAAGGTCTTGCCCGGCGCATCGACCACGAACGCCACGTAGGCCGGGCGCTCCTTCAGTGTCGAGCGCAGCATGTTGACCACGCCGAACAGCGCGCCGGTGGGTTCGCCCTGTGCATTGGACAGGGGCGGCAGCGCGTGGAACGCGCGGTACAGGTAACTGGACCCGTCGATCAGGACTAATCTGCTCATGGGTCGATTCTACGCGCCCGTGCCTGCACCGCGGCGACACGGCAGGCGCCCGGCGATGGGGCATAATCAAGGCTCTTTCCAGGCAAAGGCCCCCGCCGATGAAGACCCTGATGCTGGCTTCCCTGCTCCTGCTCGCTGGCTGCGCCAGCATGGGCGGCGCGGGCGCTCCCCCGGTGGACGTCAAGGGCGCGGATGTGTCCAAGCGCACCATGGACAACGGCGACACCATCGAGGAATACCGTGTCTCCGGCCAGCTGCGCATGGTCAAGGTGACCCCGTCGCGTGGCGCCCCGTTCTACATGTACGACAAGAACGGCGATGGCCGTTTCGACAATGACAAGGACGGCGTGTCACCGGTGTACTGGAAGCTGTACAGCTGGTGATGTAGCCGGGGTCGGATCCCTTTCCACAGGAACGGGCTCTGACCCCATCAATGCGATCGGCACGGCCCATCCACGCATGGCGTGGATCTACACGCCATGCGTGGATGACCGCCTGTCAGTAGATCCACGCCATGCGTGGATATGGCCCTCCCGGCCACACAGAAGATGACGCCGGCGCGCATCCTGCGGCCGGCGTCGGGTCCCCTCCCCGGGAACGCTTGAATCAGCGGATGACCAGCACCGGCAGCGTGCTGCGGGCCAGCACTTCGGCGGTCTGGCTGCCCAGCAGCACGCGGGTCACGCCACGGCGGCCATGCGAGGTCATCACGATCAGGTCGCTGTTGCGCTCGCCGGCGGTCTCGATGATGCCGTCGGCCGCATAGCGGTCCAGCACGTGCACCGGATTGGCGGTGATGCCCTGCTCGGCGGCCTTGGCCAGCGCCGGCTGCAGCACCTTCTGTGCGCCTTCCTCGCGGTCGGCCTTGTACTCGGGGCTGTTCATGTAGCCCACGCTCCAGCCCATGGCGTCGTACATGCCGACGGCCCACGGCTCGGAGACGGTCACGATATCGACCTCGGCATTGAGGTCCTTGGCCAGCTCCAGGCCCTTGGCCAGGCCCTTGTCGGCCAGCTCGGACCCGTCGGTGGCAATCAGGATGCGCTTGTACATGGTGAGGCTCCGTGGCGGTCTGCCAGATGGGAACACCACCATTGCACACCGGATGTGCAGGGCACGCCTTGAGCAGGATCAATCCGGCGCCTGTAGAGCCGAGCCCACGCTCGGCTGCTTCTGGCGGGAAAAGCAGCCGAGCATGGGCTCGGCTCTACATCAGGCCTGCGCTCAGGCGATCTGCACCACGCGTGCGTTCCGGCACAGCGGGTAACTGGCCACGAATTCGGCAATCGCATCACGCATCGCCTCGAACGATTCGCCGTACATGTACAGCGCGGTTTCGGTCGGGCCCTGCCACCAGCTGCAGATCTCACCCAGGCCATCGATGCGCTCGGACAGCTGCTCGAACACGTGGTTCGAATCGCACTGTTCGTAGACTTCGTCCGGCAGGGTCAGGCCATCCAGGTAGATCCCCAGACCCTCGGTAACGCCGAAGCTACGGTCAGCCTCGCCCGCGCCCTGCAGCTGCGAGCCCTTCGGCGCGCCCAGTTGTTCCAGCAGATCGATCAGCTTCGGCACGCCGGCCGCATCGACCAAGGCCACTTCGATGTCGCCGTATTCGACCTCGCCGTCGTCCGACATCGCGGTGCCGCCGCCGGTGAGCTCGCCCACCTCGGCCGCCTGCAGCAGCGCATCGAGCGGATCCTCGAACAGCTCATGGCGATGCTCGGGCTGCAGCTTGGCATTCAACTTCACGGTGACGTGCAGCGCGGGTTCGGTCATCGGGGCATTCCTGGAAGATGTCAGGCCCCATTGTAGAGTCGAAGGTAGCGGCAGGAGCCGCTGCCAACGTCGCTTGCGACGGCCCGAAGGGTGCCGGTCAGGACGACCGGCATAGCCTTGCTCGACTCCCTTTGTAGAGTCGAGCCACGCTCGACTGCCTTTCCCGCCAGAAGCAGCCGAGCATGGGCTCGGCTCTACAACACCGCGGTCAACGCAGGAACGGCGCCACCTTGCGCTTCAGCAGCTCCACCAGCACCGGGTCCATGTAGTCGTAGTCGTCGGGGATATCCAGGCAGATCACCCGCTTGCCGTTCAACCAGGCCTTGTAGCGGCTGGACAGCCGGTTGCGGTGGGCGCGCTCCATCACGAACACCAGGTCCGCCCACTGCAGCAGCTCCGGGCTGAGCACTTCCTCCGCGTCGGCCAGCAAGCCGGCCGAGGCGGTCTCGATGCCCGGCCAATCGGCAAACACCTGCTCGGCCGTAGGGCTGCGCAGGCGGTTCTGACTGCAGAGAAAGAGCACGTTGCGGGTCATGAGCGCAGCCTAATCGGGGTCGGATCCCTTTTCCAACGGAAAAGGGCTCTGACCCCAACCACGTGCATTCCGCGACGGGGTCAGAGCCCTCCCTGCGGGAGGGATCCGACCCCTCGACGGTGATCAGATCACCGTCAGGTTGGCATACGCCATCACCAGCCACTTGCTGCCGGCATCGGCGAACTCGACCTGCACGCGGGCGTGGGCGCCGTTGCCTTCGTAGTCGGTCACCATGCCTTCGCCGAACTTGGGATGGGTGACCAGCGCGCCGAGCTTCAGCGGCGGCGCCTCGATCGAGGCGTGTCCCATCACCCGGCTGGCGCCCATCGATGCCGGTCGCGAGACCTGCACCTTCGGGCGCACTTCGTGCAGCAGCTCGCGCGGGATCTCGCGCAGGAAGCGCGACGGCAGGCTGTAGTTGTCCTGGCCATGAATGCGGCGCGACTCGGCATAGCTCAGCACCAGCTTCTGGCGTGCGCGGGTGATGCCCACATACGCCAGCCGGCGCTCTTCTTCCAGCCGCCCGCTTTCTTCCAGCGAACGTGCGCTGGGGAACAGGCCCTCTTCCACGCCAGCCAGGAACACCAGCGGGAATTCCAGGCCCTTGGCCGAGTGCAGGGTCATCAGCTGCACGCCCTCCTCGCCCGCCTGCGCCTGGCCCTCACCGGCCTCCAGCGCGGCATAGCCCAGGAAGGCCACCAGCTCATCCATGTCCTCGCCCACTTCCTCGATATCGTCTGCGCGGCGCACGAAGCGCGAGGCCACCGAGACCAGTTCGTCGAGGTTGTCGGTGCGCGATTCGGAGTCCAGCGCGTTACGGCTTTCCTTGCTCCAGTGCTCGCGCAGCTGCGAGCGTGCCAGCACGTGGTCCACGCGCTCGGCCAGGGTCATGTGCAGGGTCTGCGCCTGCAGCTCGTTGACCAGCACCAGGAAGCCGGCCAGCGCATTGCGCGCACGTGCGGCCAGTGCGCTGCCCTGGGTGACCAGCATGGTGGCTTCCCACAGCGAAATGCCCTGCGCGCGTGCCTCGCGGCGCACTTCGTCCAGCGTGCGATCGCCAATGCCACGGGTGGGCGTATTGACCGCGCGCTCGAATGCGGCGTCATCGTTGCGGTTGGACAGCAGGCGCAGGTAAGCCAGCGCATCCTTGATTTCGGCACGCTCGAAGAAGCGCATGCCACCGTACACGCGGTACGGCACCTGTTCGCTCAGCAGCGCTTCTTCCAGCGCGCGCGACTGCGCGTTGCTGCGGTAGAGCACGGCCACTTCGGTGTAGCTGCCACCATCGCGCACCCATTGGCGGGCGCGCTCGACGATGTAGCGCGCCTCGTCCATCTCGTTGTACGCGGCGTACAGGTCGATTGGCTCGCCGTCGCCGCTGTCGGTCCACAGCTGCTTGCCGATGCGGTCGGGGTTGTGCGCGATCACCGCGTTGGCGGCGCCGAGGATGTTGGCGGTGGAGCGGTAGTTCTGTTCCAGGCGGATGGTCTGTGCGCCCGGGAAGTCACGCAGGAAGCCCTGCACGTTCTCGACCTTGGCACCGCGCCAGCCGTAGATGGCCTGGTCATCGTCGCCGACCACGAACACATGGCCCGAATCGCCGGCCAGCACGCGCACGAAGGCGTACTGGATGGCGTTGGTGTCCTGGAACTCATCCACCAGGATTTCGCGGAAGCGGGCGCGGTAGTGCGCCAGCAGGGCCGGGTTGTCGCGCAGCAGTTCATGCGCGCGCAGCAGCAGTTCGGCGAAGTCGACCAGGCCGGCGCGGTCGCAGCGCGCCTGGTATTCGATATAGGCCTGGCGCATGGTTTCCAGCCACGCATCATGCGGCTCGGGCTGGATGTGCTGCGGGCGGCGACCCTCGTCCTTCTGTTCGTTGATCCACCATGCAATCTGCTTGGGTGGGTACTTGCCGTCATCCAGTTCCAGCGCCTGCACCACGCGCTTGACCAGCCGCAGCTGATCGTCCGAGTCCATCACCTGGAAGCCTTCAGGCAGCTTGGCGTCCTGCCAGTGCAGGCGCAGCAGGCGGTTGGCCAGGCCGTGGAAGGTACCGATCCACATGCCACGGCTGCCGTGGGGCAGCTGTGCGTCGATGCGGTGGCGCATTTCGCCAGCCGCCTTGTTGGTGAAGGTCACCGCAAAAATGCCGTGGGTCGGCACGCCATCGACTTCATGCAGCCAGGCGATACGGTGGGTGAGTACGCGGGTCTTGCCGGAACCGGCACCGGCCAGCACCAGGTGGTGGCCGGGGGGAGCGGAGACGGCTTCGCGCTGGGCCGGGTTCAGGCCATCAAGCAGGTGGGAGACATCCATGCCCCCATTTTACGGCATCGCCGTCGCGGCTCCTGCGACCACCTGAGTTGCCAGCACCTGCGCCTGCTGACGCAGTTCAGGCACCGCCAGGCTTTCCCACAGGCTACCGATGCGCAGGCTGCCGATCACGCCCAGCCGTGCCTGCGGCTGGCCACCCACTGCGCGCAGGCGGTCGCCCGGCACCGTGCTGTCCAGGCCCAGCCCATGTGGACCGGGGCGGGCCAGGCCATCGGCCTGCAGCTGCTGCAGCAACGGATTGCGCAACGCGCTGGCGCGGGTTTCCACGCCGGTGGCGTTGATCACGCCGCTGATCGTCCACTGCGACTCGGTGCCGGAGGCGTCACGGCCGGACAGCTGCAGAGCATCGCCTTCGCGCCAGATGCGCTGCAGGCGGGCACGGTGGATGCGCAGCTGGCCACTGTCCTGCAGGGTCTGCAGCTGTGCGTCGACCTCTTCGGCGATGCGGTGGCGATGCACGTCCCAATAGCGCACCACATGGCGCAGGAAGCGACGCTGGTCGGCCTCATCGAGGCTGCACCACAGTGCCTGCCCATGTGGACGGATACGGTCCATCACGCCCTGCCATGGCAAGCCGTCGGCCTGCGCCTGACGAGCGAACCCGCGTAGCGCGCGCAGGCGCTGGCGCAGGTTCAACGGCAGCAGCGCAGCCGGGTCGAACGTAGGCAGACCACCATGCGCATGCGGCAACGGCAGCAGGCCGTGGCGCGAGATCACATGCAGCGGGCCGGAGTGGCCGGCGGCGACCAATGCCAGCACGGTGTCGGCCATGCTCAGGCCGGAGCCGACAATGGCGACGGCCTGCTCGCCGGCCAGAGTACGCACGCCGTCGTAGTCCCAGGCCTCGATCACGTCATCGGCGGGCAGTGCCTCGGCACCGGCCACCGGCAGCGGGCGCACGCTGTTGCCGGTGGCGAGCACCGCCTGCGCGGCGTGCAGCGCCTGGCCATCGCCCAGCTGCAGGCGGTAGCCATGGTCATCCGGCTGCAGACCCAGCACCGGCTGCGCGATCACCTGCAGCTGCGCCGGGCTGGCCGCAGCGGCCTCCTGCAAGCGCTGCTGCAGGTAGGCAGCAAAGTAATGGCGACACACGTAACGCTCGCCCAGCACCTCGCGCGCCTCGCCCGGGTAGGCATTGGCGGCCATCAGGTAGTCGAGGAAGTCGCCGGGCTGGTCGGCAAACGCACTCATCTTCGCCGCCGGCACGTTCAGCAGATGCTCCGGCCATGGCGTGGCATAGGCGATGCCCTGGGCCAGCTGCGAGGCGGGTTCGAAGATGGCCAGCGCCAGCGGCGCGTGGGCCTGGCGCAGTACCTGGATCGCCACCAGCACCCCGGCCGCACCACCACCGATGATCGCCAGGTCCAGTTCGCCATTACGCGGTGAATCAGTCATGCACCGATTGTAGGCCATCGGCGATGACAGGCCGGATTGCCGAAGCGGGCGGTTGCCGCCGCCTCACATCAACGCATCGGCCAAGCGTGCGATGCCCTCACGGCTCCGCCGCCAGGCAGGACGCTTGCGCCACTGCTGCAGATCCAGCTGCCGCGATTCACGCAGGTAGCCATCCTCGATCCCGCACAACTGCTTCACCAGCGCGTGGTCGTAGCAGATCAGGCCGATCTCGGCATTCAGCGCGAACGAGCGGATATCCATGTTGATCGAGCCGAGCACGGCGATGTCCTCGTCCACGCTCATGTGCTTGGCATGCAGGAACTGCGGTTCGTAGAGGGCGATGCGCACACCACAGCGCAGCAGTTCGTCGTAGTACGCCTCCTGCGCCCACGAAGTCAGCCGCTGGTTGTTGCTGGCCGACAGGATCAGCTGCACCTGCACGCCAGACAATGCGGCGATACGCAGCGCACTCAGTGTGGCTTCGTCCGGCACGAAGTACGGGGTGACCATCACCAGCCGGCGTCGCGCCAGGTGGATCAGCGCGGCTACCGCGTCGCGCGCGTTGCTGTACGGGTAGGCCGGGCCGCTGGGCAGCAGCTGGGTGGCGATGTCGTCGCTGCACTCGGGCACATCGGCGATCACATCCAGTCGCTGGCCGGTTTCGATGTACCAGTCACTGGCGAATACCGCTTCAAGGTGCGCCACCGCCGGCCCGCGTACGCGCGCCACCAGTTCGCGGTTGGGATGGCCGGCAACGAATTCAGGCCGCGCCAGGTTCTGCGAACCGACGTACCCCACTTCGTTGTCGATCACGGCGATCTTGCGATGGTTGCGCAGGTCCATGCGACCGCTGCGGCGCCAGCGCAGGCCGCCGGGCAGCATCGCGCGCACCTCGACGTCACGTGACCGCAGTCGCTTGCTGTACGCGCGCAGGCCCCGTTTGGCGCCCACCGCGTCGAGTAGCACGCGGCATTGCACGCCACGTGCTGCGGCGCGTTGCAGTGCCTCGACGATGGCCTCGCCCACCGTGTCATCGAACATCAGGTAATACAGCAGGTGCACCCGGTCCTGGGCCTGGTCGATGTCGGCAATCAGGTTGTGCAGCGATTCGTCGTAGTCGGTCAGCAGGTCGACCGCGTTACCGTGCACCGGCATGAAATCGCCTTGGCGCTGCACCAGCGGCACCACTTCGGCGCTGGCGGTATCGGCCTGCGGCGTCCAGCGCAGGCGGCGTTGCAGCGCCTGTTCCTCGCGGATGACCTGGGAGGCCTCGGCCTGGCGACGGATGCGCTCGCGCGACAGCCACGGATGACCAAACAGCAGGTACAGCGGCAGGCCCAGCAGCGGCACGAAGCCGACCAGCAGCAGCCAGCTGCGCGCCGCACCCGGCGTGGTGCGGGTGGGGATCCAGCACAGCGCGACCAGCCGGATGAGCCAGTCGATCAGGAGCAGGTACGAACCCAGCAACCACTCGAACAGCATCGCGTCGTCCGTCGGGAGGTGATGGGTCATTCTGCCCACCGGGGTGTTTGGAGTCGAGCCGCGCCCCATGACCGACGGGCGCCATTGAGATGAACGCATCGCCATGCGCGCGGAGAATGCCGCATGGCACGGAGCAGGATGTGCGCCCGGGTGCTCGACAGCGTGCCGACCAACGGTCGGCACCCACCGTCGGGCATGAAAAAACCCGCCACGAGGGCGGGTTTCTTCGGAGGCGATCAGCAATCCTTGCGGATTACTTGATCTTGCCTTCCTTGTACGGGACGTGCTTGCGCACGACCGGATCGTACTTGGAGAATTCCATCTTCCCCGGGGTGTTCTTCTTGTTCTTGTCGGTCGTGTAGAAGTGACCGGTACCAGCGGTCGAAATCATACGGACCTTATCGCGCTTGCCTGCCATGATCGTCTACTCCTCAGACCTTTTCGCCGCGCGCACGCAGCTCAGCCAGAACGGAATCGATACCGTTCTTGTCGATGGTGCGCAGTGCATGCGCGGAAACACGAAGCTTCACCCAGCGGTTTTCGCTGGCAACCCAGAAGCGGCGCTCGTGCAGATTCGGCAGGAAACGACGACGGGTCTTGTTGTTGGCGTGCGAGACGTTGTTACCCGTCTGCACTCGCTTGCCGGAAACCTGGCATACGCGGGACATGGCGCACCTCGATAGTAAGTTGTGTCAGCCCGTAGCCCGGGAGACGGCGGCCTCGATGGTTGCCCACCACACGTCAAGAGAATCAAAGGGTTACGCTGGCGTTGGGCGGCCGGGGACGTGCTCCCGGGGGCGCCGCCCGGTAGAAAACCGGACACAGCGAGCCGCGCATTATGCACGGGTTCAAGCACTTGCGCAAGTTACCCACAGGCTGGGACTGAACACGGCGACCGCTCCCCCCTGTAGCGCCGGGCCGGCTCAACGCAGGTGCGGGATGACCTGGGCCAGCAGATGGGCATCCTTCAACGCGCCGTGCAGGCCACGGTTGCCGGGAATACACAGGCGCTGCAGCACATCGTCCAGCTTGTTGCCCTGGCCCGGCCAGCGCCCCCGCGCCAGCTTCAGGCTGCAGGTGATGCGGCAATGCTGGGCCAGCGTCCCGGAGATACCAGACAGGCGCAGCTCGTTGTCCAGGAAACCCACATCGAAGGTGGCGTTGTGCGCGACCATCTCGCTGCCGCGCAGGAAGTCGAGCAGTTCGGCGGCTTTGCTGGAAAACAGTGGCTTGCCCACCAGCATCGCATCGCTGATGCCATGCACGCGCTGCGCGCCCCAATCGACCTTGCGCTGCGGCTGCAGGTAGGTGTGGAACTGGCGGCCGGTGAGCTGGCCATCGATCAGCTCCACCGCACCGATTTCAATGACGCGATGACCCAGGCGGTGCGAAATGCCGGTGGTTTCGGTATCCAGTGCGACGATGCGACTCATGCGTGAGGCTGTTTCCTGTTGCGTGCCGTGATGATTTTCGCATGCCCGGTGCGTGTCACCCCAACACCTCCACCACCCAATCGATGAACACCCGCAGCCGCTGGCTCATGTGCCGGTTCGGCGGGAACATCACATGCATCGGCATCGGTGGCAGCTGCCAGTCCTGCAGCAGCGGCATCAGCTCGCCACGCGCCACATGCGGTTCGGCCATGTAGCTGGGCAGCGCCACCACGCCCAACCCCGCCAACGCCGCGGCCAGATAGGCATTGCCGTCGTCGAAACCGACCGTGTAGCGGCCCTGCACTTCGATGCGCTCATCGCCACGCTGGGCGCTGAACACCCGGGCACGGCCACTGCGCGGGCTGAGGAAGCCGACCATGTGGTGATCGGGCCCTTCCAGCGCGCGCGGGTCGGCCGGCAACCCGAAACGCTGCACATAGCCCGGGCTGGCGTGGAAGCCGATCGGCAGCGCAGCCAACGGCCGCGCCACCAGCGCCGGGTCGGCCGGGGTGCCACCACGGATCACGCAGTCGACGTTGTCGGCGATGACATCGACCTCGCGGTCGCTGACGCCGATGTCCAACTGGATCTCCGGGTAACGCGCCTGGAAATCCGGCAGCGCCGGTACCAGCTGCAGCCGCGCATACGGCCCGGGCACATCCACGCGTAGGCGGCCACGCGGCTGGGTAACAGCGTCGCCCAGCCCACCCTCCACCTCTTCCAGCTCGGCCAGCAGGCGGGCGATGCGTGGGTAGTAGGCCGCGCCATCGGCGGTGACGCTGACCCGGCGCGTGGTGCGGTTGAGCAGGCGCAGCCGCAGGTGCGCCTCCAGCTGCTGCACCAGCTGGGTGGCCGTGGTGCGGCTGATCTGCAGGGTCTGCGCAGCGCGGGTGAAGCTGCCGGTCTCCACCACCCGGGCAAACGCCCGCATCGCCTCGAAACGGTCCATGGCGGGCCATGATTGTTTGGGATTTGCAATCAATCTAGGCCGATCATCGCGGTTTATCCAGACAGCGCTGGCGGGGAGGATGGCGTTCTCTCCCACGGGATCTTCCCCATGTCACAGCGTGATGTCGTTTTCCCCGCCGGGCGCCAGGCCCTGTACGAGCGCAACCGCTACTCGCCGGCGATCCGATCCAACGGCTTCCTGTTCGTCTCCGGCCAGGTCGGCAGCCGCGATGACGGCTCGCCCGAGCCGGACTTCGAAGCGCAGGTGCGCCGCGCCTTCGAGAATCTCAACGCGGTGCTGGCCGCCGCAGGCTGCACCTTCGATGACGTGGTCGACGTGACCGTGTTCCTGGTCGATCCAGAGAAGAACTTCGAGAAGGCCTGGGCGATCGTGCCCGAGTACTGGGGCGAGGCGCCGCACCCGACCCTGACCGGTATCGGCGTGACCTGGCTGTACGGGTTCCAGTTCGAGATCAAGGTGATCGCGAAGCTGCCATGACACGGGTAGTGCCGGCCGCTGGCCGGCAACCTGGCGGGGTCGAAAGGCGTGTCGACCAAGGTCGACACCCACCAGGGCAGGAGGTCGGCACCCACCAAGGCAGGAGGTTGATCCCCACCAAAGCAGGCGGCGCGGCCCACCTGAACGGGAGATTCCGACGAATTCCCGAACTGACCATTGATATTGTATCCGGCGAAAACCACTTGCTAGCCTCCCTTCCATGCGCCGGATCACCCGCCACCTTCGTTCGTACCTGCTGATGCTGCTGATGGCGGCATTCGTGGTCGTGCCGGTGGCTGACGCACTGGCCTGCACGGTGGAACCGCATGCGACCACCGTGCACATGGAATCCGCCCCCGACGACGCCGATGGCGACTCCGGCGGCAAGCACGCAGGCGCCGACGCCTGTGGCCACAACCACTGCCACCACTCCAACCTGAGCCTGCCCACGGGCACGCTTGCTGCGTTCGGCACACCGCTGCCGGCGCGCTGGATGAATGCTGGCGATGTCGCGACCTATGCCGTCGCGCAGGACGAATTGGCACGTCCCCCCCGGGCGTGAGTTGAGCGCGTCCCGCAATCGCGGGCTCCCGTTTCACTCACAACCGGAATCCCCCTATGTCGATCCTGACACCTCGGTCGCTGCGCGCGACCGGGCTGGTCGTCGCTGTGTTGCTGGGCCTGGCCCCGGCACTGCAGGCGTCGGCACAAGCCGCCCCTTCCTACGACAGCCTGCTTGAACGCCTGGACCAGCTGCCCGGCACCCGTGTGGGTGCGGCGCTGGCCGAGGCCGCCGATGCGCGCGCCGACCAGGCCCGTGCGTTGCCCAATCCTTCCCTCTCCTGGTCCGCCGAAAACGCCTGGGGCACCGGCTCCTATGGCGGCATGGGCAAGGCCGATACCGTGCTCACCCTGTCCCAGCCGCTGGAGGTCTGGGGCCAGCGTGGCGCGCGCGTCCGTGCGGCCCGCGCCGAGGCACAGGCCGCCAACCTGCGTGGCTCGCAGAGTCGCAGCGACGTGGCCAGCCAGCTGGCGGTGGTCTACGCACAGGCGGAAAGTGCATTGCGCCGCTACAGCCTGGCCGAAGAGGCACTGACCCTCACCCGCGATGACGCCAACGCGGTCAACGCAATGGTCAAGCAGGGCCGCCAACCGCAACTGCGTGCGGTACAGGCGCAGAGCGAAGTGGCCAATGCCAGTGCTTCGCTGGATGAGGCGCAGGCCTTCCGCGATGCCGCGCTGGCCCGCCTGGCCGGTGCCGCGCTGCTGGATGTGCCGGTGCAGTCGATCGACAACAGCCTGCTCGACCGGGCGCCGCCGCTGCCGCGCGGTGCCACCGACGTGGCACTGGCAGTGCGCATTGCCGAAGCCGAAGCCGATGCGGCGGGCAAGCTGGTCGACGTGGCGCGCAAGCGCGCCCTGCCCGACCTCAGTGTCACCGCCGCGCAGACCCGCTTCCGCGAAGGCGGCGAGCGTGCCTACAACCTCGGGGTCAGCCTCAGCATCCCGCTGTTCGACCGCAACCGCGGTGGCATCCGCGCCGCCAATGCCGACCAGCGCGCGGCCGAGGCACGCCTGGACCAGCAGCGCCGCGACAGCGAGGCCGCACGCCTCTCCGCCGTGGCCGGACTGAAGGCGGCCGGCAGCCGTACCCGCGCCGCCGATGAAAGCGTGGTCGCCGCCGAAGAGGCATATCGCCTGGCCCGCGTCGGCTTCGATGCCGGACGCATCTCGCAGCTGGAACTGCGCAGCACGCGCAGCGCCCTCATCGCCGCCCGCGGCACCGCCGTGGACGCGCGCCTGTCGCGCGTCGGCGCGGAAATCGATCTTGCCCGCCTTGAAGGGCGCGCACCTTTTGTGGAGGCCAAATGACTCTCTCCCGTACTTTCCCGCTGATCGGCGGCGTGCTGCTGACCGTCCTGCTGGCCGGTTGTGCCGGTAACGCGCAGACACCCGCAAATGAAGACCCCGCTGCGGCCAAGGCGGGCACCGACGATGGCCATGGCCATGCGACCGACAGCAAGGAAGCCAAGGCGGAAGCCGCCAAGGCCCCCGCTGACGCCGACGAAGGCGTGGTTGCGCTGACCACGGAACAAATCAAGGCATCCGGTATCGAAGTGGTCGCGATCGGTCGCGGTGGCGGTGGCTCGACCCGGCTGTCCGGCAGGGTCGAGCCCACCGTGGGCGCGCGCGCCTCGGTGGCCTCCACCGTGACCGGCCGCGTCGAACGCGTGCTGGTCGCGCCAGGCACCGCGGTGAAACAGAACCAGGCACTGGCCATCGTGGTCAGTGGCGAGGCCGCGGTGTTCCGCGCCAATGCGCTGGCCGCATCGGCCGAAGCCGAAGCCGCGCGCCTGGCCTATGGCCGCGACAAGGCGCTGGTCGACCAGGGCGTGGTCGCCCGCCAGGAAATGGAAACCTCGCGCGCCCGTTCGCTGGCGGCACAGGCCCAGGCCGCCGCCGCACAGGCTCAGGCCGCCGCCAACGGTTCGCCGGACAGCAGCGGCCGCGTGCGCATCACCAGCCCGGTGGCCGGCATCGTCGGCAACGTGCAGGTCACCCCGGGTGGCGTGGTCGCCGCCGGCAGTGTGGTGGCCGACGTCGCCGACCCGACGATGAACGAGCTGGTGTTCACCGCACCGCCGGCGCTGGCCGCGCAGGTCACGCCGGGCATGAAGCTGGAGGTGAGCGTGCCGGGGGGCAGCTTCACCGCCACCGTCACCGGTTCGGCCGCCGATGTCCGCCAGCAGGGTGGCGTCGCGGTGATCCGTGCCACGCCGGTGGATGCTTCGCTGCCGCCGGCCGGTTCGCCGGTATCGGCCGTGGTCGTCACTGAAGGCCAGGACGGCTCGCTCAGCGTGCCGGCCGATGCGGTGCAGAACGTCGATGGCAGCAGTGCGGTGTTCGTGGCTGTAGAAGGCGGCTTCAAGGTGCAGCCGGTGCTGGCTGGCCGTCGCGCCGGTGACCGCATCGAGATCCTCGGTGGCCTGACCGGCAGCGAGCGCATCGTTGGCAGCAATGCCTTCCTGCTCAAGGCCGAACTGGCCAAGGGCGAAGCCGAGCACGGCCACTGAGGAGGCGACCATGTTCAAACTGATCATTGAAACAGCGGTACGTCACCGCTGGCTGGTGGTGTTCATGGCCGCGCTGATCGCCGCCGTGGGCCTGTTCCAGCTGGGCAAGCTGCCGATCGACGCGGTGCCGGACATCACCAACCGCCAGGTGCAGATCAACACGGTGGCACCTGCGCTGACACCGGAGCAGATCGAGCGGCAGGTGACCTATCCGCTGGAAACCGCGCTGGCCGGCATTCCCGGCCTGACCACCACGCGTTCGCTGTCGCGCAATGGCTTCTCGCAGGTCACCGCGATCTTCACCGATGCCACCGACATCTACTTCGCCCGCCAGCAGGTGGCCGAGCGCATGCGCGAAGCCTCCGAAGACCTGCCCGATGGTGCGTCGCCGATGCTGTCGCCGGTCACCACCGGTCTCGGCGAAGTGCTGATGTGGACGGTGGACTTCACCGCGTTCGATCCGGCCAAGCTGGCCAAGCCCGGTGAAGCCGGCTGGCAGGCCGGCGAGGTCTACCGCACGCCGGAAGGCAACCTGCTGCGTACACCCGAAGAGCGTGCGACCTACCTGCGCACCGTGCAGGACTGGATCATCGCGCCGCAGATGCGTTCCAGCCCGGGGCTGGCCGGCGTCGATACGGTCGGCGGCTACGTCAAGGAATACGGCGTGCATCCGGACAGCGCCAAGCTGGCCGCGCATGGCCTCGGCCTGGCCGACCTGGTCACCGCCCTTCAACGTTCCAACGTGCAGGCCGGTGCCGGTTTCGTACAGCGTGCCGGCGAGGGCCTGGTGGTACGTGCTGACGGCCTGGCGCTGACCACCGACGACCTGGTGCAGGCCCCGGTAGCAACCCGCAATGGCGTGGTGGTGCGCGTGGCTGATGTGGCCGACGTCGACCTGAGCCGCGCGCCGCGCCTGGGTGCGGCCAGCCGCAACGGCCACGAAGCCGTGCTGGGTACCGCGCTGATGATTGCCGGTGGCAACAGCCGCACCGTGGCCCAGGCCGCGGCCGCGCGCCTGGAACAGGTCAACAAGTCGCTGCCGGCCGACATCGTGGCGGCACCGGTGCTGGACCGCAGCGTGCTGGTCAATTCCACCATCAAGACCGTGGCCAAGAACCTCACCGAGGGCGCGCTGCTGGTGGTGGTGGTGCTGTTCCTGCTGCTGGGCAACCTGCGTGCGGCGACGATCACCGCGCTGGTGATTCCGCTGTCGTTCCTGTTCGCAGTGATCGGCATGAACCGCTTCGGCATCAGCGGCAACCTGATGAGCCTGGGTGCGCTGGACTTCGGCATCCTGGTGGACGGCGCGGTGATCGTGATCGAATCGACGCTGCTGATGCTGGGCCAGCGCCGCGCCGAACTGGGCCGTGCGCTGACCGCGATGGAACGCCTGCGCGTGGCCGCCGATTCGGCAATGAAGATGGCACGTCCGGCGGCGTTCGGACAGCTGATCATCCTGCTGGTGTTCGCGCCGATCCTCACCCTGGAAGGTGTGGAGGGCAAGACGTTCCACCCGATGGCAGCGACCTTCATGCTGGCCCTGGTCGGTGCCTTCATCTTCTCCTTCACCTTCGTGCCGGCGATGGCCGCGCTGCTGGTGCGCGAGCCCAAGGTGAAGGACGGCGATGCGCATGCGGACGATGGCGAGCACGAAACCAAACTGATCCGCGTGCTGCGTGCACGCATCGAACCGGTGGTGCGCAAGGCCGTAGCACATCCGCGCACGGTGCTGGCCGGTGCGGTGATGATGGTGGTGGTGGGCATCGGCTCGTTCACGCTGCTGGGCCGCGAGTTCATGCCGACGCTGGACGAAGGCAACGTGGCGATGCAGGCCCTGCGCGTGCCGTCGACATCGCTGGAGCAGTCGCTGGCGATGCAGCTGGCACTGGAAAAGGCCATTGCCAAGCAGCCGGAAGTGGAGACGGTGTTCTCGCGTACTGGTACCGCGGAGGCGGCGATCGACCCGATGCCGACCAACATCTCCGACAGCGTGATCGTGCTGAAGCCGCGTAAGGACTGGCCCGATCCGAAGCTTGGCAAGGACGCACTGGTGGCGCGCTTCGAGAAACTGGCCGGACAGCAGCTGGGCAACAGCTTCGAGTTCAGCCAGCCCATCGAACTGCGCTTCAACGAGCTGATTTCCGGCGTGCGCACCGACCTGGCGGTGATGATCTACGGTGATGACTTCAGCCAGCTGCAGAAGGTGGCCGATCAGGTAGCGCTGAAGCTGCGTGCGGTGAACGGCGCGGCCGACGTGCGGGTGGAGCAGATCTCCGGCCTGCCCACGCTCAACGTGGCGATCGACCACGTGGCAGCGGCGCAGTACGGCCTGACTGCTGCGGATGTGAGTGATGCACTGTCCACCGGCATTGGTGGCACGGCGGCCGGCAAGATCTTCGAAGGCGACCGCCGCTTCAACGTGGTGGTGCGCCTGGACGATGCCTCGCGCAACGATCCGGACCAGCTGGCCTCGCTGCCGATCGCCACGCCCTCGGGGTTGGTGATTCCGTTGTCGTCGGTGGCCCGCATCACGGTCAGCGAAGGGCCAAACCAGATCAGCCGCAACAACGGCAGCCGCCGCGTGGTGGTGCAGGCCAACGTGCGCGGCCGCGACCTGGGCGGCTTCGTCGGCGAGGCGCAGGCGGCGGTGGCCGACGTGGCGCTGCCACCGGGTGCCTACCTGACCTGGGGCGGTCAGTTCGAGAACCTGCAGCGCGCGGAGAAGCGACTGGCAACGGTGGTGCCGGTGGTGTTCCTGCTGATCGGCAGCCTGCTGTTCATGGCCCTGCGCAGCGGCAAGGAAGCCATTCTGGTGTTCAGCTGCGTACCGTTGGCGCTGGTCGGCGGCATCCTCGCACTGCTGCTGCGCGGCATGCCGTTCTCGGTATCGGCGGCGGTCGGCTTCATCGCCGTTTCCGGCGTGGCCACGTTGAACGGCCTGGTGCTGATGCAGGCGATCCGCGAACGCCTGGATGCCGGTGACGTGCCGATGATGGCGGCGATCAACGGTGCTTCCAGCCGCATCCGCGCGGTGCTGACCACGGCGCTGGTGGCGATCGTCGGTTTCATTCCGATGGCGATTGCCAGCGGTTCCGGTGCGGAAGTGCAGAAGCCGCTGGCGACGGTGGTGATCGGTGGCCTGATCACCGCCACCGTGCTGACCCTGCTGGTGCTGCCGACCTTTGCAGCGCGGGTGGCCAAGCCGCGGGTGGTGGGCTGAGGTTGGGGGTCGGAGCCCTTTCCACAGGAAAGGGATCCGACCCCGTGACCGGGTCGGATCCCCGCCCATCGGGCGGGGCTCTGACCCGATCCAGGTTGCCGGCCAGCGGCCGGCACTACCCTGGTGTGGTCAGGCCTTCTTGCGCTCGGCGATGTAGGCCTGGATCCGCTGTTCCAGCACCGGCAGCGGCACCGAGCCCTGCTTGAGCAGGGTGTCGTGGAAACCCTTGATGTCGAACGTGTCGCCCAGTTCCTTCTCGGCCTGCGCACGCAGGCGCACGATGGCGATCTCGCCCAGCTTGTAGCTCAGCGCCTGGCCCGGCCAGGAAATGTAGCGATCCACTTCGGTGGTCACTTCATGCTCGCTCAGCGCGGTGTGGTCACGCAGGTAGGCCAACGCCTGCTCGCGGGTCCAGCCCTTGCTGTGCACGCCGGTGTCGATCACCAGGCGCGTCGCGCGCCACATCTCGTAGGTCAGGCGACCGAAATCCTCGTACGGGGTTTCGTAGATGCCCATCTCCACGCCCAGCTTCTCGCAGTACAGCGCCCAGCCTTCGCCATAGGCGGAGATGTAGGCGTTGCGGCGGAACTCGGGCAGGTTCTTCTGCTCGGCGGCGATCGCGCCCTGCAGCGCGTGGCCCGGATCGGATTCATGCAGGGTCAGCGCCGGCAGGTTGTACAGCGGGCGCGACGGCAGGTTGTAGGTGTTGAGCCAGTAAGTGCCCATGCCACCGCGGCCGGCGGTCCAGAACGGCGCGATATCCGGCGGCACCGGCACGATGGTGAAGCGTGCACGCGGCAGCGTCATGTACTTGCCAAGCTGGCCGTCTGCGCGCTTGGAGATCCACGCGGCACGCGACAGCAGCTCTTCCGGCGTCTTGGCATAGAACTGCGGATCGGTACGCAGGAAGGTCAGGAACTCGGCGAAGCTGCCCTTGAACTTCACCTGCTTGATGATGTCGTTCATTTCCTTCTGGATGCGTGCGACTTCATCCAGGCCGATGCGATGGATCTCGTCCGGCGACAGGTCCAGCGTGGTGTATTCGTGGATCTGCTGCTTGTAGTACGCCTTGCCGTCCGGCATCGCTTCGGCGGCCAGGGTGGTACGCGCCTGCGGCACGTACTCGTTGACGAAGAAGGTACGCAGCTGCTGGAACGCCGGCACCACCTTGCCGCTGATCGCTTCACGCGCCTGCGCCTGCAGCCTGGCCTGCTCGGTGGCCGGAATGCTGTTGGGCAGCTTCTTGAACGGCGCGTACAGCGGCGATTCGGTCGGATCCTTCAGCTCGGCGACGGTGGCGATGGAGACCTCGCGACCATCGAGCACGGCACGCGGTACGCTGAAGCCGCGCTTCAGGCCGGCGCGCATGTTTTCGGTCTGCTGGCCGAAGTAGCGCGGCACATCGTTCAGCCGTGCGATGTAGTTCTGGTAGTCCTGCGTGGTCTTCATCTCGCGCCGGGCCATGAAGGACAGGTTGGACCAGAACGAGGAGTCGGCATTGAACGGCATCTCGTAGCCGCGCAGGCGCACCTCTTCGGCGAGGTTGAACACCTGGTCGTGGTAGATCGCATAGTTGACCTGGTTGTCAGGCGACAGGGTCTTCGGGTCGATCTTCTTCAGCGCGGTCAGGGTCTCGTCCCACACCTTCAGGCGTGCCTGCTGCGCGGCCGGGCCGACGTCGGGCATGCGGGTGGCGTTGGCCGGAGCGTCTTCGTCCTCGCTGGCCTCACCGCCGCCTTGCTGGCGCCACTTCCATTCCTTCTCGTACAGCGCGCGGAAGGCAGCGTCGGCGGGCGATTCGGTGGCCACGCTGGCCGGTGCGGCGGTGGCGGGCGGCGCGGCCAGGGCCACGGCAGGGGCGGACAGGGCGATCAGCAGGGCAACAGCAAGACGGGTTTTCACGAGCACAGGTTCCCGGGAAGGCAGACCCCGATCATGGCACCGCTCACCGTCCGTGGCATGGGACGAAGGTCCTGCCTGCTACGCAGGCAGGACCGGGAACCGGCCGCAGGCCGGGGCCCCAGCGCCGAAGGCGCGCGGTAGCGCGGGGCCATGCCCCGCGAGCGCGCAGCGCGGCCGACGTTGGCGGCCATCCCACAACCGCCGGGCATGGCCCGGCGCTACCGATGCACGGCAGCACAGGCAGGACCGGGAACCGGCCGCCGAACACGCAGTAGATCCACGCCATGCGTGGATGCGCCGGGCCCGGATCCACCTGTGCCGACCAAGGTCGACACCTACCGGATGGGGGCCCCGGAGGCCTCAGTGGCTGGCCCTGTCCCGCTTCCAGCCCCGATGCTTGATATCCAGCTGCAGGCTGTACAGCGCGGTGAATGCCGGGAACAGGTTCTGCAGCACGCCCACCGAGTCCTGCTTGGCCGAGAACAGGAAGTAGCTCAGCGTCATCAGGCTGCCGACCACGCTCATGTACCAGAACAGGCGCGGGATGACCGGTTTGCCGGCGCGCTTGGAGGCGACGAACTGGACCAGCCAACGCCCGCCGAACATCAGCGCACCGGTATAGCCGATCAGCTTCCAGCCGGTCACGTGCAGGCCGGTCCAGTACAGCCAGGTCAGCGGCTGGTCGAGCCAGTGCAGTGCAAGTGCCATCATCGCTCTTCCACCGCAGTGCGTTTGCTGCGTGTGATCAGCCAGGCGACGCCGCGCAGATCGCGGATGCCGACCAGCGCACGGCCCAGGTTGTTGTACTTGGACACGCCGGCGGTACGGTGGCGGTGGTTGACCGGCACGCTGGTGGTCTTCCAGCCGGCACGCTGCATCAGCGCCGGCAGGTAGCGGTGCATGTGATCGAAATACGGCAGGTCGAGGAAGGCACTGCGCTCGAACAGTTTGATGCCGCAGCCGGTATCGGGCGTATCGTCGCGCAGCATGCGTGCACGGATGGCATTGGCCCACTTGCTGGCCCAGCGCTTGCTGCCGCTGTCCTGGCGGTTGACACGCCAGCCGGCGAACAGCTTTACCTGCGCCTCGGCCGCATCACGTGCGGCCAGCAGCCTGGGAATATCAGCAGGATCGTTCTGCCCGTCGCCGTCCAGAGTCGCGATCCATGGCGCACGTGCGTGCTTGACGCCGGTGCGCACCGCCGTGCTTTGCCCGCTCTGGTCCACGTGATGCAGCACCCGCAATTCCGGCGTGGTCGCCTTCAGCCCCTGCAGCACCGCCAGGGTGTCATCGCGCGAGTGGTCGTCGATATAGACGATCTCGAACGGCAGCCGTCCGCGCAGTGCAGCGGTGATTTCAGCGACCAGCGGCGCAACGTTGTCGCGCTCGTTGAACACCGGGACGACAACGGAAAGCTCGGGTTGGCTCATGGGGGACTCGGCCAAGTGGGGACAAAGACCGCGCATTCTCCGAAACCGAGGTTATCCGAAGATGAACCCACCGATGTGAGGATCCATCCTCACGCGCGATCGCCAAAATACTCGCGGCACCACTGCACGACGGGGGGCAGCCCCGCTTCGATCGGGGTCACCGCGTCGAAGCCAAAAGCGTCATGTGCGCGCCGGGTATCGGCCATCGTGCGGACCATGTCGCCCGGCTGCATCGGCTTGTAGACCTTCTGCGCGGACTGGCCGGCGGCCTGCTCGATCACGCTGATGAAGCGCTCCAGCTCGACCGGCGTATGGTTGCCGAGGTTGAACACCCGGTGCGGCACCGGACCATCGGCCGGATGCGCGAGGGCGCCGAGGATACCGGACACGATGTCGGAGACATGTGTGAAATCACGCTGCATGCGGCCTTCGTTGAACACGTCGATCGGCCGCCCCGCCAGCACCGCACGCGAGAACAGCAACGGCGCCATGTCCGGCCGGCCCCACGGGCCATACACGGTGAAGAAGCGCAGACCGGTGGCATGCAGGCCATACAGCTGCGCGTAGGTGTAGGCCATCAGCTCGTTGGCCGCCTTGGTTGCCGCGTACAGCGAACGCGGCTGGTCCACGCGCTGGTCCTCGGAGAACGGCGGCGTGGCCGAGTCGCCGTAGACCGAACTGCTGGAGGCATACACCAGATGCTGCACGCCACGGTGGCGGCACAGCTCAAGCATGTTGACGAAGCCGACCAGGTTGCTGTCGACGTAGGCCTGCGGGTTTTCCAGTGAATAGCGCACGCCGGCCTGCGCGGCCAGGTGGATCACCGCCGTCGGTTGCACTTCGTCGAACAGCGCAGCAAGTCCCTGCTGGTCGGTCAGGTCGAGGGTACGCAGATCCAGTGTCGGGCACAGCGCGGCCACGCGGTCGCGCTTGATCTGCGGGTCGTAGTAGTCATTGAAGTTGTCCAGGCCGACCACAGCCCGGCCCGCCTCCAGCAGCGCGCGGGCGGTGTAGGCACCGATGAAGCCGGCAGCGCCGGTGAGCAGGATGGTCATGGCAGTTGCCTGGAAATCAATGAATACAGGTGTAGAGGATACGCCGCCGGCTCAGAACAGCCCGAAACGCTTCTTGGCCACGTTGACGCGCCCCGGCTCGATCACGTCCTGGATGTTCTTGGCGTCGAAACGATCAATCAGGGCTTCGGCGCCCTTCTTCAGCTTCAGGTCCATCTCCTCCGGGTACAGCGGGATGATGGTCATGAAACTGATGACTTTGCCGTCCGCCAGCTCCAGCTCGGCGAAGTCTTCCGGCGTGGTGACCGGTGGCAGCACGATGGCGCCGTCGAAGCCCACGCCCGGCGCGTAGGGCTCACTGGGATGGCCGTTGGGAATGGTGTGGCCGAAGCCCAGCCAGGTGTCGTACTCGTGCGGCAGCCGCGCCAGGCCCTTCAGAAGGCGCACCGGCCAGTAGTTGCGCTCGTCCTCGAACGCGTCCTGCGAGATCGGCCAGTCCGCCGGCAGGGTCACCACCAGTTCCATGTAGCGGGGCAGATCGACATCCGCGTCTTCGGGCACGGTCATCGGCAGGTCGCTCATGCCGGAGGTCACCAACCGCAGATACGGAAACTGGTCAGTGGCCGGCACCACGTGCACGTCGATGTGCACCAGGTCGGAGATGATCTCGTGGAAGACACCGGACACCGGGCCCAGATGGCGCTCGATGTGCGCGCCGATCGCCTCGATGTGTTCTTCGCCCTGCGGCGGGGTGAAGTCCTTTTCCCGGCTGTGTACCAGGATCGGGCTGCCGCCCGGGCTGACGTCGTCGTGTTCGTTGCTCATGTCCTGCTCCCTGGATGAGGCCACGGGCCGGAGGGCAGTGCATCCCACGGCGCGCGCGGCGGTGCGTTCCCTGTCATCTACAGGACGCGGCAGGAACAGGCCGCGTCCCCGATCGCTGCGCCGGGCTCAGCCCTGGCGTGTGCGCAGTTTTTCCAGCACGCCGTCCAGCGTATCCAGGTCGGTGTAATGGATGATCAGCTTGCCCTTGCCGCCCCGGCCGTGGCTGATCGCCACCTTGGCGCCCAGTGCTTCGGACAGCTCGGTTTCCAGCGAGGCGATGTCGGCCTGCTGCACCTTCGGCGTGGCCACCGGGCGGTTGCTCGGCACCTTGCCGGCGGCGAAGGCCTGCGCACGGCGCTCGACTTCACGCACCGACCAACCCTCATCGGCCGCTTCCTGCGCCAGCTTGCCGGCCAGCTCGGGGGCCAGGGTCAGCAGCGCACGGGCATGGCCCATTTCCAGGCGGCGGGTTTCCAGCAGCAGGCGGATCGCCACCGGCAGCTCCAGCAGGCGCAGCAGGTTGGACACCGCCGCACGCGAGCGGCCGACGGCTTCAGCGGCCTCGGCATGGGTCAGGGTGAATTCGCTGATCAGGCGCTGCAGCGCTTCGGCTTCTTCCAGCGGGTTGAGGTCTTCGCGCTGGATGTTCTCGATCAGCGCCATCGCGATGACGGTGCGGTCTTCCAGCTCGCGCACCACCACCGGCACTTCGTCCAGGCCGGCCAGCTGCGATGCGCGCCAGCGACGCTCACCGGCGACGATTTCGTAGTTGCCTGCCGGCAGCTGGCGCACCAGGATCGGCTGGATCACGCCCTGCGACTTGATCGAGTCGGCCAGCTCGGACAGCTTGCCCTCGTCCATCTCGCGGCGCGGCTGGTACTTGCCCGGCTGCAGCTGGCCCACGGCCAGCTTGCGCAGCACTTCACCCGGCAGCGGCTCGATCACCGCTGTGCTGGCCTGCACCTGGCTGACCGCGCCCTTCGGACCCAGCAGGGCATCCAGGCCACGGCCGAGGCCTCGCTTCTTGGCTGCCGGCTTGCTGCTGGTCATCAGACGATCTCCACGGCCTTGGCGGCCTTGTTGCGTTCGTTGTTGCGGCGGATGATCTCGCCGGCCAGGCCCAGGTAGGCCACGCCACCGCGCGAGGCGCGGTCGTAGCCGACGATGCTCTGGCCATGGCTGGGCGCCTCGGCCAGGCGCACGTTGCGCGGCACGATGGTGCGGAACACGCGGTCACCGAAGTGCTCGGTCAGCTCGGCCGACACTGCGTTGGCCAGGTTGTTGCGCACATCGAACATCGTGCGCAGCACGCCTTCGATCTCCAGCGCCGGGTTGAGGTTGGCACGCAGCGCTTCGATGGTTTCCACCAGCGCGCTCAGGCCTTCCAGCGCGTAGTACTCGCACTGCATCGGCACGATCACCGAATCGGCGGCGGCCAGGGCGTTCAGGGTCAGCAGCGAAAGCGCCGGCGGGCAGTCGATCAGGATGTAGTCGTACTCATCGCGGATCGGCGCCAGCGCGCGCTTCAGGCGCTGCTCGCGCTCGCTCTGCGCCATCAGCTGGATCTCGGCCGCGGTCAGATCGATGTTGCCGGGCAGCAGGTCGTAGCCTTCGGCGGTCTGCACGCGTACATCGGCGGCGCTGGACTCGCCCAGCAGCAGATCGTAGGTGGAGGAGACCAGCTCGCGCTTGTCCACGCCACTGCCCATGGTCGCGTTGCCCTGCGAATCCAGGTCGACCAAGAGCACGCGCTTGGGTGCGTTGGCCAGGGAAGCGGCCAGGTTGACGGCGGTCGTGGTCTTGCCGACGCCACCCTTCTGGTTGGCGATGGCGATGATGCGGGCCATGCGGGTGTGCCTCGTCGACGTGTGCTGGGACCGGTCATTATGCGTACAACCGGCCCCTTGCGGAAATCGTGAATCGCCAACCCGTTGTTCCACAAGGGGCTGGCGGCGGGAATCAGGGACCTGTAACGGTGACCAGGTGGCGTTCGCCGGCCAGGCCGGGCACGCTCAACGGGGTCACCTCACGCACCTGCCAGCCACTCGGCAGGTCCGCGATCTCCTCATGCGGGTAGACGCCCTTCATGGCCAGCAGCACGCCACCAGGGCGCAGCAGGTGACCACCGACGCGGACGATGCCGGCCAGGGTGTCCATCGCGCGCGCGGTCAGCTGGTCGTAGCGGCCGGCCTCGTCCAGCGCCTCGGCGCGCGATTCGGCCACGCGGGCATTGCCCAGGCCGAGCTGGCGCACGGCCTCGCGCATGAAGCGCGCCTTCTTGCCGTTGCTCTCCACCAGGGTGACCTGCAGGCCCGGGCAGGCGATCGCCAGCGGGATGCCGGGCAGCCCGGGGCCGGTGCCGAGATCGGCCAAGGTGCCATCAGCCACGAACGGCTGCATCGCCAGCGAGTCGAGCAGGTGGCGGGTGACCATCTCCTGCGGATCGCGGATGGCGGTGAGGTTATAGGTGCCGTTCCAGCGGTGCAGCAGGGCCAGGTAGCGCAGCAGCGGCGGCGCCAGTGCGGCGTCCAGGCCCATGCTGGCCAGGCCCTGTTCCAGCGTGGCAGCCACGCCGGCGGGAAGTTCGTGTTCGCTCATGCTGGCATTATCGCCGGTTTTGTTCGCTGATTCCCTGCTTCAGAGCGGATACCACGCCAACGCGGCGCGGAAATGCCCGCTGGCCTGCCATTCGTGCAGGTGCCAGCGCGAGGCCTCGCCCAGTTCCGGATCGCACCAGCGCAGGTGCAGGGCGCCATCGTCCCCCGGCGCCAGCTGCAGGCGATGCAGGCCGAAGGAGATGCCCTGCCCGTGCGCTTTCAACATGGCTTCCTTGGTACACCACACACGGAAGAACCAGTGTTCGCGCGCGGATTCGTCCAGACTTTCCAGCCAGGCCACTTCCTCCGGGTGGAAGAAGCGCCGCACGATTTCCAGCAGACGCGGCCGCGGCCGCAGCAGCTCCAGATCCACACCCAGCCGCACGCCCTCACCCAGCGCCACCAGCAGCACCTCGCCGCTGTGGCTCCAGCCGGTGCCGTAGTGGGCCAGCGCGCCGCTCAGCTCGGGGCGGCCCTTGTCGTCGCGGAGCAGTGGCAGCGTCGCGGGTTCAGTGCCCAGCGCCTGCGCCAGTACCTGCCGGGCCTGCGGTTCACCACGATGGCCCGGCACGTGCGGGCGCCGCCAGACCGTTACCGGGCCGAAGCGCCACGGGCCGTCGAGGGTGGCTGGCAGGCTCATCCGCACGCAGCCGTCACGGGATTGCACGACGGTTTCACAGCGTTGCGCGTCAACTGGGCTTGGTTTTCAACCGGAGATTCGATCATGGGCATCATCATCTGGCTGATCGTCGGCGGCATTGTCGGCTGGCTGGCAAGCATCATCATGAGGCGCGATGGCCAGCAGGGCATCATCCTCAACATCGTGGTCGGCATCGTTGGCGCGCTGATTTCCGGCTGGCTGTTCGGCGGCGGCATCAACGAAGCGATCACCCTCCGCACCTTCCTGTTCTCGCTGATCGGCGCGGTGATCCTGTTGGCGATCGTCAACCTGTTCACCCGCAAGAGCCTGCGTTGATCTGAAGGGTAGTACCGGCCGCTGGCCGGCAGACGCATCAAAACGGGGCCCGGCAATCGCCGGGCCCTGTTCGTTCAACCCAGTTGCACCCATGCCGGCGCGTGATCGCTGGGGCGTTCCCAGGTGCGCGGCTCGCGGTCGATACCCGAGGCCACCGCACTGCCCTTCAGCGCATCGGACACCAGGGTCAGGTCGATGCGCAGGCCCAGGTTGCGGCGGAAGCCTGCCGCCCGGTAATCCCACCAGCTGAACGTGCCCGCCTCGTCGTTGTGCAGGCGGAAGCCATCGTGCAGGCCCAGCTGCAGCAGCTTGTTGAGCGCGCCGCGCTCGGCGGTGGAGGTCAGGATGTGGTTTTCGTTCCACACCTCCGGATCGTGCACGTCGCGCGCATCCGGGGCGATGTTGAAGTCACCCATCACGATCAGCTTCGGGTGCCGCTGCAGTTCTTCGGCGATCCAGGCATGCACCGCCTCCAGCCAGCGCAGCTTGTAGTCGTACTTGTCGGTGCCGATGTCCTGGCCGTTGACCACATACAGGTTGATCACCCGCAGGTCGCCGAAGGTACCGGCGATGACGCGCTTCTGCTCGTCCTCGAAGCCGGGGATGCCGATCTGCACGTCCTGCGCCGGCTCACGGGACACCAGCGCAACGCCGTTGTAGGTCTTCTGGCCGGCGAACACGCTGCGGTAGCCTGCGGCAATCAGCGCCGAATCGGGGAACTTGTGGTCCTCCAGCTTGGTTTCCTGGATACCGACGATGTCCGGGCCGAACTCCTTGAGCCACTGCTCCAGGTGCGGCAAGCGGACATTGAGCGAATTGACGTTCCACGAGGCGATCTTCATGGGGGCCATTCTAACCGGGTGGGCCTTGATGGGCGTCCATGTACCCCGGTAGACGCCAACCTTGGTTGGCGCCGGCAATCACCGTGTGCCAACCAAGGTTGGCACCCACCGGTAGTGCCGGCCGCTGGCCGGCAACTGCGGGGCCTCGCCGAAGGGTTATGAGGTTGCCGGCCAGCGGCCGGCACTACCGAAGCAGCAGCTTCAACAACCCCGCAATCTTCGAATACGGCGGCCGCAGCCGGTCGGTCACTGCCCAGCGCGACTGCCACAGCACCGGCAGCAGCTTGCTCATGCCATCGAACCCGGCCTGACCGTGATACGCGCCCATCCCGCTGGCCCCTACCCCCCCAAACGGCAGGCCATCGGCGGCGAAGTGCAGCAGCGTGTCATTCACCGTCACCCCGCCGGCCACCACCTGGCCGAGGATGCGTTCCACCGTCGCTTTGTCATGGCTGAAGGGGTACAGCGCCAGCGGCCGGTCGCGGGACAGCACCTCGGCCAGCGCGGCATCCAGATCCGGGTAGGCACGCACCGGCAGGATGGGGCCGAAGATCTCTTCGCGCATCAGGTCCAGATCATCCGGCGGGTCCAGCACCACGGTGGGCACCAGCAGGCGTTCGCGGTCGGCACGTGCCGCATCCACCTGCGCCAATGGAATCACCGGCACCCCGCGTTCGCGCGCCTGCGCCAGATAGCCCTGCAGGCGCTGGTACTGGCCTTCGTTGATGATGCGCGTGTAGTCGTCGGCGCTACTGAAATCGCCGTAGCGCTCGCATACCTGCTGCTGCAGCGCCTGCACGAACTCTCGCTGGCGCACGGTATCGATCAGCACGTAATCCGGCGCGATGCAGGTCTGGCCCGCGTTGAACCACTTGCCGGTGGCCAGCCGCGCAGCAGCTTTGTCCAGCGGGAAATCGCGGCAGACAATGGCCGGCGACTTGCCGCCCAGCTCCAGCGTGACCGGCACCAGATGCTCGGCGGCGGCCGCCATCACCTTGCGGCCGACCGCGGTGGAGCCGGTGAACAGCAGATGGTCCAGCGGCAGCGACGACACCGCTGCGGCCACATCCGCCCCGCCCTGCACCACCGCCACCCGATCGGGTGGGAACACGCTGGCCAGCAGGTCGGCGAGGAACGCGCTGGTGCGCGGCGTGTGTTCGGAGGGCTTGAGCAGCACGTGATTGCCGGCAGCAATCGCAGTGGCCAACGGCACGAGTGCCAGCGTGACCGGGTAGTTCCACGGTGAGATCACCCCGATCACGCCCAGTGGCGTCGGCCGCAGCTGCGCGCGCGCCGGCCACAGTCGCCAACCGGCACCGACGCGCTGCGGCTTCGACCAGCGCCGCAGGTGCCGGCGCAGGTGGTCGATGGCCGACAGCACGCTCATGCCATCGGCCAGTTTCGATTCGACGTGGGCACGGTGGCCGAAATCCTCGGCGATGGCCTGCGCCATTTCGTCCAGGCGGGGCTTCAGCGCCTCGCGCAGGCGACGCAGGTCGGCTTCGCGCTGGCCAAGCGACGGGCGCTGGGCCTGCCAGGCACTGCGCAGGGTGTGCAGGATGGCGGGGAGGTCGGCTGGGGCAATGGTGATCATGGGGCGACTATACGGCGTGCGACACGTCTCGGCGGGACACGATACGAGGTGTGGCTTCGGATGCTTCTCAACCGCGATGACGGCATTGAGCGCTGTCTGTTCGCGTCTGCGGAATTCTGTGCCGCGCGTTGCGCGGTCGCCGAGCATGGCTCGGCGCTACAGGGAAACGAAAAGGCCGTGGTCTGCACCACGGCCTCTCCTTCATCCGATGAACATCATTCTTACTTGGTGATATCCACGTCCTTGGTCTCGCGCAGGAACAGGCCGCCGATCACCACCGACATCAGCGCGATGATGATCGGGTACCACAAGCCGTAGTAGAGGTTGCCGGTACCGGCCACCAGCGCGAACGAGATCGCCGGCAGGAAGCCACCGAACCAGCCGTTGCCGATGTGGTACGGCAGCGACATCGAGGTGTAGCGGATGCGGGTCGGGAACAGTTCGACCAGGTAGGCGGCGATCGGGCCGTAGACCATGGTCACGTACAGCACCAGCAGCCACAGCATGAAGATCGTGCCGGCGATGTTGATGCGCGAGCCATCGGCCTTGGCCGGGTAACCCGCCGTGACCAGCGCGCCCTTCAGTTCGGCACCGAACGCATCGGCCTTGGCCTTGCCGTCTTCCTTGGTCAGGCCGGCGGCCTCATACGAGGTGACGCTGGCGCTGCCCACGTTCACCATCGCCAGCGAACCGGCGGCGGCGGGCTGCACGTCGTACGGCACACCGGCCTTGGTCAGCGCGGCGGTGGCCACGTCGCAGGAGCTGGTGAACTTGCGCAGGCCGACCGGATCGAACTGGAACGAGCAGGTGCTCGGATCAGCCACGACCAGGGCCGGCGAGTTGGTGCGGGCCTCTTCGATGGCCGGGTTGGCGAAGTGGGTCAGGCCCTTGAAGATCGGGATGTAGGTAACGGCGGCCAGCAGGCAGCCGGCGAGGATGATCTTCTTGCGGCCGATACGGTCGGACAGCCAGCCGAAGAAGATGAAGAACGGCACGCCCAGCGCCAGCGCGGCGGCGATCAGCAGGTAGGAAGTGGTGGCATCGACCTTCAGCATGCTGCTGAGGAAGAACAGTGCGTAGAACTGACCACCGTACCAGACCACGGCCTGGCCGGCTGCGGCACCCAGCAGGACCAGCAGCATCAGCTTCAGGTTGCCGCCCTTCAGGCTGTCACGGAACGGCGTCTTGGAACCCTTGCCTTCGGCCTTCATCTGCTGGAACAGCGGCGACTCGCTCAGCTGCAGGCGGATCCACACCGAGATGCCCAGCAGCACGATCGAGACCAGGAACGGAATGCGCCAGCCCCAGGCCTCGAAGGCTTCGTTGCCGAGGAAGTAGCGGCAGGCCAGGATGATCAGCAGCGACATGAACAGACCCAGCGTGGCCGTGCACTGGATGAAGCTGGTGTACAGGCCACGCTTGTCGGCCGGTGCATGCTCGGCCACGTAGGTGGCAGCGCCACCGTACTCACCGCCCATCGCCAGGCCCTGGGCCAGGCGCAGCACGATCAGGATCACCGGTGCAGCGAAACCGATCGATGCGTAGTTGGGCAGTACACCGACCAGGAAGGTCGAGATGCCCATGATCAGGATGGTGACCAGGAAGGTGTACTTGCGGCCGATGCGGTCGCCGAGGCTGCCGAAGAAAGCCGCACCGAACGGACGCACGAAGAAGCCGGCGGCGAAGGCCAGCAGAGCAAAGATCATGCCCGTGGTTTCGTTGACGCCGCTGAAGAACTGCTTGGCGATGATGGCGGCAAGCGAGCCGTACAGGAAGAAGTCATACCACTCGAAGACGGTGCCAAGGCTCGACGCGAAGATGACCTTCTTGTGGCCCTGGGTAAGTTGGGCTTTCGCCGGTGCAGGTGTTGTGGACATGGGACGCTTTCCCTCTGTAGATGCCGACCTTGGTCGGCACACAATCAATTCGGTAGATGCCGACCTTGGTCGGCACACAATCAATTCGGTAGGTGCCGGCCGTTGGCCGGCACGCTCTTAGAAGCTGTACTTGGTGGTGAACTGCAGACGGGTGATGTCGCCCTTGTTGCCGTTCTCCACTTCGCGACGGCCATACATCAGCTCTGCACCGATATCGACCTTGGGCAGCGGCGAATAGAAGATGTTGCCGCGGATGCTCTGCACGCTCTTGGTCACCAGCGGACCGAGAATGCTGTCGTTGTCATAGTCGCTGCGCGCGTAGATCAGGTTGGTGCGCAGCTTCGGCGAGAACGCATGCCGCCAGCCCACGTAGCCGGCAAGCACGCCGGTCGGGTTGAGCTCGTCGCGGGCCACGTCGTAGGCACTGTCGGCGGTGATGCCCAGGCCGATGTAGCGGGCAATGCCCTCGCCACCGGTGAACTGGTAGTGCAGCGAATCGCTGTCACCCATCACCCACTTGCCGCCCAGGGTCAGGCCGCCGGCCACCTTGTCGGCCTTGGCGCCGGTGGCCTGGTTGTCGACCTTCAACTGACGCACGATGCCGCCGACACCGAAGGTGCCCCAGGTGCCCTTCCAGCCATAGCGCATGGTCAGATCGGGCAGGCTGCCGCGATCGGAGTTGGCGCTGGCGTTGGTCCACGCGCCGGTGACGGGGTTGCGGGTGCCGGTGAGGGTGGTGGTTTCCGGGTTTTCCAGCGCGACGCTGAAGCCGCCCTGGGTGTAGCGCACCTGGGCCTGGCGCACGAAGATCACGCCATCGGTGGGGCCGACGAAGTCGACCGCTTCCGGCAGTGCGGCCGCGTCCATGAAGTTGGACCAGGTCTGACCGGCCATCCAGTTGTTCCAGTACATGTAGGCGTGGCGCAGGGTCACACCGTAGGTATTGGTGGCGGTCTGGTTGCCGAGCGAGTTGCCGAAGAAGTCCATCTCGAAGAACGCACCGGCCTTGTTGCCCGATTCGCTCACGTTGTCGATGCCCAGGTTGAAGCGCGAGAACTTGGCGTGGGCGTTGAAGTCAGTACCCGAGCGCTTGCCGCTGCCGCCGGCGCCTTCCACCGGGGTCTGGCCCGGCAGGTACAGCGCGCGGCCGGTGGCGTCGTCGGCCAGCTGGCCGTCGCTGGTCTGGGTGGCCAGGAAGTCGGCCTTGATGAAGCCGCCGATCTTGACCGTGGTGCCCGGCGCGGCGCCCGGGGTGATGGTGGTGATCTGGATCGGCTGCTTGCCGGCCGGCACCGCAGCGACCGGCTTCTGCTCGGCCTGCACCGTGCGGACTTCGGTCACCGCCTGCTGGGTCTGGCTGATCTGGGTCTGTTGTTGTTGCTGCGAAGACAGCAGCAGCTGGACCTGGCGTTCCAGTTCGACAACGCGTGCTTCCAGTGCTTTCTCTTTGGCGGTCTCTGCGAACGCCATGCCCGGTGCGACCAGGGCGACCAACAGGCAGGCCGCCAAAGGTGTGCGCACGGCTTTCAACGTACGGTGGCTCATGTTGCCCTCTCTCCCAAGTGGCAAGGTGATGCCGCGCGTGGGGCACGGTCGAGCCGAGACTGCGGGGCGTTCACGCACAGCGGCTATTGGCCATTGGTCGAACCCGGCCCTGCAGGACGCTCACTTTCGACCATGGTCTAACCAAGGTGGTGACGCGGCCGGGGGTGGATGGGGCAAACTGAGGGGGATCGGTCGTCGCGATGCTGCGACCGCACATACAAAGTCAACGTGCAAGTGAGGGTGCCATGGCTGATATCTACCCCGTCGATCCGCAGTTCGCCGCCAAGGCACGCATCGACAAGACGTCGTACGAACAGCAGTACCAGGCTTCGGTGACCGACCCGGATGGTTTCTGGGGCAAGGCCGCCGAGCGCCTGCAATGGATGCGCAAGCCGACAAAGATCAAGAACGTCAGCTATGACCTGTCCAACTTCCACATCAAGTGGTTCGAAGATGGCGAGCTCAATGCCAGCGTGAACTGCCTGGATCGCCAGCTGGAAACGCGCGGCGACAAGACCGCCCTGCTGTTCGAGCCGGACGGCCCGGATGCATCGGCCCAGCACGTGACCTATCGCGAGCTGTACGAGCGCACCTGCCGCCTCGGCAACGCGCTGCGCAACCTGGGCGTCAAGAAGGGCGACCGCGTCACCATCTACCTGCCGATGATCGTCGACGCCGCGGTGGCCATGCTGGCCTGCGCGCGCATCGGTGCGATCCACTCGGTGGTGTTCGGTGGCTTCGCGCCGAACTCGATCGCCGACCGCGTCAGCGACTGCCAGAGCAAGCTGATCATCACGGCCGACGAAGGCCTGCGCGGTGGCCGCAAGATTCCGCTGAAGGCCAACGTCGATGCCGCGCTGAAGCTGCCCGGCACCAATACCGTGGAAACCGTGCTGGTGGTGCGCCACACCGGCGGCGCGGTGGACATGCAGGCCCCGCGCGACCGCTGGTTCCACGATGTAGTGGACAGCCAGCCGGCCACCTGCGAGCCGGAACGCATGAACGCGGAAGATCCGCTGTTCATCCTCTACACCTCCGGTTCCACCGGCAAGCCGAAGGGCGTGCTGCACACCACCGGCGGTTACCTGCTGTACGCGGCCTACACGCATGAAGCGGTGTTCGACCTGCGCGAGGACGACATCTACTGGTGCACCGCCGACGTCGGCTGGGTCACCGGCCACAGCTACATCGTGTACGGGCCGCTGGCCAACGGCGCGACCTCGCTGATGTTCGAAGGCGTGCCGAACTACCCGGACACCTCGCGCTTCTGGAACGTCATCGACAAGCACAAGGTGACGATCTTCTACACCGCCCCGACCGCCATCCGTGCACTGATGCGCGAAGGCGAGGAGCCGGTGAAGAAGACCTCGCGCGCGTCGCTGCGCCTGCTCGGCAGTGTGGGCGAGCCGATCAATCCGGAAGCCTGGCGCTGGTACTACGAGGTGGTCGGCGACAGCCGCTGCCCGATCGTCGATACCTGGTGGCAGACCGAGACCGGCGGCATCCTGATCTCGCCGCTGGCCGGCGCGATGGACCTCAAGCCGGGTTCGGCCACCCTGCCGTTCTTCGGCGTGCAGCCGGCCCTGGTCAACGCCGATGGCGAGATCAAGGACGGCCCGACCGAGGGCAACCTGATCATCCGTGATTCCTGGCCGGGCCAGATGCGCACGGTGTACGGCGACCACCAGCGTTTCATCGATACCTATTTCCGCACCTACCCGGGCAGCTACTTCACCGGTGACGGTTGCCGCCGCGACGAAGACGGCTACTACTGGATCACCGGCCGCGTGGACGATGTGATCAACGTGTCGGGCCATCGCATCGGCACCGCCGAAGTGGAAAGCGCGCTGGTCTCGCACCCGAAGGTGGCCGAAGCGGCCGTGGTCGGTTTCCCGCACGACGTGAAGGGCCAGGGCATCTACGCCTATGTGACCCTGGTGGCCGAAGAGACCCCCAGCGACGAACTGCAGAAGGAACTGGTCGCCTGGGTACGCAAGGAAATCGGCCCGATCGCCACGCCCGACCACCTGCAGTGGGCGCCGGGCCTGCCGAAGACCCGCTCGGGCAAGATCATGCGCCGCATCCTGCGCAAGATCGCCGAGAACGCGCCTGACCAGCTCGGTGACACCTCGACCCTGGCCGACCCGTCGGTGGTGGCGTCGCTGGTGGACGAGCGCAAAGTACGCTGATGTACTACCCGGGGTCGGATCCCTTTCCGCAAGGAAAGGGCTCTGACCCCAGGGGCTTGGCCCCCAAACAGTTTCCCCCACGGTTCCCCCCGACCATGACCACCCTTCTGATTGCCGATGACCACCCGCTGTTCCGCGAAGCCCTGCGTGGGGCCGTGCAGCGGGTCATCCCGGGCGTACAACTGTTCGAGGCCGACAGCGTGGAAGCGCTGTACGCGCTGGCCGACCAGCACAACGACGCCGACCTGGTCCTGATGGATCTCAACATGCCGGGTGCGCAGGGCTTCAACGCACTGGTGCACATGCGCTCACTGCACCCGCAGCTGCCGGTGGTGGTGGTGTCCGCACGCGAAGAAGCCACGGTGATGCGGCGCGCGCTCGACCACGGCGCGCTGGGCTTCATTCCGAAGTCTGCGGATTCGGACACCATCGGTCATGCGCTCGGCACCATCCTCGATGGCGAGACCTGGGCACCGCCGGAAGCGCACAACGTGCCGCCCACCGGCAGCGAAGAACGCGAAGTCGGCCAGCGCCTGCGCGAGCTGACTCCGCAGCAGTTCCGCGTCTTGCAGATGCTGGGCGCCGGACGCTTGAACAAGCAGATCGCTTACGACCTCAACGTCTCCGAAGCGACGATCAAGGCCCACGTCACCGCCATCCTGCGCAAGCTGGGCGTAACCAACCGCACCCAGGCCGTGCTGATGGCCGGCAAGCTGGCCATCGACGACGACGCCATCGTGCTGCCGCCGGAAGAAGACTGAGGTAGTGCCGGCCGCTGGCCGGCAGTCACCTGAAACGGCGTCGCCGCTACGCTCGCCGGGCATGGCCCGGCGCTACCGCATCCCGGGTGGGTGCCAAGCTTGCTTGGCACGCCTTTGCTTCGCCCTGTTATAGCCATCGCTATACAAACCAGCCGTGCCTGCGCGTTTCGCTGGAAATGCGCCACGCGCGAATCGCGGTGCTAAGCTTCGCGTCCCCTTGGGGAGTAGCCGGATTCCTACGCAGGAATCGTCCACGTCAACATACTCGGCCAGTGCGTCGTGGCGTGGACAACCATGATGGTTGGCGAGACCAGCGGCCCGCGCGCGCAACGTCAGGTTGGGCGCGAGCGCAGGCCGTGCGTCCGTCCTAGCCCGACCTCAACAGCCGCCCATGTCCCCCATTTCGATCCTCCTGATCGGCTTCGCCATGTCCACCGATGCCTTCGCCGCTGCAATCGGCAAGGGCGCGGCCATGCGCAAGCCGGTGTTCCGCGATGCACTGCGTGCCGGCATCATCTTCGGCGTCATCGAGGCGATCACGCCCGTCATCGGCTGGCTGCTCGGCCGTGCCGCCCTGCAGTATGTCGAAGCCTTCGACCATTGGATCGCCTTCGGCCTGCTCGGCGCGCTGGGCATCCACATGATCTACAACGGCCTGCGCCCGGACAGCGGCGAGGAGGATGAAGATCCTTCGCAGCACCACGGCTTCTGGAAGCTGGCGCTGACCGGCTTCGCCACCAGCATCGATGCGATGGCGGTGGGCATCGGCCTGGCCTTCATGGACGTGCATATCGGCGTGATGGCCGCGGTCATCGGCCTGTGCACACTGACCATGGTCACCGCCGGCATCATGCTCGGCCGCGTGCTGGGCAGTATGGTCGGCAAGCGTGCCGAGATCATCGGCGGCGTGATCCTGGTGATCATCGGTTCGACGATCCTGTACGAGCACCTGCACGGCGTGGGTTGACGCGTCATTTACGGTGGCCGCCGGGCATGGCCCGGCGCTACCGGGTGCGTATCCACGCATGGCGTGGATCTACTGCCTGGCATCGTTTCACCGCCATTACCGCGCATCACGCAGCGCGCCAAGGAACGCGCGCAGCGAGGCCGGCTTGATCGGCTTGGTCAGCAGGCGATAGCCACGCTCGCGTGCCATCCGCTTCAACTCATCGCGGCCATCGGCGGTCAGCAGCGCGCCCGGCAACGGGTAACCGGCTGCTTCGCGCAACGCCACCAGCGCATCCAGACCATCCATGCGGTCATGCAGGTGGTAATCCACCAGCATCACCTGCGGCCGTTCGGCCACTTTCTCCAACGCCTGATCCACCGTCGATGCCGTAATCACCTGCACCTGCCAGCGGCCGAGCAGCGCGCGCATGCCGTCGAGGATCTCTTCGTCGTTGTCCACGCACAGCACGCGCAGGCCGGCCAGCGAATCGCTGCGCACCGGCGCGGCCACGGCCTGTACCGGAGTGGCCAGCTCGGTGTAGCCCGGCAGCGGCGCGACCCGCGGCAGGATGATCGAGAACATCGAACCACGCCCCACGCGGCTGCGTGCATTGAGACGGTGGTCGAGCAGGCGCGAGATGCGCTGGCAGATCGACAACCCCAGCCCCAACCCCTGCTCGCCCCAGTCGAATGGCTGCTGGTAGCGATGGAACTCGTCGAAAATCTGCCGCATGTGGTGTTCGGGAATGCCGGGACCGGTATCCCACACCTGCAGCTCCACCTCGTCACCGCGTTGGCGTACCGCCAGCACGATGCGGCCTTGGCGGGTGTAGCGCAGCGCATTGGCCATGAAGTTCTGCAGCACGCGGCGCAACAGACGGCGGTCACTGCGCACCCATGCCGGGCGTGCGAACAGGTCCAGGCGTAGCCCTCGACCGGCCGCGACCGGGGTGTACTGTGCGGCCAGTTCGCGCATCAGCGCGCTCACGTCGAACTCGCCGATGACCGGGTGCAGGCCGCCGGCATCCAGCCGTGACACATCCAGCAGGCCATCCAGCAGCTCTTCGGCCGCCCGCAACGAGGCATCCACGCGTTCGGCCAGGTGCTTCTGCTCGTCGCTCACATGGTCACTGTCGCGCAGTGCCGAAGCAAACAGCCGCGCCGCATTCAACGGCTGCAGCACGTCATGGCTGATCGCCGCCAGGAAACGGGTCTTCGACTGCTGTGCAACCTCGGCTACATGCGAACGCTCGGCCACGCGCTGTTCCAGCGTTTCGTTGGCTTCCAGCAGTGCGCGCTCGGCGTGCTTGTAATCAGTGATGTCGTTGTAGCTGGTCACGTAACCGCCACCAGGCAATGCCTGGCCGCGCATCTCGATCACCTTGCCGTCGCTGCGGGTGCGCTCGAACACGTGCGGTGAACCGGCGCGCATGTAGCCGATACGCCGGTTGATCTGCAGTTCGATGTCGCCCTCGCCCAGCTCGCCGCGCTCGGCGTTGTAGCGGATCAGATCGGCTACCGGGCGGCCCACGTAGAGCATGCCGTCCGGGTAGCCGAACATGTCCTGGTAGCGGCGGTTCCAGGCGGTCAGGCGCATGTCCGGGTCGACCACACTGACACCAGCGCTGATGTTTTCCAGCGTGGTCGAGAGGATCTCGCGGTTGAAGCGCAGTTCCTGCCCCGCTTCGTCCAGCACCGCCACCACTTCGCCCAGGTCCATGCCCGAGCCGCGCAGCAGGCTGGTCAGCAGCAGGCGCGCGGAGGCCGCACCAATGGACGCAGCCAGCAGGCGCTCGGTGAACTGGACCCACGGCCGGTCGGCCGGTGCCGAGGACTGCAACTCACGCCCCAGCGACTGCGCCTGCTCGAAGAACGAACGTCGTGCGTGGCGCTCGCCGACCACGCGCGAGGCCAGCGCGAGCAGGTCGCCCACATGCACGTGGCCGGGCCAGCCACCGGCCACCGACGGGCGCTCGGCATAGGGGTCGAGGAACGGCGCGGCGCGCAGGCGCTCGTCGACGCCAGGCCGCCAGCGTGCGGACACCAGCATCATCGTCGCCGCATTGACCAGCAGCGACCAGAACGTGCCATGGGTCAGCGGGTCCCAGCCGGTCATGCCGAACAGCTGCTGCGGACGCAGCCAGGTGATGCCGAACGGGCCGTCCTGGACCCAGCCGGCATCCATCCAGCCGGCCATGGTCATCGCCGGCAGCAACAGCGTGTACAACCAGGTGGCAAAGCCCAGCAGCATGCCGGTCTCGACACCGCGGCGGCTGGCGCCGCGCCAGTACAGTCCGCCAATCAGGCCCGGCGCGAACTGCGCCACGGCGGCAAACGCCATCAGGCCGTACGAGGCCAGGGTGCTGTCATTGCTGCTGCTGCGGTAGTAGCTGTACGCCATCAGCGCCAGCAGCAGGATCGCCAGGCGTCGGATCCACAGCACCCGCGAGGCGACGTCGGCCGCTTCCTGGTGGTCGCCACTGCGACGCAGCAGCACCGGCATCACCAGGTCGTTGCTGACCATCGTGGCCAATGCGATCGACGACACGATAACCATGCCGGTCGCTGCGGAGAAGCCACCGACATAAGCGATCAATGCCAGCGCATTGCGCCCTTCCGCCAACGGCAGCGCCAGCACCATCGAGTCATCGGCAACGCCGCTGCCCACGCCGAACAGGCTGACGCCGGCCGTGGCGATCGGCAGCACCATCGCCGAAATCAGCACCAGGTAGCCACCAAACATCCAGCGCGCACGGCGTACATCGCGCACATCACCGCATTCAACCACCGCCACATGGAACTGGCGCGGCAGGCAGATGATGGCGAGGAAGCTGAGCAGCGTCTGCGAGATGAACCCCACTGGCGGCAGCCCGGTGAACAGCGTGTGCACCGACTCCACCACCGCCTCGTTGCGGTCGCTGAGCCAGACGTAGGCGAACACGCCCACCGCCACCATCGCCACCAGCTTGATCACCGATTCCAGCGCAATGGCCAGCATCATGCCGTGGTGGTGCTCGGTGGCGTCTACCTGGCGGGTACCGAACAGCGTGGCGAACAGCGCCATCAGCAGCGCCACGTACAGCGCCGGATCGCTGAGGAAGCCGGTCGGGCCGGTGTTGCCGGTCAGCACCTGCAGGCTCATCGCCACCGCTTTGTACTGCAGGGCCAGATACGGAATGATGCCGATCAGCGCGATGATCGCCACCAGCGCCGCCAGCCGCCGCGAGCGGCCGAAACGCGAGGAGATGAAGTCGGCGATGGAGACAACATTCTGGCTGCGCGCGATCAGCGCCAGGCGTTCGATGATGCGCCAGCCGAACAGCAGCAACAGCAGCGGGCCGATGTAGATCGGCAGGTAGCCCACGCCGTTGCGCACGGCGGTGCCGACCGCGCCGTAGAAGGTCCACGACGAGCAGTACACGGCCAGCGCCAGGCTGTAGACCACCGGCCGCAGCCACGGCCGGTCGGGATACATCGGCCGGCGGTCACCCCACCACGCCACGCCGAACAGCAGCGCGGCATAGGCAACCGAGACCAGCAGCAGGATCCAGCTGGAGACCACGCGCGTGTTTCCATCGGAAGAACCCGCAGTGTAGGCCAGGCGTGGCCGGGTGTACGGGCTCGTTGGGGGCAACCACCCCCACCAAGGTGGGGGCTTACGCGGTGCGGGCCACGACCGTTGGTCGTGGCCGGCTTCTTACTGGGCCGGCACGCCCATTTCCTTCAGCAGTTCGGGTGCCGGGTAGACCTTGGCCAGCAGCCAGCGCAGGTAGCGCATGTCCACGTGCACGGCACGCTTGTAGCGCGGGTCGAACCACCAGCTGGCGCTGACCGATTCCCAGTTGCTGTCGAAGTTCAGGCCGATCAGTTCGCCCTTGGCGTTGAGCACCGGCGAGCCGGAGTTGCCGCCGGTGGTATCCAGATTGGTCAGGAAGTTGACCGTCTGCGTCTTCAGCGCCGGGTCGGCGGTGCTGCCGAAGTCACCCTTGGCGATCGCTGCCAGCAACGGCTTGGGTGCATCGAACGGATAGGCGTTGGTGTTCTTCTCGACGATACCGGCCACGGTGGTCACCGGCGAGTAGGTCACGCCATCGCGCGGGTGCAGCGCCTCGACCTTGCCGTAGCTGATGCGCAGGGTGCGGTTGGCATCCGGGTACACCGCACGGCCCTGCTTGGCACGCCAGGCGAACAGCGCCTGCATATAGGCCGGGCGCAGGCGCAGCTGCTCGCCTTCGCGGGTCTTGCTCTCGTTCTCGATGCGCAGCTGCGCGGCTACCAGCGGGCCAGCCACGGCGATCAGCGGATCGGCGGCCAGTGCCTTGCCTTCGCGTGCAGCAGCGAAGCGCGACAGGCGCTGTGCCTCGTCACCCAGCTGGGTGCCGGCGTACAGCGTGTCCAGCGCCTTGGCCAGCTGCTCCGGGGTACGGCCGAAGGCCGCGTCGAACTCGGCCACGCGCTGCGCGTCCGGCAGCTGCTGGTAGCGGGTCAGCAGGGTGGTCAGCAGCGCCTTCTCGACCTCCGGTGCGTAACGGCGCTGGACCTGCTTGAGCACGCCTTCGATCATCGCCTGATCGCGCTGCTGGTAGCCGGTTTCGCGCTGTGCATCCGGCTTGGCCGATTCGATGCGCAGGCGTTCCAGCAGCAGCGCCGAGCGCAGCAGCTGGCTCTGTGCGGCCATCTGGTCCAGCAGCAGGTCACGCTCGCCCACCGCCGCACCCTGCGACAGGTTGGACAGCAGTGCCTTGATGTCGCCCTGGTACGTGCGGTCGGTGGCCGCCAGCATCGCCGTTTCGTCGGCGGCACGCTGGGCCTTGGCGTCGCTGCGCAGCAGGCCTTCCAGCTCGCCGGCGGCGCGCTTGCGGTTGTTCTTCAGCGACTGCAGCTGCGAGGCGTAGCGGGTGCGCGCCTGCGCATCCTTGACGCTGGCCGCCTCGATGGTGTCGATCATCTGCTGGAACACCGACACGCGGCGCGGCAGCACGGTATCGATCTGGCCGGCGAATTCGGCCGCGGTACGGTGGCGGTAGGTGATGCCCGGGTAACCGGCCAGCATTGCGTAGTCGCCTTCCTTCGGGCCTTCCACCGACATCTGCAGGTGCGCCGGCGCCTGGTAGGGCACGTTGTCCTTGCTGTAGGCGGCCGGCTTGCCGTCCTTGCCCACGTAGGCGCGCAGCAGGGTGAAGTCGCCGGTGTGGCGCGGCCACATGAAGTTGTCGATCTCATCGCCGTAGTTGCCGATCGCGCGCGGCGGTGCGTACACCAGGCGCACGTCGCTCAGCTCCAGCTGGGCGATGCGGTAGAAGTCGGTGCCGTAGTACATGTTGGCCACCGAACAGCGCACGCTGCCGTCCTTCTCGCACTCGGCCACGATCTGCTTGCTGGCCGCATCGACGGCATCGAAGTAGGCGCGGCCGGTCTTGCCACGCGCCTGCGCCAGCACCTGGTCGGTCACCTTGTCGAAGCCGACGGTGACCAGCACGCGGAAGTCCGGATTGGCCGGGCGCTCGTCGGCGCGACCCTTGGCGATGAAGCCACCGTTGATCAGGTCGTGCTCGGGCGAGCTGTTGTACTGGATCACGCCCATCGCCACGTGGTGGTTGGTCAGCAGCAGACCGTCGGCGGACACGAACGAACCGGTGCCACCACCGGCACGCACCACCGCGCTCAACGGCGGCGCGGTGACATTGGCCAGGTCGGCCGGATTGCCCTTGAAACCTGCGGCCTGCAGCGGCTTGGCCAGTTCCGGCAGCTGGGTCGGCATCCACATGCCTTCATCGGCGTGGGCACCGGCGGCGAGGGTCAGGCCCAGGGCCAGGGCAGTGGGAAGGGCTTTGCGTGGTGACATGAGGCAATCCGGTACGACAGAACAGCCCGGGACCATAGCCGCTGGGGCGGGATGGGGCAACGGCCGATGGTTGGGGGCGGCGCGCCGGATACCGGCCGGCGCCACCGCAGCCACGCGTGGCGTGGCTCTACTTCTCCCGCCGCCAGTTGATCGAACCACGGTTTTCCACCGTGCTCGATTCCACTTCCA
Source organism: Stenotrophomonas maltophilia (assembly GCF_004684085.1). Classification (GTDB taxonomy): domain Bacteria; phylum Pseudomonadota; class Gammaproteobacteria; order Xanthomonadales; family Xanthomonadaceae; genus Stenotrophomonas; species Stenotrophomonas maltophilia_AS. Next base: position 142,091 of record NZ_SRHZ01000089.1, read on the forward strand.
CGTCGAAGCCGCGACGCAGCAGGTACTTCAGCGTGATCACCGAACCGGCACCGACCAGCGACACGCCGTAGCCGACGTACAGCTTGGGCGAGATGTACTTGCCGACGCCGATGACCGAACCACCCAGCGCGCGAGACTGGCTCACGCCGGCATCGTCCAGGCCAAGCTTGGCACCCAGCTGCGAGGCCAGCAGGCCACTGCCGGCCGACAATGCCGCCGAGGCCGCGTTGACCTGCTGGGTCTGGTCGCTGCTGGCACCGGTCAGGCTGCGGCCCAGCACCAGGTAGCCCAGCGCTTCGGACTGCGACATCGCCGGCTCGGACCAGACATCGGCACGCGGCTGCTGCGCACGCCCGGTCACGTCGATGCCGGCGGTGACATCACCGATCCGGCGTTCGGCGCGGATGTTGATGCGCGGGTCGGAGACCGCGTTGTAGTTCCAGTTGAGGTTGCCGCGGGTGATGGTCAGGTCCTGGCCATAGGCCTTGTAGCGGCCACTGACTTCCAGGCCGCCGTTGGCGGTCATCTCGCGACCCGGCTTGGCCCAGACCTGCATCTTGCCGGTCAGCGCGCCCTTCAGACCGAAGCCGGTCATTTTCACCTTGTCGCCGAGGCTGACGGTCAGCTCCATGTCCAGCGGCGAGGTGCGCGATTCTTCCGGGTCGGCCGGATCCAGCACCACGACGTCTTCGGAGACCGAGGTGCCACGGTCCAGGCGCTCCAGGTCGATGTCCGCTTCCGGCACGTGCACCACGCCCCGCAACTCCATCGCCGCCTTGGCCAGGGTGAAGTCCAGGTTGGGGTTGGCGATGATCCGCAGTTCGCTCGTGTTGGACAGCAGCACGTTCTCGCCGTGGATCTTCAACTGCAGCGGCTGTGCATCACCGAACCAGGACAGGCCACCATCGACATACAGCGTGCCCTGGCCGGAGTTGGCCTGCGCGGTGATCTTGGCCGAACCGTCGGGCTGGGCAACGAAGCTGCCCTTGCCCTGGTCGAAGGTCAGGCCGAGCGCCGGGAATTCACCCTTGAAGTTGCTCAGCTGCGCGTCGCCGCCCAGCGACGGCTGGCCGCGCGTGCCACGCAGGCTGACGTGACCTTCGATCAGGCCGGTCGGGCGCACGATGTCTGGTGAGAACAGCTCCAGCCAGTACAGCCGCGACATGTTGAGATAGAGCTCGCCGTTCAACGGCGCGCTGGCTTCCCAGCCGGTCTGCATCCTGGCATCGACGAAGCCGTTGCCCTGGAAGCCCATGCCCAGATAGCCCTTGATGCTGGCCGGGGTCATGTCGAGCTTGAGCGAGAACTGGTCGTAGCGCACCAGTTCGCCGCGGGTGGTGTCCCCCACCGTGTTGCGGTTCTCGCCCAGGCGCACGCCGCCTTCCTTCGAGCGCACTTCCACATGCCCTTCCCAGGCGTTGCCGCGCGGGCGGATCTGTGCGTCGAGGCTGACATCGCCACGCAGGTTGATGCGGCGCCCGGACTGCGGCGGCAACCACGGCTGCACCAGCGCCAGCGGCAGCGCATCACTGCGCACCACCAGGCCCTCGCGCGGCCAGTTGGCCTGTGCACACAGTGCGCCGCTGCTGGCAGCGGCCAAGCAGGCTTCGCCCAGCGTGTAGTTGCTGCCGTTGATCGCGAACGCCGCCGGTGCACGCAGCGACCAGGCATCGCCCTTCACCGGTGCGATGCGCAGCGCAGCCAGCTCGCCGCTCCACTTCGCGCCCTGCTGGCGGACGCTGCCCTGCAGCTCGATCGCGCCCATTTCGTTGCGGGTCTGCGCAGCCAGGCGCAGGTTGGAGACACTGCCCTGCGCATCCACGTTCAAGCGTTCCAGCAGCATGCCGGCATTGACCTGCTGGCCCTGGATGGCCAGCGTGCCGCTGTCGCCGCGCCACGGCAGGTGGCCCTTGATGCTCACGCTCTCGGCGCCGTAGCCATCCCAGTTGAGGTTGTTGCCGACCAGGTCGGCGGTGATGTCGGGCGCATCGCGCGGGCCCTTCACCTGTACCTGGCCACGCAGGCCGCCATCGGCGCCCGGCAGCAGATCACTCAGCTGCAGCGGTTCGAAGCGCGCGTCGATATCCAGACGATCACCGACCTTGCCTGAAGCCGTCACCCGACTGCTGCCCAGCGACAGCTTCAGGTCACCCTGGCCTTGCGCGCCCTGCAGCGCGAACTTGCCCTGCGCATCGAGATTGCGCTGGCGCAACACGCCCTTCAGCGAGGGCAGATCGACGGTGGCTTCCAGCGTGCCGGCGGTGCCCGGCGGTGCGTTTGCCGGTGGCGGCAGCTGGCGGCCCTTGGAGGCCAGATTGCCGGACAGGCGGCCGTTCCAGCCTGGCACGAAATAGCCAGGATCGAAGTCCTTCAGCGTGGCCTTGGCATCCCAGTCCAGCTGCGGTGCCCACGCCACCTGGCCTTCCACCTGCAATTGGCCACCCGGCGTCTGCGCCTGCAGCTGGTGGATCGACGCGGCCTGGTCGTTGCCACGCACATCGAAGCGCAGCTGCGCCTTCTGCGCATCGCGCTCGACCTCTGCGCGGCCGATCGCCGCCCAGGCCTTCAGGGTACCGGCCAGGCCGAAGCGTGCTTCCTTCAGGGTCACCGGCACCGGCGCGCTGCCGGCGGTGTTCGGATCGGGCGCCGGTACGTAGGTCAGATCATGGGCGACCACCGAGAAGTTGAGCTTCTGCTGGTCTTCCTGGCTGAAGTCGGCGGTGCCCTCCAGCCGGGCTTCGCCACCCAGGCCCTTCACCAGCAGCGGCGAGACCTTCAGCACCTGGTCCTGCAGCGACACCACCGACGGTGCCAGTTCCAGTTCCTGATCGCCCTGCTTCACCTTGCCGCGCAGGTTGGCGTTGCCGCCCTTGCCGGCAGCAGTGAAATCCAGCGCCAGCGGTGCGATCGCCGAACTCGCCAGTGCCGGCGACAGCAGCGCCAGATCCAGCTCGTCGCTGCGGATGCTGGCGCTCCAGCTCGGATCGGTGCGGCCATCGAACACCAGCATCGCGTGCAGCGGCTTCGGCGCACGCCCGGCCACCGCCACTTCCATGTGCGACAGGTCGCCACGTGCGACCAGGCCGACAGTGGCGGCCGTGCGGCCACGCGGGGCCGGCAGCACCGCGGTGACAGTCACATCGGTGTCGTAGTCCTTGGCCGGGATGTAACGGCCCTGGGCAGTGAAATTGCCCATGTCGCTGTCCACCACCAGCGTGTGCGCCTGGAACTCGCCATTGGCGATCTCGATGCCACCGCGCACGCGGCTGATATCAATCACCGGCTCGTTGGCCTGGCTGATGCGGAAGCCGTCGATGGCGATGGCATCAGCCTGGATCGCCAGCGGCATCTCGATCTGCGGCAGCGAATCCGGCCACGACGGCAACTTGAACGGTTCGTCACTCTTGGCCAGGTTCAGCGTGGCGTTGGTCAGTTCCAGCTTGTCCAGCAGCAGCTTGCGGCCCAGCAGCGGGCGCAGGTCCGGCTCCAGGTGTGCACGCTCGGCGTGGAAATGGATGTCGTCGTAGCGGAAGTCGACGTTGTACAGGGTCAGCGGGCCGGCCACCGGGCCTTCCACCTTGTCCCAGGTGAAGCTGGCGCCCACCGGCAGCCGCGCCACCACCTGGGCCTGCAGCACGTCACGGCCGGCCACGGTCTGCAGCAGCCAGTACACCGCCAGCAGGGCCAGCAGCACCAGGCCGACTACGCCCACACCGGACCACGCCCAGAAGCGGCGGCGGCGGTAGAAACGCACGCGCGGCGGCGTGTTCGGGGTCGGCGCGGGCGTGCTCACAGGTCCGCTCCGATGTTCAGGTACAGCTGGAACTGGGAGTCCGGATTGTTCAGGCCATGCGCGATATCCACGCGCACAGGACCCACCGGTGACTTCCAGCGCACGCCGAAGCCGACGCCGGTATGCAGATCAATGGTGTTGTCGAAGGCGCTGCCGGTATCGACGAACACCGCCGCACCCCACGGACCACCATTGAAGTAGTGCTCGTACTCGGCCGAACCGATCACCAGGTTCTTGGCGCCCAGCGCGTATTTGTCCGGCGCAGGGGTCCGCGGGCCGACCTCGCGATAGGCGTAACCGCGGATGCTGCGGTCGCCACCGGCGAAGTAGCGCAGGCTCGGCGGCATCGCCACCAGGTCGCTGGTCCAGGTGGTGCCACCTTCGCCGCGCAGGATCAGGCGGTTGCTTTCACCTACCGGGATGTACCAGCGCAGCACGGCATTGGCCTGCACGAAGCTGGTGTCTGAACCGGCACCTTCGACGCCGGTACGCATCGTCGCGGTGCCGCTGATGCCCTTGCGCGGGAACATCTCGTCGTCGACATTTACGTAATCCGCCACCATCTGCGGATAGACCAGCGTCGAGGTGTTGTAGACCGCGTCGGTGAATTCGGTGCCCGAAGCGTAGCGCCAGCGCTCGCGCAGGGCGTTGATGGACGCAATCGCGGTCCAGTGCTCGTTGATCTCGCCGCTGCGGCTGGCGATCAGCTTGAAGTTGCGCAGATCGATGTAATCGGTCTGCTCGTCATAGGCGCTGGCGGCAAAGGTGTACCAGCCATCAAGCCACTTGAAGGCGGGAATACGGTAGCTGGTCACCAGGCTCTTGCGCTTCTGCGCATAGTCCAGCTGCGTGTTCATCTTGTGGCCGCGGTTGTTCAGGAACCGCCGCTCGATGCCTCCGCGCACACCCGGGCCGCTTTCGCTGCCGTAGCTGAGGCCGGCGTTGTAGATGGTGCGCTTGGCGCGGGTCAGCTTCACATCCACTGGCACCTCGCCGTTTTCGTCAGCCTGGTCCGGGCGCGGCTGGATGTCGATCACGCTGAAGTAATCGAGCTTGGTCAGCGACTCGCGCAGCCGGTCCAGCTTGCCCTCGTGGAAGTAGCTGCCCTGGTCCCAGTACACCAATGGGTCGAACAGCTTGTCGACGAAATAGTCCTGCTCGAAGCGCACCGGGCCCATGTTGTAGCGGCGGCCGCTGTCCCAGGTCAGGTCGATGTCGGCGGCATTGTCGGCGCGGGTGATCTGCACCTGGCGCTGGGTGTAGTCGGCGTCGAAATAGCCGCGCTCGGCCAGGCGGCGGGTCACGGTGATCTTGCTGGCTTCGTACTGGGTGTGCACGAAGCGCTGGCCCTTGCGCGGCTTGAACGCGGACAGGTCGTCCTGCAGGTACTGGTCGTACATCGCCGGGCCGGTGATGTCGATGTGCTCGCGGCGCACGGTTACCGGGGTGCCCTTGTCGACGTGGATCAGCACACGTACGTGCTCGTCCTCGCGCGGTGCCTCGACCTTGATCACCGGGTTGTAGTACCCGAACGGCTCCAGCGCCTGGCGGGTCTGCCGCTCGGCCTGGGACAGCAGGTACTCCAGGCGCGATTCGCCCTGCTCCTTGCCGATCGTGTCGTACAACGACAGCGATTCCTGGATGTTCTCGATGATTGCGGCGTCGTCGCCCTTGTCCAATCCCTTGATGTCCACCTTGTCGATGGTGCCGCGCGCGTGGGCCACGGAGGTGGCGGCCAGCGACAGGACCATCAGCGGCAGGGCGTATTTCTTTGGCTGCATGCAGCACAGCATACCGACCGAAGGTGACGATGCGAAATGCATCACGTCATTGGGGATCGGTTGTTAAGTGGCAGTCAAAATGCGCGCCTTTGTGGCGATCATCGTGATTGCGGGCGAGGATGCCGGCATCGTGCGCGATGCCGGCAATGACCCCGATGGACATCGATGGTCCATGACCGACGGGCCCGGTAGATCCACGCCATGCGTGGATGGCAGGTACCCGTCAGCTCGACAGATGCTCGATCGCTGCAACCTTGCCCAGCCGCTCACCCAGCATCGTCAGCAGCGCCAGGCGGTTGCCACGCAGTGCCGGGTCCTCGGCATTGACCATCACGCCATCGAAGAAGGCATCCACCTGCGGGCGCAGGCGGGCCAGGCGCGCCAGCACGGCCACGTAGTCCTTCTGGTGCAGGCTGGCGCCGGTATCGTCGATGGCCGCGGTGACCGCTTCGGCCAGCGCGCGCTCTGCGTCTTCCTGCAGCAGCGCCGGGTCGATCTGGCCCGGAATGTCGCCTTCTGCCTTGCGCAGGATGTTGCGGATACGCTTGTTGGCCGCAGCCAGCGCCTCGGCTTCCGGCAGCGCCGCGAAGGTGCCGATCGCATCCAGGCGGCGGTCGAAGTCGTACAGCGAGACCGGTAGGAGCTCAGCCACCGCATTGAAATGACTCGCGGGGACACCCTTATCGGAGTAGTAGCCACGCAGACGATCCATCGTGAAATGGTAAAGCTCGGAAACGAGGTCGCCAGCGAAAGCAGCACCGACCACAACACCGGAGCTGACCTTAACTCCCTGCATCTTGGCCACATCTGCCGCCTTCACTTGATCTCGGGCGGAAACGTTCAAGATTGCGTGCTTCGCTAGGTCAAGCGCCCGATCAAACAGGTTCGCCAGGTCCAGATCGAAGCCGCTTTCAATGATCGTGCGGGCCAGGCCCAGCGCGTTGCGGCGCAGGGCGAACGGGTCCTTGTTGCCGGTCGGCTTCAGGCCTGCAGCGAAACCACCGGCCAGCGTGTCCACGCGTTCAGCAATGGCCAGCACCTTGCCCAGCGGCGACAGTGCGATGTCATCGCCACCAAAGCGCGGCTGGTAGGCCTCGTCGATGGCCAGCGCCACCTCGGCCGATTCGCCACCGGTCACGGCGTAGTGGCGGCCGGCGATGCCCTGCAGTTCCGGGAATTCATTGACCATGCGCGACTGCAGGTCGTTCTTGGCCAGCTCGGCAGCCCGCTTGGCCTGCACTGCGTCGGCGCCGACCTGGGGTGCGATCACTTCGGCCAGTGCAGCCACGCGTGCCACCTTGTCAGCCACGCTGCCCAGCTTGGCCTGGTAGGTCACTGTCTTCAGGCCCTCGCCCATCGATACCAGGCCCTGCTTCAGGTCCTCGTCGAAGAAGAACTTGGCATCGGCGAAGCGCGGGCGGATCACGCGCTCGTAGCCCTTGGCCACTTCGGCCACGTCCTTCGATTCGATGTTGGCGATGCCGATGAACTTCTCGGTCAGGGTGCCAGCGGCATCCAGCACCGGGAAGAACTTCTGGTTGATCTCCATCGTCTCGATCAGCGCTTCCTGCGGCACCGCCAGGAACGCACGTTCGAAGCTGCACAGCACCGCCGACGGCCACTCGACCAGGTTCACCACCTGCTCCAGGTTGTCCTCGGTGATGCGGGCGCTGCCACCGGCCTTGGCCGCAGCGGCCTCGACCTCGGCGACGATGCTCGCGCGGCGCTCGTTCGGGTCGACCAGCACGAACGCGGCGCGCAGGGCTTCAACGTAGTCCTGCGGCTGTGCCAGCGACACGGCCTGGTCGTGGTGGAAGCGATGGCCACGGCTGACGCGGCCGGCCTGCAGGCCGAACAGCTCGGCCTCGACCACAGTGGCACCGTGCAGCAGCACCAGCCAGTGCGCCGGGCGGGCAAAGCCCCAGGCGTGGTCGCCCCAGCGCATCGGCTTGGGAATCGGCATCGCCGCAATCGCCTCGCGCAGGATCTCCGGCAGCAGGCTGGCGGTGCTCGCGCCCGGGGTCACCGCACGGTGCACGAAGCGCTCACCCTTGTTGTCGGTGGTCTTCTCCAGCGCGGTCCAGTCGATCCCGGCCTTGGCGGCGAAGCCCTGCAGGGCCTTGGTCGGCTGGCCTTCGGCGTCCAGCGCGATGTTCAGGTATGGGCCCAGCACTTCGCTGTGCTGTTCCGGCTGTTCCAGACCGACGCCCGGCAGCAGCACGGCCAGGCGGCGCGGGGTCGACAGCGGGCGCGCATCGCCCAGTTCCAGCGCGACACCGCGCTTGCGCAGGCCTTCGACAACACCGTCGAAGAAGGCCTGGGCCAGGCCCGGCAGCGCCTTGACCGGCAACTCCTCGGTGCCCAGTTCGATCAGCAGGGGGGACAGTTGGCTCATCGGTTCGATCCTGTGGTGGGGGCGCAGCGCGCAACGCGTCCGGCGCCCCGGGTAGTTGATGAAAAGCGGGTCGGTGCGGGAGGGCCGTCAGGCCTTCTTCGCGCCCGGGAAGCCCAGCTTCTCGCGCTGCTCGTAGTACGCCTTGGCCACCGCCTGGGCCAGCGCGCGCACGCGCAGGATGTAACGCTGGCGTTCGGTCACGCTGATCGCGCGGCGCGCATCGAGCAGGTTGAAGGTGTGGCTGGCCTTCATCACCTGCTCGTAGGCCGGCAACGGCAGATTCACTTCCACCAGCTTCTGCGCTTCACGCTCGCAGGCGTCGAAACGGTGGAACATTTCTTCCACGTCGGCGTGTTCGAAGTTGTAAGTGCTCTGCTCCACCTCGTTCTGGTGGTAGACGTCACCGTAGGTCACCGGCTGGCCGTCCGGGCCGTAGGTCCAGACCAGGTCGTAGACGTTGTCGCAGTTCTGCAGGTACATGCACAGGCGTTCGAGACCATAGGTGATCTCGCCCAGCACCGGGCGGCACTCCAGGCCACCGGCCTGCTGGAAGTAGGTGAACTGGGTCACTTCCATGCCGTTGAGCCAGACTTCCCAACCCAGGCCCCAGGCACCCAGCGTCGGCGATTCCCAGTTGTCCTCGACGAAGCGCAGGTCGTGCACCAGCGGGTCGATGCCCAGTGCCTTCAGCGAATCCAGGTACAGCTGCTGGATGTTGTCCGGCGCCGGCTTCATCGCCACCTGGTACTGGTAGTAGCGCTGCAGGCGGTTCGGGTTCTCGCCGTAGCGGCCATCGGTCGGGCGGCGCGAGGGCTGCACGTAGGCCGCATTCCAGGTTTCCGGACCGATCGCACGCAGGAAGGTGGCCGGGTGGAAGGTACCGGCGCCCACCTCCAGGTCGAGCGGCTGGATGAGCACGCAGCCCTGCTGGGCCCAGAACTGGTTCAGGGTCTGGATCAGGCCCTGGAAAGTGATCGGAACGGTCGGGGTCGCGGACATGCGGACGAGTCTTGGCCGGCAAGGGGGTGCGCTAGTATAACGGCCGACCTGCGGGGCATTCCGTACCCGGGAGGAGCAGGCAGATGGAGCATCGGCTGCCGGCGGGCACGCCCGGCGAGGCTGGCGGCGTACCGCTGCCGTGGGGGCGCCTGCAGTTCGAGCAGATTGCCGCGGCCCTGGTCGCCGATGATCTGGTGGCCGAACAGGACCGTGAGCGCATGCGGTTTTCGGCGCAGGGCGCGCGCAACGCCAGTGAAGTGCACCCGCTGGTGCTGCTGTCCAACCTCAAGCTGGCCGCCAGCGGCGGCGGCGAACTGACCCTGGAACGCCTGAGCGAATGGCTGGCCCAACGGACCGGTAGCCGCTACCTGCGTATCGATCCCACCCGCGTCGACGTTGCCGCCGTCACCGCACTGGTCTCGCATGCGTATGCCCGTCGCCACCGCTTCCTGCCACTGGCGGTGGATGCCGAGCGCGTGCTGGTGGCCACCAGCGAGCCACTGGTGCAGGAATGGCGCCGCGACCTGCAGCACCTGACCCGGCGCCGCATCGAGCTGGCCGTGGTCAACCCGCTGGACCTGCACCGCTACACCATGGAGTTCTACGGGGTGACCCGTTCGGTGCGCGGTGCCCGCGGCGACGTGCGCGGCGAGGCCAACACCACCCTGCCCAGCTTCGAGCAGCTGGTGGAGCTGGGCCGTACCGGCGACGTCAACGCCGACGACCAGCACATCGTCCACATCGTCGACTGGCTGCTGCAGTACGCCTACGAGCAACGCGCCTCGGACATCCACCTGGAGCCGCGCCGCGAGATGGGGCGCATGCGCTTCCGCATCGACGGCGTGCTGCACAAGGTGTTCGAGGTGCCGCCGGCGGTGATGACCGCCGTGGTCAGCCGCATCAAGGTGCTTGGCCGCATGGACCTGGCCGAGCGCCGGCGCCCGCAGGATGGCCGCATCAAGACCCGCTCGCCGGGCGGCCGCGAGGTCGAGATGCGCCTGTCGACCATGCCCACCGCCTTCGGCGAGAAGTGCGTGATGCGCATCTTCGACCCGGATGCCGCCTTCAAGAGCATCGACCAGCTCGGTTTCAGCCCGCAGGAGGCCACCGGCTGGAATGCGCTGGTCGAGCGCCCGCACGGCATCGTGCTGGTCACCGGCCCGACCGGCTCGGGCAAGACCACCACCCTGTATTCCACGCTGAAGCGGTTGGCCACGCCGGACGTGAACGTGTGCACGGTGGAGGACCCGATCGAGATGATCGCGCCCGAATTCAACCAGATGCAGGTGCAGACCAACATCGACCTGGACTTCGCCAGCGGCGTGCGCACCCTGCTGCGGCAGGACCCGGACATCATCATGATCGGCGAGATCCGCGATCTGGAAACCGCGCAGATGGCGGTGCAGGCTTCGCTGACCGGCCACCTGGTGCTGTCCACCCTGCATACCAATGACGCGCCGTCGGCGGTTACCCGCCTGCTCGACCTGGGCGTGCCGCATTACCTGCTGGCCAGCACCCTCAACGGCATCCTCGCCCAGCGCCTGGTGCGCACGCTGTGCCCGCACTGCAAGCAGCCGCACAGCCTCGGCGCCGCCGATTGGGCGGTGCTGGCTGATAGCCATGCCGCATATCCAGATGCCGCCACGCCCTGTCGGCCGGTCGGCTGCCTGGAGTGCCGGCGCACCGGATTCCTCGGTCGCATCGGCCTGTATGAGTTGCTGCCATTGGGTTCGCGGCTGCGCGGGCAGATCCGTGCCGACATGGATCTGGCCGGTTTCACCCGTGCCGCGCGGGCTGAAGGGCTGCGAACCCTGCGTCAGGCCGGACTTGAAAAGGTGTCGCAGGGGCTGACTACAATCGAGGAAGTCCTGTCAGTGCTGCCGCCCCCGGATGAACCCAGCCCCGTTCCTGATCCTTGAAACCGGCCGACCGGTGCCGTCACTGCGCCGCTACGGGCGCTTCCCGCACTGGATCCGCGTCGCCGCCGGACTCGAAGAACGCGAGACGGTGGTGGTCGATGTCGAACACGGTGGCGCCCTGCCCGATCCGCATGCCTTTGCCGGCGTGCTGGTAACCGGCTCGGCCGCCTTCGTCACCGACCATGCCGAGTGGAGCGAGCGCAGCGCGGCGTGGCTGCGCCAGACCGCCCACGACAACCTGCCGGTGTTCGGCATCTGCTATGGCCACCAGCTGCTGGCGCACGCGCTGGGTGGCGAGGTGGCCTACAACCCGGCCGGTCGCGAATCGGGCACGATCGAACTGGAGCTGCAGCCACAGGCCGCGCAGGACCCGCTGTTCCAGGGCCTGCCGCATCATTTCGCTGCCCATGCCACCCACCTGCAGACCGTGCTGCGCGCACCGGATGGTGCCGAGGTGCTGGCGCGCTCGCCGCTGGACGGCTGCCACGCCTTCCGCTGGGGACGCCAGGCCTGGGGCGTGCAGTTCCATCCGGAGTTCGCCACCCACCACATGCGCGGCTACGTGCGCGCGCGCGCCGACTGCATCGGTCGCCACGGTGGCTGTGCCCGCAGCATCGAGCGTGCCGTGAGTGCGGCACCGCTGGCCCGCCAGCTGCTGCGCCGCTTCGTCCGCCAGGCGCGATCGTCTTCAGCCCAGCCGACAGCAAAACAGGGATAATCGGCGGCACGGGCGACTGCCCGGCCCCCTTTCTGCCCCTCCCGGATGTCCATGAAAGAGATTCGCAAGCTGCCGGCCTCGGCGGGCGCCCAATGGTTGCTGGATACGTTCTCGCTGTACCGGCGTGCGCCGCTGCAGCTGGCCCGGATCGGCCTGACCTGGCTGCTGGTGAGCTGGGTGGTCACGCTGCTGTCGACGCTGATTCCCGGCGCGGCCGGCATGGCCGTGCAGCTGATGACCCTGGCCATCTCGCCGATCATGTTCGGCGGCATGCTGTACGCCGTGGGCGAGATCGACGAAGGTCGTCCGGGCCTGGCTTCGCACCTGCTGCAGCCGATCCGCGACCACCGCGTCAGCCACCTGCTGGTGCCGTTGGCGATCCAGGTACTGGCAGTACTGCTGCTGGGCGCGCTGCTGTTCCTGATGATCGGCCGCGAGGGCTTCACCGCCTTCAGCGAGGTCATGACCAAGATGGAAGAAATCAGCCGCAGCGGCCAGCAGATCAAGCCGGACGATGCCGCTGCGCTGGTCGCCAACCTGCCGGCCAAGCGCATCGCACTGTGGATGCTGCTGGTGTTCCTGAGTGCAGTGGCACTGTCGCTGGCGATGTTCACCCAGCCGGCGCTGGTGGTGTTCGACAAGCAGAGCGGCATGCACGCGCTGCGCCTGAGCCTGCAGGGCTGCATCGAGAACATCGGCGCGATGATCGTGTTCGCAGCGCTCGGCCTGATCGCCGCGTTCTGCATGTACATCCTGTTCGTGATCGTGATCCAGATCGCGATGCTGGTCGGCGGCCCGCTGGCCGCGGCCTTCATCGCCCAGCTGGTGCTGACCACGGTGCTGATGCCGCTGTATGTCGGCGCGGTCTACGCCGCGTGGAAGCAGATGTTCGTGCATCGCGGCAGCCGCGCGGCGCCGCCGATTCCAACCACGCCGACCTCGAGCGACGTGTTCCACGCCTGACCAGCGCGCAGGTAGATCCACGCCATGCGTGGATAGAAAAAGGGGACGGAGGGGATTAAGTCGTTAGCCGCACAGTGGCACAAACGACTTAATCCCCTCCGTCCCCTTTTTTCACGCAGCGGGTTTCTTCACCACCGATGACGGCACCAGCCAGCGTGCAGCGTGGATGCCGAGCTCGTAGAGCAGGCACATCGGGATCGCCAGCATCAGCTGCGAGACCACGTCCGGCGGGGTCAGCACCGCTGCGACCACGAAGATGCCGACGATCGCGTAACCACGGCCTTCCTTGAACTGCTGCGGCGTCACCCAGCCCAGCAGCACCAGGATCACCATCGCCACCGGCAGTTCAAAGCTGCCGCCGAAGGCGAAGAAGATCGCCAGCACGAAGTCCAGGTAGGCGTTCGCATCCGGGGTGATCGCGATCACGTCCGGGCTGAAGGTGGTGAGGAAATGGAACACCGCCGGCAACACCAGGAAGTAGGCGAAGGCACAGCCGGCGTAGAACAGCAGCACCGACGACACCAGCAACGGCACCGCCAGGCGCTTCTCGCGCGCGTACAGGCCCGGGGCGACGAACGCCCACAACTGGTACAGCAGCCACGGCACCGCCACGAACAGGGCGACGAAGAAGGTCAGCTTCAGTGGCGCGAAGAAAGCACCGGCCGGGTTGGTGGCGATCATCGTCTGCCCGTTCGGCAGCTGCGAGACCAGCGGTTCGGCCAGGGCGTTGTACAGCTTCTGGGTAAACGGCAGCAGGCCCAGCAGCACCACGCCCAGGCCCAGCAGCGCGCGCACCAGACGGCCGCGCAGTTCCACCAGATGTTCAACCAGCGAGCTTTCGCCGAAATCGTGTTCACTCATGGCTGGCGCTCCGGGCTGCTCTGCGGCGGCGGCGCACCGGCTTCAGGGGGTGTCGCCGGGGTCGGCTCGGGAGCAACGCTCTCCTGTGCCGGCGCATCGGCGTCGGGCGAGGCGCTCATGTGCGGCGGCATATCCGCAGGCGCCGGCGCGCGTACCTCCTGCGCCAGCGTATCGCTCTGCTGCTGTGCCTCCTGCGCTTCGCGGCGGATTGCCTCACCGCTGGCACGCAGCTGGTTCTCGGTGTCCTGCATGCCCTGGCGCACGTCCTGCATCTGCCGCTTGATGTCCTCGGCCTGCAGTTCGCGCTCCAGTTCCTGTTTCACCGAATCCCACTGATTGCGGGCGCGACGTACCCACAGGCCGGCAAAGCGGGCCGCCTTGGGCAGGCGCTCGGGACCGAGCACCACCAGGGCGACCACCGCAATCACCAGCAGTTCGCTGAAGCCGATATCAAACACCGCAACCGCTCCGGATCAGCGTGGGTTGCGGTCGTGCTCGTCCTGCGCGGTGCGCGAGGCGTCCTGGCTGCGCGATTCATCGCCCAGCTGCGCGTTCGGCTTGTCCTCGTCGCGCATGCCCTTCTTGAATTCCTTGACCGCCGAACCGAGATCCTTGGCGCCGCTGGTCAGGCGCTTGGTGCCGAACACCAGCAGGACGATGGCCAGCACGACCAACCAATGCCAGATGCTGAAACTGCCCATAAAGACGCTCGTTACGTTAGTGATCAGGCTGTCGAGCATAGCGCACCGGGTGTTAGCCGGCGCGCGTGACGAAAGTCAGTTTCCGCCCAGCGTTTCCGTGCGGATTTCGCCGTCGGTAACCGGCTGGAAGCCCTTCTGCTGCGGCGGCGGGGTCTGCGGCACGTTCTGCAGCGGCGCAGTGGTGGCTTCGGCCGGTGCGGCCGGCGCTGCCTGAACAGGCGCCGGCGCGGCGGCCGGGGCGGCGGCCGGGCGCGGGGCGTTGCCACCATTGCCGTTGCGGTTGTTGCGTGCGGCGTAGGTGGCCTCTTCCAGGCGGTCGCGGAAGGCGACCACATCCATCGACGGCGAGCCTGCGGCGCGGCCCTCGAAAATCATCCGCGGCGTGGTGTTGCTGCCGTAGGCGTCGAGGTTGGCCGAATCGTCGATCTGCAGGATCGCGCCATCCAGGGCCACGCCAGCGAACAGGCCACGAGCGCGCGACCACGACCAGATCTCGGCCTTCAGCTGCCCATCGGTCGCCGCAGCGGCGTTGCGGCCAACCGGGCCCGCCGCGACACCGGCATCAGCGCCCAGGGTGAACTTGCCGTTGACCAGATTGTCCAGGCTGCGGTCGTTGCGGAACACCAGCACCACGTCGGAGGACTGCACACCGGCCTGGAAGCCGATGCTGCCACCGGTGAGCTTGATGAACACCGGGTTGGACCAGGCGCCGTTGGGCATGCGCACGGACATCAGGCCATGGCCACGACGACCGCCAATGACCAGACCGGCCTTGATCGTGTCGGGAATGACGATGACGGCGCGGCCTTCGTCCAGCAATTTGTCAGGAATGCCCTGTTCAGGGATTCCTTGGATTTCAGCCAGCACACGTACCGCGTTGCGGGCACGCTGGTCTTCCTGCGGTCCGGCCATGGCCTGGCTGGACAGCAGACTGGCGGCGATCAGCAGGGCTTGGATCGGGCGACGCATGGCAGGCTCCAGAAGTCAGTCCATAGGAAGATATAGCAAGTGACTGAAATTAGTAGTGTTGTCATGAATCTCCAATGAGCGCTGCCTGCTCACATTGGTCCGCGCTATGACTGCAATCCGAACCCTGCATGCCGACGCGACAGCGGAATCGGCGACAATACCGCCCATGCTCGACGCACCCGATACCGCCGTGCTGGCGGTCAACCTAGGCACGCCCGAGACGCCGACGGCACCCGCCGTACGCCGTTACCTGGCTGAATTCCTGTCCGACCCCCGCGTGGTCTCGATCCCAGCGTTGCTGTGGCAGCCGCTGCTGCGCGGCCTGATCCTGCCGCTGCGCAGCAGCCGTTCGGCGGCCAAGTACGCCCAGGTGTGGCTGCCGGAAGGCTCCCCGCTGATGGTGTACACCCGCCAGCTGGCGCAGGCCATGCAGGCCCTGCTGCCCTCTCTGACCGTACGCCATGCGATGCGCTACGGCGAACCGGCGCTGGCCGGCGAGCTCGACCGCCTGGCGGCCGAGGGCGCGCGTCGCATCGTGGTACTGCCGCTGTATCCGCAGTACTCGACCACCACCACCGCCTCGGTCGAAGACCGCGTCGACACCTGGCAGCGCCGCAACCCCGGCGTGACCGTCAGCCTGGTGCGCGACTACTCGGTCGATCCAGGCTGGGTCGAGGCGGTTGCCGGTTCCATACGGCGCTACTGGGAGCAGCACGGCCGCGGCCAGACGTTGATGTTCTCCTTCCATGGCATCCCGCAGCGCCTGGCCGATGGCGGTGATCCGTACCCGCAACGCTGCGAGGCCAGCGCCCGTGCCATCGCCAACGCACTGGGCCTGACCAGCGACCAGTGGCAGCTCGGCTACCAGTCGCGCTTCGGCCGCGAACGCTGGCTGCAGCCGTACGCCGAGCCAAGCCTGTGGGCACTGGCCGAATCCGGCGTGAAGCAGATCGACGTGGTCTGCCCGGGTTTCGCCACCGATTGCCTGGAAACGCTGGAAGAAGTGGCGATGGGCTTCACCGAAACACTGGCCGAACGCGGTGCACGGATGCGCTACATCCCCTGCCTCAACGCCGAACCGGAGCACGCGCGTGCGCTGGCGCGGCTGGCTGTGGCCTCGCTGGCATGAGCCTGCAGCCGTTTGAGCTGGAGGTGGGCGGCGCGCGCGTCGCCGGTCTGCGCAACCACGGCGACGGCCCGCGCGTGCTGGCCCTGCATGGCTGGCTCGACAACGCGGCCAGCTTCGTGCCGCTGGCGCCGCATCTGTCGTCGCTGCAACTGGTGGCGATCGATCTGCCCGGCCATGGCCACAGCGCACATCTGCCGGCGGGTGCCAGCTACACGACCGCAGCGGCGATCTGCCACGTGCTCGATGTCGCTGATGCACTGGGCTGGGACCACTTCAATCTGCTCGGCCATTCGATGGGCGCCGGCATCGCCAGCCTCACCGCGTCGGTCAGCGACCGTATCGAACGGCTGGTGGCGATCGAAGCACTCGGTGGCCTGCGCGGGCCTGAAGAAGAAACCGCCAACCGCCTGCGCGAGCATGTGAATGCCACGCGTGGGCTGGCGCGCAAGCAGCTGCGTGTATTTCCCGACCTTGCCGCACCGATCCGTGCGCGGATGATGACCAATCAGCTCAGCGAACGCTGCGCACGGCTGCTGGTCGAGCGCGGCGTCGAGCCCGTGGAAGGCGGCTACCGCTGGTGCAGTGATCCGCGCCTGATGCTGCCCACTGCGATTCGCCTCAGCGAAGGCCAGATCGACAACCTGCTGCAGGCCATCGCCTGCCCGACGCAGGTGATCTATGCCACACCGGCGCAGTCCTACTATCCGGAGCCGATGCGCAGCGATCGCCTGCGGCACCTGCGCGATGGCCGGTTGGCGGTGTTTCCCGGCAACCACCACCTGCACATGGAAGACCCGGCACGGATCGCTGAAGTGATCCTGCACTTCTTCAACAACGACAACGGCGGCTGAGTCCGGGCCCGCGCGCGCTTCACTCTGCGCGCTTGCGGCCGATACACCAGTTGCGGGCCCCTGCGCCCGCGGCACGCGGGTCCGGTCGGGCCTGCGGCGTGTGTTTGGTTCTGCAAGGAAGTCTGCATGCCCGCTCTACTGCACCGTCACCCACAGGATGTGGTCACGGCGCCCCGTCGCTGCGGCGTTGATTGCGTCGCATTCCCCGAATTCCCGGTCCATGCCATGAGCACGCCCTTGCGCGTGCGCCAGGGCGTGGCCGTTGTCGTTTGCTGATCCAGGAGTCGCCGATGTCCGTTGCATCCTCCCGCCCCCCCGATACCGCCCGCCTGCCACATCTGCAGCAGCTCGCGCGTGGTGCTGATCGTCGCCTGCTGCTGGGCAGTGCAGCACTGGCCGTGGCCGGCCTGCTGCTGGCCCTGCGTGGCCCGCAGGTGCTGAATGCCTCGTTGGCCGCCGCAGCGGTAGTGCCTGCCGTGTGGCTGGCCGGGCCGCAGGCAGGCCGGGTCGTCGCCCGCAACGGCCTGGCACTGCTGCTGTCACTGCAACTGGCGCTGGTGTGCGCGATCGTCGGCCTGTCGCCGGCGTTGCCATTCGCACTGCTGCTGGGCGCGCTGCTGGGTCATCGCGATCGCTTGCCGGTGTTGTTGGCGGGCGGTGTCGGCACACTCGCACTGCTGGCACCGTTGCTGGCTGGCGCTGCGGTGCTGCCCGCCGTGCTGCAGGCCGCTCTGTTGGCCGGCCTGACCCTGCTCCTCGGCGAGGTCGCGCTTCGCCTGCGCCAGCAGACCGAGGCGCTTGGTCACGGCCCACGCCGCTTGGCTGCACTGGCGCGCGATATCGCCACCGGCGCCGATCTGAGCGCACATGCGGATACAGCGGCCTATGCACCGGGCTCGCTGGCGCATGCGCTGGCCGATACCGCGCGCCACGTGCAGGCGCAACGCGGCCGCGAAGCCGACGCCAATGCCGAGAACGCGCAGATCCGGCAGGCGCTGGATGCATCGCGCACAGCGATGATGATTGCAGACAATGATCACGTGATCCGCTACGTGAACCGCTCGGTGGTGGCCCTGCTGCGCAACCAGCAGGCCACCCTGCGCCAGGCGTTTCCCGATTTCGATGCCGAACGCCTGGTCGGCAGCAGCATCCATCGCTTCCATGCCAACCCGGATCGCATTCGCGCCATCCTCAACGGCCTGCAGGTGACCCATCACGGCAAGGTGCGGATCGGCCCGGTGCACTTCGCGCAGGTGGTTACCCCGGTGTTCGACGCGCAGGGCGCACGGCTGGGCTTCGCCGTGGAATGGCACGACCGCACCCATGAGCTGGCGCTTGAGAATGCCGTGGCCGGCATCGTCGCCGCGGCCGCCGCCGGCGATCTCGATCAGCGCCTGCAGGCCAGCGAGGGCGCCAGCTTCCTGGATGGTCTGACCGGTGGCATCAATCAGCTGCTCGATACGCTGGGCGGCACGGTCGATGAAGTGCGGCAGATGCTTTCGGCCCTGGCCAACGGTGATCTCGACCGGCGCATGCGCGGTGAATACCACGGCGCCTTCGCCGCGATCCAACGCGATGCCAACGCGACCGCCGGGCAGCTGGCGCGGATGGTGGGCCACATCCAGCAGTGCGCAGCCTCGATCAATACGGCAGCCAGCGAGATTGCCGCTGGC
Organism: Stenotrophomonas maltophilia; assembly: GCF_004684085.1. GTDB lineage: Bacteria > Pseudomonadota > Gammaproteobacteria > Xanthomonadales > Xanthomonadaceae > Stenotrophomonas > Stenotrophomonas maltophilia_AS. The sequence continues at coordinate 160,843 of NZ_SRHZ01000089.1, forward strand.
AACGGCGCACTGTCCGAGCGCAGCGAGCGCCAGGCCGCGCACCTGCAGGAGACCGCAGCATCGATGGAGGAACTGACGGCCACGGTGCGCCAGAACGCTGCACATGCGCGGGAAGCCAGTACATTGGCGGCGTCCACGCAGAGTGCCGCCAGCGACGGCAACGCCGCCATGCAGCGAGTGGTCGACACCATGCAGGCCATCGAGGACGCATCGAAGCGGATCGGCGACATCACCGGCGTCATCGACGGCATCGCCTTCCAGACCAATATCCTGGCACTGAACGCCGCAGTGGAAGCAGCACGTGCCGGCGAGCAGGGCCGCGGCTTTGCCGTGGTCGCCAGCGAGGTTCGCGTACTGGCACAACGGTCGGCCGCAGCGGCCCAGGAAATCAAGAAACTGATCGACGAAGCCGGTCGCCAGGTCGGCGACGGTGCACAACTGGTGGCCGACGCGGGCCAGCGCATGCAGGGCATTGTCGGCGGCGTGGAGAATGTCAGCCACCTGATGCGTGAGATATCGGCCGCCTCCCAGGAGCAGTCGATCGGTATCGAACAGATCAACCAGACCGTGGTGCAGATGGACCAGGCCACCCAACAGAACGCTGCACTGGTGGAGGAAGCGACCGCCGCGGCGCGCGAGCTGCAGTCGCAGGCCGGGACGCTGACCGAGGCGGTATCGGTGTTCCGCCAGCAGGAACCGCGCGAGGTCGCCCTGGTCGCTTGATCCCGGCCTTCAACTCGATGCTGATCAAGACGGCGCCCGCAGGGCGCCGTCTTTGTTTGCGTGGTTTGCGTGATGGGTCAGGAAAAGACCTTTCCGGCCCCCTGGTAGTGCCGGCCGCTGGCCGGCAACCACCGCAACACGCGTCGCGTTGGCCTGGCTCTGGTAGCTGCCAACCTTGGTTGGCACCGCTCATCTCATCCACGCATGGCGTGGATCTACCACGGGGGCGTAGGACCCGGATACTCCCGATCCACGCATGGCGTGGATCTACCGCGGGGGCGCAGGACCCGGATACTCCCGATCCACGCATGGCGTGGATCTACCACGGGGGCGCAGGACCCGGATACTCCCGATCCACGCATGGCGTGGATCTACCGTGGGGGGAGAACCTTGGGCTTGACGGCCAGCCGTCGGCATTACCGAGTATTTCCTGCGCACAAAGAAAAACCCCGCTGCGTGAGCAGCGGGGTTTTGGGTGTAAACCCTGGCGATGACCTACTCTCGCATGGCTTAGGCCACACTACCATCGGCGCAGCTACGTTTCACTTCCGAGTTCGGGATGGGATCGGGTGGTTCCATAGCGCTAATTTCACCAGGGAGGCTTTTGGAGAGTCGCACTCGTCCCTAGGGGACAAGGCGCCAGCCTCGCATAGTTCTTGTGACGTAGCGTGCACTTGGATGCTCTTACGACGTTGTCGTAAAGCCAAGGCAACTTGAGGTTATATGGTCAAGCCACACGGATCATTAGTATCAGTTAGCTCAATACATTGCTGTACTTACACACCTGACCTATCAACCACATAGTCTATATGGTTCCTTCAGGGGGCTTGTGCCCCGGGAGATCTCATCTTGAGGCGCGCTTCCCGCTTAGATGCTTTCAGCGGTTATCGCTTCCGAACATAGCTACCCGGCAATGCCACTGGCGTGACAACCGGAACACCAGAGGTTCGTCCACTCCGGTCCTCTC